>JAFAFW010000066.1 GCA_023423275.1 Pseudomonadota bacterium
TCTTCGCGCTCAACATCATGCCGTACATCTCGGCCTCGATCATCATGCAGCTCATGTCGTCGATCAATCCGACGCTGGAAGCGCTGAAGAAAGAAGGCGAGCAGGGCCGCAAGCAGATCAACCAGTATACGCGCTACCTGACGGTCATCCTGGCAGCGTTCCAGGCGTACGGCATTGCCATAGGTCTGGAAAGCACGCGCGCAGCCAGTGGCGGCGTGGTCATCGATGCGGGCTGGTTCTTCCGCCTGACCACGGTCATCACCCTCGTCGGCGGCACGATGTTTCTCATGTGGCTCGGCGAGCAGATTACGGCCCGCGGCGTCGGCAACGGTATTTCGCTGATCATCTTTGCTGGTATCGTGGCAACACTGCCGAGTGCGCTGGCCTCGCTGTTCGAACTGGCGCGGACGGGGTCGGTATCGACCGTGATGCTGCTCGCTCTCATTGCGCTGATGCTGCTCGTGGTCGTCGTCATCGTGTTCATGGAGCGAGCGCAACGACGTATTCCGATCCAGTATCCCAAACGACAAGTCGGCAACCGCATGTTCCAGGGCGACAGCTCGCATCTGCCGCTCAAGCTGAACTCTTCCGGTGTCATCCCGCCAATCTTTGCCTCGTCTCTGCTGCTCTTGCCGATCACGGCAGCCCAGTTTTCGGCCGGTTCCGGTCCAGAGTGGCTGAATACGCTGGTGGCGGCTCTGGGACGCGGCCAGCCGCTGCACCTGCTGATCTACGTGGCGATGATTATCTTCTTCTGCTTCTTCTACACCGCTGTCGTCTTCAATCCGAAGGACACGGCTGACAACCTGCGGAAGTACGGTGGCTTCATTCTCGGCTACCGCCCCGGTGAGAAGACGGCGGAATATATCGATTACGTCCTGACCCGCATCACGGTCGCCGGGGCGATTTATCTTGCGGTTGTCTGTGTTCTGCCTGAATTTTTGATTTCGTATGCAGCGGTACCCTTCTACTTCGGCGGCACGTCGTTGCTGATCGTGGTCAGTGTCACGATGGATACGGTTGCCCAGGTGCAGAGCCATCTGCTGGCGCACCAATACGAAGGTCTCATCAAGAAAGCCAAGCTGAGGGGAGCGACGAGAGGACGGCGATGAACCTCATTCTGCTGGGCCCGCCGGGGGCGGGCAAGGGCACCCAGGCATCGGTGATTGCCGCCACCCACGGGCTCGTCCAGCTTTCGACCGGCGAGATGCTGCGCGCGGCTGTCAAGGCCGGCAGCGAGATCGGCAAGAAGGCCAAAGCGATCATGGACCGGGGCGGTCTCGTCTCCGACGAGATCGTGATCGGAATCGTCGACGAGCGGATCGCCAAGCCGGACTGCGCGGGCGGCTTCATCCTTGATGGATTTCCGCGCACGCTCGGCCAGGCTGCGGCGCTCGACAAGCTTCTGGTTGCGCGAGACAAGCGGCTCGACCTCGTCATCGAGATGAAGGTGGATGACGAAGCGCTCGTGGCCCGTATCGCGGGACGTTATGCTTGCGCCAAATGCGGCGCTGGCTACCACGACACCTTCAAGCACCCGAAAACACCGGGTGTGTGCGACGTCTGTGGCTCGACCGAGTTCACACGCCGCGCAGATGACAATCCGGAGACCGTAAAAACACGGTTGATGGCGTATTACAAAGAGACTTCTCCTCTCGTTGGGTATTACTTCGCCAAGGGTAATCTCAAGTCTATCGACGGCATGGCACCTATCGATCAGGTGACCCGGCAAATTGAAGGGCTTCTGAAAGACGTCGTGGCGGCGTGACGCGGGGGAAGAGGATTGACGTGGCGGATATCGCGGGATAGAAAGACCGCGATTTGATGCCGCACCCTGGCGAGAACGGACCTGGTGATAGACACCGGATGCCGCTGCTCGCCGCATTGCGCTGGAATATCTTGTTGTTCGTCAAGGCGGTGGCGGATAACCAAAATCAAACGACCGCAGGCTCGTTCTAGGAGACACACGTGGCCCGTATTGCTGGCGTTAACATCCCGACCCAGAAGCGCGTTGTCATCGCGCTGCAATATATCCATGGAATCGGTGCGAAGTTTGCCAAGGAAATCTGCGAAAAGGTCGGCATCCCTGCCGAGCGCCGCGTCAACCAGCTGACAGACGCCGAAGTCTTGCAGATCCGTGAAAGCATTGACCGCGACTACATGGTCGAAGGCGATCTTCGCCGCGATGTCGCGATGAACATCAAGCGGCTGATGGATCTGGGTTGCTATCGCGGTCTTCGCCATCGTCGCGGACTGCCGGTTCGCGGTCAGCGCACACACACCAACGCCCGCACCCGCAAGGGCCCGGCAAAGCCGATCGCCGGCAAGAAGAAGGCTTGAGCCGCGGCCATTGCCCGGTTCATTTCACGACATCCGTTTGACATTGAGATTAGAGTTCGGGAGCCAAGCCACCCATGGCTAAAGAGCAGCAGGGCCGCACTAAGATGCGCCGCAAGGAGCGTAAAAACATCAGCTCCGGCGTCGCGCATGTGAACGCGAGCTTCAACAACACGATGATCACCATCACGGACGCGCAGGGTAACACGATTGCCTGGTCGTCGGCTGGCACGATGGGCTTCAAGGGATCGCGCAAGTCGACACCCTATGCCGCGCAGGTTGCGGCGGAAGATGCCGGCAAGAAGGCTGCCGAGCATGGCATGAAAATCCTCGAAGTCGAGGTGTGTGGCCCAGGCTCGGGCCGCGAGTCGGCGCTGCGCGCGCTGCAAACCGCTGGATTCCAGGTGACCACGATTCGCGACGTCACCCCGATCCCGCACAACGGATGCAGGCCGCGTAAGCGCCGCCGGGTTTGACGCCGGCCTGAACGATTTTGGAGATGCGGCCGGACGGGTACGCATCTCCCAGATCCGATGCATCCGTATCCGGCGATGGCTTTTTAGCCTGCGCCGTAGTTTTTTTTGAGAGTGAGGCCTCCCGTGGCGAACATCCTGCAAAAGAACTGGCAAGATCTCATCAAGCCGAACAAGCTGAACGTGCAGCCGGGACGTGACCGGAATCGCGTCGCGACCATGGTCGCCGAGCCGTTGGAGCGTGGCTTCGGCATGACGCTCGGCAACGCTCTCCGCCGCGTGTTGCTATCGTCGCTGCAGGGCGCGGCCATCCGCACTGTGCAGATCGACGGCGTGCTGCATGAGTTCTCCTCGATCCCTGGCGTGCGCGAGGACGTCACCAATATCGTTCTCAACGTCAAGGAGATCGCGCTCAAGGTGCATTCCGAGGGCATCAAGCGCATGGTGCTCAAGAAGGAAGGTCCCGGTCCCGTCAAGGCTGGCGACATCGAAGCCGGTTCGGAGATCGAAGTTCTGAACCCGGAGCACGTGATCTGCCATCTCGACCAGGGCGCCTCCATCCGCATGGAGCTCGCTGCTGATATGGGCAAGGGCTATGTTCCGGCCGAGCGCAATCGTCCTGAGGACGCGCCGATCGGCCTGATCCCGGTCGACAGCCTCTACAGCCCGGTCAAGAAGGTTTCCTACAAGGTCGAGAACACCCGCGAGGGGCAGATCCTCGACTACGACAAGCTCACCATGACGGTTGAGACCGACGGTTCGGTCCGCGCCGAGGATGCCGTTGCCCTGGCGGCGCGCATTCTGCAGGATCAGCTTGCCGTGTTCATCAACTTCGAGGAGCCGAAGCGGCACGTCGAGGAAGCCAAGCATCCCGATCTGTCGTTCAACGCTGCGCTGCTCAAGAAGGTGGATGAGCTGGAGCTGTCCGTACGCTCTGCCAACTGCCTGAAGAACGACAACATCGTCTACATCGGCGACCTGATCCAGAAGACGGAAGCGGAGATGCTGCGCACGCCGAACTTCGGGCGCAAGTCACTCAACGAAATCAAGGAAGTGCTGGCCTCCATGGGGCTGCACCTCGGCATGGAAGTCCAGAACTGGCCGCCGGACAACATCGAGGAGCTGGCGAAGCGGTTCGAGGATCAATACTGAGTGAGGAAGTGGGGTTAGGGAGCAGGTCATTGACGCCGCTCCCAGTTCCCTACTGCCTACTCCCCAAGTTCGTAAGCAAGAGGCGAGGCCGCAGAACCTCCCCTTCAAACAAACTGACAAAGGATTGGACAGATGAGACACCGTAAACTCGGCCGGCGGTTCAGCCGGGATAGTGGGCATCGCCAGGCGATGTTCTCAAATATGGCGGCAGCGCTTATCCGTCACGAGCAGATCGTGACGACGCTGCCGAAGGCGAAAGATCTCAAGCGGGTTATCGACAAGTACATCACGCTGGCAAAGCGCGGTGACCTGAACTCCCGCCGTCTGGCCGCTGCACGCCTGCGCGACGAGGCGATGGTCAAGAAGCTCTTCGATACACTGGCGCCTCGCTACAAGGATCGCGCCGGTGGCTACAGCCGCGTGCTGAAGGCCGGCTTCCGTTTTGGCGACAATGCTCCGCGCGCCGTCATCGAACTCGTTGATCGCGATACGTCTGCAAAGGGCAAGGACGACAAAGCGCGCGTTGCCGCGCAGCAGGCTGAAGAAGGTTCGGCGAGCGCCTGAGAGCGTGGCTGACGAAGCCAGATGAATTCGGAGCGCGCTGTTCCTGGATGGAGCGGCGCGTTTTGTTTTGGCCGAGTGTCACTCCGCCCACTGGGACCATGGCGCACCTTCAGTCTCGCGGCTCCGCGCCCTATAATTGAGACTTGCCGCAGGCACTCGGCGTCTGCGACCAATCAATTGACCGGGAAACGATCAATCCAGGGGGAGCGGGAGCATGACACGGCATCTGCGACGCACCACACTTGTCTTCGGCGCTCTTCTTGTGTCCTTGATGCTGCCGTACGGCCAGGCGGATGCCCAACGTCGCGTGCCGCCGTCCTCGCGTGAGGTCGTGCAGTACTCATTTTCGCCAATCGTGAAGCGCGTCGCGCCCGCCGTCGTGAACGTCTATGTGAAGAGCCGTGTCCAGTCGTCGACTCCGTCCTTATTCGATGATCCTTTTTTCCGGAGGTTCTTCGGTGAGGGGTTCGGGATGCCGCGCGAGCGGGCGCAGAATTCGCTCGGCTCCGGCGTGATTGTCGATGCGGAAGGCATTGTCGTGACCAACAATCACGTGATTCAGGGCGGGGGCGGAGCTGCCGCTGAAATCCGCGTGGCGCTGTCGGACCGGCGTGAGTTCGATGCCAAGGTCATTCTGCAGGATGAGAAATCGGATATTGCCGTCCTTCGCATTGAGAACGACGGTGGTCAGTTCCCGGCGCTGGAATTTACCGATTCCGATGCGTTGGAAGTCGGTGACATGGTGCTGGCGATCGGAAATCCATTCGGTGTCGGTCAAACGGTGACCACAGGCATCATTTCGGCACTGGCGCGCACGGAGATCGGCCGGTCGGATGCGCAAGTCTTTATTCAGACCGACGCCGCGATTAATCCGGGCAATTCCGGCGGCGCGCTGATTGATATGTCCGGGCGGCTGGCTGGCATCAACACGGCGATCTTCTCGCGGACCGGCGGCTCGCATGGCATCGGCTTTGCCATTCCCGCCAATCTCGTGCGTCTCTACGTCGATAGCGCCCTGACCGGCCGGAAAGTCGAACGTCCCTGGCTCGGGGCGCGGCTCGAGGCGGTGACGCGCGATGTCGCTGCGGCGCTCGGGATGGAGCGCGTTGCCGGAGCGCTCGTGTCGCGTGTTCATGCCGGCGGGCCGGCCGCGGAGGCCGGCCTCCAGGCTGGCGATGTCATCGTTTCCGTCGATGGCTTCGATGTCATCGATGCGCGATCGGTCTACTACCGCGTCGTCATGCGCGGCGTCGGCAATCGGTCGAGCTTCGATGTGATCCGCAGTGGGAAACGGATATCGCTCGTGATTCCCCTTAAATCCCCACCACCGCCGACACGAGACGATGTGCGCAATCTATCAGGCCAGCATCCGTTTGACGGCGCGCGTGTCGCGAACCTCTTGCCGGCTCTCGCGGAGGAGCTCGGGATGGAGGACGAGGAAGGGCTCGTCGTGGTGCTGTCGACGCGAAATGGGTCCGCATCGGCGAACGTCTTTCGTCCGGGTGACATCGTGATGAGGATCGGGAAAGAGGCCATCGCGTCGGTTGCCGACCTCGAAAAGGCACTCACCGAGCCGCAGCGGATCTGGCAGATCGTCCTGAAACGTGGCGGGCGGGTCGTTCAGTTCCAGTTCGCAGGGTAGGGGACCAGTTAATTGCGCTCCGCGAGAATTAGATAGACTCAGCCTCGCCGGGGGTGGGAGCGCGATCGGTGTTATGAGCTCACTAAGAAGTTGCGCGAGACGATGGAGCTGGTGCCAACAGGGCGCTGACGTGAGCCCGCAGGACGAGGGAACGCTTATAGAAACCTGCTCTGGTCGCTTCGACTTGCTCAAAGACTTCCTGCCTACGAGAAAGACCGTCGATCATTCTCGAAACATAGGCTGAGGTCTGCGGCTGCCGGCGAAGCTTTTCGAAATAAGAAGCGCGCTCTTCATCGTAGTCGCTTTCGCCACGGGCATCAGTAATTGAGCCGCTGGCCAAGGCATGAAACGCGCCGGCGAAGTATGAGTGACCAACGATCGCCTGGAAAATAGGATCGTCTTTATAATGCTTCCAGCGGTTGAGCAATTGTGGGGCGGCCATTGAACCGCCGGAACTCAGGTCGCGGAATGAACTGCCTCCTCCGAACTTACTAATCTCAGATCGAATCGCTACGGGATTTAGTGAAAGGCGTCTTGCGAAGGCGTTCCTATATTCGTAGTCGGAAAGCCAGCGATTATAAAAGACAAGATCAGCATCCGTGCGCTTCTGCTGGTACTCGTGCAACCAGTTTCGCAAGGCGAACATCTGACGCAAGACGTTAAACAGCTTTAGGCGAATGTTCGTCCTGCGGCGCATGAGGCTCGCGCAAACATTGAGCGGATCGCGGATAAATAGAACCTCATCAATTACGGCATCGCATTCTTTTTGCCGGGCGAGGGCACCGGCGACTCCGGATGGGGAGATTCCCTCGTAATTGAGAATGACCGTCGTCGGTTCCGTTTGTTTGCGGGCAAGCTCCGGGAGTTTTTCGAAGGTCCGCGCCTGCAATACGGAGTTATTGAAAAACTGGGTGCGCTGTAGACTGCTGTCCTCAATCCACGCGATCAGCGCATGATGCCCGGACCTCTTGGTAGAAATAATGTTGAGGAACCGCACAAGCGGTGGGCGAAGCGGAGACTGCACGGTTGGGATGTCCATAAACTGCCTCAGTCGCTATCAAGTTGCATTTCTAGCGTTATTGCAGCTTATAGTGGAATATTGTCATGCTTTTTCCACGGATTTTCGACGGTTTTATTGCGCAGCATGTTCAGCGCGCGGCAGATTCGGCGGCGGGTGCTGCGCGGCAGGATCACCTCGTCGATGTAGCCGCGCTCGGCGGCCACGAACGGATTCGCGAAGCGTTTCTGGTATTCGTCGATGCGGGCCTTGATCTTCTCCGGGTCGCCGAGCTCGGCGCGATAAAGAATTTCGGCCGCGCCTTTCGGCCCCATCACCGCGATCTCGGCTGACGGCCACGCGTAGTTGACGTCGCCGCGAATATGCTTGGAACTCATCACGTCATAGGCGCCGCCATAGGCTTTGCGCGTGATCAGCGTAATCTTCGGGACCGTGGCTTCCGAGTATGCGAACAACAGCTTGGCGCCGTGCTTGATCAGGCCGCCGTATTCCTGTGCCGTCCCCGGAAGGAAGCCCGGCACGTCCACGAACGTGACGATCGGGATCTCGAAGCAGTCACAGAAGCGCACGAACCGCGCGGCCTTGCGCGATGCGTCCGAGTCGAGAACACCGGCCAGCACCATCGGCTGATTGGCAACGATCCCGACCGTGCGGCCTTCCATGCGCGCGAAGCCGGTGACGATATTCTTCGCGAATGCGTCCTGGATCTCGAAAAAATCACCCTCGTCGACGACCTTCAGGATCAGTTCCTTGATGTCATACGGCGTGTTGGGGTTGCCCGGGATCAGCGTGTCGAGCGAAATCTCGACACGATCGGCAGGATCTTTGGTCGGAAGATAGGGCACGCCGGCGCGATTGTTCGATGGCAGGAAATCCATCAACCGCCGCATCTGCAGCAAGGCCTCGACATCGTTCTCGTACGCCCGGTCGGCGATCGACGATTTGGTCGTGTGAACCCGCGCCCCGCCCAGCTCCTCGGCGCTGACGGTTTCGTTGGTGACCGTTTTGACGACATCCGGCCCGGTCACGAACATATAGCTCGTATCCTTGACCATGAAGATGAAGTCGGTCATCGCGGGTGAATAGACATCGCCCCCGGCGCAAGGTCCCATGATCACCGAGATCTGCGGGATCACGCCGGACGCAAGCACATTGCGCAGGAACACCTCGCCATAGCCGCCGAGTGCGGCCACGCCTTCCTGGATCCGCGCGCCGCCGGCATCGAACAGCCCGATCACGGGTGCGCGGTTCTTCAGCGCCATGTCCTGGATTTTGATGATCTTGTTGGCATGCGTCTCCGACAAGGAGCCGCCGAACACCGTAAAATCCTTGGCGAACACGTAGACGACGCGCCCGTTGATGGTGCCCCAGCCGGTGATGACACCATCGCCGGGGATCTTCGACTTCTCCATGCCGAAGTCGGTACAACGGTGCTCGACGTACATGTCGAACTCCTCGAACGAGCCGTCGTCCATTAGCAGCTCGATCCGCTCGCGAGCCGTCAGCTTGCCGCGCTTATGTTGGGCGTCGATCCGCGTTTGTCCGCCACCAAGACGTGCGGTAGCGCGGCGGCGTTCGAGTTCGCTGATGATGTCTTTCATGGCGGCGTCGAGATCCCCATTGCATCGCCAAAGGGCAACCTCCGCTGCATAGCACGCGCGGGTCGGGGTGCAAAATCGGGGATGGATATCAGTCGGATATCAACTCGGATGCAACCTTGCGGCTCTAAGCTGGTTGGTTCGTACGCAGATGGAGGCTCGCGGTGCCATGGAGTGGATTGCCCCCGCGGTAAAGAGTGCGGGTTCGCTGCTCGAGGCGGCGGGTGTCTTGCTGATGATCGCCGGCATCGTGATCGCGACGTGCCGCTATGCCATTAACTATACGGCTGCCTCTTCTGATCCGTACCGTCGATACCGCGAAGATATCGGCAGGGCGATCCTGCTGGGGCTGGAGGTGCTGGTGGCGGCGGATATCATCAGAACCGTGGCGGTGACGCCGACCCTGGACAGCGTGATCGTGCTGGGCGGTATCGTGCTGATACGCACGTTCCTGAGCTTCAGCCTCGAAGTGGAGCTGGAAGGGCGCTGGCCATGGCAGCGCCCGGCGACCGGTGAACCGCCGCGCGATGTCTCAACGACAGGGGGCGAGTTTTAGGGCCGCTCCGATTTGGATTGCACCATTCGTTTGTCGTCCCGGCCGGGGCGAAGCGCAGAGCCGGACCCAGAGGGATCGGGGACATTTCGCTGGTGCGCAATTCCGGGATGACACGTGAAACGAAAGGCCTGCTACGTGGTTTCGCGGTGAGCTTAAAACGGCTTGCTCATGCAGCTGAGAGAGACGCATTCAAGGTGGGTTGGCTGGCCGATGGCAGCCTCCAGCTGCTGGTGAACCCAGCTCAGTGCCGGGAACATCGGACCGAACCACAGCACCACGGCAGCAGCGTAGCTCCAGTGGGGCAGCATCTGGAAGGCGGTCAGGATGACAAGGCCCATGACAGCCGCGACGTAAGCCCCACCCCAGGCGAACACCTGCCGCAGGACCTGCCGTTGGGCGGGATTGGCGGCCTGACGAAACGCAGCCTTGGCGCCGATAATGCCCGCGATGCCACACACCGCTGTACCGCCCAGGGCTCCAACAACCGCCAGAGAAACGCTCATCACACAGTCTCCAATTCAAAGGATGACTGCATTGTCGCCGAAGGTTTTCACTGCCCGGTTAACGCCTCGTACAGGATAAAAACATCATGGAAACATGGTTTACGCCGGGTTGATGAGCCCCAGCAGGCGGCTGGCGGAATTCATTTCACCGCGCCGATACTTTCGACGTTCGGCGGCCTCGGTGTCCTCGCCCCACTGCTCGATCTGCCAGTCCTCGTCGACGTGTGCGGCGTTCCACAACTCATCGGCCGTCAGCTTGCCTCTGGTATGAGCCAGCGCCAGGAGAATGGAGCCCGTCAGTGTGGTGATCGTGTGCACACCGGCGAGCTGCCAAGCATCGAGCCCATCCAGCGCCGCGGAAATGCCGGTCAGGGCATAGTCCGGCTGCGCAACCGGCATGACACCTTCGGTCAGCACGAGACGGGCGTCGAGATCCTTTCGTGCCCAGGCCAGGACAGGATCCCAGGCCCCGCGCTGGAGGTCGGCCAAGGTTGCCGGGCGCTCGGCGCGATAGCACAGCAGATCGCTGCCGGCATATTTGAGGAGGTCGGCGCGCACATCGGCTTCACGGCCAACGATGCCGTCGATGATGCTATTGGCATAGCGGGTGAGCGGCATGGTCGCCGGATCGATAAGTTCACCTTGTGCTTCCCATTCGTCGGCGATGGCCTGGGCGAGGGACTGGTTCGGAACGACCAGCAAAGCCTTGCGCGGCGTCCGCACGGTTCTGCCGTCAAGGGTAATGGCAAAGCCCGGTCCGGCTTCGGCGGGCTGCACCGACGCCGATTTGTAAAAACGGCGCGGCAGGGCCGCCACCGGGCTCTCCTTGCCGGGAATCTTGTTGCCTTTGCCGGGTTCGCTCACACGGCAACTCCGTTGAGGTCGATCTGCGCGTCGATCGCGCCGATCAGATCCGCATACCGCGAAACAATCACATGGGCGCCCGCGGCCTCCAGCTCAACCGGGGTGTGATAGCCCCAGCCGACGCCGATGGCCCCGACGTTGGCGGCGCGGGCCATCTCGATATCGTAGGTCGTGTCGCCGATCATCACCGTGCGGCTGGCTTCAGCGCCCGTCTCGGCGATCGCTTGCAGGATCATCGAGGGATGTGGCTTGGAGGGATGCGTATCGGCGGTCTGGATGGTGACGAAGTGCGACGTGATCTCGAAGCGCTCGAACAGGGCAGCGACGCCGCGTTGCGATTTGCCGGTGGCTACGCCCAGGACCACATCCGACCGGGCGCCCAATGCGCGGATCGCGTCCAGTGCGCCGGGAAACATCGGCTCATTGTGGTTGGGATCGCGGCGCAGGCCACCGAAAGCGTTGCGATAGCCCTCGTTCACAGCCGCGACCAGTCCGGCATCGGCACCCGGCATCAGCCGCGCCACCGCGATGGGGAGAGACAACCCGACGATCGACAGGATCTGCTCGCGCGGTGGCGGCGCCAGCCCCTGTGCGTCGAACGCCTGGGTCATGGCGGCCACGATGATGTGCTGGCTGTCGACGAGAGTCCCGTCGCAGTCGAAGATGACGAGCTTCACTCTGACTCCTCCCGGAAGCGATTGGGATCGAGGCCGAGGAGGTCCCACGTCCGCAACATATGGTCGGGCAGCGGTGCGGTCACGTCGATCTTGGCGCTGCCGCCAGCGGGGTGGGGCAGGACAAGCCGGCGTGCATGAAGATGCAACTTGGGCTCGATTTCCTCCACGGGCAGGTCGAGTCCGCCGTCGTATTTATTGTCGCCTATGATTGGATGCCCGATCAGCTCCATGTGCGCGCGCAGCTGATGCTGGCGGCCGGTAACCGGCTTCAGGGAAACCCACGCAGCTTTCTGACCGACACGATCGATAACCGAATAGTGCGTGGCGGCATGCATGGCTTTGTCCTGCTCGCCCGGCTGGGCTTTTCGCACACGGTCGCCATCCGGACCCGCCGCCTTTACCAGTGCTGCCTCGATACGTCCCTGTGGCGGTCTGGGCACGCCTCGCACCAGCGCCCAATACGTCTTAGCGGCGGATCTCGTCTGGAAAATCTTGCCGAGCTTGGCAGCGCCGTCGCGGGTCTTGGCGACGAGCAGAACGCCGGTGGTATCGCGGTCGAGCCGATGCACCAGACGCGGCCTGTCGCCGAAGCGATCGGTCATTCCGGCGAGGATGCCGTCGATGTGCCGCTTGGTGCCGGTGCCGCCCTGAACCGCGATCCCAAACGGCTTGTTGAGCACCAGAACGGTGTCATCTTCAAACAGGATCAGGCTCTCGATGAAATCACGATCCGCCTTCGATCCGGACGGCAGAACGAGCGACGGCTTCTTCTTCGGCGGCTGGCGAACGACCTTCGGCACGCGGATCTGCGATCCGGATTCGAGCCGTTC
Organism: Pseudomonadota bacterium; assembly: GCA_023423275.1. Taxonomy (GTDB): domain Bacteria; phylum Pseudomonadota; class Alphaproteobacteria; order Rhizobiales; family Hyphomicrobiaceae; genus ZC4RG25. The sequence goes on from JAFAFW010000066.1 coordinate 12,215, forward strand.
GTTGGCCTGCACCCGCCGGCTGTCGACGCGGACCTGGCCGGAGCGGAGCAGTTTCTGCAGATAGCCGTGGGTGACATCCGGATAATGCGTGCGGAACCAGCGATCGAGCCGCATGCCCGTCTCATCTGGACGGACCTTGATGGTTTCGACGGGATCACTCATGGCAGGAGTGCCCGCGTTGCGGTCAGGCCCAGCCAGCAGGCGGCGACAGAGAGCACGACGGAGCCCGCCAGATAAAGCAGGGCGTACGTGATTTCGGCCCGTTCGATCAGCTCAACGACTTCGAATGAGAATGCAGAGAAGGTGGTGAACCCGCCGAGAATACCGGTGATCAGGAATACGCGCAGCCCGGTGGTGTCGGGCAGCCGCTCCAGCAAAATTGCCACCAGGACGCCGATCAGCAGCGATCCCACGATGTTGATGATCATGGTGGCCCATGGGAACGCCGCGCCCCACAGCCTCGTGACGTGTTGATAAACGAGGTAGCGGGCGCCTGCGCCCAAGGCACCGCCCGCGCTCGCCAATAGCAACAGTTTCATAGCTTCTTTCCGCCTTTTCCCGCCGACATATAGTCGGTGGCAGCCCGCGGAGCAAAGGCCGTCGGTCAAGCCTGGGATTTTTGGCCGCCTATCCCGCCCAGCCACCAGCCGATCGTCCAGCCGACCGCCAACCCCAGAAGGTTAACGCCCATGAAGATCAGCGCGTGGAGGTCCCCGACCTCGTCCGGGCTTTCGAAGGCGAATTTACTGACCACCCAGGAAGCAACCGGCGAACTCACGAACACCGTAGTCGCCGCTGCCGCCACGACTGCGAAAATCATCGCAATCAGATACCGCATCAGTTGAACTCCTCGCCGCGCCGGGGCGTCACTTCACTTCCCAGAACCAGATGGATCTGGCGCCAGCATAATTGGAGTAGTAGCCGAGCCAGGAAAACCACTCCATCAGCCACTTCGCGGAGGAGCGATAGCCGTTCCACACGTCGATATGATCGCCGGTCGGGCGTCCGGCGGGGTCAGAGCTGCGGTGCCAATAATCCTCGATGAACATGATGCCGGTGCGGCCGAACAGTTTCGGATAGAAGGCGGCGGCGTCGGCACCGGTGATCTTCTCGACGGAGGCCACACCCGGCAGATTGGCGCGGGCGAGGGCGTTGGCGAGCTGCGTGGCATTGATGAAGTGCATTTCATCCCGCGGGTGCACGGAGCAGTGTGCGCAACCTGAGATCTGCCCTGGGAGAACCCCGGAACGCTTCAGCGCAACGCCCATGCGGATCGCGCACTGGTTTGAGAAGACCGGAAAGCCTTTTTTGACCAGACTGCCTTCCAGGTTCGTCAGGTCCTGCGGCGCGATGCAGGGCGTCGACACCGATTCATTGATTGGATGACCGTTCCACAGGTCCCTGAAGGCGACCATGATCCCCGCTCCCATCCCCTACACCGGCCCACGCCGCCGACTATAAGCCGTCTGTGCGACAGCTGCCAGACGCGCAGCGGTTTACCCCATTTCGCGGCCGGTCTACAACAGGCTGACACCACGCCCAGGGACGAGCCCATCGATGTTCAAGAAGATCCTGATCGCCAATCGCGGCGAAATTGCATGCCGTGTGATCAAGACGGCGCGCCGCATGGGGATCAAGACGGTTGCCGTCTATTCCGACGCAGACCGCGAGGCTCTGCATGTCGAGATGGCGGATGAGGCGGTTCACCTCGGGCCTCCGCCAGCGGCCGAGTCTTACCTCCTCATCGACAAGATCGTGGAAGCTTGCAAGGCCACCGGTGCCGAGGCGGTCCATCCCGGGTATGGCTTCCTGTCCGAGCGCGAGGCGTTTCCGAAGGCGCTGGCCGCAGCGGGCATCGTGTTCATCGGCCCGAACCCCGGCGCCATCGCCGCCATGGGCGACAAGATCGAATCCAAGCGCGCTGCAGCCGCGGCCAAAGTCTCGACCGTTCCGGGCTATCTGGGCGAAATCGCCGACGCGAAGCAGGCGGTGCGGATTGCCGACGAGATCGGCTATCCCGTAATGATCAAGGCGTCGGCGGGCGGTGGCGGCAAAGGTATGCGCATCGCCGAGAGCCGGAAGGAGGTCGAGGAAGGCTTCCAGTCGGCACGATCCGAGGCCAAGTCGAGTTTCGGTGACGACCGTGTGTTCATCGAGAAGTTCATCGTCGACCCGCGGCACATTGAAATTCAGGTGCTGGGCGACAAGCACGGCAACGTGATCTATCTCGGCGAGCGCGAATGCTCCATCCAGCGCCGCAACCAGAAGGTTATCGAAGAGGCGCCGTCACCGCTGCTCGATGAGAAAACCCGCAAAGCGATGGGCGAGCAGGCCGTCGCGCTGGCCAAAGCCGTCAATTACGACTCGGCGGGCACGGTCGAATTCGTGGCGGGGCAGGATAAGAGCTTCTACTTCCTGGAGATGAACACCCGCTTGCAGGTCGAGCATCCCGTGACGGAGATGATCACCGGCATCGATCTGGTGGAGCAGATGATCCGTGTCGCCGCCGGAGAGAAGCTCGGCCTCAAGCAGAAGGACGTCAAGCTCGCGGGCTGGGCGGTCGAAAGCCGTATTTACGCAGAAGATCCGTTCCGCGGCTTCCTGCCGTCGATCGGACGGCTGGTGAAGTATCGCCCGCCGGCGGAGGGCGCGGCCGGCGGGGGCACGGTGCGCAACGACACCGGCGTCTTTGAAGGCGGCGAGATCTCGATGTACTACGATCCGATGATCGCCAAGCTCGTGACGCATGCGCCGACGCGCGAAGCCGCGATCGACCTGCAGGCCGAGGCGCTCGATGCGTTCTACATCGACGGCATCCAGCACAACATTCCATTTTTGACCGCCCTGATGCAGCATCCACGCTGGCGCCAGGGTCGACTGTCGACGTCCTTCATCAAGGACGAGTACCCCGCGGGCTTCAAGCCTCGCGCACCGGAAGGCGGGGATCTGCAACTTCTCGCTGCGGTGGCGGCGGGCATCGATCATCAAGCCAACGCCCGGCGCCGTCAGATCGACGGACAGATGGACGGACGCAGCGTTCGCTTCGCCAGTCAGCGGGTGGTCGATCTCGGGGGCAAGACGACGCGTCTGTCCGTCGATGGTGAACTCGGCAGTCCGGTACAAATCCGCTTTGCCGATGCTGCGGACGGCCAGACCGTCGAGGTGATGTCGCGATGGTGGCCAGGGGAACCCGTTTGGACGGGCTCGGTTGGCGGCCGCTCCGTATCGGTGCAGGTGCGGCCTATCCTCAACGGTTACGAACTCGACTATCGCGGGATCCAGGTCCAGGCTCGTGTCTATACCGAGCGTGAGGCGGAGCTGGTTGCTCTCATGCCGGAGCGGGTTGCGGCCGATATGTCGAAGTTCCTGCTGTGCCCCATGCCAGGACTGGTGAAAGCCATTCATGTTACTCAAGGCCAGGAGGTGAAGGCAGGTGATCCGCTGGCCGTGGTGGAAGCCATGAAGATGGAGAACATCCTCAAAGCCGAACGCGACGGCGTGATCAAGGTGGTGAAGGCCAAGGCGGGCGATAGCCTCGCCGTCGATGCGGTAATCCTGGAATTTGCCTGAGAAGGCGACGACCCAATGGGTGGCGGTGACGAGCTATTCTTGAATCGTTGGATGCGCCTCAAGGATGAGGCCCGGCGGCCTGTGACGATTGCCGCCGAAACTCCGGATCAGCCGGAAATCTCGGCGTTCCTCGCGGCATCGGATGCATATTCGCAAAGCCTCTATCCGCCTGAGAGCAATCATCTCGTAGATCTTGGTGTGCTGACGGCGACGAACGCGCATTTTCTTGTCGCCAGGCGTGGGGGTGAGGCCGTCGGATGCGGCGCGCTCATTACAAAGGGTGCCAGTTGGGGCGAGCTCAAGCGGATGTGGGTGTCGCCGGCTGTGCGCGGGCGCGGCCTCGGCCGCAGATTGGTCGAGGCGATCGAGGCGGAAGCGCGGACGCGTGGCATTAAAACCTTGCGGCTCGAAACCGGCATCTACCAGCTCGAAGCCATCGGTCTTTACCGGAAGTGCGGCTTTGCGGAGCGAGAGCCGTTCGGTGACTACCAGCCCGATCCGCTGAGCCTGTTCATGGAAAAGCAGCTCGACTGAAACGGTCTGCGGCCATTACCAGACCGCTGGTGTCACGAAGCGGGCAACATCCGCATGCGTCGCGAACCAGACGCCGTCATGACCTTTCATGTGCCTGATCAGCTCTTCGAGAATGAAGATGCGCGAGCGATAGCCGATGACATGCGGGTGCATCGTGAGCAGGAACAGGCCGCCTTCGGCATAGGCGCGGTCAAACTCGCGGCGGAAGATATCGAGGATTGCGTCGAGCGGCGTATAGGGCCGAAGCGACTGGAAGCGATGCATCATCAGATAAGCGGCATCGTCCCTGATCCATTCGACGGGCAGCTCGACAATGTTGGTCGGCGTGCCGTTGTCGATCAGCTCATAGGGATCATCGTCAGCCATCAGAGACGAGTCGTAGAGGAGCCCCAGCTCCCGTTCGATCTTCAGGGTCGCTGGTGAAAAGTCCCAGGACGGGGTCCGCATGCCCACCGGCCGGATGCCTGTAACCTTCTCCAGCGTGTCCGCGGCGCGAAAATGCAAGTCGCGTTCGTTAGCTTCCGGCAGCGTCGCATTGAGTTCGTGGATCCAGCCATGCAGGCCGATTTCATGGCCTTGCGCAATGACGTGGCGCTGCTCGTCGGGATGGAGCAGTGCCGAAACTGCGGGAACGAAGAACGTCGCCGGAATCTCTTCGCGCTTCAGTGTTTCGAGAATGCGGGGCACCCCGACGCGTGATCCGTATTCGCCCCAGGACATGCGGCCGATCGAATGGCCGCCATCGCGCAGCTCGTTGGTTTCATGATCACTGTCGAATGAGAGAGCGACGGCGCAGCGGGCACCTCCGAACCAGCGTTCCGGCTTCAGCGATTGCCCGGCGCGAACTTGAGCAACCCGCCGCCGCCATTCCGCCTCGGGCCACTGCCATGGCTCCATCTCTTGCGCTCCTGCTGATTGATCGCCGGTTGGCTATGGCTTGTATCACAGCATTCAGCCATTGCGCACGCAAGTCAGGCACCACAATCAGGCAGGAGCTGCCAACAAAAAGCCGATCGAATGCTGCGCATCCGATCGGCTTTCATTGCATCTGGTATCTGCGTCAGGTTCAGCCGCGCAGACGGGTTCTTACGATGCGCGGGAATTCATCGTCGCCGATGATGTCGTCCCCGCCACCTGCAAAAGCGGGTGATCCCAGAGACTGGCCGGCCGCGGCCCCACGGGGCAGAGCGCTGCGTGCGTCAGCAGCCGGGGTGCGCTCATCGAGCGACCACCACCGCTGGCCACGCGGATCGCTAGGGGCAGCCGGGGCCGGCATGGCGGGACGCGACGCGGCCGTCGCAGGCTGTGGCGCTGCTCGTTGAGCAGGCGCAACCGGCCCGCCGGTAAACCAGGCATCGATCAGATCGATCTCATCCGGGGTGAGGTTCATCCCATGGCTGCGGCAGCGCGCCACGACGAAGTTCCGGAACCGGCCAGCGAAGAGATTCGCCGAAGCGCCTTGCTCGAACCACGGATCGGCCTCGCTGACTACGTCCAGGACGAAGCGGATGTCGTCGCGCCGGAAATCAAATCCCAGCTCGCGGCCGCGATTGGCGATATTGGCCAGCGTCTGGGCGCCCTGGAGGCCGACTTGATTGATCTCCTGCGCCATGACGTCGAACAGTGAGCGATATTCCGGCGGTGACAGAGGCGGAGCCTGACACGCCTCGTGAATGCGCGTGATCGATTGCTGAAGCGCCATCGCGTTATCGGCCGTCTTTGGAGCAGCCGGAGCGGGAACGGACGCCCGCGGCGCCGGAACCATTGGCGGCAGTTCGGGGGAGATCTCACGCGATGCCGTGGCCGGCAATCCACCCGTGGACAGAGGTTGTGAGGGTCGCTGCAGAGGCAAGCCACGCTTGATGGCCGGAGAAGGCTCCAGGGCCTGCCCGCGTGAGGCCGGTGCAGCGGTTGGCGGGGTCGGGATCGACGGACGAGACGCCGGTGGCGTCGTTGCCTGCCGTTCGATCCGGTCGCCACGGCCCGACGTGAGAGACGAGTCCCCTGGCACTTGGCGCTTCACGTCATAGGCCACGTACGGCGGCTGCTCGCTCAGACGAATGCCCTCGGGCAAGCTCTGCAGCAGCAGTTCGCGGAATGAGCCCGCGCCCGCCCAGTTCGTACCCACAGTCCGATCATGACCCAGGGTGCGCGTTGCCCGCTCGGCGAGAGCCTCTAGCGGTACGGGCGTCCCGGCCGCTTTCACCGCATTGGAAATCTCTGCGATGATTTCGCGCCGCGCATCGTCATGAGGGGCGCCGCGACTGGCGCTCGTGATGGCCACGGCAGAAGTCTGGATATCTTCCGTCGACTTGTCGCCGACGAGGATGTTCAGCAGATCCGACTCGCGGATCTCGCCGTCCGCGATTGCGACGTAGGGAGCTGCTGTAAAGTCATTGGCGAACACGACAGTGCGCCGCGCGTGTGCCCGCAGTCTGTGCAGAACCGGCGTGAAATCCGCGTCACCCGAGAGGATGACGAATTCATCGAAGTAGGTGTCGTGATGGAGATAGTCTCGAACGTCCATCACCATGCGAATGTCTGAGGAATTCTTGAGCTGCGCCGTCAGAGGCGGGCAGTCGACGATCTCGAAGCCGGCACGCAGGAAGTGGTGCCGGACAAACGGGAACGACGTCATGTCGGTCGAATTGTCGCTTTGATTGCGGCGCGGCACTGGATTGCCGTAACAGCGGTTCAGCACCAGGCGGCGCTGGACGTCCGTCGTCAGCTTGTTCGTCGGCGTGATCAGTCGCCCGGATTCGATCTCGGCCAGCCACGCGCCGGCATCCTTCGCAAACCGCTTCGCCGCTTCTTCGTTTTTGCGCCGAAGTGACAAGTAAATATTGTCGTAGTCTACAAAGACCGCGCTGAGAATCTGCCCTGAGGTCTCGCGCTTCATTCTGGTAGGCCCCCGCTTGCCGCCCGTAATCATCCCACTTTGACGGCAATCTTTACGAGTCGGGGGGGACCCGCAAGCGCACCAGCGGCGCGGTCGAGGGAATCAATGCCGACAAACCACTGAATCAGCAGTTTGTCGGGATTTTGCCGCTTGTTTCCGCAGTGGATAAGTTTTGCGACGCAGCGCCAGAACGGCCAAACAACGGCCTCAGCCGCGGTTTTTGCGATCCCGGATTTCACCGAAGACCTTCCAGTCGGGTTCACCGATCATACCGAGCCGCTTGCGGATGTCGGGGCTGTTCGGGCGCAGGAACGGGTTGGTGGCCAGTTCCAGGTCGATCCGTGTCGGCAACGTCGGCTTTCCGGCAGCGGCGAGTTGCTCGACCTCTTTCATGCGCGTCTGAAGCGCCTCGTTCTCGGGTTCGATGGTGAGCGCGAACTTGGCATTGGCGAGTGTGTACTCATGTCCGCAGTAAACCGTAGTCGCCGGCGGCAACGCCATGATCTTCTGAAGCGATTGCCACATCATTTCGTAGGTACCCTCGATGACGCGTCCGCAGCCCATGGCGAACAGCGTGTCACCGGCGAAGGCAACGTCAGCCGCAGGGAACCAGTAGGTGATATGGCCCGCGGTATGTCCTGGCGTGTCGAAGACGTGCACCTGGAACGAGCCGAATGCGAACACGTCACCTTCACTGACGGTCTGATCGATGCCGGGAATTTTGGAAGCTTCGGCCTTGGGGCCGATGACGGTGCAATGGGTTTCCGCCTTCAGCGGAAGGATACCGTCGGTGTGGTCGGCGTGATGATGGGTGACAAGGATATGCGTCAGCTTCCAGCCCTTCTCGGCCAGCGCGCGCCGGACGGCGTCCGCCTCCGGAGCATCGATCGAAGCCACCAGCCCAGTCTCCGGGTCGCGGATGATAACGCCGTAATTGTCGCTCAGGCAGGGAAACTGGAAGATCTCAAGCTTTGCCATCGCGGATGCTCCATGATTTTATGTAAAGGTTCTAATTGGCCGCGGCAAAACTAGCAGCGGGTCCAGGGATTGCAACCGCCTGCGCCGAAAGCAAGAAGCGCATTATTTGGGTGGTGCAGAACACGTGCACTTATATTGCAAATGCATTTCGATGTTGCCGAGCTCAGGGATTTCTACACACGACCGCTTGGTTTGATGGTGCGGCGGCTGCTCGCTCACCGGATCCGGGCGCGCTGGCGCAGGCTGGGGCAGGAGACATTGATCGGGCTGGGGTTTCCGACGCCTTATCTCGGGACCTTCCGCGGCGAGGCAGTGCGGCTCGGCGCGTTGATGCCTGCCTCCCAGGGAGCACTGGTGTGGCCACCGACCGGCCCCAGGATGACCGTCCTTGTGGAAGAAGAGCATCTGCCCCTGTCCGACAATTCGGTCGATCGGCTGCTGGCGGTGCATTGCCTCGAGAACGCGGAGCGGGCCCGTCCCCTGTTGCGCGAAATATGGCGGGTGCTGGCACCCCAGGGCCGGCTGATGATGGTGGTTCCCAATCGGCGTGGGGTGTGGGCGCGGCTCGACCGCACGCCGTTCGGCCAGGGGCGGCCTTACAGCCGCAGCCAGCTTGAGCAATTGCTCGGGGAAACGCTGTTCACGCCGATCGACTGGTCGATGGCGCTCCACGTCCCTCCGCTCGAATGGCGCATGGTGATGCGCTCGGCGACGGCCTTCGAACGAATTGGCGCGCGTCTGTCCCCGGCTTTCGGTGGCGTCATTATCGTCGAAGCCCGCAAGGAACTCGCCGCCCCGATCGCGAAATCGGCGAAGGCGCGCACGCTGGGTCGGTTGGTGCCGGTGAACAGCGGAATGTCGCCTCGGGATGAGACAGACTAGGCCGGGAATACGCTGCCGGCCCCATCTGGCTATGCCGCCGCGTCACAATGGCCTTTTGCCTGGCTGGTGCGCGCGAAAACACAATCGTTTGTTTGATTTCACCGGACGGCGCGCCTATCAATCTGGCCGGGTTTTCATGGATTTGACCGGAACTGTCATGAGCAACGCAACACCCGCCCCGAAGCCGGGCGTCCTGGAGATCGAGGCCTATGTGCCGGGCGGCAGCAGCGTGCCTGGCGGCATGAAGCCGGTCAAGCTGTCGTCAAACGAGAACCCTCTGGGACCCAGTCCTGCCGCTGTCGCAGCCTTCCAGGCTTGCGCGGGCAGTCTGGAGCGCTATCCCGATGGCAGCGCCATCGGCCTGCGTCAGGCCATTGCGCACGCTTACGGCCTCAATCCGGATCGGATCGTCTGCGGAGCAGGTTCCGACGAGCTTCTCAATCTTCTCGGCCACGCTTATCTTGGCCCCGGCGACGAGGCGATTTTCACCGAGCATGGTTTCCTCGTCTACCGAATCGTGACGCTGGGCTGCGGCGCGACCCCTGTCGTGGCTCCGGAGAAGAATCTGCGCACGGACGTCGACGCCATTCTGGCGCGTGTTACGCCGCGCACGAAGATGGTGTTCATCGCCAATCCCAACAATCCGACCGGCACCTACATTCCTTTCGATGAAGTGCGTCGGCTGCGCGAGGGACTGCCGGGCAACGTCCTGCTCGTGCTCGATGCCGCCTATAGCGAATATGTGCGCCGTAACGATTATGAAGCCGGGTTGGAACTCGTTGCCACCACGGACAACACCGTGATGACGCGTACGTTCTCCAAGATCCACGGGCTGGCCGCATTGCGTCTCGGCTGGGCGTACTGCCCGGCGGCGATCGCCGATGCGCTCAACCGGATACGAGGCCCGTTCAATGTGACGGGTCCGGCCATCGCGGCCGGTATTGCTGCCGTCGAAGATCGCGGCCACGCGGAGAAGTCGGTTGCGCACAATGACAAGTGGCTGCCCTGGCTGACCGCGGAGATGGAACGGCTCGGCCTGGAGGTGACGCCCAGCGTCGGCAATTTCGTGCTGGTGCACTTTGCCCGCGAAGCCGGGAAGGACGCCGATGCGGCCGACAATTTCCTCAGATCGCGCGGCGTGATCGGGCGCAAGATGGGCGCTTACGGGCTGCCGGGCGCCTTGCGGATCACGGTCGGTACGGAGGATGAGAACAAGGCGGCGATCGCGGCGCTGCGGGATTTTGTGGGCGAGGCTGCTCGATGAGTGCTCCTCTTTTTGAGCGCGTCGCATTGATCGGTCTCGGTCTCATCGGATCGTCGATCAGTCACGCGATGCGTCGTCGTGGGCTGGCAGGCTGCATTGTCGGCAGCGCGCGGACCGAGGCGACGAGGCAGACGGCGGTGCGGCTCGGTCTCGTTGAAGCCGCATACGAGGATCCCGCCGATGCTGCGGACGGTGCAGATCTGGTCGTCCTGTGCGCGCCCGTTGGGGCTTGTGGCGCCATCGCGCAGCAGATCGCATCGCGGCTAAAGCAGGGGGCGATCCTGACCGATGTCGGCTCAGTCAAAGGCGCGGTGGCGCGTGATGTCGGGCCGCACGTGCCGCCGGGTGTTCATTTCATCCCCGGCCACCCGATTGCCGGCACCGAGCATTCCGGTCCCGAGGCAGGTTTCGCCGAATTGTTCGACAACCGGTGGTGCATCATCACCCCGCTGCCGGACTCCGATCCGGCGGCCGTAGCGCGGCTGCAGCGGCTATGGCAGGAGATGGGCTCCAACGTCGAGATCATGACGCCGGATCATCATGATCTCGTGCTGGCGATCACCAGTCACGTGCCGCATCTCATCGCTTACAACATCGTCAACACCGCCGCCCATCTGGAGCGCGTGACGGACAGCGAGGTGATCAAGTTTTCCGCCGGCGGCTTCCGCGATTTCACGCGCATCGCCTCATCCGATCCGACCATGTGGCGGGATGTGTTCCTGAACAACAAGGACGCCGTGCTGGAAATGCTCGGCCGTTTCTCGGAGGATCTGACGGCATTGCAGCGGGCGATCCGCTACAGTGAAGGTGATAACCTGTTCAAGCTGTTTACCGAGGCGCGCGCGATCCGGCGCGGTATCATCCAGGCAGGTCAGGATACGGCGGCGCCGGACTTCGGGAGATCGCAGGGTTTGCCGTCGTCGCATCCCGGAGGCGAAACGAAAACGTGAGCGACAGGCCTGCGAGGACTAGGGTATCCGACCTCTGGGTGTTTGGTTACGGCTCCTTGATGTGGAAGCCGGGCTTCGCCTTCGAAGAGGTCCGGCGCGCAACCCTTGTCGGCTATCGGCGCTGCTTCTGCATTTATTCCACCCATCATAGGGGAACAGCATCGCGTCCCGGGCTGGTTCTGGGGCTCGATCGCGGTGGCGCCTGCCATGGCCTGGCGTTCCGCATTGCGCCGGAACGCCGCCGCGAAACGCTCGCCTACCTTGCCGAACGCGAGCAGATCAACGGCGTCTATCGCGATGTCCTGGCGCCCGTAACGTTGGACGGCACGCCGAGACTGGAAGTCTTTGCGCTCTCGCACATCGTCGAGCGCTGTCATCCGAGCTACGCGGGCCGCTTGGGGCTGGCGGAGCAGGCCTGTCTCATCCGCGGCGCGCATGGGATTTCCGGACCGAACCTGGACTATCTCGTCAACACTCTGGCGCATCTGGACGAGCTTGGCATCCAGGAGCCCGAGCTGAGGCGACTATTGACGACCATTGGCGGGCACTTTGCGCGCAGTCCGACAGCCGCAAATGGCAGCAGACCGGCGTCGACGGCGTTGCTCAATGCCTGCCGCTCGACCCCGGTAAAGGCACCGCGGTTGAAGGTTCTGGAGCGGCGGCGCTTCGTCTATCGCCGACAGATTTCAGGCTGGGCGGCGCTTCGCGGCGAGACGTAGCGGTTTTTGCCTTCGGCTCGTCTAGTGCTGCCAACCTGGCGGACTGCCGGCATCCAGGTCGGCGAAGTGCGCGGACCGGATGTCGAGTTCGACGAGGCGGCGCTGACGTTCGCTGCCGGCAAGGAAATGGATATGCACCTCATTGGCGCCGAGCCGCGCACCGCGATGGCGGATTTCAGCCAGGTTCAGCGAGGGGGCATCATGCTCGATGCGGCCGACGCGCAGCACTGTCCGCTTGCCGGAAGCATCAACGTGAAACAGCGCGTAAACGGACGGAGGAAGCTCGGGGCAGCCAATCAGGCTGAAGACCGAATGCACATAGCGCTGGCCTGAAGAGCCGGTCCAGAAACGGAATTCCTGGCCATCGGTCTCGCTCAGGATGGCAGGATCGAGGCCCGCCAGCGTCGCGGAGCGAGCGGCTGCAACACGAGACAACTCAACGATACGCGCACTCATCATACAAACCCTTCGGCTTTACCATGACGGTATGTCGCCGGACGCTCGTGAACGTGACGTATATTTTCAGCAAAATCAGGGCTGAAGCGCAGTCATTTAACGGCAGCATGAACTCCGTATGCGTCGCTGTACTACAATAAGACACTTCGCTTGGCTTGCGATGCCGTGTCGCACTCAAATTGTGGATAACGCGGTAACCATTGGAACAGTATTGCCGGGCTGTTGCATTTCGAACCCGGTACAGGCTCGCGATTCGCGCAACGAGGCAGATCCAGCGAGTCAGCCGCAGCGCGAGAAGCCGCAATCACGGCACACCCAGCAGCCTTCTTCACGCACGAAGGCAAGCGACGAGCAGCGTGGGCAGGAGCGGGCCCGGGGACGAGCGGCTACTCGGGCAGGGCCGACGTTCACGTCCGCCGCCTTCAAGGCTTCCAGCACGGGGGCCGTGTTCTCCGAGCCTTTCTGCAGGAAGCCCGTCCGTATCATGTGCGTCTCGATGACCCCGCCGATCGCGGCGAGGAGGCTCGGCACGTAGCGGCCTCCTATCCATTGCCCGCCTTGCGGATCGAAGACCGCTTTCAGCTCCTCGACCACGAAACTGACATCGCCGCCGCGACGGAATACGGCGCTGATCATGCGGGTGAGCGCGACGGTCCAGGCATAGTGTTCGAGGTTGCGTGTGTTGATGAAAATCTCGAACGGCCGCCGCCGCCCGTCATGCTCGATGTCGTTGATGGTGATGTAGATCGCGTGATCGCTGTCTGGCCATTTCAGTTTGTAGGTGTACCCGGCGAGCGCCGTTTCACGCTCAAGCGGCTTGGCCATGTAGACGACGGCGCTGTCTTCGAGCCCGCGAGCGGGCTGCGGCCGAGGCGGGGAGGCTGGCCGATCGGGAGGGATCGCGGTTTCCGTGACTGCGGGGCCGCCACTGCTCGTTGACGACGGTGCCTCGCTGGCGGCCGAAGAGTCCCCGCTGGACAGGATTGCGCCCGTTACAGCGTTGGGCCGGAACGTCGTGCACCCCTTGAGGCCTAGGTCGTAGGCTTCGAGATAGACATCCTGGAAATCCTCGAAGGAGATGCCAGCCGGGCAGTTGATTGTCTTTGAAATGGAGCTGTCGACGTGGCGCTGCAGGGCCGCCTGCATTTGCAGATGGGCTGACGGAGCCAGATCGGCAGTCGACACGAACGTTTCGGGCAGTGGCGCGGCCTTGCCAAAGCGCGCGCGGAACAAGGCGTGCGCGTAGTCTTCGACGATCATCTCGCGATGGCTGCCGTCACGTTCCAGCAAACGCCGGCGATAAGTGAAATCGAAAACCGGTTCGACCCCGCTCGAGACATTGCCCGCAAGCAGCGAAATCGTTCCCGTCGGTGCGATCGAGGTCAGGCACCCATTGCGGATGCCGTTTGCGCCGATGGCGCGCCGGACCTCCGCGGGCAGCCGCATCACGCCGGGCCGGGCCAGGAACTTCTCAGCATCAAACAGCGGGAAGCTACCCTTTTCAGCGGCCAGTTCGGCGCTGGCCGTGTAAGCGGCGCGCTGGACATGAGCCATCCACGTTTCCGCGAAAGCCAAAGCTTCCTTCGAGCCGTAACGCGCGCCCGCGAAAATCAGCGCGTCGGCCAGACCGGTCACACCAAGCCCAATGCGCCGCTTGGCCTTGGCTTCGGCGCGCTGGGCTTCCAGGGGATAGTTCGAGACGTCGATGACGGCATCGAGCAAGCGGACAGCGATCCGCACCCGTTCTTCCAGCCGGGCGAGGTCGATGTCGGCGCCGGCCTCGAACGGATGGGCGACCAGCCGCGCCAGATTGATCGACCCGAGAAGACAGGCGCCGTAGGCGGGAAGCGGTTGCTCTCCACACGGATTCGTAGCGTGGATTTCCTCGCAATAGGCGAGGTTGTTCGCGTCGTTGATGCGGTCGATGAAAATAACGCCCGGCTCGGCGAACTCGTAGGTGGCGCGCATGATGCGCTCCCACAGGTCTCGGGCGTCGAGCGTGCGGACCACGCGGCCATCGAAGACGAGGTCCCATGGCTTGTCCTCTCGAACAGCATGGACGAAGGCGTCTGTGACGAGCACCGACAGATTGAAGTTGCGCAGCCGGGCCGCGTCCGCCTTGACGGCAACGAACTCCTCGATGTCGGGATGATCGCAGCGCAGTGTCGCCATCATCGCCCCGCGCCGTGCGCCGGCCGACATGATGGTGCGGCACATTGCGTCCCAGACATCCATGAAGCTCACCGGCCCGGAGGCATCCGAGCCGATGCTGCGCACGAGCGCGCCCTTGGGACGGAGTGTCGAGAAATCGTGCCCGATGCCGCCGCCTTGCTGCATGGTCAGTGCAGCTTCCTTGACGTTCTCGAAAATCGCGCCGAGGTCGTCCTCGATGCGGCCCATGACGAAGCAGTTGAAGAGTGTCACCTGCCTGTTGCTGCCGGCTCCGGCGATGATGCGGCCCGCCGGAAGGAAGCCGAAATCGGCCAGCTCGGTATAGTACCGCTCGGCCCATCGCTCCCGGACCTTCCTGCCACCCTTCTCGACAGATGCGGCTGCCGTTGCGACCCGCCGCCAGGTCTCCTCGATGGTGCGATCGATCGGCTCGCCGTCCGCTGTCCTCAGGCGATACTTTTCTTGCCAGATATGCTCTGAAATCGGGCTGATTTTGAGAGGATCGGGGCGCATTCCGTACTCCACGGGACTGCACTCAATCTAAGGTCAGGCGCCGGCCTCGTCAACTTTTGTTCTTCAAAAGTTCTTCTTTTGTGTTGCTCAGCGCTGCTGCAATCGGGGGCGGATGCATAGCGTTGGCAGCTTCCTCGATCAGGCGGGCGCACGCCGTCTCAATGCGCTCCTCCAGCGTCGCCTTGAACGAGGTACGTGGTACGCCGGGTGGGATGGGTTCGAGGAACTCCACGACGATCGTGCCCGGATAGCGGATCAACTGTCGCCGCGGCCAGAACAGCCCCGAATTCAACGCCAGCGGTACGCAGGGTAGTTTGAGGCCGTCATAGAGCAGCGCCAGACCCGACTTGTAATCCGGAGGCGCTCCCGGAGACCGGCGGGTCCCTTCCGGAAACAGGATGATCTCGCGGCCGTCGGCGGCCCGCTCGCGTGCCTCGCGCAACATCTCCCGCAGCGCCGATGGGCCGGTTTCGCGCCGGATGGGGATCATGCCGAACTTGCGCGAGAACCATCCGTAGAAGGGAATGCGCATCAGCTCCGCCTTCATGATCAGAGCCGGATCGCGAAAGAGCGGTACAAGGGCGAACGTATCCCATGCGGACTGATGCTTTGCTGCGATCAGGACCGGACCGGGAGGCAGGTTTTCGAGGCCACGGACCTCCATGCGCAAGCCGACGATGACCTTCAGCCACCACAGGCTGGTTAATGCGTGAAGTTTCAGCCCCGTCATCGCCCAACGCCGCGGGCCGAACAGAAGCGGACTGCCGACGAGAAGGAACACGGCGGTGTTCAGATAAAAGACGGTGGCGAAGATCAATGAGCGCAGCATCAACATTCGCCGAACCTTCACGTCCGCCCGGGAGGCGTTGTGGTCGAGGCTGTCGTTGTCTCGAATGCCCGTGCGAGCCGCACCAGCGCGAAACGGATTGCCGATGGCAGGAATTTCACGTACTCGGCCGCCAGCACGCGGATCGTGCCGGGGCTCTTCCACCAGGCGCTGCCGGGTCTTGGGCCTGAAGGCACGGCAAACGGAATAATGCGGACGTCGGGCATCAGGCGGCCGAACTCTGCCAGGCTGCGCGGGACGTGGTAGTCGGACGTTACGATGATGATGCTCGTGAAGCGATGCGCATCGACCCAGGCGCGCGCCTCCTCGGCATTACCGATAGTATCGCGGGCCTCGTAGCCCAGATCGACGCAGCAGTCGAAAAGCCGTTGATCCAGCAAAGTGAGGCGACGCAATTCCTCGCCCGTCGCCTGCGGATTGACGCCCGACACGAGAAGCCTGCGTCCGCTTCCGTCGGCGAGTAGCTTGGCCGCCTCGCGAATTCGCTGCTGCGTTCCGGTGAGGGCGACGATCGCGTCAGCCTTGAGGTGGGATGTATCCGTATCGCGCTTCACCGCGTCGACGAACAGGAGGAAACCGACGCCGAACACAGCCACCAATACTGCGGCAACGGCGAATGATAGCCGCCACCGGCGCCCGGCGGATGCCGCGGGTCCGCTTGTGATATCTGTCGACCTATCCTTCACCAGTCTTTGCACTGCCTGTGCCCGTGTCCAGGACCGCTGCCATACCATCCGGAGGCCGTATCGTCACTGCCGGGGATGCAGAAGTCGTGGAGGGATCTGCTATCCGGGGAAAGAATCATTTGCTGCAGTGCGATGCAATCTTGGCGCTGCCGTGGTTCTGCCCGCGATTTGGCCATCACGTCTCGACGCCAACTATTGGCGTGCGTGCAGGATCCGGTACACGCCAAATCGGGACGTCAGCATGCACAGCCCGGCGATTACCGCGACGACAAATCCAAGAAGGATATAGCCTGCGGTATCGAGTGATCCCGTGCCGACGAGCCGGCGCATCTCGGCCAGACTCACGGAGCCGCCACCGAGAAGCTCCATCACTGTCGGCATCAGGAAGAAGACGCCCATCGCCGATATCGCACCGACGAGGCCGGCGCGGATGCCGAGCGAGAGGAAGTGGCGTTCGAATTCCCGCGCGATGAAGCGATCGGTGGCGCCCACAAAGTGCAGCACCTCGACGATTTCGCGATTCGAGGCCATCGCGCTGCGCGTCGCGGAGACGATGATGGCGGTTGTCGCTGAGGCAACGAGAACCAGAATGGCCAGTCCCCCAAGCGCGAACGATCGCGTCACGGTACGAATCTGCTGCTGCCAATGGCGGTGGTCGTCGAGCGTCACCCCCTTGAACTGTTGAGCAAGACCGGCCCGCACGACCTCCAGATCCGGCGGCTGGAGGCGATCCAGCTCCAGAGCGACAAGGCGAGGAATCGGCAGCGTTTTCAGTGTTTCGGACTGCCCCAGCCATGGCTCCAGAAGGGCCGTCGATTCGGAAACGCCAAGAGCGCGGGCATTCCGGATTCCGGGCTGGCGCATCAAATACGCGGCGACCTCGGCGGCGGCGCTATCGGCATCGGGCCGGTCCAACGCCTCGACCTGCACGGTGACCTCGCTGGCGATATCCCGGAGCCAAGCGGAAGCCGATTGGTTCATCATGTAGACGGCGCCGGCCGTCAGGCATGCGAAGAAGCACATGATGGAAACGACGAGCGTCAATGACCGGCCAGTGACCGATCCCGGAGGGACGATCGGCGTGTTGACCGGCTCCTTGTGGGCAACGGTGGGCCGCGGCGGTGCCTGCAGATCGGGCCGGTAGGTCTGTGTCGGAGGACTATCGTAGTCGTATGTGGGCCGCGGCGGGCTGGTGACCGGATCCGCAAGCGTATCGTAGCCATACTCGTCATGGCGAGCATGCCGCGGCGGCGCGTGCCCTAACGGCGGTCTGTCATAGGATCCTGACATGACCCTCATGCAGTTCCAGACGCGGCGCTTTGAACTGCCGCATAAGTTGATGATCATGGGTGGCGATGACGACGGACGTGCCAAGCCGGTTGAGTTCGATGAACAGACGCAGCAGCCGGCGCGCCATCTGCGGGTCGACGTTACCGGTCGGCTCATCGGCGAGCAGCAGCTCGGGCTTGCCGATCACGGCGCGGGCGATCGCGGCGCGCTGTTTTTCTCCGCCGGACAGGATCGACGGGAACGCGTGCATCCGCTCGCCGAGGCCGACCCATTGCAGCAGATCCGTCACGTCTTCCTTATACTCGGAGATCCGCTTGCCGACCACGCGCAGCGGCAGAGCGACGTTCTCCCAGGTCGTGAGATGGTCCAGCAGGCGGAAATCCTGGAAAACGATGCCGATGCGGCGGCGCAATTGAGCCCGGCGAGCCGGCGTCACGCGCCCGACATCCTGGTCGAAGATATGGAGCTGGCCGCGGCTCGGTGTCAGCGACAGGAACAGCATCCGAAGCAGTGAGCTTTTTCCTGCTCCCGATGGCCCCGTGAGAAAGTGGAACGAGCCGGGCTTGAGATGAAAGTTCACCTCGCGCAGAACCTCCGGTCCCCGCCCGTATCTCAACCCGACATTTTGCAGACGTATCACTGCCCGCCTCGAAGCTCCCTCGACTCCCCTTATGCGGGAAGCGCAGAAGACGATCAATCGCAGGATTGTGGCGGGCTCGTGTACTGGGGACAACGTTGGCCGGATTGGTCGCGGATCGAGATGATCTGCCTCGGTGTTTTCTGCCCGGCTTGCGTTGAGCCTGCCGATGGGTGGATATGATGAAACGCGAAGCCTCGGTGGGGCTGGCATGAATGAAGGAGGCTCGATGAGCCAAAGCACTAACGGTGAGGGCCGTATCGAGGTCGTTTTCTCTCCACAGGCCATTGCGGAGCGGATCGACACGCTGGCGGCGCGGATTGCCGAGAGCGGGCTTGAGAACCTGCTTGTCGTGGCGATCCTCAAAGGCAGCTTCGTGTTTGCATCCGATCTCATCCGCGCGTTGCATCGCGTGGGGCTGAGCCCGGAGGTCGATTTCATCTCGCTGTCGAGCTATCGCAAGAGCACGAAATCATCCGGCGTGGTGGAGATCCTGCGCGATATCGAAATGGATGTCGAAGGCCGTAACGTATTGCTTGTCGACGATATTCTCGAGTCCGGACGCACCCTTGCGTTTGCCAAGGATCTGGTCAGCGCCCGGGGCGCCAGCAGGGTCATGACGTGTATCCTGCTCGACAAGCCTGTGCCGCGTGCGGTGCAGGTCGATGCGGATTTCGCCGCATTCGAGTGCCCGGATGTGTTTGTCGTAGGCTATGGCATGGACTTGGCCCATCGCTATCGCGAGCTGCCGTTCGTTGGGCAGCTCGTGAAGTCGTAATATCATCGGTTCCTGAGGCGAGGGAGGAAGGCTATGGCGCGTATCCTGCTGGCAGACGACGATCCTGCGGCGTTGACCCTCGTCGGCCGGGCCTTGGCGGCGGAGGGGCATCAGGTCGTGAGCTGCACCGACGGCCACGAGGCGATGCAACATCTGTCGGCCGGGCCGGAGGCTTTCGATCTACTGGTGAGCGATGTCGAGATGCCGGGCATGGATGGCATCGAGCTGGCGCAGCAGGCGATTGCCGCCGCACCGCGCCTGCGCATTCTGCTGATGTCGGGCTTTGCCGGCGGGACAGACCGGATCGCGTCGCTGAAAGCTCCCTCGGTCGGGTTCGTGAGCAAGCCGCTCTCACTCGACCAGATTCGCGGCGCCGTGCGAAAAGCGCTCGGTTAGCCGTTCAGGACACCTTGCGCGTGACGGCCCGCATGCGAATGCGCTCCCGGTGCAGCGTATAGAGCCCGGCGCCGATCAGCACCGTAATCCCCAGGAAGGTCACGCTGTCGGGCATCTCGCCGAACAGGACGTAGCCTCCGATAACCGCAAACAGCAGGATCGTGTATCGGAACGGCGCGACAACGGCGATTTCACCGGTGCGCAGAGCAACGATGATCGCGTAGTTGCCGATGAACACGGCGATGCCCGACACGAGCATGAGGGCGAGCAACTCGTTCGATGGCATCACCCATGTTTCGAACGGCATCATCGCCAGGCCTCCGACGGCGATGGCTCCGGCCGTGAAGAGTGACAGCAGCAGAACCGGAAAGCGGACCCCTATATACCGCGTGATCAGATCCCGGGCCGAGACGGACAGAACCGAGGCGAGCACGAACAGCGCAGCCCAGTCGAAGGCGTCGCTGCCGGGTCTGATGATGATGATGACGCCGACCATGCCGATGAGCAGGGCGAGCCAACGTCTCCATCCCACGGTTTCGCCCAGAAACAGCGCGGCGCCCGCGGTTATGGCCAGGGGCGTGAACTGCGCGATGGCGCTGACCTCGGCGAACGGCAGGCGAACGACAGCAAGGAAGAAGAATAGGTTGGCGCCGATGTCGCCGAAACAGCGCAGCAGCATGAGAGGTGAGACGGCTTTCCAGGCGCTTTTCAAGGCGCCGGTGTAAGCCGCGGCAGCCGTCGTGAAGATGGCGGCGGAAAATCCACGGAGGAAAAGCAGCTCCCCCGTCGGCAAATCCCGGCCCGCATATTTGATGATCAGATCCGCAATGACGAACGCAGCCATGGAGATGATCATCGCCACGATGCCGCGCAGGTTATCGCTGCCGGTGGGAGCCGGATTGGGGTTCAAGGGCATGGGGGCGGGATCAATCCTCCAGGATCTGCCGCCGTAGTGGATGCCGGCTGCTTGAGTCGCGTTATCGCATGCCGCATTGCCGCCGAAAAGGCGCTCCTTCGGTCACAGACGGCTTCGCATGCTCAGCCTCCATGGCCGGCTGCGGCGAGGGAATCCTCCCCATGCCGTCGCCCGATCGCCTCGGTTTCGAACGGTGCGGTCTGGTAGATCTGATTGATCCAATTGCCGAACATCAGATGCGCGTGGCTGCGCCAGCGGTTCATCGGCGGGCGCTTGGGATCGTCGTCAGGGAAGTAGTTGCAGGGGACCTTGATCGACTTGCGCGCCGCAACGTCGCGGAAATACTCATCGCCGAGCGACCCCGTATCGTACTCGATATGGTTGAACATGTGCAGCGACCGGTGGGCCGGATCATCCAGCAGGCACAGCCCCGCCTCGTCGGAGTCGGCAAGGATCTTCAGGCCGCTGCCTGACGGGATATCTTCGCGACGGACTTCCGTCCAGCGGGAGACGGGGATCAGGAAGTCATCGGAGAAGCCGCGCAGATAAGGTGACGCCAGCTCGAGGATGCGATGGCGGTAGATGCCGAACATCTTCTCCGGCAGCTCGTATTTGCTCATGCCATGGAAATGATGGACGGCCGCCTGCGCGCCCCAGCAGATGTTGAAGATGCCGTGGACGTTGCTCTGGCTCCAATCGAAGATCCGGCGGAGCTCATCCCAATAGGTCACCTGCTCGAAGGGCATCGTCTCCACGGGCGCGCCAGTGACGATCAGGCCGTCGAACTTCTCCACGCGCACGTCCTCCCAGTCCCGGTAGAACGAGATGATGTGATCGCTGGGTGTGTTGCGCGGCACATGGTTGGTCATCTTGATCAGCGTCAGCTCCACCTGGAGAGGAGAGGCGCCGAGCAACCGCGCGAACTGCGTCTCGGTCTTGGCCTTGTTGGGCATCAGATTGAGAAGGCCGATGCGCAGTGGCCGGATATCCTGGCGCACCGCATCCGTTTCCTGCATCACCATCACTCCCTCCTCATCGAGGATGGAACGAGCGGGGAGATTGTCGGGGATTTTGATCGGCATCGTCTCTGTCTGACCTAGCAGGCGGGCAGGACCGACAGTGGCGTAACCCGTATGATTGCCGGTTGGCCACATCCTCCCTCGCGGGAGCGCCACCTTGCTCGGGTAAGCAGGTTGGCGTCGGGCATTGCCCAACTCTTGATGTGCGGCGGAATTTAAGGTGTTTGGCGCCCGTTTACAAGCGGATGTGTGATAAGCTTATTCAGCCCCCGGTTACGCTCATATGCCGCGCCACGGCGGGTCGCCGGGTCCGGCGATCGATGATGAAATCGTGGCCCTTGGGCTTGCGGCTGATGGCTTCGTCGATTGCCGCCGACAGGACGCCGTCATCCGAGCTGGCGCGCAGCGGCGCACGCAGGTCAGCCGCGTCATCCTGGCCAAGGCACATATAAAGCGTGCCGGTACACGTCAGCCGGACGCGATTGCAGCTCTCGCAGAAGTTGTGGGTCATCGGGGTGATGAAACCCAGGCGACCGCCGGTTTCCGCGACGCGGACATAGCGGGCCGGTCCGCCGGTGCGATAGGGGATGTCTTCCAGCGTTAACCGATCCATCAGCCGCGCGCGAACGATCGACAGCGGCAGGTACTGGTCGGTGCGGTCGCCATCGATATCGCCGAGCGGCATGGTTTCGATCAGTGTGAGATCGAAGCCCTGGCCGTGCGCGAAGCGCAGCAGATCATCGATCTCATCCTCGTTGACGCCTTTGAGCGCCACGGCATTGAGCTTGACCGCCAAGCCTGCCTTCCGCGCGGCGTCGAGGCCGCCCATCACCCGATCGAAGTCGCCCCAGCGGGTGATCGCCTTGAAACGGTCCGGATTCAGGGTATCCAGCGAAACGTTGATACGCTTCACCCCGCAGGCGGCGAGATCGGCCGCATATTTCGGGAGTTGGCTGCCGTTGGTGGTGAGTGTCAGCTCTTCGAGCTGGCCGGTTTCCAAATGCCGCGAGAGGGCCTGGAACAGCCACATGATATTCTTGCGCACGAGCGGCTCTCCGCCCGTAATGCGCAGCTTGCGCACTCCCTTGGCGACGAATGCCGAGCAGAGGCGGTCGAGTTCCTCGAGGGACAGCAGGTCTTTTCGCGGCAGAAAGGCCATGTGCTCTGACATGCAGTAGACGCAGCGAAAATCGCAGCGATCCGTCACCGACACGCGCAGATACGTCACATGACGACCGAACGGGTCGATCATGGGCGAAGCTTCAGCGGTGGGTGCAAGTGCGAGCATCGGTCTCCTGTCCAGCGGGATTCTACCACAACTGGCCCAGCCCGAGGGAATTTCACGTACCCTTGAACCTAGCGCAGCTCGGCCCGCAATCAAGGCCTGATCCGCCGGGATGGCCCTGATCAGAGGAGTTGCTTGACAGGCGTACCTTGCAGCAACATGAGACGGATGGGCAGCCGCGGCCCGGTCTGGCCGTTCCGGCGCCGCCGCGGGAATGTCGCTTTGTATACCTAGCCGAGGACGCCGAATGCGCAGTTTCCACTTCCCGGGCCGCTCCCCGGTTTACGCTCAGCGCGCCATGTGCGCGACGTCGCACCCGTTCGCCGCCTTGACCGCTATCGAGACCATGCGAAAGGGGGGCAACGCGATCGACGCGGCAATTTCGGCGTCAGCGGTGCTGGCAGTCGTTGAACATCCCATGACGGGCATCGGCGGCGATTGCTTTGCGCTGATTTCAAAGCCCGGACAAAAGCTGATCGCGTTGAATGCCTCTGGACGCGCGCCCGCCGCAGCGACCGCTGACTGGTATGCGAAAGCCGGTATCCATCAGATCGAAATGCAGTCGCCCCATGCGGTAACCGTGCCGGGCGCGATCGACGGATGGGCGACCTTGCTGGCCGACCATGGCACGATTTCCCTGGGGCAAGCCCTGGCGCCGGCCATCGACTATGCGGAGCGTGGATTTCCAGTCGCGCCGCGCGTCGCGCACGACTGGGCTGGCACCGCGCCGAAGCTCCAGGGGCATCATGGGGCCCGTAAGCACATGCTGCCCGAGGGCCGCTCGCCGCGCGTCGGCGAGGTGATGCGTTTTCCGGCTCTCGCACGCACGCTGCGCATCATCGCCGAGCAGGGGCGCGACGGCTTCTATCAGGGTGAAGTCGCCGAGGATATCGTGGGTGAGCTCAAGAGCATGGGCGGCCTGCACACGCTCGAGGATTTCGCGGCCCAGAAATGCTCCTATGTCGATCCGATCTCGGTCACCTATCGAGGTGTCGAACTCTGGGAATTGCCGCCTAACAATCACGGCATCGTCGCTCTCATCCTGCTGAGAATGTTCGAGAAGATGGGCGTGGGTTCGGACAGCGCGACCTCGGCCGAGCGCTACCATCTTATGATCGAAGCAGCGCGACTGGGCTACGCCATGCGCGATGCCTTCGTGGCGGATCCGGATGTTTCGAAAGTGCCCGTGGAGCACATGCTTTCGGATGCCGTGATCGACGATCTCGTCCGGCGGATCGATCGCAAACGCCGCACGCCTGATCTCGGACCCGTGCCGAAGCCGTCGGGATCGGACACCATTTATCTGACGGTTGCGGATGAGAGCGGCATGGCCGTGTCGTTCATCAACTCGATCTACAGCCCGTTCGGCTCGGGGATCGTCGCGCCGAAATCCGGTGTGATGTTGCACAATCGTGGCCAGGGCTTTGTGCTCGATCCAAGCCATCCCAATGTCATCGCTCCGCGCAAGCGGCCGATGCACACGCTGGTTCCTGCCATGGCCACACGCGATGGCAAGCCGTTTCTGTCGTTCGGCGTGATGGGAGCTGCGTTCCAGCCGACAGGCCACGCCTACATGATGACGAACATGCTCGACTTCGGCATGGACCCTCAGGAGGCCGTCGATTGTCCGCGGGTGTTCTTCGAAGGCAACCAGGTGCAGGTCGAGGAAACGGTTCCGGCCGCGACGGCCGAGGCGCTTGCCGCGATGGGTCACAAGATTTCCACGCGGCCCGAGCCGTGGGGTGGCGCTCAGATGATCTGCTTCGATCGCGTGAACGATGTCATGATCGGCGCGTCCGATCCGCGCAAGGACGGCTGCGCGCTGGGATACTGAGGAGGGCGTCATGGCTGCATCGGCAGCCGAGACCCGGCGAACGGTCCATGTTCGCATCGAAGGGCGTGTTCAAGGTGTGGGATATCGCGCCTGGGTCGCCGCGACGGCGACTGCGCTGCGCCTGGATGGTTGGGTGCGCAATCGCCGGGGCGGCACCGTCGAAGCCGTCTTCGGCGGGCCTGCCGACGCTGTCGCCGATATGCTGAAGCGCTGCGATCGAGGACCGGCAGCAGCGCGCGTCAGCCAGGTCATCGTGATCGCAGAAGGGCTCTCCGTTGACTCGGGTTTCGACGTGCTCGGGACGATATAGCCGGAACCGGTCAGAGCTTCGCAGCCTCGCGCCTTAGCCCCCAGAGGATCGGCTCATAGGCCTCCTCATCGCGAGATTCGGGGTAGATCGCATAGACCGGATAGACGAACTTGCGCACGCGCTTGGGCATGCGTAGCCGCCCGCGTGCGAGGTGCGGCTTGATCAGACGTATTGGGAAATAAGCCGACGCGGCGTTGTTCAGCACATAGGACAAGGCGAGCGGGCCCAGGTCCATGTTGAGCCCGGGCGTGCTCAGCTCCGGATGTGCGGACGCGTGATCGAGTTGGAAATCAGGCCCCCAGTTGATGAAGACGTAGTCGGATCCCGGGCGCCGCGGGAGGGACTTGCCGCTCGTGACGAGCACGAATTCCTCATCAAAGAGGTGCTCGACGATCAGGCCCGGTGGCTGGACGGGCCGATAGGCGACCGCGAGATCGAGTGTGCCTTCCAGCAGCCGCTGCGTCATCACCGAGGATCCACCGGCGATAGTGGAGACGGCGATATCCGGGATAGAGCTGCGCAGCCACGCCGTCCAGCGCAGCAGGAAGCCGTCCCAGAGGCTCATCGGGCCGCCGACGGACAGGTGATCGCGGTGCTGATCGGAAAGGCCGACTTCAAGCTGTGCGTGCTGCCAGACACGAACGATAGCCAGCGCGTGTTTGCGGAACTGTTCGCCGGCGGCTGTCATGGCTGCACCGGCCTTCGAGCGCTCGAAGAGAGGACGGCCGAGAAGATCCTCGAGTCCTTTGATGCGCGCGCTGACTGTCGATTGCGTTATGTGCATCTTCCGGGCGGCTTCGATGAAGCTACCGGTCTCCGCGACGGTGAGGAACGTGCGCGCCAGATTGATGTCCATGTGCGAGAGCCTGCTGCCTTTCGGTCGATGAGCCAAGCACTGCGTCGCAAACTGGATAAAAACTACCTATCGAAAGGTCCGATAGAAGTCACCGGAAAAATCCGTTTGTGGACTCATTTGAATCTACCCACATTGCTCGCGACTCGGATTTTTCCGAGTCAAGTGCTCCTCTAATGGAGCGACAAACAGAAGGACGATGAACATGAAGGCGAAGGCAAAAGCTAAAGCTCCTGCGAAGAAGCCGGCTGCGAAGGCTCCGGCCAAGAAGGCTCCGGCCAAGAAGAAGAAGTAAGCAGTTTTCTGTTGCGCCCGCAGCGTCGGAGTTGATCGTGTCGCGGATAGCAGCCCTGGTGGTAAGCGCGGCGGCGGTGTTGAGTGCGGAAGCCGCAGCAGCGGTGTCACTGACGAACCGGGACGATCGTGACCATAAGGTGATGATCGTTGAGGGCGAGAGTCGTCAGGAGCATGTGCTGGCGCCGTCGGCGGTTCTTGACGGAATCTGCCAGAAGGGTTGCATCATTCGCCTCAACGACAGCGAGAGCGATGAGTACGAACTCGAGGGGAATGAGATCGTTTCCATCGAGGAAGGCTACCTGTACTACGATGGGCCGGATGCATCACCCGAGCCGGATACCGGCGAAGATGAGCAGGGGCGCAAGAAGTAGAGGTAGGCGGGCGATAGTGAATTAGGGGCTCTGAGCCGTGAAGGTTCAGGGTCCTTTTTTTTATGATTCGGCGCTGACGCTTTCGCTCGTGACGAGCGCATCAACTGTGCGACCGACCATGGGAACCCCGACCCTCCGTATCGCCCCGAATCGAGCCGCGAATGTCTCAGCGAACGCATCATCGACAACGTTCATGTGGATATCGCGGCCCAGATCGGTGAGGCTCGTTACGCCATGGCCGCGGATGCCGCAGGGTACGATCCCTGCAAAATGGGAGAGGTCCGGCGCCACGTTGAAACTCAATCCGTGCATGCTGACCCAACGCCGCACACGGATTCCAATCGCGGCGATCTTATCCTCGACGCCTGATCCTTTGTCCGGGCGAGGCACCCATACGCCGACTCGATCGGCACGCGTTTCGCCCACGATCTCGAATCGCGCCAGCGTCGCGATGATCCAATCCTCGAGAAGATGCACGAAGGCGCGGACGTCGCCGCAACGACTGCGGACGTCCAGCATCGTATAGACGACGCGCTGCCCCGGGCCATGATAGGTAAATTGGCCGCCTCGGCCCGTGCGATAGACCGGCAACGTCCCTTGATCGATCAGGTCTTCGGGGCGCGCGCTGGTGCCGGCGGTATAGAGTGGTGGATGCTGTAGCAGCCAGACGAGTTCCGGGGCTGCCCTCGCGGCGATGGCGTTGGCGCGTTCATCCATGAACGCGAGCGCATCCGCATAGTCCACCAGCCCGGGACTGACGGCCCATTCGACCGGGCGGCCCGATTGCGTGGTTACGCATATGTCGTTCTGGAGGGTCACGGTAGATAGGCCATACTCCACCTCGGTCGGGCAGGACAAGCTTTGCCTCCGCGCCCCATGAATGGCTGGCCTGCGCCTCGGCGCCCTTGTGGAAAACGGTTAAGGGCACGGCGCGGCGTCTTGTATCGTCGGTACCTGCGAGGATGGCTTGTAGGCGGGCGATGAGTTTGATACAGGGACGTGTCCATCGGCTTGCGGTCGTGGCGGAACTGGTAGACGCACTACCTTGAGGTGGTAGCGCTCAAAAGGCGTGGAGGTTCGAGTCCTCTCGACCGCACCATGTTGAAGCTTGTGGACTTTCTCTATTTTGCGGTTTTGCAAGGATCGGGGCTGTCATGGCGCTGGGCGCGGCATGACAGCCCCGATCTGCAAGCAGGCGCTCCTCAGAGCGCAGGCTGACTATGCCGCGCGCCTGCGTTTCGCCGATAATCTCGTCAAACCGTCGGTTGACGGCGGGCGTATTCCCCGGCAAGGCGATGCAACTGGTAACGTGAGTGTTTTGATCGGCGAGGCCGATCGATATCCGGAGCTTCATGCGAATGTCGGACCTCCCAAGCACCGTCCATCTGATGGAAGTCGGCCCGCGCGATGGGTTGCAAATCGAGCCGAAAATTCTCTCTCGCGATGAAAAGCTGCGCCTCATCTCTGCCATCGAGGCGGCTGGTATCAAGGAGATCGAAGTCGGATCATTCGTGAATCCGAAGGCCGTGCCACAGATGGCCGATACGGCGGAGGTCTTCGAGGCGCTCAATCCCAAACCCGGCGTCATCTATCGGGCGCTTTGGCTGAATGCGCGTGGACTGGAGCGGGCTGCTGCGACCCGGAATGTCGATCTCGAAGGCCGGCTGCATCTCACGGCCAGCGAGATTTTCGTCAAGCGTAACACCAATCGGACGATCGACGAGACCTTCGCACAGGTTCCGGATTGGATCGAACGCTACAAGGAAGCCGGTGTGACCGCGGATAGCGCGGGCATCATGGCGGCATTCGGCTGCAACTTCGAAGGTGATGTTCCGCCCGCGCGCGTCGTAGGCCTGATCGAGCGCCTCGATGGCATCCTCGTTGCGCACGGATCGAAGCTGAAGCACGTGTCCCTGGCTGACACCATGGGCTGGGCCAATCCACGCCACATCAAGACGCTCATCGGCATGATCCGCGACACGTGGCCGGATCTCACCCTGAGACTGCACCTGCACGACACGCGCGGTACGGCCGTTGCGAATGCGGTGGCGGCTCTCGAAATGGGCGTGCGCGAGTTCGACGGCTCGATCGCGGGTCTCGGAGGCTGCCCGTTTGCAGGTCATAAGGGCGCCGCAGGCAATATCTGCACCGAGGATCTGGCTTTCGTGTGCGAGGAGATGGGCGTCAAGACCGGGGTCGATCTCGAGTCTCTCGTCGAGGCAGCCAAACTTGCCGAGACGCTGGTTGGTCATCCTGTACCCGGCAAGGTCATGAAGGGTGGCCTGTTGAGCAACCTCCGCAAACACTGAAATCGTACCTCCACGGGACAGCGCTTATCCCGCCAGATTTGTTAGCCTCTGCAACCTTGAGCCGGTAACGGTTTCTTTGAGCCGATCGGCTACGCTGGCTGTTCTGCGGTTCCAGAAAGTCCTGGGCCGGGGGAGGGTTCAGTTGTGCAGTCCACATCGCGTTCAGCAGACGCCGCCGGACACACCGGCGCGCCTGTATCCGGGCATCCCGCGCCAGTTGGGGCCGAAAGGCGAATCATAGCCCTCGACGGAATCCGGGGGCTGATGACGATCCTTGTGGTCATCTCTCACTTCTTTGCCGAGCTGCCGGGAGGCCTGAACGTCTTCGCGTTCGGCTGGATCGCCGTCGACATGTTCTTCGTGCTGAGCGGCTTTCTCGTCGGCCGTCTGATCCTGGAAAAAGGCGACCGCGCCAATTTCTTCACCGTCTTCTACGTCCGCCGCGTATGCCGGACATTCCCGATCTACTTCTTCTGCGTGCTGGTGCTGGTTGCGCTGTTTTCTTCGATGCCGCCGACAATCAGTGAGGCTGACGTCGCCTTCCCGACCTGGTCGTACCTGACGTTCACGCAAAACTTCTTCATGATCGCCAACGACAGCATCGGCGCGCATTGGCTGGCCCCAACCTGGACTTTGGCGGTCGAGGAGCAATTCTATCTCTTTGCTCCGGCCGTCCTGCTGTTCACGCCGCGACGCTTTCTCTTGCCGGTGCTGGTCGCAGTGGCCGCGGCGGCGGTCGTGCTTCGCGGTAGCATTTTCTGGTTTGGTTACGCGCCGATGGCGGCCTACGTCCTGTTTCCCGCCAAGGCCGATATTCTCGTCTGCGGCTTGATCGCTGCGGTTGTACTCCTTCAATCGCGTCTGGACTGGAAGCGGTATGACGATGCCTTGCGCGTCGCGCCGATCGTGCTGCTCGTCCTCGTGTTCGCGATCCGCGCTATCGAAGGCAAAGGTGGCATCGTATTCGAAACGACAGGTCATCTGCTTG
This sequence comes from Pseudomonadota bacterium, assembly GCA_023423275.1. Lineage (GTDB taxonomy): Bacteria > Pseudomonadota > Alphaproteobacteria > Rhizobiales > Hyphomicrobiaceae > ZC4RG25. The sequence continues at coordinate 41,968 of JAFAFW010000066.1, forward strand.
TTTCGCTCGCGTCTGCCGCATTTCTACTGGCGGTCGTGCGCGGTGCGCCGGAGGGCAAGCGGCTGACGTCCAACGTGCTCTGCTTCTTCGGCAATACGTCTTACGCGGTGTACCTGACACACTTGCCCATTCTCTGGCTTGCGCATGGCCTTGTGTTCGGCGCGAAGCCGGCGCTGGTGAGCCCGCTGCATTGGCTGGTAACGTTGGGGGCAATGCTTGTCGTGGTGCCGGTCGGGTGGGCACTGACACGGCTCGTCGAGGAGCCCATCACCGCCTACGGCCGCCGCTGGAAGTGGTCGGACGAGAAACGTCAAACCGAACATGCGAGCCCGGTCGGCTTGAAGCAGGGCCTCAGCTCATCCGTTTCCTGAAGCGCTCACGGATCGTGCCGGGCGGCCCGCTTCCGCGGATCAACGTCTGCCGAACACCTTGGCGCGCCAGTCGTCTTCCTCAACGGGCGGACGCGGTGCTCTCGCGGGCGCGGACGACGGTGCGCTGGCGGCTGGCTCTTGCGATACCGGCCAGACCACGGACCGTCGGTTGAGCGTATTGCGAGAATCCGCGATCTGCTTTTTGCCCAAGGCCTGACCCGCCATGGCGTCGAACTCGGCAACGGTCACAACCGGCGCTTTCGCCACCAGATGCACCACGCGGAAATTCCGAGCTTTCAATTCATCGAGCAGCCCCTTCAGGCCACGCGCCGTAGAGGCCTGGATATCATGAAACAGAATGATGCCCTTCTTTCGGCTCGTCAGCTGCTGCAGGATATTGCGCTGGATGACCGCTCCGCTTGGAGTGCGATAATCGTAAGAATCGGCGTCGATCGAGAAGATACCGATGCCACGTTCTTTCAGAAGGGCCTGGGCGCTCTGAGGATCGCTCAAATAGGGAAATCGGAAAAACGGGGCCACCGGCTGGCCGAGCGCTGCTTGAACGGCGCTGATGCCGAGTTCGATTTCCTGGCGGGCTGCGGCAGGTGACAGCGAGCCGAGGTTCTTATGCGACCACGTATGCGTGCCGATGGTGTGGCCGCGGCGCGCGGTTTCCCGCAGCATCTCCGGATCCGAGATCGCCATGCGGCCGACCGAAAAGAACGTTGCCTTCGTGCAATGGGCATCAAGGGCGGCGAGGACGGCGGGCGTATGCTGCCGGGACGGGCCGTCGTCGAACGTGAGAACGACTTCCCCGTCCTTCAGGAAATTGAGGTCTTTATATTGCAGGTTGCCGAACCGCGGACCGGCCGATGCGTCGATTTCGACAACACGAGAAACGCCTAGCGCGCCGCTCTGTGGACCACATGTGGCGGATACCGGCTGCGCGATCGTCTGCGGCCAGGAGCAAAGCAACAACGCCGCCATGGCGACGGCTGCGGTCGCGCGCATTCACAATCCTCCGGTAAACCCCGTATCCCTCGATAGCTTCGACTATAGGAGGGGGTAAGGGCGCGCTGCAACCCATTGGAAAACAGAATACCGCCCCAGCAAGCGCAGCACGGCACGCGTGTTGCCCATTGGCAGCAATGCCAACATGACACATTCCCCAGCCGCCGAAGGCGCCGAGTGAACAAAACCCCTGACCTTATCCTGCGCGGGATTGTGGCGGCACGGAGGACACGCAACACAGATACTGGCCCCGGATACGCGATTGTGCCAGCCTTGTGCCGCAAGACAACGGTGTCTGAGACGAGGGGCAAGGCATTCATGCGATCCATTTTGATCGCCTTGGTACTCATCGGGAGCTGGTGCGGGAGCCCGCTCAGAGCGGCGGAGCCTGCGACAATGGATGTCCCGCTGACCGAGGTTCTGAACGCCACGTCGCGCAACGCCGCGCTCTACACGTCGATTCGCCTTCAGCTCTGGCGTTCCAAGGTCGCTCTCGCGGATGTGGCGTGTCAGGGCCACCGCTTCGACAGCTCATGGGCTCGGCTCGTCGGCACTCATTTCGGGCCGTATGAATGTCCGATCGGCAAGCGAACGGTCTTCATCACGGCAACGCAGAGCTATTATGATGACCGCGGCCGGAAACTCATGGCGGTGGATCCCGCGTTGCCATCGAAGGCGGCGCGAATCGCTGAAACCAATTTCAAGTGGCGCTGGAGGGACGTGAAGTGAGTGTGCGGGTCAGGCGCCTTGAGGCGCGCGACAAGGCGGCATGGCAGGCGCTGTTCAAGGGATATATCGCGTTCTACAAAGCGACGGTCGCCGACGACGTGATCGAGCAGACATGGTCGCGATTGATGGCGGCCGAGCCCGGTTTCCATATCGCGCTCGTGGCCACCAATGAGCAGGACGTCCCGGTCGGTCTCGCGCACGTCCTGTTCCATCGCTCGACATGGTCGCCGACCTGGTATTGCTATCTGGAAGATCTGTTTGTTGATCCAGCGCAACGTGCGAAAGGCGCGGGGCGCGCCTTGATCGAGGCGACCTACAAGGAAGCCGACGCGCGCGGCTGCACCCGCACGTATTGGGCAACGCAGGAATTCAACTACAAGGCGCGCACGCTTTACGATCAGGTCGCGACCAAGTCGCCGTTTGTGCAGTATCGGCGCTGAGAGCTTACGAGGACGGCGCATCGAGCTTACGCGTCAGGTTCTCGAACTCCTTGCGCAGCTCCTCGTTCCTGAAGATCTGCTCGAAGGTCGGAGCCTCCAGTTTCTGGATGGCCTCGAAGGAGGTCGAGCTGTCGCGCATCAGGTTTCGGAGCTGGAAGCTGGCCTCGACCGTCTCATAGGTATTATCCGCGATGCGCAGATCATGAGCAGCACGCTTGCGTGCCGAGGCGATCTGCTCGCGCTGTTGCATGAGATAGCGGCGATAGCCTTTCGAGGCCTCTTCGGCCAGCTTCTGGCTTTCGCGGTTGGCTTCCAGCGTGCGTCGTTGATCGGCGCGGTTTTCCGCGCGCAGCAACTCGGCCGTCTTGCGCTTCGCAGCGTCGATGTCCTTGGTGATGGCGTCGAGCTTCGGCAGGTAGTTGGTGTCGATCTTTGCGATCAACGTGTCCTGCGCGTGCACCAGCATGGCGAACAGGGCCGCATGCATTGCGAAATACTTGCGCGCCGCGTTCATGTTGTCGCCGGATGAGCTTAGCAGCTTGGCAAGTTGGGCATCGATCAACTTGGCGGAATTGAAGATCGCGGCCAGCCGCACGAGATCTCCCGACAAAACGCCATCGAGCAGCAGGTCGATCTGCTCCGGCGTCAGCTCGATGCCGGAGCTGGCCAGCGCCTTGCTGATGTCGGCCTTTGCCGCCGTGATCGCGTTCCTGTTCTCCTCGATGCGCTTCTTGGAGTCCTCGATATCCCGGCCGAGGCTGTCCACCGTGTCGGACAGCACGCCCGGCAGCAGGGAATCCTGGGGAGCGACGAGCTGCTTTTCCTTGAGCTTGACGATGCGATCTTCCAGATCGCGGATGTTCTTGCGCAGGTTCTCGACGCGACGCTGCACGTCCACCACGGGCACATCCGTGACGATACCGAGCGCTGCATCCAGCAGATCGCGGATCTTGCGCTCGCGATCCTCGCGCGTCTCGGTCCACAAGGGGGTGACGACATAGTCATTCTTCGAGGGGAGATCTCTCGCCTCGCCGCGATTGCGGGCAGTATCCTGCAGAACGGCGTCGATCGCCTGCATGAGGCGCCGCGCCTGCTCAAAATGAGCATCGCCATCGCGGGCGTCTTTGGGTTCTTCCTTTGCCACCACTTTCGGACCGGCAGCCGGCTTGCCTTCACGCGCAAGCAGATCGGAGATGCTGTCCCTGCGGCTTGTCTGAGCCTCCGCGTCCGCTGCCCCGAGCGCGAGCCCGCCCGCGGTCAACGCGAGCGCCCAGGTGGCAGCTTGCAACGTGGTCGCCATGATTCACACCCTCCAGGGCTCCACTTTGGCCGATAAATTCCGGCAAATCGATGAAGAAGCCCGCTGGTGAATGAAGTGTATACGGGAAAGATGTTTCGCAATGCCTGCAACACGGACTTTTCGCATTGCCGCTGGCGAAAACCGGGTTCGACGTGTCATGCTCGCAGTCAGCCGTATCCAATCTTAACGAGTGCTGAACATGTTCCAGCCGCTCGATCCCGACTATGAGGCGCGCGTGCGTGCGAGCTTCGCACGACAGGCGTTCATGTCGACACTCGGAGTGAGTATTGCGCATCTGGCGCCAGGGGAGGTTGATCTCGCCCTCCCGCATCGTCCTGATCTCAGCCAGCAGCACGGATACTTCCATGCCGGCGTCACAGCCACCATCGCCGATTCTGCGGCGGGCTATGCGGCGCTGTCCCTTTATCCGAAGGGCACCGGCGTGCTGACGACGGAATTCAAGATCAATCTGCTGCGGCCAGCGGAAGGGCACAGGCTGGTGGCGCGGGGACGGGTCATCAAGCCGGGACGCACGCTGACGATCTGCCGCTCGGATGTCTACGGCGAACGCGATGGCAAGGAGATGCACGTGGCGACCCTGCTGCTGTCGATGATCTGCCTGGAGGGCCTGGCGGACTAGGGGCGCATAGAACCCGCGCAGAGCTGACCACCCAATCGCGCAGTCGCCAGAACGAAGAAATATCGTCTAAGCTGTCGGGAAGAAACGTCCGAGGGATTGCCCATGTCTGACCGCGCCAACCAGCGTGTCGCCTATTTCAACGGCCGCTACGTTCCCGAAGTCGAAGTCCGTGTGCCCTATCGCGACCGCAGCTTCATCTACGGTGACGGCTGTTTCGACATGACGCGCACCTTCAACGGCCGCCCGTTCAAGGTCAAAGAGCACATCGACCGTTTCTACCGTTCGATGGCCTATCTGCGGATCGACATCGGCGTGGCGCCCGAGGAGATGATCGAGATCACGCACGAGGTCATCCGGCGCAATGCGCATCTCCTCGCCAAGGGTGACGACTATTGGGTCGGACAGAGAGTTTCGCGTGGCGTGCGCGCCGTGGGCGACGAGGGATGGGACCATACCGGTCCGAATGTCGTCGTCGATTGCACGCCGCTGCCGTTTGCAAAGCGGGCTGCCCACTATAGCGAGGGGATACGCGTGATTGTGCCGTCGGTGCGGCGCACGCCACCGGGCTCGCTCAGTCCGCGTGTAAAAACGCACAACTACCTCAACATGATCGTCGGGGAGTTGGAGGCGCACGCCCAGGATCCCGACTCCTGGGCAGTCCTTCTCGATGAAAAAGGCAGTCTGGCGGAAGGCATCGGGTCCAACATCTTCGTCGTCAAGGATGGGTGTCTCCTGACGCCGCACGGCCGGAACGTGCTCGAGGGCGTCAGCCGGGAAACGGTGTTCGAGCTGGCGCGCGGACTTTCCATTCCCGTGGAAGAGCGCGATCTCGATCTCTATGACGCCTATACGGCCGATGAGGTGTTCCTGACATCCACCAGCCTGTGCATCTGCGGTGTGTCGCAGGTCAATGGCGCTCCGATCGCGGGCGGCAAGGCGCCTGGGCCGATCACCAAGAAGCTGCTCGACGCCTACTCCGATCTCGTCGGCTGCGATATCCCAGGACAGTATCTGGCAAGAGTGGGCCAGTCGGCGCTCGCCTGATTCTATGGGAATTATTGCATGTCCGTGCCGACGCAGACCGGCTTGAGGGCTTCCCCGGTCGTCTTCCTGATGACGCTCGCGTTCATCAACTGGATCGGTTTCGCCGGTTGGTCGGCGGTGCTGCACAACTTCACGATCGAGCGCGTCGGCTTCGGTTGGTTCGAGACCGGATTGACGCAGACTGTGCGGGAAATCCCAGGTTTTCTCGCCTTCACTGCAATTTTCTGGATCGCCTGGTTTCGCGAGCAGACGATCGCTTTTGTGAGCTTGCTGGTGCTCGGGCTCGGCGTTGCGCTGACTGGTGCGTTACCGACTGTCACCGGAGTGTTGATCTCGACCTTCGTGATGTCGGTCGGTTTCCACTACTTCGAGACCATCAATCAGTCGCTGCAATTGCAGCTCCTGCCCAAGGCGCACGCGGCCCATTTGATGGGACGCATCACATCAGCCGGGGCGGTTGCACAGTTCCTGGCTTATGGTGGCATTGCCGCGGCATGGTGGGCGGGCTGGCATGCCTATTTCGAGATCTACGTCACGATTGGTCTGTGCTGCTTGATCATGACGGCGATCGCTTTCGCCTCTTTCGGCCGGTTCGAGGGCGCAGTGCCGCAGCGCAAGACTTTGGTGCTGAGGCAGCGGTACTGGTTGTACTACGCGGTCGTTTTCATGAGCGGCGCGCGCCGCCAGATCTTCGTTGCCTTCGGCGGCTTCCTGCTGGTCAAGAAGTTCGGCTACTCGCTGGCCGACATGGCCTTGCTGATGCTCGTGACGTCGGCCTCGACCACATTCCTGGCGCCGCAGATCGGCCGTATCGTCGGGCGGATCGGCGAGCGCAACACCATGCTGTTCGAGAATATCGTGCTGATCATCGTGTTCGCCGGGTATGCGACCACCGGCAGTGCGCTCATTGCAGGGCTGTTGTTTGTCGTCGACGGCATCTTCTTCCCCCTGTCGATCGCTCAGCGGACCTACTTCCAGAAAATCGCAGATCCGGGAGACATGGCGGCGACCTCATCCGTGTCGTTTACGATCAGCCACATCGCGGCGGTGGTTATTCCCGTCACGTTCGGCTTGTTGGGCATGGGCAATCCGGCCATCATTTTCTGGCTGGGCGTGGCGATCGCGACGACGTCTCTCGGCTTGGCCATGCTGGTCCCGCGGCATCCCAGTGCCGGAAACGAGACCGTGTTGCGGGCAGCGGCGCCCCAGCCGGCGGCCTGAGCGAGCGACGAATACGTGAGAGAGCCACCGAAAATGGCCGCGGCCTGGCGACCTCAGGATCGTGGCTGCACACGTATGTGTCTTGAAAAATTAGAATCATTCTAATTTAATGCCTCCGCGAACGTACACGGAGGTCAAGGTGCGACGGTTTTCGGAGCTGACGGAACAGGAAATCCTGGCGCTGGCGATTTCACTCGAAGAGGAGCACGGCCGGATCTACGCCGAGTATGCCCACGCTTTCGCCGACAACTTCCCCGCGTCAGCCAAACTGTTTGCCGAAATGTCCGGGGAGGAGGACACGCATCGTCGCTGGCTTATCGAGCTGTTCCAGGCAAAGTTCGGCGAGCATATCCCGCTCGTTCGCGCTCAGGATGTGCGGGGCTTCGTGAGACATCAGCCGATCTGGCTGATGCGTCCGTTGGGTCTGGAGAAAGTTCGCGCCCAGGCAGAAGCCATCGAGCACGAGACGAGCGCATTCTATGAGCGCGCCCTGGAACGCACGTCCGACGCGTCCATCCGAAGGCTGCTCGGAGATCTCGCAGCCGCGGAGCGTCAGCATGCAGCATTGGCCCGGCAGCTCGGTGAGACGCACCTGACGGACGACGCCAAGGCGCGGGAGGCTGAGGAGGAACGGCGTACGCTCCTTCTGCAAGTCATCCAGCCGGGGCTGGCTGGACTGATGGACGGGTCGGTTTCCACTCTGGCACCGCTGTTTGCAGCGGCCTTCGCGACGCACAGCACGTGGGAGACGTTCCTGGTCGGCATGGCGGCCTCGGTCGGCGCTGGCATTTCCATGGGCTTCGCCGAAGCCCTCTCCGACGACGGAGCGATGACCGGCCGCGGACGGCCTTGGATCCGCGGTACGATCACCGGCGTGATGACCACCTTGGGCGGCGTCGGACATACGCTGCCCTACCTTCTGACCGACTTCTGGATGGCGACCTCGCTGGCCATCTTCATCGTCATCGTCGAGTTGTGGGCAATCGCCTGGATCCGGGCGCGCTACATGGATACGAAGTTCCTGCGCGCCGCCTTCGAGGTGGTTATCGGCGGCCTTATCGTGTTCGCGGCGGGCGTCGCGATCGGCAGTGCGTAGGCGGAGTGCTGAGCGTGATGAAAGCGCGACAATCGATAAGTTTTTCCTTGAACACTGATCAATAGGGCGAAAATCGCATAAAAAGGGAAATTTTGGTTTACGATCTTCTCTAAATTCCCGTGATTTTCGCACTCTGAGTCCGCAAGTCTCGCAGTATGGACAGAGATATAGATATTGGCCGGGATCAGCCGTCTTCAGCCTTTGCGATCCGGCTGAAGCAGCTCCGTGTGTTGCGTGGGTATCGGACTGCGCGTTCGTTCGCGCAGGCGCTCGAGATCGACGAGAACCGCTATACCCGGTGGGAGCGCGGCGAGGTCGAGCCAAGCGTCGCCATGCTTGGCAAGATGGCCGATATGCTGAACGTCCCGGTCGACATGCTGGTCAGCGGCGGTGACGTCGCCGCGAACCTGACGCCGTCCCTCGCGGTTCGCGATCAGGTGGCGGGCGCTCAAGGCGGTGCCGCCGCGGGCCGGGGGCCGGCTGCGGGGTTCCACGAGGAGACCAGCCGGTTCTCGTTCGACAAGTCGCCGCAGGAGCTCAGCCAGAATTTGCTGCTTGCCTCGCGCGTGCACCTGATGAGCTTGTTGGAGCGGCGGGTCGCGACGTTCACTCAGGCTGAGATCGATGCGCTGATCGCCAGGCTGACGGCTGAGCTTCCGGGCAACTCTCCAGGCAGCCTGGAAGGGCTATTCGGCGGCCGGTCGGACAAATAGCGCGATCGGCGCCGATCCGGCATGACGGAGCCTATCCCCGGCTCAGGCCTTTCTGCTCCAGTTCGCGGAGATAAACCGCCCACCGCTTGTTCTTCTCGCGGCCAAGCTGTTCCAGATAGGACCAGGTAAAGAGGCCGGTGTCGTGACCGTCGTCGAATACGATCCGGACGGCGTAGTTTCCGACCGGGCGCATCTCTTTGATCTTCACGTTTCGCTTGCGGGCGACTGTGACGCGCTGCTCCGGACTATGGCCCTGCACCTCGGCTGACGGGCTCATCACGCGCAGCATCTCCGCTGGCAGTTCGTGGCTCTCGCCGCCCTCGAATGTCGCCTTGAGAGCATCGCGGTTGGGGCTGACATCCAGCCGCGGCGGCTTCAGGCTGCGGCCTGACGCGCTTTCGATTTCTGCCCAGGCCTTGGCCGCGATATCGCGGAAGACCTGCGCATGAAGGCTGTCCGGGCTGGTCGCGACGATCGGCTGTCCCGAATCCGAGCGCTCTCGGATTTCCATGTGCAGGGGAACGGCGCCCAGGAATGGCAGGCCGAGTTTTTCCGCCTCGTGCTGCGCGCCGCCATGGCCGAAGATATCGGAACGCTCGCCGCATTTAGGACAGACGAAATAGCTCATGTTCTCGACGATGCCGAGCACCGGCACATCGACTTTCCGGAACATGTTGAGGCCCTTGCGGGCGTCGATCAGCGCCAGATCCTGCGGCGTCGATACGATGATCGCGCCGGACAGCGGCACTTGCTGTGCCATCGTGAGCTGCACGTCGCCGGTTCCGGGCGGCATGTCGATGACCATCACATCGAGGTCGCTCCAGGCGACCTCGCGCAGCATCTGGTTGAGCGCGGAGACGACCATCGGTCCACGCCAGATGATAGGCGTGTCCTCGTCGACCATGAAGCCCATCGACATGACCTCGAGGCCGTAGCCCTGCATGGGTTTCAAAGTCTTGCCCGAAACGACCTGTGGGCGTCCGGTGAGGCCCAGCAGTCGTGGTTGTGAGGGTCCGTAGATGTCGGCATCGAGAATGCCAGCCTTGAGCCCGATGGCCTGGAAGCCGAGTGCGAGATTGACGGCAGTCGTCGACTTGCCAACTCCGCCTTTGCCGGATGCGACCGCAATCAAGTGCTTCACGCCGGGAACGCCGGTCATCGGCCGGCCGCCGCCGGCCTGCGGCGCTTGCCCGCTCCTGCCACTCGCGGCAGCGGCTGCCTGTGCCCTGGCTTGCTGGACACGGGGATGCTCGGCGACGTTTGCGCTACCGCTGTTCTTTGCGGGTGCTGCAGCGCCGCCGCGCGTTTCCGCGGTCAAGACGGCCGTGACGCCGGAGACACCCGCGATTTTACTGACGACCTGCTCAGCCGCCTGGCGTAACGGTTCGAGATCCTGCGCGCGTTCGGCCGGAACCGTGATCGAGAAATACACCCGCTCATCCTTGATCAGGATTTCCGACACCAGGCCGAGCTCGACGATGTTTCCTTCCAGATCTGGGCCTTTGACGCGGCGCAGTTCGTCGAGAACCTGCGTCTTGGTAACCGGCATCGATGGGTCTCCCAAAGAATTTGCGGCCGAGAGCAGCGCGCGTTTCATGTTTGCTTGTATTGTGACAGGCTGGCGGTGCGAAGTCACGGCTACCCAACTTTGCCGAACAGTTGGGCGGCCCCTCAGCGCCGCGGCAAGGTCTATATTGACTGGCGGAGCGGGTTGCGATGGTCTTCGTAGGACACAGCGAGATATGACGGTCGATCCGGCCACTCTGGTGACAGGCGTTCTGCTGGCGGGCGGGCAGTCCCGTCGCATGGGGGGCGGTGACAAAGCCCTGTGCGATCTGGCCGGCCGGCCGATGCTTGCGCACGTGATCGAACGGCTGTCTCCGCAGGTTGGCAGGCTGGTGCTCAATGCCAATGGAAATCCCGTGCGTTTCGCGGATTTCGGGCTCACCATCATTGCCGACCGGGATGAGACGTCCGCGGGGCCGCTCGCGGGGCTGCTCGCTGCTCTCCGGTGGACTCAAATCGAAACCCCGCAGGCGCGCTGGGTTCTGACAGCGTCGTCGGACGCTCCGTTCCTGCCGCTCGATCTCGTGCTTCGCCTTGTGGAATCGGCCTCGGCCTCGGCGGATTCCGTAGCATTCGCCGCGTCGGGCGGCCGTGCGCATCCCGTGATCGGGCTTTGGCCGGTGGATCTCGCCGATGACCTGGAGCGCCAGTTCGATGCTGGGATGCGCAAGATGCTGGACTGGGCCCAATGCCATGCTAGCGTCGCGGTCGAGTTTCCCTTCATGCGCTTCCATGGCCGGATGATCGACCCGTTTTTCAATGTGAATACGCCCGAAGAGCTCGCCGAAGCGCGCGCGCTGATCGAGAGCAGGGCCCAATGAGCGGCCCCCAGCGATCGGCTGAGATACCCATCGTCGGCATTGCCGGCTGGAAGAACGCGGGCAAGACGACCCTCGTCGTGCGGCTGGTGGAGGAATTCACACGTCGCGGCTTCAAGGTCGCGACCGTCAAGCATTCACATCACGCGATCGATATCGACAACGGCGAAGCCGACAGCGCGCGGCATCGGCGGGCGGGCGCAGCGCAGACTGCCGTTGTCTCACCTCATCGCTGGGTGCTGATCCACGACGTAGGTGATGCGCGGGAGCCGTCGCTCGACGAGGTGGTCGGCCATTTTGACGGATGCGACCTCATCATCGTTGAAGGCTACAAATCGGCGGCCATTCCGAAAATCGAGGTGCGCCGTCAGGAGACGAAGACACGACAGCCGTTAGCCGACAGCGATCCGATGGTGATCGCGATCGCAGCGGATCACCCCATCGATGATGCCAAGGTTCCGGTTTTCATGCTCGATGACGTTGCCGGAATAGCAGACCACCTGATGCGAGCGATCGGACCATTGGGAGAGCCGGCGTGTCCCTGATGAGAGCCGTGGGGAGGTGTCTGGCGCCGGTGTTGACCGCCGTTTGCATGGTTTCGATTTGCATGGTTTCGATGGCGGTCGCCAACAGCAAAGATCCACGGGTGCCCGCAGACCGCGAGACAGGCGGCATCCCCGTTGCGATCATCTGCACCGGCGTGAACTACACCCTTCCTGAAATTGCCAAGCGCCTGGCGCGTGACGGAGAGGGCGAAATCATCGGCTGGGATTTCGCCGATGGTGATCATCGGCCCTTCGACACGGCAAGTGGACGCGCGCCCGTCGAGCACGGCGGAGACGGGACGGCGCTGGGTAGTCTGCTGCTGGCCCAGTCGCCGGACCTGCGGTTGTCGCCGGTGCGCTTCGATCCGCAGAGCCCAGCTTCGCTGGGGCGTGCCTTGGCCTTTGCCGGCCAGACGCACACCCGTGTCGTTTTGCTGGCCGTCAGCAGCGCGCGGCGTGAGGATTGGGACCTCTTCAAGCGCGCGGCTGAACATTTCCAGCATCTGTTGATCGTCGTGCCCGAGGCCCGCGGAGAAGCGACCGCATTTCCTGCTTCGCTTGGTTTGGACAACGTCATGGTCGTGCCGTCCAAGGATGTGCAGGCGGTTTCGGCGGTGGGGTTCGAGGGATCGCCTGTGACGATCGCCCCGGAGATCGCCGCGGCGGTCCGCGTGGCAGCCAAAGCGGCAACCGAGGCCGCGCGCGATCCGAACCTGGACGGAGCGGCTTTGCGGAAGCTGCTTCAGGCCGAATGAAGGCGTTGGCTAACCGACAGCCTCTATCATCGTTTCCAGGGCCTTGGCCGCAAAGGCACGCATATTCGCCTGCCGGTCCGCGTGACCCGTGCGCAGTGTCAGCACCCGTTCGACAGGACCACTCACGGCGATGCACGTGAGTCCGGCTGGATCGCCATAACGGTTGCCGGTCGGGCCGGCGGCGCCGGTTTCGGCGAGACCCCACGTGGCTCCATGGCGCTCGCGCACGGTACGCGCCAGGAGAGCCGCATACGGCTCGCTCGACGATCTGAGGCCGAGGCGTGTCATGTCGGCGACGGAAATTCCGAGCAGGCTTTCTCTGGCGGCAGCCGTGTAGGGAACAGCGCCGCCGAGGAAATAAGCGGAGGCACCCGGCTGGGCGAGCAACGCGGCGCTGATCAATCCACCCGCGGAGGATTCGGAGACTGCGAGCGTGTGCTTTCGCGCTCGGAGCCGCTCAGCAAGATCATCCACGAGCGGCAAGAGAAGATCCATGGCGATGTACCCCGGGGGTGAGTGACGGGCTGGCCTATGCTTCGGCCCGATGCGCATCGGCCATCTCACCCATGCTCGTGAAGCGGAAGTCATAACGGGGCATGAGCGCGGGCGTCATGGTCGCGCCGAAGCCGCCGGCGGTATGACGCCTGTGAATCCAGCAAGAGGCCAATCCGAACTGGTTCGCGGGCACATGATCGTGGAACAAGCTCTCCGCCGTATGCAGGATATCGCCTTTCTCCACCTTCAGAGTTGCCAGCTTGCTCAGCATATACTCGAAATTGCGCGGCGACGGCTTGTACGATCCGACGTCCTCTGCCGTGTAGATGGCGTCGAATTCGATTTTCAGGCGATCATTACTGTGGCTGAAGCTTTCGTTGTCGATATTCGACAGAATGACGAGCTTGTAATGCTGTTTCAGATACTGGAGCGCATCGACCGTATCCGGGAATGCGGGCCAGTCGCGGATCGAATTTCCGTAAGCTTTGCACTCCCGGATGGGCGCCGATACACCCCATTCCTCAGCCAGACGCTTGTAAATGACCGCGAGCAGGTCGCCATAGCGCATTCCGGGGGTGGTGATCTGCTGCGACGATTCGTGACGAGCATGAGCCTCGAGAATTTCGTCGCGCGAGAGGGAGCGGCCAACCCGACTGGTCAATGGCTCCAAGGCCTTGATCATGCCGCTCTCCCAGTCGATCAATGTTCCATAACAGTCGAAAGTGAGCACTTTGAAATCGTGGAGTTTCATAGAGGCGCCCCGAAATAAAAATGTATGGGCTACCTTATGATGGAGACACAGTGTCCCATGCAAGCGTTAGCGTAGGCGATGCCTGAAGTGTGAGCGGTTGCTCGATCCGCGCTTGACCTACAGGCCTGTTTTGTGATTTTTCTCCATCGAAGTTTCCAGGCGGGGTTTATTCCCTGCCAGACGGTCTATTCCTGATCGAACAGAGGACCCCGCGTGGCCATCGGCCCGAGGGCCACGGACGTGCCATGAAAGTCAAGAATTCATTGAAGTCTCTGCGTGCGCGCCATCGCGACAACCGTCTGGTTCGGCGTAAGGGCCGCGTCTACGTGATCAACAAGACGCAGCGCCGGTTCAAGGCGCGCCAGGGCTGATTTCAGCTGTCAAATTCTATGTGATTTGCCTTCGCCAAGCTTTGACGCCTGCGCGAAGTGCCTTATGTTGACCGGATGTGCAACTTGATCGCCGTCCGGTCGGCAGGTGCTGGGATTGCGCTTGCCGCCTTCGCTCTCCTCAATGTTCTGCCAGTCTCGGCTCAAGGGACTGGCGCGACTCCTCCGGCGCCGACGCGGCCCGATGCTGCGCCTAAGGCGGACGTCACGCCTCAGACACCAGATGGCGCCGTGGAGGATGAGGCCAAGGCGACGCCGAAAATCGCCGAGACCATCCCCGACAGCGCCATCGAGCGCGCCAAGATGCTCGACAATTTCTATGCCCTTCTGGCGACGGCCCAGGATGAGCGCACGGCCGAGCAGACGGCAAGTGCCATCGCGCGGCTGTGGGCCGTCTCAGGCAGCGATACGGTTACGGTTTTGATGGCTCGTGCGATCAAGGCGGTGAAGGACAAGGACAACGCTCTGGCGTTGCGTCTCCTGGATGCCGTCGTCGATCAAGCGCCCGATTACGCCGAAGGCTGGAGCCAGCGGGCGCACCTCCTGTTTCTGGACAATCAGGTCCAGCGTGCCGTCGGTGATCTGCGTCGTGCTCTGGCGCTCGACCCCAACCACTTTCGCGCTCTGACGGCCCTTGGGCATATTCTGCGCGAGGTGGGACAGAAAAAGGGTGCGCTCACGGCCTACCGGAAACTGCTGGAAGTCCATCCCTACGCCGACGGCGCCCGAAAAGCCGTCAATGATCTCCAACGCGAAGTTGGCGGTCAGGGTATTTGAGAGGTGTGCCTGGCGTTCTGAGCCGGCCCTCAAGGCTGAAATGTCGGATCCGCAGTTGCAAGAACGGCCAGAGCACAGACTGCCGGAAAAATTAACCTCGGGTTAATGCGACGCTGGCCTACTTGCGCCGTATATACTATGTATCAACATGCGTGCGAGAGTAGGGTCCTTCGCAGGGGACAAACAGAGTTGGAGAGCACCATGCAGGCCACCATCAGCAAGTGGGGCAATAGCCTAGCGCTGCGTTTGCCGAAGCATCTTGCGGATCAGGTGCGTCTCGTCGAAGGGGCGACAGTAGAACTGGAAATCGCAGATGGCTCATTGAAAGTCACACCGGCCAGAAAGCGTTTCAAATTGGCGGACCTGCTCGAGGGCGAGACGCGCAAAACAGACGATAATGTGACTTCCGAGTTCGATTGGGGCAAGCCTAAAGGAGACGAGGCTTGGTAAGAGACGTTGTCTACCAGCCGGATCGCAGCGATTTCATATATGCTGATTTTGATCCGCAGGCGGGCACAGAGCAGGCTGGTCGACGGCCTGCTCTCGTCTTGTCCCATCGTAATTTCAATATTGCGACAGGTCTCGCCGTTGTGTGTCCGTTGACGAATACGCAGACGGCTAGCAGGTTTGAAGTTCCTGTGCCCCGCGGGACGAGGCTGACCGGGGTCGTTCTTTCCCATCAATTCCGGACAATTGACTGGATTGCTCGGAACGCTGCTTTTCACAGCAAAGCGAATGAAGAACTCATGTACGAGGTTCTTGGTCGCATTGAAGCAATACTCAGCATGGAGCTTCTGTGAATAGCTCGCAGAGTTTCAACAAGACCTTCAATCTTGCGATCGAGTTGGTTCGTACGGCTAAAATCAGCGCCCCTCGGCAACCGGAGCGCCGTTCTCGTCGAGGAAGGCCATGCGCACCATATTGGTGGTGCCGGGGGACCCCAGCGGGACACCGGCCGAGATGATGATGCCTTCGCCCGCCGCTGCGAACTGCTCCTCGAAGGCGATGTGGCAGGCCTTGCGCACCATATCGGCGAGGTTTTCCGGATCGCCCGTCAACACGGAGTGAATGCCCCAGACGACGGCGAGCTTGCGGCCCGTCGCCAGCACGGGCGTTAGTCCGATGACCGGCAGCCCGGGGCGCTCGCGGGCGACGCGCAGGGCCGTTGATCCTGTCGCCGTATAGCAGATGATGGCCGCGAGCTTCACCGTGCTGGCGATCTTGTGGACGGCGGCCGCAACTGCGTCCGCACCCGTTGCCTGCGGCACGGTCTGTGTCGCGTGCACCAGCGCGTCGTAACTGGGATCCTTCTCGGCCTCGATGGCGATGCGGTCCATCATGCTGACGGCTTCGAGCGGGAACTGGCCCGCTGCAGACTCGGCCGACAGCATGATCGCATCGGCGCCGTCGAACACGGCGGTAGCGACGTCGGAGACCTCGGCGCGCGTCGGCACCGGCGAGGAAATCATGCTTTCCAGCATTTGCGTCGCGACGACGACCGGCTTGCCGGCAGCGCGCGCCTTGCGCGTGATCTCCTTTTGCAGCCCGGGCACGCGTTCGACCGGCATTTCGACGCCGAGATCGCCGCGCGCCACCATGAAGCCGTCGCCTGCTGCAATAATCGCGTCGAGATCGGCAATGGCCGACGGCTTTTCAATTTTCGCCATGATGGCCGCGCCCTGGCCGATCAGCCGGCGCGCGAGAACCAGATCCTCGCCGCGCTGAACGAACGACAGTGCAATCCAATCGACGCCGAGCCTGAGAGCATAGTCGAGATCGGCGCGATCCTTTTCGGTGATCGGATTGATCGGCAGGATGCTGTCGGGCATCGCCACGCCCTTGCGGCTGGCCAGCCCGCCACCGACCACGACTTCCGCGGTGATCTCGCGCACGCTGCGGTCGACGACGCGCATGCGCAGTTTTCCATCATCGAGCAGCAGTGTGTGCCCGGGCTCGACCGCCTCGAAGATCTGGGCATGCGGCAGAAACACCCGCTCCGCCGAGCCCGGCTCCTCCTTGCGGTCGAAGCGGAACAGCGAACCTTCGTTGATGAAGGCCCGTCCGCCGGCGATCTCGCCGATCCGGAATTTCGGCCCCTGCAGGTCGCACAGAATGCCGATCGGGCGCTTGAACTTCAACTCGGCGTTGCGCACGGTCGCGTGCAGCTTGCGGGCCGTGTCGTGCGAGGTGTGACTCATGTTGATGCGGAAAACGTCGACACCCGCCTCGAACAAGCGTTCGAGCATTTCCGGCTCTGACGATGCCGGGCCAAGCGTGGCTACGATCTTGACCCTACGCTTCCGCCTCATTGTGCCTTCGCTCCCGCTTCTTCCGGATCCGTGAGGCGGATCGTCCAATCCTTGGCCTCGCCCGTGTCCACTTCGAAGAAGCCCGTACGCCGATATCCCCGCCGCTGGCAATCCCTAACATCGCGGATCGCAAAAGACTTGTCCTGCGTGCACATGAAGTTCGTGCCCGCCCACTCGCCTCCGCGGTCGTAATCGACAGCATAGACGTAAATGAACCGGCTCGGCACTGCGCCTTTGAGAAGCGTCTCACAGGTCTGGGAGGCAATATTCCACCACCCTTCGGTCGCCCAGCCTTTCGGATCCTGATAGCCGATCGCAACGCCGACACGGCTCGCCGACGTGTTGCACATCTTCAGGTCGGCGAGCGCTGTCGCGCCGCCTGTGCACACGAACAGACACGCGGCGAGTGCGCGCACCCACACGGCCATCGGACGGGAAAGTTTCGGATAGATGCTGCTCACGGTGTGTTGGGTCATGCCGGAAGTGCAACCGACCTGTTTCGTGCGGCCGAAAACCGGCCGGATTCAAGGGTCGATCAGGATAGCGCGGAAGTCATTCACATTGGTTTGGGTCGGGCCGCATTGAACGAGGTCGTTCAGTCGACTGAAGTAATTGGTGGAGTCGTTGTTGGCCAGGAACGTGGCGGCTTTGAGATCGAGGGCCGATGCTCGCGAAAGTGTGTCGGGAAAGACCATCGCGCCTGCCGGATCGTCCGCATTTCCGCCGCCACCGTCCGCGCCATCGGTGTCGGCGGCGAGCGCCGAGATACCGGGGGCGCCGTCGAGCCCGATGGCGAGGCCGAGTGCGTATTCCTGGTTCGGGCCGCCGGCGCCGTTGCCGCGCACCGTCACGGTGAATTCACCACCGGAAAGCAGTGCTGTTCGCTCTCCGCCTGCCAGCGCTTGCTTCGCGAGATCGGCGTGCGCCCGGCCGACGTCGCGTGCTTCGCCCTCAAGGGAATCACCGAGGATTTTCACGCGATATCCGAGGGCTTGCGCCTGCTCACCCGCGGCGGCCAACGACAGGCCGGGAGCTGCGATCAGCCTGTAATCGATATGCGAGAGCGCGTCCGCGCCGGGCTTCAGTGTTTCGTTGGCAGGATCGTTCAGGGCGGCCTTGATTTCATCGGATGGCACGACGCCGAACCGAGCGAGCACCTCGCGCGCGTCGGCCAGTGTGGTCGGATCGCCGACCGTCGGTCCGGAACCGATCGTTGCCGGTTCGTCGCCCGGAACATCCGAGATCGCGAGCGTCAGCAGACGAGCCGGATGAACGGCGGCGACCAGCTTGCCACCCTTGATGCGCGACAAATGCTTGCGGACGCAGTTCATTTCGTTGATGCGCGCGCCGGATTTCAGCAGCGCCTTGGTCAGCGCCTGCTTCGCATCGAAGCTGACGCCGGCAACGGGCGCGTTCCACAGTGCCGATGCGCCGCCCGAGAGAAGGACCAGTACGATATCATTGGGCCCAGCCGTTTTGGCCAGCGTGAGCGTCCGCTCTGCGGCGGCGGCGCTGGCCGCATCAGGCACCGGATGCCCTGCTTCGATGACCTCGATCAGCTCCGTCGGCAGCACATATCCGTGACGCGTCGTCACGAATCCGCTGACACGATCCGCCTCGCCGTGCTGCTGGTAGAACTGTTCGGCGGCTACGGCCATGGCGGCCGCGGCTTTGCCGGCGCCGACAACGATGATCCGGCCTCCGGCCGGTACGCGGGGAAGATGCTGCGGCAAGCAACGGGCAGGATGGGCGCGCGCAACGGCCGTCTTATAAAGGTCCAGCAGCGTTGACCGTTGATCTGCTGTGCTGTTGCGCTGATTGGTCTCGGTCACCGTGCTACCTCTGTTCCTCGTCGTCGTCCGTGGTCCCGGGCTGCGATCATCTGCGGGGATTGGCTTTGTCGCGTCAAGGTTCGATGATGCTGCCGTTGCGGGAAACGGGGCAAGGCTGGATGCGGGATAAGTCGAAGAGCGTGATCGAAGCGGCAAGCGCTGAGTCCTTCACGGTGCGGCCGGGGCGCGCAGACGCTGGCCTGGTGCTGGTGTGCGATCATGCCGACAACGCATTTCCGCCTGGCTATGGGACGCTGGGACTGGAAGAAAGCCAGCTCAAGCGGCACATCGCCTACGACATCGGTGCCGCGGAAATCACGCGCCAGCTCAGCAGCATGTTGTGTGTCCCGGCGGTGCTCAGTCATTTTTCGCGCCTGCTGATCGATCCGAACCGCGGCGAGGATGATCCGACGCTGATCATGCGCTTGTCCGACGGTGCTATTGTGCCCGGCAATCGCGTTCTGACCGTGGAGGAGCGCGAAAAGCGGCTACAATTCTATTATCGGCCCTATCATCAGGCCATCGACCGGGTTCTCGATGCCTGCATCGCGACGGGCGTGCCCCCGGCAATCCTCTCCATTCACAGCTTCACAGAAAGCTGGAAGGGCTTTTCGCGGCCCTGGCACGCTGCCGTCCTGTGGGATCAGGATGGGCGTCTGCCTCGTCCGCTTCTCGATGCCCTGCACGCCGAGGGTGATCTGATCGTCGGCGATAACGAGCCTTACACCGGCCGCCTGAAGGGCGATACCATGTGGAAGCATGGCACAGAACGTCGGCTGGCCCATGCGATCATCGAGGTGCGTCAAGATCTTATCCGCGATCTCGACGGCCAAACCGCGTGGGCGAGGCGTCTGGCCAAGATCCTGCAGGCCATTGCCGGACGGCCTGATCTGCACTTCGATCTGCCAGAGTCCGCCGGTCCGCCTCCTGCAGCAGATAGCCGGAATGCCTATGTAAAAAAGCCAGACGCAACAGGAGGCCGATATGCCCGCCATCGATGAAAAGACCCGGACCGAGCTCGAAGCCGCCGCTTTCCGCAGGCTCGTCGCGCATTTGCGTCAGCGAACCGATGTGCAGAATATCGATCTGATGAACCTGGCCGGATTTTGCCGTAACTGCCTCGCCAACTGGTACCAGGAGCAGGCGAATGCCGACGGCATCGAGATGAACAAGGACGAGGCCCGCGAGACCGTGTACGGCATGCCGTACAAGGATTGGCAGGCCAAGTATCAAAAGGATGCGACGCCCGAGCAGCAGGTCGCGTTCGCAAAGGCGAAGCCCCACAGCCATTAGGTGATGCATAGATGTATCAGTGGGTTGTGGGGATAACTCAGCGTGCGAATGCGGGCGCGCCTTGCTGACGCCATCGCAGGCCGCTAGCTTCTCTTTGGATGTGCCCGCAAGTCGAAGGCGCACGTCGAGTTGGGCGGAGTCCGGTTCTGGCGCCCTGTGTTCGTAGATCAATTGACGGGGTAGCGGGATGACCACGCTTCAGGGCGCGGCGCAGAATCAGTTGCGCCAGTTTATCGAGCAGATCGAGCGTCTCGAGGAAGAGAAGAAGGCGCTCTCGGACGACATCAAGGACAAGTTCGCGGAAGCCAAGGCTGTCGGTTTCGATGTGAAAGCGCTACGTCAGGTTCTTCGCCTCAGGAAGAAGAGCAAGACGGATCGGCAGGAGGAAGAGGCGATCCTCGAGGTCTACCTGCACGCGCTTGGCATGCTCGACAATGAGCCCGCGGCGCCGATGATGGCTGCCGAATAGAGCGGTCTGGCATCTACCCGCACTCCTTGCCATCGCGGACGCAAGTCGCGCAAGCACGAGCTGCGAAAGTGCGAATAAATCGAGATGCATAGGGTGGGCCGCCCGCAGCCTGTCTGATTATGCTTGTGGACACGTCCTGTTGTCGTCCCGCAACGTCGCGCGAGCGAAATATCCGCGGCTAAGGCGCGGTTTTGCGGCCTCCGGGTCGTGGCTCTGCGTTTCTTTCCGGCCGGAATGACAAACGGAACGGTGCGAACGGTGCGATCTCGGTCGGGAAGCTCTAACGCGCACTCAAGCGCACCGTGCGTTCGTTGAGGCCGCTGGGGGCGGCCGGCTTGCCGTCGAAGACCTCTGCGAGAGGTACGGCCTCGCCTTGAAACTGCTGGGCCCAGAGCAATTGGGCGACCTGTTGCCCGGGACGAAGTCTCATCGGCGGAAGCTCGCCAGCCTGATCCAGCATCTCGAGGGTTTTCGCGACGTCCGGATGTTCCATGCGCGCGAGTGCGGGATCATCGGCCGATGCTGTCTCGGTCATATACGGAGCGAGCGGGAAGGGACGGTAAGAGAGTTCTTCCGGATGTTCCTCATCGAACGCTGGCGCAACGGCCCAATCGGACTGACTGACCGATGCGGCGGCACTGCTCCATCCGCTGGCCCATCCGAACCGGCCTTGCGCGGCACGTGAAGGTTCTTGTGCCGGGATATCTGTCGCCAAGGCGGCGAGCTTCTGTCCGATTGGATCGGTTGCCGGCCGCGGCGATGATCCCGTAAGGCTTTGCTTCGCATTGCCCGCCGTGTCGGTACTCAGCGAAGCGGGCGTCACCGCAGACGCAAGCGGCAGGCTAGGCATACTGGACATGGCGGCGAGCTGCGCCAGTTTCAGCTTGTCATCATTGGAAGGCCCACGCGCCACTCGTGACGGACGCTCAACCAGTGTGGGTTGCGCGACCAGCTTTGGCGGAGGGGGCGGCGATGTGGTGGCCGACCACGCGGATGACTTTGCAACGGGAGCGGTTGGCGTCATGGCGGCGACGCGCGTGCGAGTCTGCGCCGCCGACGGCGGGTTCGTCGCCTTTGCCAAGGCGACTTGCGTCGCGGGATTATGGGCGACTCTGCGCAGGTTCTGAACCTCCGCGACCTCGACTGCGAGGTCACGATGTTGGCTGCGGGCCGCCTGCACGTCAGTGGGCGTCAGGGGACGGCCGTCGGCGGGGATGTGATCCGTATGGCCGTTTGGGAACAGCAGAGCCAGCTCGTGGCGCGGCAGTCGCGGCCACGCGCGGACGCGTCCGGTGTCGAGATGCACGAACGGGATCGCGGAGGTCGGATAGTAGCCGACGCCGCCTTTCTCACGAATGAGACCGGCATACCGCAGCCGTCGAACCGGAACGTCGGGAAAATGCACGTCGGCAGCCTTGCCGAGAATGTGGCGGCTCTGGCTGGCCTGCCCGCCGACGGTCGAGCGCAGCATGTTGTTGGTGCCGCGTGACCTGTAACCCGAAATGATATGAATGGGCTCGTGAGAACCGAGTTCGGTGTGAACCTCCCAGAGCAGGTCGATAAGCTCCGGGTCCATTGTGGTCTTTTCGTTCTTGCGCCAGTCACGCAGGAGCCAGTTGATCCGCTCCATGGCCTCGGGAACGAACTTGCCGTTCTTCTTGAACTCGACGGTCAGCGTTTCTTTCGTGTGGATGTTATACAGCGAGATCGTGCGGGTCTGAGGAAGTGCCGCCATCGGTCCGGGCGCAATTGCTGCCAGCAAGATCACAGCAATGGCACCGGCAGCCAAGCCCAGTCCACGCGCACGCAATGCGGCTGTCCCCCGTGTTGGCCACCTCCCTGACCGGATCACCCGCATCGCAAGCCAGGGAGGCGATGATCAGGCGTTGGTCATCGTTAACGCCTGGAGATTAATGCCCCGTAACCTCTTCCGTGCACCTCATAGGGGATCAGTCAGGCGAGAAAGAGGCGTCGTCGTTTCAGACGACGATGCCAAAGGTGCCGCTTGGGATGCTGTCGGCGAAGCGCGGCGAACCCACCTCAGGATCCCTTGTTCGTACATGGAAATCACTCCGCGCTCTTGCTGCGGGGCAGCAAACCACTGCAACCATTTGGACAAGGTGCCCCGCCGCTTGATATAGCCACGCAGTGTTAGCCGCGTCTCCAGCATTCCGTCCTTATAGCGGTAGCGCCAAGCACCGTCGCCGTAGGTGAATTCTCCCCCCAGAATGCGCGCAGCTTTAAGGCTCTAACTTGCCTCCCACCCGATTGTCACACACTGTCACAATGCAGGCCGGCGTTGGTCTGTCTACGTCAGATTTCGCACGAATGATTGGAAAAATGGAAAGGCCGCCCAGCAGGGTGGGCGGCCTTATTGATATTCAACTTTAGGTAGATTTTCTCGATCAATTCCCCAAAATTCTACGCGCCCAGTCCGGCGTGTTGGATGAGCTGAAGGCGCCGCCGCCGCCGCTCGAGCCGCTAGACCGCGTCTCTGCGAGGCGGCTCACGGCCCCGGCGCGCACCGGTCCCAGATCGTCCTTCTTCTTGACGATCAGGTGGGCCTTGCCATCGATCCCCATCTGGATCCGCGACTCGTGGCTGTAGATGTCGGCAAAAGTCTTCACCTTGCCGTCGTCTCCCACCCATGCCGTGAAGTACGTCATGTGCACGGGAATCTTGTTGTCGAGGGTGATGTTGTTGTTCTCCTGACCGCCCTTCAGCAGTGAAGCGATCCGGCGGCCGTCCCAGCCTTTGTCCTGCTCCAGCAAAACTTCCGCGAAGCGTTGCGGATTGCGCACCCGCATGCAGCCGTGGCTGAACGTGCGCTGGGAGGAGTTGAACAGGTTCTTGGTCGGCGTGTCGTGCATGTAGACCTGATGCTTGTTCGGGAACATGAACTTCATCTGACCAAGCACGTTGCCGCGGCCGGGCGGCTGGTAAACGTGGAAATTCCGGATATCGGCTTGCGACCAGTCGACATTCTCGGGGTCGATGTCGCGGCCGCGGTACTGGATCCGGAGGCCGTTCTTCGCCATCACGCCGCTTCCGCGAGCCAAGCCCGGGAGGATCTCCTTGACCTTGATGCTGTCAGGGACGCCCCAGAACGGGTGGAACACGATGAACGCCATTTTGTCGGAGAAGACCGGTGTTTGCGTATCGCGCTTGCCGACGATCAGGCGCTCCGTAAAGATGGGCTCACCGTGCTTCATGACGCGCAGCGTGAATTCCGGAATGTTGGCCCAGACATGGAACTGTCCGAGGTCCTCCGGCATCCAGCGCCACTGCTCCATGTTCACCAGCAGCTTGCGCAGCGTCACCTTTTCCGCCGGCTCGCTCTTCTTGGCTTTACGCTTCGTGCGGCCCTTCGCGGGGGCTTCGTCCTCTTCATCCTCATTGTCGGCGACAGCTTGAGGAACGCCGTTGCGGAGAGCGAGGTAAGCCTGACGCAGCTTCTCGAACTGCGGATGCTGAGGGTGAAGTTTACGCAGATAGGCATCGGCCGCATCCGACGCGGCGACACCGGCTAGCACCTCTGCAGCCGGCACGAGAGGCAGATCGCGATCGATGTAGTTCGATAGATCTTTCGGGTCCATGCGCCCGCCGCGGGCATGATCCGCGTACTTGAGAACCGCGAGGGACAGGGCGAGCTCAGCCCCGGCGATATCCGCCGGCTCGGTCGTGGCAGGAGCCGACGGGAGCTCGAATGCCGATGCCTCAAGGCCCCAGTCGTCAGCTTGCCGGATTTCCGCGAGGGCCGTCTTGGCGCGCGCGGTGAAGTCGGTGCCGCTGACCCACAAAAGGTCGGCGCCGCGGGTTTCATAAAACTCAGTCAGCGCGGCGCGGTCAGCCTTCGAAATTCCCTTCCTGTCCGCTATGAGGCGCAGCATCTCCGTCTGCAGCGGATCGATGACGGGTTCGGCTGCCGTCACTTCCGATGCCGGCTGATCACCGGACTGGGTCTCTACTGCGGCAGGAGCAGCAGTCTCGGTCGACGAGGCATCACCACCGGTGGCGGGCTGGTCGGAGCTGGCGCCCGCGGGATCATTCGTGCGCTGAGGCGTCTCAACGACAGGTTCGAGGGGTTCGCCCTCCTTGAACAGAGAGCCGTCACCGCTTGGAGCATTTGAAGCATCGCCGCTTCCGGCAGCATCGCCTGTCGACGGCAGCGCGTCGGAGTTCGAATCCACCGCATCCGTCGTTTGCGGTGCTGACTGAGTGGTTGCGAAAACTGGTCCGGCTACCAATGCAGCAGACAGGCAAAGGCCGGTGAACAAGGTCGCGGTCAAACGCATTAACAGTCCTCCTAGCGGCGGGTGCACGCTATCTCACCAAGAGCGCCACCGCCAGCATGATCATCTCCACCTTTGAGGCGGTAGCGATTTGTTGAAACTGTGACGAAAGGCAAACGGCCCGCAAGGCGGGCCGTTCCATGATTGGTTAACAATTACTTGATCTTTGATCTGTCAGTTCGGACGCGGCTCTAGCCCATATTCCTGCATCTTGCGGTACAGGGTCGATCGTCCGATGCCGAGACGTTTGGCAACTTCCGTCATATGACCGCGATAACGGCCCAGGGCTAGGCGGATCATATCCGCTTCCATATCGACCAGCGAACGGACCTCACCGCTTTCCGTCACGGCGGCAATGCCGATCGATCCGCCATTCGTCTCGCGCTTGACCTCCATGGTCTTGGGCACGGTGGCCTCGGCACCCAGCAATGCCGGGCCGGTGTAAGGCGCAGGTGTCTCGGGCGTCGCGGGTGCGGCAGGGATTTCGGGTGCAAAGCCGTCCACATGCATGGCGATCTGCGGGAATTCGGCGACCGTGAGCTCCGGTCCGTCGGCCAGAACGACCGCACGGAAAACGGCGTTTTCGAGCTGGCGAACGTTCCCCGGCCACGGGTAGCGCAGCAGAAGCTGCATTGCCTGTTCACCGATCGAGGTTACGCGTTTGCCTTCCTCTGCTGCAAAGCGGGCGAGGAAATGACGAGCAAGATCAGGCACATCGCCAATGCGTTCGCGCAAAGGCGGCACGCGGATCGGAAATACGTTGAGACGATAGTAGAGGTCCTCGCGGAAGCGGCCGGCTTTCACCAGCTCGATCATGTCGCGATTGGTTGCTGAAATCAGGCGGATGTTGACCTTCACAGGGCGCTTGGAACCGACGGGATCGATCTCACCTTCCTGCAGCGCACGCAGCAGTTTCACCTGCGCCTCAAGCGGAAGTTCGCCGACCTCGTCGAGGAACAGCGTGCCGCCGTCGGCCTCCTGGAATTTGCCGATGCGCTTGTCGACGGCGCCCGTGAACGAGCCTTTCTCATGGCCGAACAGGATGCTTTCGACCAGATTTTCCGGGATGGCGCCGCAATTTACGGTGACGATCGGCTTGCCGGCGCGGTCGCTCTCGCCCTGGATGGCGCGGGCGATCAGTTCTTTGCCGACGCCGGATTCACCTTCTATGAGGACGGGGATCTGCGAGCCGGCGGCACGGCGGCCAAGCGACACGACACGCTGGATCGCCTCGGAACCCGCGATCAGGTCATTGAAA
Source organism: Pseudomonadota bacterium (assembly GCA_023423275.1). GTDB lineage: Bacteria > Pseudomonadota > Alphaproteobacteria > Rhizobiales > Hyphomicrobiaceae > ZC4RG25. Next base: position 68,082 of record JAFAFW010000066.1, read on the forward strand.
GTCAGATTGCCTTCGACCTTCTTCTTGATGCGCGTGATCTCGCCGGAGAGCGCCTCGATCTTGAGGGCGCTTTTGATCGAAACTTCCAGACGCTCGGGGCTTGCGGGCTTCACCACGAAATCGATGGCGCCGCCACGCATGGCATTGATGGCGCTGTCGATTGAGCCGTGTGCGGTCTGCACGATGACGGGCGGTGCGTCCGGCTTACCGTTGAGCTCATCGAGCACCGCCTGGCCACCGGCACCCGGCATGACCATGTCGAGCAGCACCAGAGCGATGTCGCCGCGGTCCGGCCCGGTCAGTACCTGAAGGGCTTGCTCGCCAGAGGACGCGGTGCGGGTGTCGTGACCGAACCGCTTGATGCATTCTTCCAGAATACGCCTCTGGACGGGATCGTCATCGACGATCAATACGCGCTTTGCCATGGAACAACTCGGAACTCACGCTACACAAACCCTTGCGCGGCGTACGAGGCAAACTGCTTCGCGGCGGCACGCTGGGCATAACCAACGCCCAGACACTCGCACGACAGCGGTAAACAAGGAGTTGCCGTTGGAACCAAGCTGACGCTTCCGGCGCTTGCGATTGATTCAGCATTGCTTGAATAGACCGCTGACGTCTCGCACATTAGAGATCATCCCATTTCCCGATTCAGCACCAATTGAGGAGCGGCAGAATGGTCGCGCAGCTCGGAAAAACCTTCATGCCGGCTTGGGCAGCCTCTCCAGGAGGGGCCGTCGCGGACAGTACGGCGGACTTGGGCGCCATGCCTGAATGGAACCTCGCCGATCTCTACACGGCGCCTGACGCGCCGGAGGTCGAGAAGGATTTCGCACAGGCTGCAGCTGCGGCGAAACGGCTCAAGGAGACGTATCAGGGCAAGTTGACCGAACTTGCGGCCGACCCGGCAGCCATCGCCGAGGCCGTTAAGGCTTACGAAGGGATTGCCGATACGCTGGGTCGTCTCGGATCGTATGCGGGACTTCGCTACGCCGCCAATCAGGCCGATCCGGACCGCGCCAAATTCTACGGCGACACCAGCGAGAAGCTGACGGCCATCTCCACCGATCTGCTGTTCTTCGAATTGGAGCTGAACAAGATCGACGATGAGGTGCTGGCCAAGGCGCTGAAGCATCCGGAACTGGCGCGCTACAAGCCGTGGTTCGATGACCTGCGGAAGGAAAAGCCCTATCAGCTCGATGAGAAGCTGGAGCAGCTCTTCCACGAGAAATCGCAGACCTCGCGCGGCGCCTGGGACCGTCTGTTCAACGAGACGATGACCGGCCTGCGTTTTCCGGTCGAAGGCGCGCCGGAGCCACTGGCTCTGGAACCGACGTTGAACCTGCTGACCAACGCTGACGCCAGCCGACGCAAGGCCGGTGCGGAAGCGCTCGCGGTGGTGTTCAAGGACAATCTGCGGCTGTTCACGCTGATCACCAACACGCTGGCGAAGGATAAGGAAATCTCCGACCGCTGGCGCGGGTTCAAGGACGTGGCCGACTCTCGGCATCTGGCGAACAAGGTCGAGGCGCCGGTGGTCGATGCACTCGTTGCGGCCGTGCGCGAAAGCTATCCGAAACTGTCGCATCGCTATTACGCGATGAAGGCGCGCTGGCTCGGCATGAAGCGGCTGGCGCACTGGGATCGCAACGCGCCGCTACCCGATAAGCCAGAGCGCGTCATTCCCTGGAGCGAGGCGCGCGATCTCGTGATGACGGCTTACAATGGTTTCGCGCCGGAAATGGCCAACATCGCCGGGAAATTCTTCGATCGGAACTGGATCGATGCGCCCGTGCGGCCGGGCAAGGCACCCGGGGCGTTCGCGCATCCGACGGTGCCCTCGGCCCATCCTTATGTGCTGCTCAACTATCAGGGCAAATCGCGGGATGTGATGACGCTGGCGCATGAGCTCGGCCATGGCGTGCATCAGGTTCTGGCTGCACCTCAAGGCCCGCTGCTGTCACAGACGCCGCTGACGCTTGCGGAAACCGCATCGGTATTCGGCGAGATGCTGACGTTCCAGGCTTTGCTGAAGGACGCGAAGGAGCCGCGCGAGCGCAAAGCCCTCATCGCCGGAAAGGTCGAGGATATGCTGAACACAGTTGTTCGGCAGATCGCCTTCTACAACTTTGAGCGCAAAGTGCACGAGGCGCGTCGCAAGGGCGAGCTGACGCCGGAGCAGGTGAATGACCTCTGGATGAGTGTTCAGGCCGAGAGTCTCGGGCCGTCCATCGAGCTATTCCCCGGCTATGAAGTGTTCTGGGCGTACATCCCGCACTTCATCCATTCGCCGTTCTACGTCTATGCGTACGCGTTCGGCGATTGCCTCGTGAACTCGCTGTATGCGCAGTATCAGGAGGCGCATCCGGGCTTCGTCGGCAAGTACTTCGACATGCTGAAGGCGGGCGGTTCAAAGCATCATTCGGAACTGCTGAGGCCGTTCGGACTGGACGCATCCAAGCCGGAATTTTGGCACAAAGGCCTCAGCGTCATCTCGAAGATGATCGACGAGTTGGAAGAACTCGATAAATCCGCTACAGTCTAGTGGTTAGCCCCGGCGGGTTCTTGGTCACACGGAGAGGTTAGGCGTATGATCTCCGCCCGCCGGGTCGCGTTTCACTTCAGAAGCGCGCGGATATCCTCATACAGCTTGCGCGGAATAGTGACGGTGCCCGAGGCGAGATTGCGGGCGCGGGCCTCATAACGGCGTTCCGACGGCAGGCGCGCGCCCTGGTCCGTGATCTCCTTGAAGATTCTCTCGGCCCGCTGACGATGATGTTCCGCATCAGCGCCCAGGAACGAGATCGGATCGAACGCAATCACCAGCTCGCCGCCACGTGGCGTAACGCTGCCGCTGGGATCGAACTCTCTGGCTTCCGGGCTCAGCAGATCGCCGATCAGTCCACCGCACAGCAGTTCGATCATCGTCGAGATGGCGGAGCCCTTGTAGGACCCGAATGTCAGCAGTGCGCCTTGCAGCGCTTGCGCGGGATCGGTGGTTGGTTTGCCTTCGGCGTCGATGGCCCAGTCCTCCGGGATCGACTGTCCGGCGCGCTGATGCAGCTCGACTTCGCCGCGTGCAACGACGCTGGTTGCGAAGTCGAAGACGTAAGGATTGCCGTTCGGGCGCGGCCAGCCGAACGCGAACGGATTGGTCCCGAACACCGGCTTTGTGCCGCCAGCAGGGGCAACAGTGCTCATCCCGTTCGTCAGAGAGATTGCAGCCAGGCCATCGGTGGTCAGCGCTTCGACTTCGGGCCACAGAGCTGAAAAGTGGTGGCAGTTATTGATGGCCAGCGCAGCGATGCCGTTCTTGCGCGCTTTCTCCACCAGCAGCGGGCGGCCTTTCTCGAACGAGAGAAGCGAATAGGCACCCTTGGCATCAATACGGATAATGCCGGGCGCGCGATCGGAAATCTCCGGTTCAGCATCGGGGGAGATTTTGCCAGCCCGGATGGTGTTGACGCACGAGATCAGCCGATAGGCGCCGTGGGAATGACATTCGTCGCGTTGGCACGCCCAGATCGAGGCATTGATGCTGCGGGCGTGCGCTTTCGAAAAGCCGTTAGCCTCCAGGACGTTAATGCCCAGATCGTGCAGCTCGTCGAGTGTAATGGTCACAGTCTCGGTCACGATTGCTTCCATTCTCCATGGTCTGAAATCGGCAAACGGCGACTATGGGACGAGCTCGAGCGGTTTGGCCAGCGTATTTATGCCGCTGCCGGAGAGCCAGATGTCAGCGACCGGCCGCTGCCCGATCTGCTGCTGCTTTTGCTGCTGAAGCGGTCCGATCGAGATTGACCACGATCAGGCCGGCGACAATCAAGCCAAAGCCGACAAGATGATAGAGGTGCAGCGCTTCACCGAGCCATGTCACGGAGAACAGCGTCGTGAACACAGGGCTGAGATAGAGGAATGCCGCCGCGCGCTGAGGGCCGACGGCGGCAACGCCGAACAGATAACAGAAATTCCCCACCAGAGTGGGCCCGAGCCCGATATAGCCGATCGACGCCAGGGCTTGCGGTAGTTTGTCTTCCTCGAACGCGAATGCATTTCCGCCCATCAGCAGCCAGACGATATAAACCGGCGTCATGACGATCAGCAGGCCGGCCCAGGCGGTCGTGGCCGTCAGTGATATAGAGCTGATCTCGCGGCTCCATGTCCTGATCTGGAGAGAGAACCACGCGAACGCCATCGCGCCGAGCAGCGACCACAGATTGCCGATACGGATATCGAAGGACGTGAGCACGTCCAGGCTGCCATGCGCGACGATGATGACCGTTCCTGCGAAGGCCAAGGCGAGACCGATCCAGCCTTTCGGCCCGACGAGACTTTGGCCACTGACCCAGGCGATCAGCGCCACCCAAGCCGGTGTGGTCGCATTGATGATGCCGACCTCGAGCGCATAGCTCTGGTAGGCACCGCCGATCAGCAGAAACGAGAAGATGCCGACACCGACGACGCCACCGAGAGTGATGCCGCCTGCATTCCGGGTCAGAGGTTGCCAATCGCGACGGATCTGCGGCAGCGCCAGTGGCGTCAGAATGAGCAGGGCCAGCGCCCACCGCCAGAACACGAGCGCGGGCAGCGGCACCAACTCGTGCGAGGCACGGGCGACAACGTGGTTGCTGCCCCACAGCGCTGCCGTCGTGAGCAACGCGGCAAAGCCCAGCATCATGCGGCCAGACATGATGGCGTTTCCTTCGATTTTCTTTGTCAGGCGCTGAGCCTGAAATCGGCGATATCAGTGCCCCCCTTGAGGGCGCTGCGAGACGTGCCACGGAAGACAGACGCGCTCCGCAAAGTCGACTGCATAAAACAGCACAGTTCCCATCAATCCGAGGAGCAGCAGGGATACGAACACGCGCGCCGTATCGAACTGGCCTTGCGCGACAAGGATCTGGAAGCCGAGGCCTTTGCCCCCAGCTACGAATTCACCGACGATGGCGCCGACGAGCGCGAAGGAGATGGCCACCTTCATGCCCGCAAACAGGCTCGGCAGCGCGCAGGGAAAGCGGATTTTCCAGAGCACCTGCAAAGGCGAGGCTTTGGAGACGCGCGCAAGACTGATCATATCCGGATCTACGGAGCGCAGTCCCAGCACGGTGTCGATGACGATCGGGAAGATGGCCAGCATGACCGCAACGGCGAGCTTCGGTTCGGTGCCAGTGCCGAGCCAGATCACGAATAGAGGCGCAAGGGCAACTTTGGGAATGGAGTTGAGCGCCACCAGCAGCGTGTAGACGGTCCGCTCCAGAAATCGCGAATAAACGATACCCACGGCAAGCAGGACGCCGAGAATGACCGCGATCGCAAAGCCCCCGGCGGTGATCGCGAGGGTATATCCGGAATGGCGGAGGAACACGCTCGGTGTCGTCAGGAACTCGGCGAAGATCGCCGACGGCGTTGGTAGGATCAGCGGCGATGGCTTGAATAGAAGTACGCCGAGTTCCCACAGCAGCAGTACACTTGCGACGATCAAAACAGCATCGCGCGTGCGGCTTTCCGATAGCAGCAGCTTCCCGATCCCGCTCTTCATTCCTTAATGATCCCGAGTTCTGCAAAATGGTGGCGGATGTGACCTGCGTATTCGCCGAAGCGCGGCGTTTCGCGGATCGACAACGGGCGTGGACGCGGCAGGTCGATGTCGATGACCTCGACGATCCGTCCCGGCGAACGCGACATCAGAACAACGCGGTCCGAGAGATAGACCGCTTCGGCAATGCTGTGCGTGATGAACATCACGGTCTTGCGGCTGTCCTGCCAGATGCGCGTGAGTTCGACGTTGAGATCATCGCGCGTCATGGCGTCGAGCGCGCCGAACGGCTCGTCCATCAGAAGGAGTTCGGGATCGCTCAGCAGCGCACGGCAGATCGACGCGCGCTGACGCATGCCGCCCGACAGCTCCCACGGATGCCGGTCCTCGAACCCGCCGAGCCCGAAGCGCTGCAGCAGCTCGATCGCCCGATCCTTGACGTGGGCGCGCTTGTGGCCGAGAAATTCGGCCGACAGCAGCACGTTGTCGAGGATCGTGCGCCAGTCGAGCAGGACATCGCGCTGAAACACGACGCCAAGCCGGTCAGGCGGACCATCGACAGTTTTGCCGTGAACCGAGATGTTGCCGGAGCTGATGTCTTCCAGGCCTGCCACGCACTTCAACAGCGTGCTCTTTCCACAGCCGGACGGGCCGACGACGCTCAGGAACTCGCCGGTCTTGATGTCGAGATCAATGTCAGACAGCGCCGTCACATCGCCACGCGGAGAGGGATAAACCTTCCCCGCGCGCGATATCGTGACGTACGGCTCTGTTTTCGCCGTTGTCGTCATTGGCGTATTACTGAACGAGATCGTTGGTGAAGAAGTCGTCGGCATTCCAACCAGCTTTGACAACGCCGGCTTCTTCCATCGACTTCAGCGCCGCTTCCCAGTCAGACTTCGCCTGCCAGCCAAGCGGCTTTCCAGCGGTCGCCGGAGTATCGAAATAATCGATGGTCAGCTTGATCTGGCCAGCCAGCACTTCCGGATTGAGCTTCGCGTCCGGGCGCTGATTGATCATCGCCTTGACGCCGTCATCGACGTTGGTGCGCAGGTGCTCCCAGGCGCGCTGCTGGACCTTCACCAGCTTCTTCAGCGCTTCGCCCTTGTTCTTGATCGTATCATCACGCGCAACCAGTCCGTAGGCGGGGAAGGTGATGCCCGCATCGGAGGCCAGCAGGCACTTGGATGGACGCGGCTTCTCGGCGACAGGTAGTGCGGAGCCGACCGTCGACATCAGGCCATCTGCGCGCTTTGCCGTGTAGGTGCCCCACAGCGCGGCGGGATCAACGAACTCGACTTTCACCGTTTCGCGGTTCATGCCGCCCGACTTCAAATACAGATCGATAAACGGTGCCCAGGGGCTGGCGGCGAAGACAACCACGGTCTTGCCCTTGAGATCGGCAACTTTGTCGACAGGGGAATCTTTGTCGACCAGGATGCACAAATCGGTTTTGCGCTGGAAGTTCATGAACGATTTGATGGTCGCGCCCTGTGAGCGCGCGCCGCCGATCAGACCGACCTGAACCTGTCCGACGTCCACCTGTCCGGCGTTAACGAGCTGAATGGTGTTGCCCGATCCGCGACCGTCCTGAATATCGACGTCGAGACCTGCCTCCTTGAACCAGCCCTTGTCCTGAGCCAGATGCATCGCGGCCTGCACGCCCCACGGCGAGAAGTCCAGCCGGACGCTCAGTTTTTCCTGCGCCACGGCGCTCGGGACAAATGGCAATGCCATCATCGCTGAGGCCGCCAGTCCCAGAAGGTTACGTCTTTTCATCGTCAGTACTCCCTTTGTGTATGATCAGGACGGAAACGATATCGCTATCCGGCTTCCGGCCGGCGTTTCTTTTTCGCGGGCGTGTCGTCGGTTGCGTCGTGCTGAAGATAGCCCAGCACCATGTCGACGACATGCTCGCGTCTTTGATCGAGCCGCTTGGAATCATCGATCTTCTGATCGAAGATCCATGACAGCGTATAGCGGTTCGACAAGTAGAAATAGGCCAATGCCGAGATCGAGATATACAGATCGACGGGATCG
>JAFAFW010000087.1 GCA_023423275.1 Pseudomonadota bacterium
CCCTTGTAGGGCTCGTAGGCGTGGAACAGCTTGTTCATGACGGCGGTGCCGCGCGTGTCCGACAGAAGCTCCGACTGGTAGCCGAGGAGCGAGCGCGTCGGCACGTGGAACACGAGGCGCGTACGCCCGCCACCCGAGGGACGCATCTCCAGAAGCGCGCCTTTACGCTCCGACAGCTTCTGCACGACGATGCCGGTGTGGCCTTCATCGACGTCGATGATGACTTCCTCGATCGGCTCGAGCCGCTGGCCGGATTCGTCGGTCTCGAACACGACCTTCGGGCGCGAAACGGTGACCTCGAAGCCTTCGCGGCGCATGTTCTCGAGCAGGATGGCGAGCTGAAGCTCGCCGCGGCCGGCTACGTCGAACGACTCGCCGCTTTCCTTGGAGTCCGTCACGCGAATGGCGATGTTGCGCTCGGCTTCCTTCATGAGGCGGTCGCGAATGACGCGGCTCTGAACCTTGTCGCCTTCCTGACCGGCAAACGGGCCGTCGTTGATGCGGAAGGTCATCGACAGCGTCGGCGGATCGACCGGCTGGGCCACAATCGGCTCCTGAACGGTCGGATCGCAGAGCGTATCGGCAACGGTCGCCTCGCTCATACCGGCGATAGCAACGATTTCACCAGCCCCGGCTTCGTCAACTGGCACACGATCCAGCCCGCGGAATGCCAAAACCTTGGTCGCTCGGAAATTTTCGACCAGCGATCCGTCGTGGCGCAGCGCCTTCAGCGGTGCGTTGACCTTCAGGACGCCCGAGGTGATGCGTCCGGTCAGAATGCGGCCGAGGAACGGATCGGCTTCCAGGGTCGTCGCCAGCATACGCACCGGACCTTCTTCGACCGTTGGCGGCGGCACATGGGCCAGTACGAGATCGAACATCGGCGCCAGATCTTCCTGCGGGCCGCTCGGATCAAGCGCCATCCAGCCGTTGCGGCCTGAACCGTACAGTACGGGGAAGTCGAGTTGCTCATCGGTGGCGTCGAGGTTGGCGAACAGATCGAAGATCTCGTTCAGGACGTCCTGATGCCGCTCGTCGGGACGGTCGATCTTGTTAATGGCCACGATCGGCCGCAAGCCCCGCTTCAGGGCCTTCGAGACCACGAACTTGGTCTGCGGCAGCGGCCCTTCGGACGCGTCCACCAGCACGATCACGCCGTCGACCATATTGAGAATGCGCTCGACTTCACCACCAAAGTCGGCGTGGCCTGGCGTGTCGACGATATTGATGCGCGTGTTCTTCCACACGACGCTGGTGCACTTGGCGAGAATAGTGATGCCGCGCTCTCGCTCGATATCATTCGAGTCCATGGCCCGTTCGGCAACCTTCTGGTTTTCTCGGAAGGAACCGGACTGTTTCAAGAGCTGGTCGACCAGAGTGGTTTTGCCGTGGTCGACGTGGGCAATAATGGCGATGTTGCGCAGATCCATACAGGCTCACATGCTGCGGTGCAAAAAGGTTGCCGGGGACGTATCACATTCGGGTAGCCACCGCCAGCGGGTGAACCGCTAACGCCGTAATGGTCGCGGTTAACCGCCATTAACGCTTAAGCGCGTGGCGCGGTTTTCGGCTGCTGATCGTGCTCTCGCATATAGAGATCGAAAAGATATTCGTCGAGATCCGGCCGCAAACTCGATTGCTTGTCCTGGCGACGACGCTGACGGTCCTGCAGGCGCTTGGCGGATGCTGTCGCACCTGACGTCTTCATGCGCCGGCCCGCCGAAATCAGCAGTGCCGTCGTGGGTTCCTCCAGGTCCATTTCCTCGAGGAAGTTTTCTCGGATGGCATAAAAACTCTGCAGAATGGCATCGCGCGCCAATTTGCGCTGCTCCACCGGGATATTGGCGTTCTTGCGCGGATCAAGGGTTTGCAGCGCGCGCCGCATGTCGTGCAGAGGAGCATAAGGGTAGAGGCCGATCAGTGTGTCAGTCTCGCCCACATTGCGATAGACGATCCGCATGTTATCGAGGGTTTCGCTGATCCGGCAAAACGCGGCGATGTAGTCGTCGGCCGTCGGGTAGGTCTTTTCGCAGAACGAATGCAGCGCGGACTTGGTGCGCACGATGCCGCGCCATTCCTCTTCCAGGCTTTGGACAAACTTCGACCGCTTCTGAAAGACATTGGCCAGATAGGCGGCGATCACGGTGACGAACACCAGCGCCATGTCCTTGAGATAATCGTACACCTCGCCCGCAAGGTTTTCGGCCGGCGTTCCGGCGATGCCTGGAAGCCAGCCGGCCAGTTTCGTTGCCAACGAAATCAGCAACACCACGACCAGCAGCACATAGACGCGGCGAAGCGTGCGGTTGAGACGCGAACGGGTCATGGATCAGCCACCCCTCCCCTGAGCGAGCAGGTCAGTTCTGCACGGGATGGTCGCAGCGACGCAAGGCGGGTTGAGAACGAGTGGTGGGAAACCGGGACATCTGTTGCAGCTGTGCCGGTCCCCCGATCACGTGCTGTTATTCTCAAGCCGTCATTCCAGCGAAGGCGGGAATCCAAGCCACCAACGCGCCCGGACGACGACTGGACAAGCCTCCGCGTAATCCTCGACCGATGGCAAAGTCGAAGTGTATCTGGATTCCCGCCTTCGCGGGAATGACGGGCATAGGAGGATGACTGGGACGGACCTTACCGGGTCGGGACCGGCTTCTCGCCGCGGTAATCGTAGAAGCCGCGCTGCGTCTTGCGGCCGAGCCAACCGGCTTCGACGTATTTCACAAGCAGCGGGCAGGGGCGGTACTTGGAATCCGCCAGGCCTTCGTAAAGCACCTGCATGACCGAGAGGCAGGTGTCGAGACCGATGAAGTCGGCCAGTTCCAGCGGACCCATCGGATGGTTGGCGCCGAGCCGCATCGCCTTGTCGATCGCCTCGACCGTGCCGACACCCTCATACAGCGTATAGACCGCCTCGTTGATCATCGGCAGCAGGATGCGGTTGACGATGAAGGCCGGGAAATCCTCAGCCACGGCGATGGTTTTACCGAGCGACTCGACGAACACGCGGCTCGCCGAAAACGTCTCGTCTTCCGTTGCGATGCCGCGGATCAGCTCGACAAGCTGCATCACCGGCACCGGGTTCATGAAGTGCATGCCGATGAAGCGCTCGGGACGCTTCGTGGTCGAGGCGAGGCGGGTGATCGAAATGGAGGAGGTATTCGAGGCGATGACGGCGGATGGCTTCAGCTTGGGACAAAGCTCGATAAAGATCTTTCGCTTTACGCTCTCGTCCTCGGATGCGGCCTCGATGACGAGATCGCAATCGCCGAGCGCTTCGTAATCCGGCGCATAGCCGATACGCCGGATCGCGACCGCCTTGTCATCCGCCTTGATCAACCCGCGGCTGACTTGCCGATCCATATTCTTCTCGATGGTCGCCAGCGCCTTATCGACCGCCTCTTTGGCGAGATCGGTCATCAGGACGTCATAGCCCGCGAGCGATACGACGTGCGCGATACCGCTTCCCATCTGGCCCGCGCCGATAATCCCGACCTTCTTGATCGTCAGGGGGTTCGAGCCTTCGGCAGACCGTCTCGATTTCGACGCGGCGTCCATCGCAATAGTCCTCGATGTCAATAAATGGCGAAGCCTTAGAAACCGGCCTTTTGCAGCTCGGCATCGAGTTCAGGCAGCGCCTGGAACAGATCCGCGACCAGGCCATAGTCGGCGACCTGGAAGATCGGCGCTTCGCCATCCTTGTTGATCGCTACGATAACCTTGGAATCCTTCATGCCGGCGAGATGCTGAATCGCGCCGGAAATGCCGACAGCAATGTAAAGCTCCGGAGCAACCACCTTGCCCGTCTGGCCGACCTGATAGTCGTTCGGGACGAAACCGGCATCGACGGCCGCGCGGCTCGCGCCCATGGCAGCGCCCAGACGATCCGCGACGGGCTCGATATACTTGGTGAAGTTCTCGCCCGACTGCATGCCGCGGCCGCCAGAGATAACAATCTTCGCCGCGCCCAGCTCAGGGCGATCAGACTTGGCGATCTCGGCACGCTCGAACGTGGACAAGCCAGCAGCAGCCGGAGCCGCTACCTCTTCGATCGCCGCCGATCCGCCTTCGCCCGCAGCAGGGAACGACGCGGTACGCACGGTGATCACCTTCTTTGCGTCCGTCGCCTGAACCGTCTGGATCGCGTTTCCGGCGTAGATCGGCCTCTCGAAGGTATCGGCGGACTTGACCGCCGTGATGTCCGAAATCTGCATCACATCGAGCAGAGCGGCCACGCGGGGCAGAAGGTTCTTGCCGCGCGCCGTCGAGGCGGCAATCAGGGCATCGTAGTTGCCCATCACGCCGACAACCAGCGGCGCCATCTCTTCGGCGAGCTGGTTGGCGAGATGCGGAGCATCGGCCAGCAGAACCTTCGTGACACCCTTGAGTTTGGCAGCGCTTTCAGCAGCGGGGCGAGCGTTCGCGCCAGCGACCAGCACATGGACATCCGAACCCAGCGCGGCGGCGGCGCTCAGCGCCTTTTCCGTCGCGGCGTTCAGAGCATCGTTCGAATGCTCGGCGAGCAGCAATACAGCCATTTAGAGGACCCCCGCCTCGGTCTTGAGTTTTTCAACGAGCTCCGCGACGCTGCCGACGCGGACACCGGATTTACGGGCCGGCGGCTCCGAGGTCTTCAGAACCTTGAGCCGGGGCGCGATATCAACGCCGAGTTCCTCGGGCTTCTTGACATCGAGCGGCTTCTTCATGGCCTTCATGAAGTTGGGGAGCGACGCATAGCGCGGCTCGTTCAGCCGGAGATCCGTCGTCACGATTGCCGGTGTCTTGATCTTCACCGTCTCGAGACCGCCATCCACTTCGCGGGTGACGAGCGCAGAACCGTCCTCGATCACCAGCTTGGAGGCGAACGTCGCCTGCGGCCAGCCGAGCAGGGCCGCGAGCATCTGGCCGGTCTGATTGCTGTCGTCATCGATCGCCTGCTTGCCGAGAATGACCAGTCCAGGCTGCTCGGCTTCGACGATGGCTTTCAGCACCTTGGCGACAGCCAGAGGCTCGACAACGGCACCTTCGGCTGTCTCGACGAGGATGCCGCGATCGGCTCCCATCGCCAGCGCCGTGCGGATCGTCTCCTGGGATTTCGTGGGGCCGACGGAGACAGCTATAATCTCGGTCGCCTGCCCTTTTTCCTTGAGCCGGATTGCTTCTTCAACGGCGATCTCGTCGAAGGGATTCATCGACATCTTAACGTTTGCAAGTTCGACGCCTGAGCCATCCGGCTTGACCCGAATCTTCACGTTGAAATCGACCACGCGCTTCACGGGCACGAGGATCTTCATGTTCATTGGCTCTCCCGAGCAAGCTTAAGATTGGCTGTCATATTTGTCTGCTTATATGCCGACCCATGCCGGCATGCGAGCGGTGCCCACAAGGTTGGATTGCGGGACGACGTACCTTCAAGTGTCGATCCTGGCTTCGCGAAGATTTGAGGCCTTCGCATATGCGAAAGGCAACCTATGCTCGCATCTTGAGCAAGTCAATCTCCCGGCAGGCAAGTTGCTTTTTGCGTTAGCGCAGCAAAAAGCCTTTAAGCCAGCCCACGATCGAATAACGGAACGCCGGGTTTCTTCAGCATCACCACAAGCACGGCTCCAGCCAGAAGGCCGCCGATGTGAGCCCACCATGCGACCGGCCCGGCTTCCGGCAGCAACACCATGACGAATTGCGTCAGGATCCATGCGCCCAGCGCAAACGCCGCCGTGATGCGCACCGGAATGAAGCGGAAGACGAGCACCCAAACCCGCACCCGCGGATGCAGCATCAGATACGCCGCGATGACACCCGCGACCGCACCGCTTGCCCCGATCAGCGGCAGGTTCGAGTTCGGCATCATCACCGCATGCGCCAGACCGCCGACGACGCCGCAGGCGAGATAGAAAAATAGGAATTTCACATGCCCCAGCGCATCCTCGACGTTGTCCCCAAACACCCACAAAAACAGCATGTTGGAGGCAAGGTGAAAGATATCACCGTGAAAGAACATGTAGGACAGCGGGGTTAGCCGCTCCGGCACCCATACGCTGCTGGTCGACATTTCCCCCGACAGGTTCATCAGTTCGCTCGGCACGAGCGCAAAACTGACGACGACGTCGAGCGGCATGCCAGTCATCTGTAGCAAAAACACCGCGACATTGGCCGCGATGAGCCCGACCGTCACGAACTGAAATCTGATCGACCGCAAGGGATTGAGATCATAGATCGGGATGAACACAGAAGGCTCCCCGCAGGATTGCTGGCGAGGCACCTTGACTGCTCCGACCCCCTTTTGTCCAGCGTTCTGCGGACGGTCTCCTACCTGTTCTGTCCAGGCACCCACAGAACGTCGCCGGCGCCACGATCGTTGGCATAGCGGCTCGCGACAAACAGCAGATCGGACAGCCGGTTCATATATTGCAGCACGACATCGTTAATGGCTTCGTGGGGGTCGGCCGCGAGTTCGACCATCAAGCGCTCGGCACGCCGGCATACCGTGCGGGCGAGATGCAGCGTGGCTGCGCCGCTCGACCCTCCCGGCAGCACGAACGAACGCAGCGGCTTCAGCTCCGCATTCAATTCGTCGATCTCATCTTCGAGACGCTGCACCTGCTCAGGCGTGACACGCAGCGTCTCCCGACCGGCCTTGGCTTTGTCCGGCGGAACGCAGAGATCGGCGCCGAGGTCGAAGAGATCGTTCTGGATGCGGCCGAGCTTGGCGTCGAGACCGGGATGGCCCCCTGCCAAATGCATACGTGCCATGCCGATCGCGGCGTTGGTTTCATCGACCGTTCCGTAGGCCGAGACGCGCAAGCTGTCCTTGCGGACCCGCTGGCCTGTGCCGAGCGCCGTCGTACCGTCGTCACCGGTCCTCGTATAAATCTTGTTGAGCACAACCATATCCGGGCCTCCCTGGCGACGCATTCACGCGGCCGGCGTCACCCTTGCCGCGCGAAGTAAACGGCGGCCATGATAATGATAATCGCCAGGAACTGTAGGCCCACACGCCAGCGCATGAGTTTCTGACTGGTGTTTCCCGTCCTGCCACGCGCCATATTCCAGAGCCCGAGCAGCAGCACCACGAAGACAGCAGCGACCGCCAGCATTGTCAGATGGTAAAACATGAAGCTCATGGCCAGCGCTCCGCAGCGGCTATCCGGTGTGCCATTCACGGCACGTCAACCAACCGAGGACAATTATTCTGAGTGCAAGAGGCATTCACAATTGGTCGCACCGCTGGCGTGTACTATGGTGATTTGCACCGCACCACAATTGCCGTAATCGTTGTAGAGGTTCCCCTTTATATCAGATTGATGGCAGGTGCGGGCTGCTGGTCGGCCGGATCATTGCCGTCAACCTCGCGGACCGAATGAGCGTTTTACGACGAGACAGCACAAAGATCTTCAAGCGCCCCGCGTCGGTCAGCGGTGGTGCGGTACTTGCGCTCGTCGCCAGCTTGGCTTTGTCGGGAACGAGCCTGGCGCAGCAGTCCCAACTCTCGGGCGAGGCTGCCCAGAAGCTCAAGCAGGATCGCCAGCGCCTCGAACAGGTGGAACGCCGCACCAAGGATGTGACCGCGAACGTCGCGGCCATGGAGCAGGAGCGCGTGCGCCTCAACACGCAGCTCCAGGAAACGGCGCGCAGCGTTCAGGCCAGCGAAGCACGGCTGAGCAGCATCGAGACACGTCGCGACCAGCTCGAAGCCGACAAGCAAAAGCATCAGGCCAATCTTTCGCAGCGGTACGCGACAATCGCCAGCCTGCTGTCGACCATGCAGCGAATGGGTCACAATCCACCGCCGGTTATCATCACGCGGCGTGAGGATGCCTTGGAAATGGTGCGTAGCGCCATGCTGCTGGCTCGCGCCGTGCCGGAACTTCAGACGCAGGTCGGGCAGCTCGTCGCCAGCATTGCCGAAGTCGACAACGTGATCCGGCAGATCACCGAGGAGCGGACCCGGCTACAGACGGAAACCGAGCATTTCCGCAGTATGGAGGCCCGGTTGGCTTCCCTGATGGAGGAGAAGCGCCAGACCCTGACCGAGCGGCAATCGGAGCTTGTGGCGCTGCGCCGTGATGCGGAAGCGATTGCCACAAAGGTCAACGAACTCGGGGAATTGATTACCGCGCTCGATCACACGGTCGCCCAGCGCACGGGCCTCGGGACGTACAATCAGCAGACGCCTCCGGAGACCCCAGTTACCGGCAACCGTCAAGCGACCGATCTCAACGGCTCGCCTCTATCGGCCGATCCGATCACTCCTCCCGCTGCCCAGCGTCCCGCCGACAAGGGCACCCAAGTCGCCGTGCTGATGACTCCTGGAGCCGGCGCGATCGCCGGATCGGCCGGGCGCCTGAAGCCGGCAGTCCCGTTTCATCAAGCCAGGGGGCAATTGCCCTTTCCTGCGGCAGGACAACGCGTGCTATCGTTCGGCGACACAACTTCTAATGGCAGAAAGTCGCAGGGCGTCGTGATTGAAACGCGCCAGGGCGCCCATATCACGTCTCCGTGTGATGGCTGGATTGTTTATGCTGGCGAGTTCCGAAGCTATGGCCAGCTCTTGATCATTAACGCCGGCGCTGGCTACCATGTATTATTGGCTGGGCTGTCCCATATAGATGCTCAGCTTGGTCAATTCGTGCTGGCGGGTGAGCCGGTGGGAAATATGAGTTCGGCGCCGGGAGGCGCGACCCAAGACAACGCTCCTGTGCTTTACGTTGAGTTCCGTAAGGAAGGGCGTCCGATAGATCCCACCCCGTGGTGGCATGAAGCGCACCAGCAGAAGGTGCAGGGATAAGGCATTCGAACCATGCGCAAACCGGACTTTGCATTCTGGACGTTCGTTCTCATGGCCGGCCTGGCCGGTGTGACGACGGTGGTCAACGTCGGTCAGACCTACTCGGCGACGACTCCGAATTCGGAGATCTATCGACAGCTCGATCTATTCGGCGACGTGCTGGAGCGGGTCCGCGCGGACTACGTCGAGAAGCCCGATGACTCGATGTTGATCGAGTCGGCCATCAACGGGATGCTGTCAGCGCTGGATCCGCACTCGGCCTATCTCAGCCCGAAGCACTTCCGCGACATGCAGGTTCAGACGCGCGGAGAGTTCGGCGGCCTCGGCATCGAGGTGACGATGGAAAACGGCGTCGTCAAAGTGGTGTCTCCGATCGACGACACGCCAGCCGCCAAGGCGGGCGTGCAGGCCAACGACCTGATCACCCATCTCGACAACGAACAGATCGTCGGGCTGACGCTGGAGCAGGCTGTCGAGAAGATGCGCGGTCCCGTCAACACACCCATCACGCTGACGGTCGTGCGCAAGGGCCGCGAGGAACCGTTCGACATCAAGATCACGCGTGACGTCATCCGCATCAACGCCGTCAAATCGCGGCTGGAGTCCAATGACGAGGTCGCCTACGTCAAGGTCTCGACCTTCAACGAGCAGACCCACGCCAACCTGGTCAAGCAGGTCGAGGCCATGAAGAAGCAGGCCGGCAAGAAGCTCAAAGGCTTCATTATCGATCTGCGCAACAACCCGGGCGGATTGCTCGATCAGGCGGTGGCCGTGTCCGACGATCTGCTGGACAAGGGTGCGATCGTCCTGACCAAGGGCCGCAACCTGGAAGAGACACAACGCAGCCAGGCCCGGCCGGGTGACATCGCCGACGGCAAGAAGGTTGTTGTGCTGATCAACGGTGGGTCGGCGTCTGCGTCGGAAATCGTCGCGGGTGCGATCCAGGATCACAAGCGCGGCACGGTGATCGGCACGCGGTCGTTCGGAAAGGGCTCGGTTCAGACCATCATTCCGCTCGGCAGCAACGGCGCCATTCGCCTGACGACGGCACGCTATTACACGCCGTCCGGCCGTTCGATCCAGGCCAAGGGCATCGATCCGGACATCGTCGTGGAGCAGGAGCTGCCGCCTGAACTGCAGGGCAAGGAAAACCCGAAACCCCGCGGTGAAGCGAGCCTGCGCGGACACCTGAAGTCGGAAGCCAAGGACGGCAAGGAAATCTCTGGTTCGTCGGCTTACGTACCGAAAGAGCCGGAGAAGGATCAGCAGCTCCAGTACGCTCTGGGCTTCATCCTCGGCACCGTGACCGAAGCCACGACCAGCCAGGCTCCGAAGGCGCCGGCTGCGACGGACAAGAACTGATTACAACGTGCTCCCGCTGGTGTGGGAAAACGGAGTGGTTGAAGAGCGCCGCCCATCGCGGCGCTCTTTGTCGTGATAGCGGTCTATCTGCGAGGTCTTTGGCATGCAGTCCGGCGGTCCCGAAAGCGCTTATCGCCCTTGCGTCGGCATCATGGTGATGAACCGCGATGGCCGGATCTGGGTGGGCCGGCGCGCTGACGCACCGGGCGAACCGGAGGGCCCGGGAAGCTGGTGGCAGATGCCTCAGGGCGGCATCGACCCGAATGAGGATCCGCGGACGGCGGCGCTGCGAGAACTGTTCGAGGAAACCGGTCTGCGCTCCGTCGAGATCGTCGCGGAACATCATGATTGGCTGACATACGATCTTCCGCCGAGCCTGATCGGCGTTGCATGGGGCGGTCGCTGGCGGGGTCAGCGGCAGAAATGGTTTCTCGTGCGCCTGACCGGCGAGGACAGTGAAGTCAACATCACGCCACCAGCCGGCCATCAGATCGAGTTCGATGCGTGGCGTTGGGCGAGCCTTGCCGAACTGCCGGGTCTGATCGTTCCGTTCAAGCGCGAGGTTTACGGCACCGTCGTCGCGGCCTTCGCGCCCCTGGTCCGCCCCGCGTCCCGCTGAGGCTGTCCTCCAGCTCCGCCGCAGAATCGGCATCGGCGCCTGAACAAGCTGAATTGGCATCCGCACGGCCATAGCATTGTCCCGATGCACGGCGACAACTTTGGCCCGACATGTCACCTACCAACGGTAGAACAATGCTAGAGTTTTGATTCGTATCCGCGAGACAACGGACCAAGCACTTTGACTCTGAGCGAACACGGTCGCCTTCCCGAACTTCCGCTTCGGCCTTGCGTCGGCATCATGCTGATCAACGGTCGCGGTGAAGTGTGGGTCGGTCAACGCCGTCCGCGCTGGATTCCCGCCGATGCCGATCCAATCTGGCAAATGCCCCAAGGCGGTATTCTCCCCGGTGAGGCTCCGCTTGCGGCCGCCTTTCGCGAACTCAAGGAAGAGACCGGGGTCGTTTCCGTCGAAGTGCTCGCGGAGCTTCCGGAATGGCTGACCTATCGGCTGCCGCCGCACCTGTTAGGCGTGGCGCTCAAGCGCCGCTACGCAGGTCAGCGACAGCGGTGGTTCGCGATGCGCTTTCTTGGGGACGACAGCGAAATTACGCTGATCCCGCAGAACGGAGGAAAGGCTGAATTCAGTGCGTGGCGCTGGTCGCCACTCTATGAGCTGCCGGGGCTGGCCTTACCCTTCAAGCGCCCGATCTACGAAGCCGTGATCCATGGCTTCGCTGATCTGACGCACTAACCTTCCAGAATACAGCGGCGGCAATCAGGCCCGGGTACCCTGCAGGGCGCGCAAGCGATCGATCGCAGTCTGGGCAACGAAGCGCGCGTCGTCGCTCTCCGCTGCGGTCAACTCGGCTTCGGCGGCAGCCAACGCGGAGGAAATCGATGCGCTTGCCGAGGACGCGTCCGCGTCGAACGCCGTCTCGGCCAGGACCGTCAGACGGTCGGGCTCGACTTCCGCGAAGCCGCCCTTCACGAAGATGCGCCGCGCGCCGCTTGGAAGCTGCACGTCGAGCACGCCGGGCCGCAACGTGGCGATCATCGGTGCGTGATCGGGCAGGACGGCAAAGTCACCCTCGGCACCGGGCAGGACGACCTGCTCTGCATTTTCTGACAGAAGCACCCGTTCCGGGCTCACCAGCTCGAACTTGAACGTGTCCGCCATTGTGGCTCCTCAGCCTCTACACCCGCGCCAACCGGCGGAGCGCCTTCGTAGTTCAATCGCCGTCGCCCGGATCGGCGCTCTCGGCCTTCGCTTTGACTTCGTCTGCCGTCTGCAGGCGAGTCCCGCAGAACGGGCAGAAGAACAGAGGATGATCCACCATCCCCGGCTCTTCGTCCTCCAGCTCGAGCAATCCGACCGAAATGTAGAGGATACCGTCGCTGCCCTCGGAAATGAGCGGCTCGAAATCCTCTCCGGCCATCGCCTCCTTCAACTCGGCACAGCAGGAACCGAATGCAACAGGCGCGGCCTCGCCGGGTTTCTCATCTTCGGCCATGGCCACGTCCGGCTATCAGGCCGCCTCTGCGAGCTGTTCGGCCTTGGCGATGGCCTCCTCGATGGAGCCGACCATGTAGAACGCCTGCTCCGGCAAGTGGTCGTAATCGCCCTCACACAGGCCCTTGAAGCCCTTGATCGTATCCTGCAGGCTGACCAGCTTGCCCGGCGAGCCCGTGAAGATTTCAGCGACGTGGAACGGCTGCGACAGGAAGCGCTCGATCTTGCGGGCGCGGGCGACCGTCATTCTGTCCTCTTCGGACAGTTCGTCCATGCCGAGAATGGCGATGATGTCCTGCAGAGACTTGTAGCGCTGCAGAATCTCCTGCACGCGACGGGCCACCGCGTAGTGCTCCTCACCGACGATCGCCGGCGACAGCATACGCGAGGTGGAGTCGAGCGGATCCACGGCCGGATAGATGCCCTTTTCAGCGATCGAGCGTGACAGAACGGTCGTTGCGTCCAAATGCGCGAAGGACGCAGCAGGTGCCGGGTCGGTCAAGTCGTCGGCCGGCACGTAAATCGCCTGCACCGAGGTGATCGAGCCCTTCTGCGTGGTGGTGATGCGCTCCTGCAGGGCACCCATGTCGGTCGCCAGCGTCGGCTGGTAGCCCACCGCCGAAGGAATACGGCCGAGCAGAGCGGACACTTCCGAGCCTGCCTGCGTGAAGCGGAAGATGTTGTCGACGAAGAACAGCACGTCCTGGCCCTGGTCGCGGAAGTATTCTGCAACCGTCAGACCCGTCAGAGCGACGCGGGCGCGGGCACCTGGGGGCTCGTTCATCTGGCCATAGACCAGCGCGCACTTGGAGCCGACAGCCGAGCCATTGTTCTTCTTCGGGTCGATGTTGACCTTCGACTCGATCATCTCGTGGTAAAGGTCGTTACCCTCACGCGTACGCTCACCGACGCCAGCGAATACGGAGTAACCACCGTGCGCCTTGGCGACGTTGTTGATGAGTTCCATGATCAGCACGGTCTTGCCGACGCCGGCGCCGCCGAACAGGCCGATCTTGCCGCCCTTGGCGTAAGGAGCCAGCAGGTCGACAACCTTGATGCCGGTGACGAGAATCTGCGCTTCCGTCGACTGGTCGACGTAGGCCGGAGCTGGCGCGTGGATCGGACGATCCTCGACACCCTTGATCGGGCCAGCTTCGTCCACCGGCTCGCCGACGACGTTCATGATGCGGCCGAGGGTGGCGTCACCGACCGGCACAGCGATGGGAAGACCCGTATCCGTCACCTTCTGGCCGCGAACCAGACCTTCGGTCGAGTCCATGGCGATGGTGCGGACCGTGTTCTCACCGAGATGCTGGGCGACTTCCAGCACGAGGCGGTTGCCCTGGTTGGTGGTTTCGAGCGAGTTCAGGATCGCCGGCAGCTCTGCCTCGAACTGCACGTCGACGACAGCACCTGTCACCTGGCGGATGCGACCGACGATGTTGCTAGCCATTGCTT
>JAFAFW010000092.1 GCA_023423275.1 Pseudomonadota bacterium
TCTTGCTTTCCAGCTTGATGGCATCGATCTCATCCGGCTCCAGGATGACGTAGGTGTCCTTGCCGGTCTCATAGCCCTTGACGATGTCGGAGTTGTCCACCTTGCCGACACCCTGCACCACCTTCTCGTAATTGATGCGACGGCCCGACGGCTTGTGGATCTGTCGGAACGAGATGCCAGCCGAGCTATCGACGGCATTGAACAGCTCAACCGGGATCGAGACCAGGGAGAGCTTGAGATGGCCTTTCCAGTACGCACGGGGCATGGGCTCACGCGGGACAGCAGCTACCACATCGAGTGAGACGCCCGAGATCCCGGTCAAGTTCCTGATGGGACGGAACTTTGTCTCGACCGGCAGTCGCTTCCGCGATGACGGCACGACGGCACACACCCAGATTTACGGAAATGAACCCAACGCCGCGACGTTAGCGGGCGCCGATACGCCAACGTGGGCCTCCAGCACGCGCGTAACGTAGGCGGACAAGCTGCTGCCCTCCGCCGGGCGGCCGGCCAACCGCTCGATTGCGGCTTTGATCGCAGGTGTCGTGCCCCGGATAACCACGTTCGTCAGCACCGAGACGGTTCGCATGTGGATCGGCTATAGTGCAGGTCCCAACTCGTCAAAGGGATGCGTGATGAGATCGGGCAGGTATCAACGCCGACAGGTCCTTGGAGGCCTCGCTGCAGGTGCCACTGGGCTGGCGGTCGGCTCCCGCGGGCACATTGCGAGTGCTGGGTCGTCGCGTGGGAACGGGGACGCAAGTCGTCTCGATCTACAAGTCATCGACTTCCACAGTCACTTCGTCGGACCCGCGTTCACTCCACTTGCCGGTGCTGCTGCGCCGCCTGCGCTGCGCGACCACTTTCGCGAGATCAATCGCAAGCTGGCAAGCAGCGCATCCTTACTGAACTCCATCGACGAGGCCGGGATCACGGCAAGGGTCGTCAACACGCCGTTGGAATTTATCCGCAGCATGGGCGGCGAAGCCGAGACATTCATGGTCCAGCGCATCAATGACCAACTCGCCGATCTGGTGAGCCGTCACCCAGGCCGACTTTATGGGATGGCAACCGTGGACGCCTACAGCGGCGAGGACGGTGCCAAGGAACTGACCCGTGCCGTTCGCGAACTCGGGCTCCGCGGAGTTTTCCTAGAAAGCGCCAGGGGTGACCTCTTGCTTGACGCGCCCGAGGCCCGTCCGACACTTGCTGCCGCATCCGCTCTTGGCGTTCCGATCTTCGTACATCCGGTCAACGATCATCAACTCCGGCGGCGCTTCGGGCGTTATGGACGCGCTGGAATGATGCTCTCGCGCGGCACCATCAACGCCCTCGCGCTGATCGCTCTGCTCGAAAGCGGTACGTTGGACGAGCTACCTGGACTTCGGATCGTCGTCACCACACTCGCCGTGGGTGCGGTCTTGCTGACGGGGGCATTTGGCGACGGGGGACGGATCAGGCAGGACGCACCGGAACTAGTCCGGCGACATGTCTACGTCGATACCATGGGTCTCAATCCTGTGCTCATCCGCAGCATGGTCGACCTGCTTGGGCCAGATCACGTGCTGGCCGGGACCGACTGGCCGATATTCACCGAGACCGCCGTCACCGACCGGCTGCAACGTGCTCTGACGGCCTGCGGCCTCAACGCGGCCGAGCAACGCATGATCGCCAGCGGCAACGCACTTAGGCTGCTCGGTGTAGAGAAGTAAAATCTCGTGCTTTCCGCGGGGGCAGTTGGTATCGCGTCAACACATTCTTGACGCCGGGCGCTATTGTTGCCGGACATCCTGCGTGGATCCGCGCAGTACTAAATGCGGATGAAGTCGATGGGTGGTCAGCACCGTCGGCCAAAGTGAATTGGCGGGCGCCTCGGGCTTATAATCTAGTTTTCGAGAAGATTGCGGCATGCTTCCAGCAAAATCACAATGCCCGGCGGCGCTGACAAGACTGGAAGCGGAAGACCGATCGATGGAGAAGCTCCTCTATTTGTTTCCCGAAAAGCCGCAGCCTGTGTGGTTCCGGTACGCGACAACCGCCGTCATAATGGCGTTCTGCATGGTGGTGCAAATCGGCCTTCAAAATCTTTCGGGCTTTGTTGGCTTCTTCGTCGTTCTGCCCGGCATCTTCGCCACGGGCTTCATGTTCGACCGGGCATCGTCTCTGTATGCAACTGCGCTTGGCGCGGTGTTCGCCTACCTCTCCATCATCTCAAGTACGCCGGTTGGAGGTTGACTTCGTCGGCGCCCGGTTCCTGGTCCTCCCGAGGGGGTTCGATTGGTGCTTCACTGCAATGTGTGCATACGGCAGGTCCAGCCCAGGTCTCGCATTCGCGGCCGGGCTCAGTTTCGCTTATCAGTGGGAAAATCCGTACGAATAAGGCGAGCGCTGCAATACGCACACGCCCGCCTTTTTTGTCAGTCGAGATAAAATCTAATCGCAATAGATAGGCTGAAAAAACTGAACTTAAATTTGATTTTTACATTCATGTCCAATCATCTTGTTGCCTGAAATACCTTTGTTATCAAAGGCATGTCTATTATGCCGGGGTTTTGGCCGCAGGCAAGTCGAAACCGACATATGTGTTGCCGATGCGCGCCATCGCCGCATTCCTGAAGAACGCCGCCCATTCTTCCCGGATCTGGTTTTGGTACATCATGTCGGCAATCTCTCTCGCCGTGGTAAATCCGCTCATTGCGAACCTGATCACGACGAATGGGATGGCAACAGGCCACGTCAGAGCGAACAGCTCTGGGCTCTGATCTTCGTCGGCCTCGGTGAAGGTCAGCAGGTAGAAGCCGACGGCTCCGACGGCGTACAGGCAGAACAGCGTGTAGAGGATCATGGCGTCACTCCGATGCTGATTGGTGATTTAAGGGCACGGCGAACGGTGTCGTCTGAGCAGCCGAGTTCGGCGGCGATCTTGCCGGTGCCAAGGCCAGCGGCTTTGAGTTCCCTGATGCGCTCGGGATCGTGCTTCCGCACGCCGCCGATATAGCGGCCATCGGCCTTTGCGCGCGCGATGCCTTCGCGCTGGCGCTCCCTGATCAGGTCTCGCTCGAACTCGGCCACCGATCCGAGTACACCCAGCATCAGCTTTCCGGTCGATGTCGAGGTGTCCAGGTTCATGTTGAGGATGCGCAGGCTGGCGCCCTTGGCGATGAGCTTGGCGTGGATGTCCATCACGTCCCGGATGGAGCGCGCCAGCCGGTCGAGCTTCGTTACGATAAGCGTATCGCCGGGACGGATAAATTCCAGCAGGAGCTTCAGTTCTTCACGTCCCTCCTGCGATGCGCCGGAACGACGTTCTTCCCGCACCATTTCGCAACCTGCTGCCTTCAGGGCATCGACCTGGGTGCGGATGCTGTTTTCCTGATCAGTGGTGCTGGTTCTCGCGTATCCGTAGATCATTTCCCCCTCCGGTTATTTGAACGCCTTCTTCACGGTGAAAGCGATCTCTGCAAGCGTGCCGAGGGCTATTGCTATGCCCAAAAACTGGATGCCGCGGTCGATAACTTGGCCGGTGGTCTTCCCTGGCCAGAACTGCTGCACGGCTTCCTGTGGTGGCCCCATTGCCCCTGTTGTGATGTAGAACGCCAACGCAACCATGACGACGCCGATGATCAACATGGTCGAAGCCACGATCCTTGCGATATGTGAGAAAACCATTCCCCCCTCCCGTTTTCACCAGAAACGCCAACTACCAGTCCGTAAGCGGTTGCAGTCTTCCAACCATTCTCCCGCTACGTTGACGTGATTGCTAGTCTCCAGCCGATGCCACGCATTTCCTGGCCGTCGAATTGCAAACCGGCGGCGCGGAAGACGGTGTCCAAGGCGGCGCCGATTTCGGAAACCGGCAAAGGTGCGAGGCCGTTGTGGGCGCACCACCCTAGATACGCAGTACGGATTGCCGCGATGGAAATGCTGCCCTCTGGCGCCGGGCAGAAGGTTTCGCACGCGAACCGGTCAGCCTCCTGGGTTGCATCGCGCTGCGGCTGGATCTCTAGCATCGCCAAGGCGGCCGGTGATGTAGACGGAACCGGAGATGGCCCGTGGGCAGCAAACGCCACCAGCGCGGCCCCAAGGCCATTGGCTCCGATGCCGATCAGCACGGCGGCAATCAGATCGAACTGCCAATCGGGAATACCGAGCCGATCAGCCAGCGGCGACGCCGAGCCGAGGACCGGCAGCGCCGCCAGAACAGTACGTGCACTGTCGAGTTCGTCCCGGGCCGCATCCCGCAGCGAGGCGATCTCGGCACGAGCGGCTTCAACCTCCTGCGCGGCGGTGGCCACCTGCTGTTCGAGCAAGGCGCGGCAATGCGCGGCACAGCCTCGTTCAGCAGCTTTCTCGACAGCAGCTTTGTCGGCCGCCTGCTTGGCTTCCATGGCTGTTGTCAGCCTCGGGGCTCCGATCGCAGAAAGTGCCGAAGCAGCCTCCTGGACGCGCTGAGAGGCTTTCTCGCGGGCTTTGGCTTGCTCGACGATCGGAGCCTGCCGGGCGTCGCGCATCACGATGGTGCGCTCCGCCGTCATCAGCAACTGATAAGCCTCACCGGCCAGCAAGGCCGCGCCGACCAGAATGGCCATGACGATGCGCCCCTGGCTCCAGCACCGTCCGATCACGGCCGCGCCGATCACCAGCCCGGCGCCGAGACCGATCAGCATCGGCGCTGTGACGGTGCCGTAACCGCCATTCGCCAGCACAGCGCTGTGGATCACGGTCCCGACGATGGCAACGCCGACAATGCCGGAGGCCAGTTTAAGTGGTTCGATCCCCATCCAGGCCCTTTGCCTCTTTCCAAAGGTCGAGGGCCTGCTCCATCAGGTCCGCGACCGAAATGCCGAGCGCTTTCGCCGTCGTGTTGGCCTCGTCTCGAAACGCGGGACTGCATCTGAAATTGATCTGCGTCGTGCGGATCGCGCCGCGCTTACGCTGTTTCTTGGTCAGCTGGGTACGCCGTTCCTTCTTCTTGCGATCTTCGCGCGCCTGCCGTTGCGCGTCTCCTGGCGCCTCGGAGAACATGCTTGCAAACTTGATGTCCTTGGTGGCCTCGGTGTCGTCCGTCATGCGGCTTTTCCCTTCACCGCCTTACGCACCGCTGCCTTGATCTCTTTCCACAGCAGGTCGATCTCCTGACCGGCGCCCTTGGTGTCGCGCTCGGCGCCGGTCGTGCCCGTGATGACGGCGCTGACGTAGGCCACGCGGTGCGAGACGCTGGTCTTTGCGAGCGGGACATTCCACGACAGCAACGTGCTGCGCGCGGCCTCCACCAGCTTGGCGTCGGATCGGGTGGCGTCGTTGATGACGACAAGGTAGGGCGTGCTCAGATCCTGACAGATCTGGATGCAATCGCGCGACGCACCGAGATCGAAGCCACTCGCACGGATCGGGATGACGACGAAATCACAGGTCTCCACAGCATCCTCCGTCACCATCAAAGCACCAGGAGGACCGTCGAAGAGAATGTAGTCGTAGTGGCTGGTCAGGCGCAGGCTTTCGGCGGCATCACTGGCGAGATCCGCGTTGGTCAGCAGATTGGGATTGGGCGGCGATCCGCGGCGCACATACCAGTCCGACAGGCTGCTCTGCGGATCGAGATCGCAGACCGCCACCTTGCTGTCCTGCGCCGCGCGAACCGCCAGACAGGAGACCAACGTCGTCTTGCCGACGCCACCTTTCGTGTTGAGCACACCAATGAAGTGCATGTTCCATGCCTCCCGACTTGAGCGGTGGCAGCACTATAGCATGAAGTCTAGCGCACAAATATGCATATACACAAATTTTATGCCTATACATTTAAGAAAAACCCAGCAAACACGGGAGATTTTCTTGCTGTGGATTTCTACGTATAGGCATCCACGACCGCCCCTTGGATGCCTCCCAGCAGCATTGACTACCGATTATGTTCGAATGGCATCGGCCGCTCCCGCGAGACGGCGGCTGGAGCGCAAGCGCAAGAAGCTCAAGTCCGAGCCTCTTGACGAGGATAAAAGTTCCTGATTTGTTCTCGTCATGTCAAACGCCGATCTATACGAAGTCTACCGCAGCCAGCGAGACCACAAGGACTTGCACGTCATCCACTATGCGGAGAGGTTCTACGAGGACGTGCCCGACGAAATCCGGCACAAGGGGCCATGGTGGGGAACAGCGCGCGGTAACGTTGCCGATCTCAAGCTGCCATACCGGGTGGCGCTGGAGCGGGACGGTTATGCCATTATCGTCGAAAGCATGATTACGTTCGAGCCGGAGCCGACCCCTTGAATTAGAGACGGTTTGCAGCTTCTCCGAAAATGAAATCACCCTCTGTGCCGTCATCCATGCGAACTCGGCCACCGCCGCTCTGGCCTCCAGCCTCTCGCGTGGCCGTTACGATCCCGCGGCGACCGTCATTGCACAGCACAGGAATGGTGATCGTCACCGAGGGCGATAGCGCGTTATAGGTGCCAGCGCATTTCAGGCCGCCTCGTGAAACCTCGAAGTGGCCGCCGTCCAACGCTGCCGTGGTGGAGCCACGGAGCACGCCGTCGTTCATAACGACGGCCACAGGAACCGTCTTCGAGCATGCGCACAAGACGACCAGAGAAGCGAAGAGTGTCGCGCGTAATGTCACCATACTGAGGAAAGTAGCATAATTCAAAATGCGTTCAACAAGCCCTTCGTTCCACTCCAATGCCTTCTTCTCGGTGAACCCCATAACCAGCATCGAGAAGCCTTCCTCGGTCATCCAGTACATGGGCTCATGGCGGCCGTTGCCCGCGAGATAGGTGCACTGCCCAAAATTGGACCGTGAAAATTCCTCTGAGCAGTGAAGGGCTTGGATGTCTCGCAATACATGCCTGTGCTGCTTCCCGAACCGGTTTGCCACGACAAGGCAGTCGAGACCTTCAACTTCGACGGGCACAGCATCCGCATTCAAATCGATGAGAAGGGTGACGAGTGGTTCTGTGCAAAGGACGTGTGCGATCGGCTCGGGTTGAGCAATTCACGCGAAACGTTGAGCGGTTTGGCGCTGGATGATGACGAGAAGAAGGGTGTCAGAGTTTCTGACGCCCTTGGGAAAAACCCACAAACACTGTCATTTGTCTCGTTGCCAGCCGTCTTCAAGCTGATCTCCCGCAGCAACAAGCCGGAGGCGAAGGCCTTCGACCGCAAGGTGCGGCATGAGATCCTGCCCCAGATCCGCAAGACCGGACGCTATATTGTTGATGGCGCCAACTTTGCGGCGTTGGCGCCATCACTGATTACCGATCTTCCGGACCGGGATCAGACGTAGAGTTCCGCTGCTGGCGGTCCATCCACGTCCTTGCGTGTTCCCACCGATACCGGACGGCAGATCCGAACTTGTAGAAAATCGGCCCGCCTCCGGTGACGCGGAGCTTCTTGAAGAAGCCCTTGTTTACCCGGAAGATCTTCGCCAACTGCTCGTCCGTCAGCATCGTGTCGTCAGACAGGTTCTGCGGGATATTCTGGTCGTTTGACATAGCAAACCTCATCCCAGAAACGCCCGTTCGCTTCCGGTTGATAGTGTGGAGCTGAGGTTTTTGCTGTCGTCTTCGGGTTGTTTGCTGTCGTCAACGCCCGGAATATGATCCGGTGCCTGCAGAGTTTCAAGAGGGCTTGTTCTTTCCCGACAGGATCTCTTCGAGTTTGGCAGCGACCTTTTCGAGTGCGTCCGTCTTTTGTGCCTCGTAATCGCTGCGGTCGTAGGTGACGGTGGAGCCTTTGATCGTGCGTCCCTGTACCCGATCCCCGATATGTCGCGGGATTTTCAGGTCCATCATCATGGTCATCTGCGTGCGCCGAATGTCCCGGCTGAGCTGCCAGGACGGCATCTTCTTGAGCCTTTTCTCCTTCCGCTTCCTGGCGATCTCTCGGTCGATCTTCACCTTCCACTTGCCGAAGCCCTTGATGGACGTTCCGGCTTTCGGATCGGTGCTGAAGCAATACCCACGCTTACGCGGTGGCCCGAGCAGTCTGCGAACCTCGTCTGTGACCGGGACCAGATGATCGTTTTCGCTCTTGTGTCGACTGCTCGGTATGATCAATCGATTGCCGGAGACCTCATCCCACTTGGCTCTGGACACATCCGCCCGGCGCAGCCCGGTCAGCAACAGCATCCGAAAAAATCTCTGGAAAGGATCGGGCACATTGGCGGTCTCCAGCGCTTCGCACACGTCCCGGACCTCGTCAGGACTGAGAACCCGCTTGCGCTCGCTCTTGACCGGATTTGTGCGAAATGTCCCTTTGGTGATCGGATTTTTGAAGCGCCCATCCCGTCCGGTCCACCAATTGAAGGCAGCCCGCAACCACGCCTTGGTGCGCGCCGCCATGGTCCGCCCCTTGGCGGCTGAGATGCCGTCCAGAAGCCCCGCCATGTCGCTGGGCTCCAGGCTATAGATCGACCGATCGCCGATCTCGGGCCGCACCAGCCGGTCGAAGATGCTGACGATGGCGTCCTTGCTGCGCAGGTTCTCGGGCTCCATGTATTTGGCGACGTACTCGTCCAGAACATGATTGACCGTGTTGTTTTTTGCATCGCTGGTGTGCCGCCGTGCTGCTTTTTGTTCGTCCGCTGGATCGCGTCCCTCGGCGATATGTCCACGCCGCTTTTCAGCTTCGGTTCGGGCCTGCGTCAGTGTGCGCTTCTTCCCCCAAACGCCAAGGCTCACGGTTTTCTGCTTGCCAGCGCTGTATCGGTAGAGGAAGACGATCGAGCCGGTTCGGATGCGGCGCACGAACAGGCCCGGCACTTCGGTGTCGCCGTAGTAGTTCTTCTCCAACTTGCCATCACGCAGATCCTTGAGGAACGTTTCGGTCAGTTTCACGCGGCCGCTTGACATGGTGCCCCCGTTACACAGATTTTACACAGTGTAGCGAGAGACGCGTGGGTCTGGCAACGTACGCGGAGGAACCTGGGGTTACTCGTCGAAATCGCTTTGTTTACGGCTATTTACAGTTCTGAACGGGAAATTCTGTTGCCTTACGGGGTGTTGCCAAAAACAGGGGTACGTGACTGAAAATCACGGTGTCGGTGGTTCAATTCCTCCCCTGGGCACCAAATACCAGTCCGCGGCCATCCGCGGCGATCTACAAAGCCCCCGTAATCACTAGTAAATTGGCGGTCGGCCCATCTGTGGTCGTCCGCCCTTGTCGGCCCGAATCCGCCTGATGGTGGGGGCCACCGCGGGGGCCATTCCATCCACCCCGAACATACGTGGCCCCCAATGTCATTGACCGATACAGCCATCCGCAACACGAAGCCGCGGCAGAAGCCGTACAAGATGTTTGATGCGAGGGGTTTGCACCTTCTGGTGCAGCCGTCAGGCAATCGCCTTTGGC
This sequence comes from Pseudomonadota bacterium, assembly GCA_023423275.1. Lineage (GTDB taxonomy): Bacteria > Pseudomonadota > Alphaproteobacteria > Rhizobiales > Hyphomicrobiaceae > ZC4RG25. Next base: position 9,343 of record JAFAFW010000092.1, read on the forward strand.
GCTTGAAGTATCGCTACTTAGGCAAGGAACAAAAGCTTGCGCTTGGCACGTACCCCGAAGTCTCCCTCAAAGAGGCAAGAGAAAAGGTCGCCGACGCCCGGAGACTTCTCGCTGCTGGGACCAATCCCGCAGCAGCAAAGCGCGCTGCCAAGATCGCCGCGACGGTTGGAGCCGCAAACACCTTCAAGCTGATAGGGGAAGAGTACATTTCGAAGCGAGAGCGCGACGGGCGCGCAGCATCCACCGTCAGCAAACTCCGTTGGCTACTATCCCTTCTGACGCCAAGCATCGGGCACGTTCCGGTCGCCGATGTGCCACCGGCTGAACTGTTGGCCGCTTTACGCAAAGTCGAAGGCCGCGGGCGGCTTGAGACTGCGAGACGACTTCGCATGTTCGCGAGCAATGTGTTCCGCTACGCGATCGTCACGGCCAGGGCTAGCTTTGACCCGGCAGATACGTTGATAGGCGCGCTGGCCACGCCAACGCATAAGCATCATGCGGCTATTTTAGATCCTGATGGTGTTGGGGCACTGCTGCGCTCAATCGATGGTTTCGACGGCCAGCCTGCGACCAAGCTCGCCTTACTGCTTGCTCCTCATGTGTTTGTTCGGCCCGGAGACGCTGCCCGGACACAACTCGCTTTCCATCTAACTAGAAGTTGACGAGGTGGCATCATGACGAAGCGAGGTTCCAAAGGACCAAAGAGAGTCCCAGGCAATCCGATCAGTATCTACCTCGGGGGGCGTGACATGTGGGGCGATGCTGTTTGGAGGCCAGCCCCGTCGGGTTGGAAGCTAGTCAACCTCAGGGGCGGTGAGTGCTTAGGTTTGGTATCGGGACCGCGAGCGGGGCAGTGCGAGCTACGCATCCCTCGTCGTCAACGCTGCAGTCTGCCCAGGGGCGTCAAGCGATATTTGGCGGTGGCCGCTCCAGTAAACAGCCTCCAAGAAGGGCAGAAGGCGCTGCAATTGTTGCTGGAGGTTCTAGCGATAGACCCACCCCCGATCGACGAGTTCGATCGGCTGCTTTGGAAGGCGAGTGTCGATCCCTGCACTACTCTCGGTGTAGGGGCACTTTCCGATAGCGAGCTGCACCCCGCCCTGAACGAGCTCAGCGACCGCCTAAACGGGCTCATGGCAATGCTGGTGCAGGTTCTTGCCACCAAGACATGTTTCGTAACGGGGCGTATAAACCTTCGGATGTGCTGTGATGATGTCCTCGCCAAGATAAAGCTAGTCGACACGGAAATTGCGACGGCTCGTGCAAATGGACTTCTGCCCAGCAAAACGCACCCAGTGGAAGCTCGTTTGCGGGTTGCTACGGAGTGGGGCCGCTGTTTGGTGGCCGAGATTCACAGGGCGTTTCCTGGCGTCGCCTCAGGCTATGTTCAGAGCAAGGCAATTTATTCGAAGGATTGGCCCAAGCGCTCGAATGCCAAAAAACTCGCGGAAACCGCGTTCAATGTGTGCACGTGCGGAATGCGTATCGGCGGGACATGGCCCTACTAGCCGCGTGAACGGCTCGGATGCTCACGTGCAACTTGACAAAGGCATAATAGCTGCATGAGCAACTAAAGAAATTAATTCAGAATAATTCGCTCGCCCAGCCTCACACCCCCAAACCCTTACACCCTCCCATCTTTCAACCCGTGCTAAGTGCCCCCGAGCCATCGAGCAGACCCTGGTCAACATTGAGTGGGTTCAAGGATGTAAGGCAGCTAACACCTGAATGCAGGCTCTTCACACACTCGAACCGCGCTGGCACTAGCAAGGGCCGTTTCCTGACTCTAGGAGAGTCATACAGGTCGATCTCGATGTTGCGGGTGGGGGGAAGTAGCCCAAAACCCAAACGCCCCTGTACGATCAAATTTGGAGCGGTATCGCCTTTGACCAGCAACTCGCAGAGTGATCAGGCTTTGCTTCTCACGAAAAACTCCATCTGGGAGCGCAATATAACTGGGTCGTAGTGGGTAGTCCTGCTGCTTCAGATCAAACTCCAACCAATTTTATGGCCCGTCTCCGTACAGTAGGTTTATGTAACCCGGCTCCGCATATGCGGCGAGATGTTCAAGCGCCTCCTCACCAATCCTTTGGGAAGCTTCGGCTGCTGGTCCGTTGACGTAACACAAGGCAAATTTTGGCGATTCTGGCACAATATCAGTATCTAGAACCTTCAAGAATCCTTGGTCGACCTCCCGGCGAATAGAAACCCTCGGAGCTGCCAGGACTCCGTAACCCTCGAGTGTCAGAGCAATGGCAAAGCTGAGGGAAGATGTGCCGGTCATCTTACCTATCAGTCCCGCATCGTTGTAAGCGCGAACCATGCTTTGATAAGTTTGCGAGCGTCGTTCAAATGTCAAAACGGGATGTTGTGCAATTTCCGCCGCTCCCACTCTTCGGCCGTGCAATCCAAGCGATGGTGCAGCCGCTATGACGACCGGTGTTTCGCAAAGTGGCAAGTTGACGATGTACGGTTCTGTTACTGGACCGACCATAAAGCAGACATCGAGAGTTTGCTTTGTCAGTTCTTCATGCAGCCTCGGGGAGGTTCCGAGCTGAAATTCAAAGCTGGCCGCGGGGTGATGCTGCTGTAGCTGTGTCAAAAATGAAGGAAGCCAAGACATGGCGAGCGTATCAGCCGCACCGATGCGGAATATGCCGTGAAGAGCGTCTTGGCCACCTACTTGGCTTCGAGCGGCGGCTTCCAATTCCAGAAGTTTACGGGAGATTTCCAGCAGGGCTCTTCCCTGTGGAGTCAGCTGGGCTCGATGCGTGGAGCGGTCAAACAGCTGCACTCCAAACCAGTTCTCCAGCGCGACGATGCGCGCAGAGACCGCTGGCTGCGACGTATTCAGTTTGTCAGCCGCGCTTTGGAAGGTACCCATCGTTGCCACGAGGTAGAATGTTTTGATCTGGGAAAAATTCATATCCTATCCTGACAGCAGCTCGATCAATCAATTCTATGAATATGCTGCTGCAAGCATCTGGCATCAATCAGAACGAAGCCATCTAAATATGCGTCGGAATCTTCCAACTAGCGGTTAGTAATCTGTCCAGACTGTGTTGTGCCGTTTCGACTTGAAATTGACCGGCCAAACGCGTCAGCGGTTGGACTTGATGAAAGAAGACATGTCCGCGCTTGAGCAGACCCAGAACACCTCCGCGTCGGCCTCGCCATGGAGCAAACAGACGTGCCCCATCGTGCTGTCGAAATAGACGCAATCCCCCGTACCGAGGATGATAGGCTCATAAAATTCAGTCAGTAGCCGCACCTGACCCGAGAGTACATAGATGATCTCCTCGCCGTCATGTGTGATCAGGTGGCTGAAATCGCTCCATTCGCGGCGTTTAATGCAGGCCTTCATCGGCACGATTTTCTTGCCTACAATATCAGTGCACAGCATCTCATAGTCGTAGTTGTCGGTCCGGAAAATAGCGCCCGTCCCTGCGCGTGTGACCGAGCGGCGGCCGCGCGGCGGAGTGGTCGATTGTTCGGCAAACAGCGTCGCAATATCAATGCCTAGGCCGCGGGCGAGCCGGATGATGTTCCCGAAAGTCGGAGATAGTCGGTTGTTCTCGATCTTGGAAAGTGTGGCGGTTGACAACCCGGACCTAATTGCAACTTCTCGAAGTGTCAGATGATGTGCCGCTCGGAGGAGTCGAACGCGACTGCCGAGATCCAAGGTAGCTAATTGTGAGTTCCGTTCTTGCAAGATCCACTTTCCTTACCGAGTGGATTAAGGCCTGTAGGCACGAGCAACAGAACGACTGCCCATCCATACATTCGATACTTTCTTCAAAAGTTGGACGGTATCTCGCTTTATTGCTCCGCAATCTTTTACATAAGTGACGGGAGGAGCGTCACAATGCTCGGAAAGACAAGCAAAATAGTCACGCCGATAAGAACCAGCATCACGCTTATCCAGGACGCAGAAAAAATCGAATCCATTTCTATATCTGGCGCCACTGCCTTTAGGGTGAATAAATTGTACCCAAATGGCGGCGTATTGCTGCCCAGGGATAGAAAAATCACGAATAGCATCCAGAAATATACCGGATCGATCCCGTAGGATTTCATGATGGGTTGAAGAATAGGGACTGCTAAAAGAAGAAAGGCGATCTGATCGATGAACATGCACATCACGAACGTAATCAGCAAACTCCCGCAAATGAAAGCGAATGCATTAATGGGAAGTTGCGTGACCGTTTCTACGAGACCCGAGCTCGCGCCCGTAAATGCGAGCAGCTGAGTATAGAGCGTAGATGAAACAACAATCACCATCAGCATACAGGTGACCTCAACTGCTGATCTAGCAGCTTCGAACAACATGGCCGGCTTAAGTTTACGGTAGAAAGCAGCGACGATCAAGGATGCCGTTACGCCAGCGGCAGCGGCTTCTGTGGCGGTCGCTACACCTAGAAGGATGAAGCCCATCACGCTGAATATGACAAGGCTGAAGGGTAGGCACTGCAGGAGAGACCACAATTTTTCGCTGGTCGCTACGTCTTCAACAGTCTCATCGTCGGGGGCTACTCCCGGCATGAGCTTCACTGAGAACGCGATATAAGCTGCGAAGATTCCGGCAAACAACAAGCCTGGAAGGAAACCAGCAATAAGCAGATGTGAGATGGAAACGTCAGCTACGGAACCGATAACCACGGCCATGGTGCTAGGCGGAATAATAGGCGCAAGCGAGGCTCCTGCGAGGATCATTCCGACAGAAAGTTTTTTTTGGTATCCCCGCTCTCGCATAGTGCGCAGAGCCGTATTGCCAAGCATCGCCGTCACAGCGATAGCAGAACCAGATAGTGAGCCAAAGATGGCTGATAGAATAATAACAAAATAGTATAGGCGACCCTTGATTCGACCCAATAACTTACCTAGCGCATCAAAGAGGACATCAACCGAACCTGATCGGAATAGAATCTCCCCCATCAGAACAAACAATGGAATTGCAACGAGATTGAGTGAAGTGGCAGTGCTGTAGATACTATTGACAAGTAACCCATTTCCCGCGGGACCAATGAAATACATTACGCCGGCAATATTCAACGCGAGAAACGCGATGAAGATCGGTACGCCCAGTATTAGTAGGGTTAAAAGAAGTAATAGAGCTAACGGAAGAACGTAATACCAAGCGATCATTTTAACTGGTCCCTGAGGAAGATGAGTCTCAGCACATGCAGGGCGCTGCTGAAAAATGCCCATGCCATAAGCGCGAGTAGGGGCCACTTAGGAATTGCGATTGACGATGCCGTCTGAATACCTAGCCCATATTCCTTAAGCGTGGCAGACAGGGTGATCCACGCGATAACAAACAGTACGATGGCGCTAACGGCGCATTGAAATATCCGTAGCCGATGCTTCGTCGCGTCACCGAACTTCATTGTCACGAAGTCAATTTGAACATGCTTCTCTATACGAGTGACGTATGGAAGAGCCAGAAATGTAGTCGCCAGCGCAGCAATCTCCACAACGTCCTGCGCCCAAGTTGACGGCGTACCAAATAGATACCGCTTAGCAACTTCCAGGTTGAAAACAATCGTGAATACCGCGAGCGCGAATCCGGCTGCTATGAACAATACCTTGCTTATGGTGTCGTGCATTTCAGTAAGCCGCGTGATGATGCGGGTCATTAAGGGTTCCCACCAAACAATCGGAGGGGCGTCTCACCGCCGTCCCTCCTGTAACAGATGCGCTAAAATGACGTTACTTGGAGGTTGTTGACGTCATGCCTTTAGATAGGGCGAATTCCTTGAACGCTGCAGCCTCGGCGCCAGCCTTTTCGATGCCGAGTTTCCATACGCCGTCGGCCCAGAGCGCATCGAGCTTCGTGCTGATCGGCCCGATAAAATGTGTTGGCTTCATGCCGCCCGCTTGCATTTTCTTGTGTTCCTCGTCGCTAAGGTCGACGAACAGATCCGTGGTCTGCTTCTCGCTCTCGAAAGCCGCCTCTTGGATCACAGCCTTGTCCTTATCAGAGAGAGAATTCCAGGTGTTCAAGTTCATCAGAACCGTTGCACCCGTCTGGCCATAAGCGGGTTCCGTCCAGTAGCCGGCCACCTCATTCAGCCTGTAGTCCATCACGCCAACAACGCTCCATGCAGCGCCATCGATCAGTCCAGCCTTAAGACCTGGATAGATTTCCCCGCCCGCCATAAGTACGGAGGCGCCACCAAGGTAATCCACGAGGTTGTGATAGGTCACGTTCGCGCGCAGCTTCAGCCCGGAGAACGGCTTGTCGGCCTGTGGCAGCTCTTTTTTGACGACAAAATGGAGCTTCCCCTGTGATTGTAGGGCGATGAGCTTCATGCCGAACTTCGCGTAATATTTATCGAGATAGCCCCAGATTCCGGTTTCACGACGTGCAACGGGGTCAGCCTTGATGGAGTCGATTGTCACACCGACGCCAGCGTTACCTGCGAAATATCCTGGATGTGCGAATATCATGTCGAACGCACCGGACTGCACCGGCTCGAACTGTTGAAATGTTGGCACCACTTCCGGACCATTGATCCGAAAGGTGACGCGTCCCTCAGTTCCTTTCTCTATTTTTTCTAGCAAAGGCTTGAGCATCGATTTGGTAAAAATAAAATTCTGGTCCCACGCCGACAGCACTCGTAGCTCACGCGCTTCCGATGCAACGGTAGATAGCCCAAGCAGCACCGCGCCACCGAGCATGAGGGCAGCTAGTCCCTGTTTCATAATCTTGATCTCCCTTGTTTCTTAATTACGATAAGAACTTGCTCGGCTAGCGGCGAGATGCCGAGAACCAACCAACACCCGCTAGTCAAAAAGCGTGGCTACCAGACTTCTTTCAGGAAATTTATCCAATTCAATCCCATCAGCTTTTCTACTTGCTGGTCTCCCAGGCCGCGCTTCTCAAGTTCCCACACGATCTTTGGATACTGCGCGGCATCCTCAAAACCCGACAGCAACGGAATGCCGCCCATGTCAACGAGCTGCCGTCCGTTACCCTTGTCGCTCGCGATCCAATCGAAGAAACTTTGACTCTGCCCCTGCGTCAGGTCCGTTCCCAGCCCGACACGATCCTCGCCGACGAGGTTGCGCATGTACATAAGGGCGTCGACATAGTCGGCGATCGTGGAGTCATATCCCTTGGGAAGGAAGGTTGGAACTCCGGCAGCGCCGACAAACCCGCCCCTATCAGCAATGTATTTGATCTCCTCATCCGACTTATTGCGCGCATGAGGACTAAGAGCCTGCGGGCAGATATGTGTATAGGCGACCGGCTTTTTCGATATATCGATGGCATCTTTGGCCGTTTGATTGCCGACATGACTCAAATCGACAAGGATGCCTGCTTCATTCATTGCCCAAACAAGATGTCGCCCGTAGTCGGTGAGCCCGAGGTCCCGAGACTCGTAACAACCGGATCCCACGCTGTTGGCGGTATTGTAAGTTAGCTGGACAATCCGGACGCCCAGTTCGCGGAAGACGGGAACAGAGGCGATATAGTCGCCAAAGCCTGAAGTGTTTTGCCATCCGAGGATGATGCCGATTTTGCCCCGTTGCTGAGCCTTATGAATATCATCGATGCAGTAAACCTGCTGTATCAGGTCAGAATTGTCGCGGAACAGCTTTTTCCACTGGCATATATTCTTGAACGTATCTTCAAGGCCCTCCCACAAGGAGCAAGTGCAGTTCGCCGCCGTCACGCCGCCTATCCTCATGTCCTCGAAAATTTTGCGCTCCCACTTCCCCACTACGAGGCCATCAAAAATAGTTGGCTGCACTGCTTGTCTCCCTTGTGTATGGCTCCTTCATGTTGCGATAGCGCCCCGCAGCGATCAACAATTTTGCGTATAAGTAATGTTTTGCTGGATTGATAAACGTCTTTTATGCACGGCGGCGATGCATACGTGTTGCGCCTTCTAGCTTTTGTCTCTTTCATGGATGCTTGCAGTCGTGGTGCTGCCTCACTTCGCGCCAGCGCTTGTTTTATTGAACCGGCTGTGAATTGCAGTTATTGCAGCATGCCGAAGGTGCGCACCCGATTTCATCATTGGAGTTTTAGCGTCCGTCGTCCGGACCATCGAAATAGAACGCATAAGAATCGCGCTATGCATGGAGAAAAGCGACTTCTTCCTATATCGCTTAACCGGAATGAGATCCGTTTCATGATCACTGAATACGTCAGGGAAAGATCAGTGTAATGATAATAAAAGCTATCGAACTATATGAATATGTTCTGACCTATGTGCACGGCAAATATATTATGTCGAAAGGAAGGGCGGCCACGTCGCAAACGTCAACGCTCGTGCGTGTCTTAACTGATGAAGGTCTTGAAGGTTGGGGCGAAACCGCCACGCTATCTGGAACCTATCTGCCAACCTTCGTAGGCAGCACTCAGGCATCGTTGAAGGAGCTAGCGCCATACCTCATTGGAATTGACCCTCGCAATACGTCGCTTGTTGGGCAGATCATGAAAGGTGTGTTGTTGGGGCAGGCCAACGCGAAGAGCGCGATCGATATCGCCTGCTGGGATATTTTTGGCAAGTCCGTCGAACTTCCGATCGCCACCCTTCTTGGGGGCGTATTGCAGGAGGATTTTCCCCTCTACGAGGCTGTTCCCCTCGCTAGCCCGGAGGAGATGGCAGACTATGTGTGTAGGCGGGGAGAGGCAGGTATCAGGCGTTTCCAATTGAAGGTCGGAAACAGTCCCTATGACGACGCGGCCCGGACGCGATGCGTCATGCAGGCATCGAGCGGTGACATGCTGATCATCGCGGATTCTAATGGTGGGTGGAATCTCCAGGCTGCGATAATTGCCGTGAGGCTTATGGAGGGGCTCGATATTTACGTGGAGCAACCCTGCCGCGACTTAGCTGATTGCGCATTGGTCAAGTCGATGACGGCGCTGCCGCTGATTATGGATGAGAGCATCGTAACCGCGGCTGATCTCTATCGTGCCAAATACGAGGTGAAAGCTGGATCGATCAATATCAAGCTCGGCCGCGTTGGTGGCATTAGTGCGGCTGTGACTATGCGCAACATCGCACAGGATCTAGGGGTTACGTTCTGCGTCGAAGACATGTGGGGCGGTGATGTGATCTCGGCCGCGGTCGCCCATGTCGCTGCGAGCTCGTCGCCAGAAGGTCTTATGCACGCGTCCTTTTTCAATGACTGGACAAATGAGCATGTCGCTGGCTATCAGCCGCGTTCAATCGACGGTAAAGGTTCAGCGCCTACGGGGGCGGGGTTAGGAATCGAAGTGAACCGGAAATTGATCGGTGCGCCAATTGCGCAATTCTCGTAGTGAGCGTGCTTTCCTAGCTCCCCGCCAAGCAGACTTGGGTGAATGAAAAATCCTATTTCATAAGGGCTAGGGCACTACCTACACCCTAAAACCCTTACATCCCAACATCACTCATCATCGTCTTCACTCAGGTCTTCATTCTCGTGCATCTGGGCACGCAGCAGCACATCGAACGCAGGAGGGGTGAACTGTACATGCTGCTGAGGGGCTGAGGGTGGCTCGGCTTCAAGGGTGACGGGGTGTGAGGGTGTGATGTCGACGGGGATCGATGGGCGCACCGGCTGTCCGGAGCTGCGTGGGAGCACTCCGACTTTGTTCATTCGCTCGGTGGAGAGTGACGACTCTCCCGCTCCCGCGCTCACTGTGCGGAGGGGATTGTATGTGTTACCGCTTGGTGTCGGGATATTGATTACAATGTTAAATTTGGAGCCTTCTGCTGGCTCTTGTGGGGTGGGGCCGAGGCCTTGCAGCCGCGCTGCTGTTTCAACGCCTCGATGTAACTGACCGGAGACAGCCGCCAGGGCGGTGGGGACATTATCGGCAAGGGCGATGCCTGCTGCAGTCTCGAGGCGTTGCAGGGAGCGATCGATTTTCTCCAGCAGGCCCGTCAGCGATATGCGCTCCGCTAGAGTAGGCTCCGCTTTCCCCGCTGCTATCGCCTTGGCGCGTGCGGTCTCTTGCTTTGCTAAAGGCCCCTGAGTGACGATTTTTGTGGCTGCGACCAGGCGAGGGGCCAGACACCGCGAGCGATGCAATCCCAGAGTGGACTTGCTAACTCCGAACTTTGCTGCAGTGGGGACAAGTTTACCGCCCGCCATCACTCCTGGTCAATGGTGTCGTGGTCCGGGTGTGTGCAAATCTTGCAGGTGGTCCTCTCATAATGTCATAATATAATACATTTTCAAATAATTCCAATAATTCCTAAGCTAGCTTCGGAATTCCCACTTTCCCGCTGAAGCCTTTGGGATGTGAGACACGGGTTAGCCATACCCCCACCCTGTAGGCAAGTGGTCCCACCCGGGGGTATCCCAAAACCCCAAAAACCTATCGCGCAGCGCATGCGGGCGGACTGCTACGGACTCTTGGTAGCGAGTCGGAGCACGGCAAACGTTGGAGTTTTGGGGCGAACACTGATAGTTCGCAGGTTTTCAAGCAGTGGGGAGGGCACAGAAATGGACACACCCAAGGTCTTCAGGTTTCTGGCGGACGTCATCAGGGGGCGCAATGTCAAAGCTAAAGTTTACTCGCCTTTTGAGGAGGCTCTACGGCTGGCGCTCAGGCGACCTAGAGATCACGTTCATGACACACGATATCCGTCTAGCGTGGCCAGATCTCCACGGGCTGACGATGGAGCGAGCAATCCCCTACACCCAAATGTCAACAGAGACCCTTCGGGAATTTTCGGTCCTGTTCCGAATGACAACCCGCTCATGATCAACTACGCGGCGCAATATCATATCGGGCGGGAGATGATGGAGCGTGGTGTGCAGAAGCCGGAAGTGTTTGACGTTAACTTCGATCCCATCGAGGAGCTATACGACATCACTTGGAAAGACACGCACGGCGAGGAGTATCTGTTCTCGATATCCGATCTCACAAATACCGAAGAACTCAACGCCTTGGCCGTCAACCTGATGATAGTGCAATGATATGAATTCGCTTCGGATCGAAGTGACTCAAAAGACTCACGACAAATAATCTGCGTCTTTGCGCAATATAAAATGCGCCGTTAACAGACAAATCCAAGAAAAATTCGTATAATGGCCGTGTCCTCGGGTGCAGAGCATTCGAGGATATGTAGCAGCGTTGAGATAACCGTCCCATCAACGGGCGTGCTGCCATCCGGACTTGTTAGGGGTTGCAGCGATTATACGTCCGAGGGTGTGTCGGATCGATCATCAATCAAACGAGAGGACTTCAACATGTCGATAGAAGCATGGCCTGCTCCCCTGAAGTGGCTCCATGCTGAGTAAGCGAATCCGGCTATTTCCAACCTCGATTGAGCCTGATCGTCGTCGCGATGATCCCGGCATCGATCGCTGAGCTGCTTCGCACCGCGAGGATCTGGCGATCCCGCCAAAACCGGCATCCATGTGGCCGTTATCGCCGTCGCAGTGACGACCGTGCTGGTGGCCGTCGGGACCCGTCTCACTTGACCGCTGGACTGTTGGCGCGGGTTATCGCCGGTGCCGCAGGCGTGCTGGGTTGCCGAAGGCGATGGCCCCGGCCGGTACGTCGCGGGTGACGACGCTGCCTGCGCCGATCAACGCGTCGTCTCCTATCGAAATATCTGGCAAAATGATCGCCCCACCGCCGATCCAGACGTTATGTCCGATATGGATCGGACGCCCGTATTCCAAACCGCAAGTCCGCACTTTCGGGTCACGCGGATGGTCGGCTGCGAGGAGCTGCACGCCCGGGCCGATCTGTGTACGATTGCCGATGGTGATTGCCGCCACATCGAGGACGACGCAATTGAAATTCAGAAATGCACCCGCGCCGAGCTGGATATTGTAGCCGTAGTCACAATGAAACGGCGGCCGGATCATCGCACCCTCACCGACCGCACCGAGACGTTCCAGCAGCAGAGCGCGCCGCTCAGAGGTAGATATGCCGAGCGAGGCATTGTAGCGGGCAAGCCACCTGTGTGTCGCTTCCAAATCGGCTTGGATATCCGGAGCGCTGGCGTCGTAGAGCTCCCCCGCCAGCATTTTGTCCTTCTCCGAGCGCATCCTATGACCTCAATGCATTTACGATCTTGTGCGTTGAAGAGCCGCAAAAGGCCATATCCCTACGACAAAATCATCTGCCGCCAGCGCCACAGGATCGAGAACATGTTCTCCATCTGAAGGATTGGCGCCGTGTCGCAACCAGATACGATCGATGCACCCACACCTTCTTCTCCGCAATCTGCATCGCAGCTACGGTCGCATTCTATTCCCAATCAATGAGTCCTGAGCCTAGTCGTGCCCATCGCCACATTCCATGACGAAGTGTCGAGGCCAGCGGATCCCTACTGCTCCACCGAGCGCTGGCCGCGATCTCTGCGCGGGCGCCGAAACTGAGCGCCGCGCAGACGCGTCAGATTGGATTGCTGACTGGCGCCGGAAGCGGCCGTATACCGGACCGGTCAAAGGCAATCAGGCGTCTTGTGGATCAGGCGCTGGAGACGATGGAATCGGGCGGAAGGGGCAGCGGGAAGTGATGGGCGTGAAGGCGGCAACAGAATACGGTAATACATCGACGCTGCTCAAATGCGCGTTCCAAAGTATCGAACGCTCACTCTGAAAACGCTGTGGTATCGTCCTGCGAACGCTGGTTTTTGAGAGGCTTTGGGCTATGGACCCAGAACAAGAACATGCAGGCAAACCAGATGATGACCGTGAGCGTCAGATCACCCTCTCGGCGGCTTCTGCGAGCGGGAGCGACCTGAAGGGTCAAACGCTCTTGCCGATGCTGATTGCCGGCTTGATCCTTATCGTTGTCGGCATGCTGGCCGTGTTGTTCCTCGTTTGAGAGCAGGCCACGACAGATCAGCGGTCATCGGACTTGCGGAACTCAGGAGCGAGCATCAACAGCAGGCAGGGCGCTGTCCCTGCCGTCGCAGCCCTCCCGCGCAGTTCTGCGTTCGCTCCAGCTGAGGTTAGTGCCAATTTGAGAAGAACGCGCCTCTTTGGTCGGACTTCATTCAAAATCGCGAGTGCGCATGACTGACCCGACCATCACGGCAATTCGATCGGACCGAAAATCAGCTCCTGTTCGCGCGGCTCTGATATTTGGAGCGCCTTTGCTTGTCCTTGCCTTGGGGCACATGCTCTCAAACCTGCTGCGCACGCTGCCAGCGATCGCAGCGGACGTCATTAGCTCCGATATCTCAATCTCGGCGGGAACCCTCGCAGCTCTAACCGGAGCCTATCACCTCGCCTTCGCAGCGGGGCAGATACCCGTTGGAGTGGTGCTCGATCGCTATGGCGTTCGCAGCGTTGCTCTGACGCTGTTTTCTATCGTCACCGTCGGTGCAGTCCTTGCGGGAAGCATTGGCGGAGCGATTGGCTTCCTTATCGCCCAGATTGTCCTCGGAATCGGCTGCTCTGGCATGCTGCTGTGTCCCATCACGCTCGCAGCGAAATTGCTGACACCGGCACAGTTCGGTTTGTGGTTCGGTCTTATTCAGGGCGTGGGTAACGCGGGAATGCTGGTTTCTGCCAGCCCGATGGCGTGGCTGGTCGAACGACAAGGCTGGCGGGCTGGCTTCTGGGTCTCTGCCATTCTCGCCGTATTGATTGCGATATTGGTCGGTTTCCTCGTGCCAAACGAGTTGCCGGATCGCAAAGGACCGCAAACGACTTTGAAGGTCGAGGCACGAGAGGTCATCAAAATCGGATTATCCCGGCAGTTGCTCGGAGTTATCATCCTTGCCCTTGCCTCCTTCCCGGCCGCACTCACGGTGCGCGGCCTGTGGGGAGGGCCATGGCTGATGGAAGTCAAGGGGCTTAGCCGGATCGACGCGGGCAACGCGCTCTTGCCCTTGACCGTTGCACTCGTTCTCGGACCAATGATTTATGGCGTTTTGGATCGTCGCCTCGGCCATCGTCGGCGACTGTTGGTGGTTGGCCATCTGATCGCCGCATCCGCACTCTTTATTGTCGCCGCCGGAGGCCCCGATGGGATTCTCTCTCAGGCGCTCGGTGTTCCCGTCCTGCCGGTCCAGGTCGATGTCTGGGCATTCCTCGTGTTCGGAGCGACCATTGCTGCCCAACCCCTCCTGTTCGCCATGGCGCGGACGGCAGTGTCTCCCGATAAAGCCGGAAAGGCGCTGGCGGCGGTCAATCTCTCGTTTTTCGCAGGCGCAGCAGTCATGCAGGCAATGACAACCCCCGTCGCTGCCGCATGGGGTATGCCTGCGGTCATGGCATTCATCGGCTTAGCCCTTATCGCAGCCACCGCTGCGTTCGTGCTCCTGACACGAGAGAGAGCTACCAACCCTGACCCTCAATAGCGATCGTGCGGATTTGCGTCTGCCGAGCTAGCGGGCTCGCCGACTGAGCAGGCTGCGTTCATAGAGCGATCCGACGACTGATCAACTCCGCCATCGTGATCGTGATGATATTGGTCCACCCGACATAGGCGAATAGCGGCGCAGCGGGGGAGTGAGCTGCGCCGCTCTGATGAGTAGTCTTTAGGCGTCGGTTGTTACTGGCCGCACCGCTTGAAGAATTGCCTTCTCAGACACTTGCGCCTTCTTCCTCTCGCGCTTCGTGTTTTTCCGGCCTTCATATGAATAATTGCGGGCGGGAACAGGCAAGTTGTGGCCTTTACCCTTGCGCTTGCGCATAGCGGTCTCCGTATAGCTTTCAGCGCTCGTCGCTTCTTCAGCCTTCGCTCTGGGTGTGGCGAGGCGAACTCCGATGAAGAAGGCGAAAGCCTGCTGTCGATGTTTCGTGGAAGGAGCTGGGTGAGTCTCCGGCTCGCGGCGGAGGCGCTGTTCAACTCAAAACATCCAAGACAACGAGGCCGCTGCTCGTGGAAGCTTGCGCCCGCAGCTATCGCAGGATGACGTTTTGAAACCTACAGTCACAGCTCCGCCGTGCGTACGCATCGTGCGACAACACAGTGAACTCATCTATGTGTGTGAGGCACGTCCCGGGTAAAGGTCGCTTGCTGCCTTGCTATTAAAGCGCAGCAACGACGGCCCGGGCCAAGACATGCTTGATCCAGCGTCGCGCAATAGGAACTGTTGGGAGCTGTGACATGCGGCTGAAGATAGGAAGAGTTCAGCAGAAGTCAACATCAGGCCTGGTTTTGGCATTCCCAAGAATTTGGCGCGTGCTGAGTGTTTCGTAGACTTGGCAGCTGATGGGCAGCGGCAGGTTCGTATCCCAGGGATGGCTCCATTCGGCTGCTTCGGCGTGTGTGACCAATCCGGCCGGTCATAGGCAGCGCACTGACCCGTACGTTGACCTCAGCGCTTCATCCAATAGAAGATATTAGCCGGCGAGGGCGTTTCGCGCGAATAGCCGAAGTTGGACGTGTAGATGCCGCCCTGATAGCGCTCCGCGACTTCGCCGATCGAGTCGTTGTTGACCTCCGCCGCGTAGTCCTCGGCGTTGTCTTTCACCTGGTAGCCGAGCTCCGCGTCGCGCGTGCTGTTCCACCAGCGACGCTTATTGTTGGACGCGCCCCAGAGCACGCGGCAGCCCAGATCCGGCGCAGTCAGGCCGGCGGCGACCAGTCCGACGAGGTCGGGATAGCTCAGCCATGATGCAAGGTGGCGGCGCTCGGTCGGCTTGGGCACGCACGAGCCGATGCGGATCGACAGGCTTTCGACGGCATGCTTGTCCCAGTAGAGGCGGCCGAACATTTCGCCGTACACCTTCGAGATGCCGTAGTAGCCGTCCGGGCGGTGATCGCAATTCTCGTCGAGCTTGGTCGTGCGCTCGTGGAAGCCGATCGAGTGAACCGAGCTGGCGAAGATCACCCGGGCTTTCGCGGCGCGGGCCAACTCAAAGATATTGTAGGTGCCGACGAAGTTGGGGCCGAGCACCTCGTCGAATGGACGGTCGATGGAGACCGCGCCGAAATGCACGATCGCCGAAACTTCATTGGCCATCGCGTCGAAGGCGGCTTTGTCGCTGAGATCCTGCTTGCGGAACTCGCTGCCCTGGGGGATGGCGTCGGGGAAAGCCGCGATGTCACTCAGGATCATCGCGTGGCCCTTTTCCGCCAGACCCGTCGTCAGAACGCGGCCGAGAGCACCGGATGCACCGGTCAGAAGGACTTTCTTCGACATGGAAATGTTTTCTTCCCCGTTGGTTGATTTCCGCACAGTAATCCTTCGTATCTCATAAATGCGGAAGGCGGAGTTCGAAGTCAGGATCCCACTTGTAGGTCGGACTGTCTTCTGGCACCATCGCTATGTTTGAATGGATATAGCGAGCCAACAAGGAACCGTGAAGGCCTCTTTTCACCTCAGCGGTGTGAGGTTCGACGTTACTCA
This sequence comes from Pseudomonadota bacterium, assembly GCA_023423275.1. GTDB lineage: Bacteria > Pseudomonadota > Alphaproteobacteria > Rhizobiales > Hyphomicrobiaceae > ZC4RG25. The sequence goes on from JAFAFW010000092.1 coordinate 25,620, forward strand.
TTGGCGGCGAATTCGACGCTGTCGTTTCCAACAGCGGTTTGCCATCTCCCGCCGCTCCGGAATAAGGCCAAGTCGGCGCGGCAAGTCACAAAGCTGCTGGGCAGAAAAGCAATCCGCTTGTTTCGAACCGAACCGGG
>JAFAFW010000098.1 GCA_023423275.1 Pseudomonadota bacterium
CACTCCGCAGCGCCCGGCTGATTTCCGCAGAGCTTTTGTGGCGTTCAAGACGCGGCTGCTCATGCGCAAATCCCTGGAAGCGGCTGAAACGGGTGGTTTCCCGACGCCATTTGCCTTGCGGCCGGGCATGACCATCGGAGTATTGCCGATCGGCTGGGGCGATGGCCTGCCGCGCAAACTTCCGGATAACGCTGTCGCGCTTATTCACGGCCGCAAGGCTCCGCTGCTCAATCCGATCCATCTGGAACATTTGCGTATCGACCTCACCGGAATACCGGAAGCCCAGCCAGGCGATGAAGTGGTTCTGATCGGACGCCAGGGTGACGAAGAACTCTCGATCAATGATGTCACAGAGACATGGGGCATAGATTCGACAACGTTCCATGCTCAGATGCGCGATCACATTCACCGCGAGTACTTGAAGAGCGACGGGCATCTGGCGGCTGAATAACAGCCGCCGCGCATTCCAATATGTCGCTTTAACTTGTCTTCGCTGTAGCCTTGGAGGCGGGAAGCATTTTCAATCCGCGCTGCACGATCTCGGCGAACTTATCGACATCTTCAAAGGTATTGAACATCCCGAACGATACCCGCACGCCGTCCCGCTCAGGCGAAATGCGTACATTCTCGCCAGCGAAGTAGGCAATCCATTCAGGCTGAAGATCGAGAACGACAATATGCGTGAGGTTTGATCTCGACCGCGGCCCGACAATGCCGACACCAAGGCGGTCCATATGGGCGATCAGCCGCTTACTCAGGTCGAGCACGTGCCCCGTGACATTCTCCAGCCCAATTTCTTCAATGAGGCCGAGCGCACCATCCAGACCGTGCAGTGCCGGCAAGTTATAATTGCCATACTCGAAGCGACGCGCGCCGACGGCGAGCATCATTTTGTCGGGTTTGGCGATAAGATCAGCCGGCGGGTCGGCAAGGCTGGCAAGAGCCAGATAGGCTGGTGTCAATTGCTCCAGATCACGCTTTGCATAAACGATGCCGAGACCTTGAGGTGTCAGAAGCCCTTTATGACAACCCGCCGCGAGAAATGAGGCACCAAGCTTCCGCACGTTGACAGGCAGGACGCCGACCGATTGCATCGCGTCAACTACGAGGAAAAGCCCCCGTTCTTCACAAAGCTTTCCAACACTCTCGACATCATGACGATGTCCAGCGTGGAATGAGACGTGAGACAGTGAAATCGCGCGTGTTTTCTGATCGATATAAGGGCGGAACGTTGCTGCGTCGGCGACTTCAGATGTCAAAGGAACGAAGCGAGTTTCAACGCCCCGACTAGCGAGATTGAGAAACGCATAGGCGTTGTTTGGATGATCCCCTGTAATCATCAAAACATTATCGCCGGCTTTCAAAGGCAACGCCCGAGCGGCGATATTGAGACCTTCCGAAGTATTTCTTACAAATGCGATTTCATCGGCCGACGCGCCAAGAAACTGAGCAAGACGTGACCGTATCTTCTCGACTCGAGCTAACCAAACGCTCTTCGGTCCGGCCGTCTCGTGCGCTTCGTCGTAAAACGTATTGAGACCGGCTCTCACTCGAGTCGATAGCGGTGTCTGATGCGCGGAGTCGAGATAAAGCATTTGCTTCGTAACAGGAAACTCCTGGCGCACGGCCGCCACATCAAACCGCTGTGTCATGTGTCAGGGCTTCTGTACTTTGCTGCCTATTTTATCGTGGAATAGCTTATGAGATTTCTGTTTCCACGTCGAGCAATGGATGAGGCCAAGCCGTATCGACAATAGACGGCTCGTGCATCCGGTTGCGCCGGGACCATTGCAACCACGTCTGGTCCTATGGCTTCGTCGAGGATCGCACGCACGATAGGAGGAAATACCGGATGCTCAACGTCGTCGAAGAGTTTACGCACGAGAGTTTAGCGATCTGTGTCGGCGCAAGCTGAAATCGATCGATGACATCGATGCTCTTGCCGAACTGTTTATCTTGCGCGGCGTGCCGGGGCATATTCGTTCCGACAATGGCCCCGAGCTCATTGCCGAATCCGTGCGAGAGTGGATCGCGTCGGTGGGATCGAAGACGGCATACATCACGCCGGGAAGTCCGTGGGAGAACGGCTATTTCGAGCGCTTCAATGCCCGCCTCAGAGACGAGCTCCTAACCGGAGAAATCTTCTATTCGCTCCGCGAGGCCCAGATCGTCATCGAGAGCTGGCGACGCTATTACAACGCCGTGCGTCCACACGCTAGCTCTCCAAATTATCTTCCGATCCCTGCTTAGCTGATCTCGACGACTATTCGGCCGCGCACCCGCCCGTCCACTATTTCTTGGCCCATGCCGATGACTTCCGATAACGAAACGGTTGTTGACATGATGGCCAGGCGATTCTGATCCAGATCCCGGGCCAGCCTGGCCCAAGCCTCAATGCGCTCCGACTTAGGGGCCATCACGGAGTCGATGCCAAGCAGCGATACACCACGCAAGATGAAAGGTGCAACGGATGAAGGTAGCTCCATGCCGCCCGCCAGTCCGCAGGCTGCGACTGCACCGCGATACTTCGTCATGGAAAGAACGTTCGCGAGTGTATTGCCGCCGACTGTGTCGATACCGGCAATCCAACGTTCTTTCGCAAGCGCTTTGGCTGGAGCAGCAAACGCACTGCGGTCGATGACTGATGCCGCGCCTAAACTCTTGAGATAGTCACTTTCTTGTGGACGTCCAGTAGATGCGATCACGTCCCACCCGGCCTTGGCGAGAAGCGTGACTGCGATCGAACCGACGCCACCCGCTGCACCAGTTACGACAACGGAGCCTTCGGCGGGCTTTAAGCCATGTTTCTCGAGGGCCATCAGTGCAAGCATCGCTGTATATCCCGCTGTCCCGATCGCCATAGCCTGCGCGGTATTTATGCCGTCGGGTAGCGGAATAAGCCAATCGCCGCTCACGCGGGACTTCTCCGCATAGGCTCCGAGATGCGTTTCACCCGTTCCCCAGCCGTTGAGCACAACTTTATCACCTGGTTTAAATTCGGGGTGCGCGGATTGCTCTACTACACCGGCGAAATCAATGCCCGGAATCATAGGAAAGCGCCTTACCACGGGTGCTTTACCGGTTAGGGCAAGCCCATCCTTGTAGTTTAGCGTGGAATGCATGATTCGTACGGTAACATCGCCCGCCATTAGATCGGTGTCGGAAAATTCCTTCAGAGCGACGCGCTGTCCAGCATCGGTCTTTTCGATCACTATGGCTTGCATGTGTGTCTCCGTCCCTCAGCTGCTGACATCGGTCGGTTCGCGTAGAACTCTACTTCTGAATATCGCTGCCTCCCTTCAGGAGGTCTGACAGCGTCAGGCAATTCTCAGCGATGAAAATTCAGCTAATCTTTGCTCACTAAGTTCGCTTTGATTTCTTCCTACTCGAACTCCGCGCTTCTTTATATTTACGCCTCAGGTAATCCATCTGATCGCTGATCGCAGTGACGGCGGCGTCGGCGTCTCGTATTTCAAGAGCTGCCAGAAGCCGATCATGTTGCTTTGCAATAACCGTTCGTTCCCTGAAGCGAAAGACCATGAAGTTGGTAACGGGCTGGAAGGCTTCGTTCATCGCCATCATGAGGAACTCAAGCAGAGAATTGTTGGTTGACTGAACCAACAATTGGTGAAAGCGCACATCCGAAGCACAAAACTCGGCGTCTGACGTATCGGCCCTACGCTGCAAGGCAATTTCAGCGCGCATACTTTCAATGCAGCCCGGATCGGCACGCTCCGCGGCAAGGCGACAGGATATTTTCTCGAGCTCGACGCGCGCTTCCAGAATATCTTCCAAGTCAAATTCGCCAACCGTCGCCAGTAGACGCATCGAATTCGAAAGTGAACTCACAAGCTCTGGAATGCTCGGGCGCTTAACGAAATTCCCGCCAGAGGGTCCTCTGCGCGACTGTATCAGATGCTCAGCCGCCAGCCTTTTTAGTGCTTCTCTTATGGTTGGGCGGGAAACGCCGAACTGTTGGGCCAATTCGTCCTCGGTCGGCAGGCGTTCATTGATCTGCAAACGTCCGCTCAATATGGCCTGGCGGAGGTTTTCTGCAATCTGTCGCGCAACGCTGAGCGTAACGATCGTCGAGGGTTCGCCGGTCATGACTGAGTTCCATCGTCCCTAGTTTTGATGAGCTGCAACGGAGAAAGACAGGGGCGAGCTTGACGCGCTATCATACATG
>JAFAFW010000108.1 GCA_023423275.1 Pseudomonadota bacterium
TGCTCGATGTGCTCAACGCCGAGCTGGAACTGCTCAACGCCCAGGTCAACCTGGTGACGACGCGGCGCGATCTGTCGGTCAATGCCTACGGCCTGCTGGCCTCGGTCGGCCGGCTCGGCGCCGAGCACCTGAGCCTCGGGCCGGAGGTATACGATCCGGAGGCGCACTACTTCGAGGTGCGGCGCAAGGCGTGGGGAATTTCGATCACGCATGCCGACGGCCGCCGCGAGGAGGTGGTGCCGTGGGAGGCCGAAGTGCGGCCCGCGCCCAGCAAGTAAAGTCCCCGGCCCGTCGACCCGCCCGAAGCGCCGCTGTGACCGGCGATCCGCCATTATTCAAAGTTATGCAAGTGCTCGGCGATACGCACAGCTTGGGCTCTGCGGCCGCATTGATGCATCCGGGCAATCGTTGTACGAGGGCATTGGTGGGCTGGCGCTTGACACCCGGGCATTGTCTGCGCGCTCATATGCCATGACCCGTGACCGCGGGGCAACGAGGTTGGGATGACGAGACCGGAAAAAGCCTCTGAGCCGAGCATGGAGGAAATTCTTGCGTCGATACGCAAGATTATTGCCGAAGAGCCGATCGGTTCGCGTCCAGGGCCGGCCCTTCCGGGGTTGCCTGATGGAACCCGGTCCGCACGCTCGGGCAGCGATGCGCGCGAGCATGGCGAACCGGCAATGCTGCCTTTCCCCGAACACGATTCGGCAGGCGGAGAATCACCTTACAGCGTTGAGGATGCACTCGCCGATCTGATCGAGGACGGCTCGTCGCGTGGCGACAAGGCAGTGAAGCGGGAGCCTGAACCTGGTTTCGCAGCCCGTCCGGGCAGGCCTGAGACCGATGATTCGCCGCGGCCAGGTTGGTTGTTCGCCAAATCGGCGGCGTCTCCAGCATCTCCGGATGCGAGTGCGGGCACGCCTGCTCGTCCAGGCAACGGGCCGGTTAATCCCCTCGACATGCTGCGGCAGGCGCCGCGCACCGAAACCGCACCGAGGGAAAGCACAGGGCTGGGAGCCGCGATTCCCAAGCCGTTTTCAGATTTGCCGTTGCCAGGGTTGCCGAAGCTCGATGGGCTATCCGCACGGCCGGGCGATGCGGCGGGACTGCCGAAGCCGGCATCGTCACGGACTGGAGAGGATGAAGCAAGCGCCGCGCAGCCTTCGCCTGTGGTGGGAGCGCCGAAGGACGCATCGGGTCTTAACGGGCTCGGGGCGCGCAATCCGGCGCTGAACACACCGGCTCGGCCCGCTGAGACTGGACCGGCAAAACTCGCTCCCGCGGAGGAATCGCCCCAGAAGTCCACGCAGCCAGCGGTTGGCCGGGACGGCAGCGCAGCGCCCAGCATCGTAAAAGCCCCCACGATTGCGGCCGAAAGTGCCCCGAAGCCGGCCGTGAGTGAACCTGCCCGACGGCCGGAGCTTTCCGCGCTGGACGCTTTGGCACAAGGTTTGACCGGGGCGAAGCCGGTTACGAAGCCTGCGATGGCGCCAGCGTCAGCACCAGCCCCCGCTCCGGCATCCGGAGAATCGAAGGCTGCATCACCAGAGCCCGTCGCTGCGGCGATCGGCAAGACCTTGGAAGATACGGTTGCGGATCTGCTGAGGCCGATGCTGCGCGACTGGCTCGACGCCAATATGCCGCGGATCGTGGAGAAGGCACTGCGCGTGGAGCTTGCTGCCAACGCGCAGCGCTCGGGTAAATCCGAGCAGAATTGAGCGTGTCAGCCCTTTCGCCTGCACAAGAGGGGCGCAATGTGCCCCGTTGTGCTTTATTGATGGCTGCGGCGGCCGATCCAGTCCTGGGCGGTCTTGTTGACAGGCCAGGAACGCCGAGCTTACGACCCAGCCCCCGAAAACATCACGTCCATCGCACCCATGCTTGAGAAGACCTACCAGCCTGCTGACATCGAAAAGCGCATTTATGAAGACTGGGAGACTGCTGGCGCGTTCCGCTGCGGCAGGCCCGAGCGCGCCGGCGCGCAGCCTTATTGCATCGTCATTCCACCGCCGAACGTCACCGGCTCCCTGCACATGGGCCATGCGCTCAACAATACGCTGCAGGACGTATTGTGCCGTTTCGAGCGGATGCGCGGCAAGGACGTGCTGTGGCAGCCGGGTACGGATCATGCCGGCATCGCCACGCAGATGGTGGTCGAGCGGAAACTCGCGGCCGAGAACCGCACAGACCGGCGCGCCATGGGACGCGAGGCGTTCCTGGAAGAAGTCTGGAAGTGGAAGGCTGAAAGCGGCGGCACGATCATCAATCAGCTCAAGCGTCTCGGCGCATCCTGCGACTGGGAACGTGAGCGCTTCACGATGGACGAGGGGCTGAGCAAGGCCGTCGTCAAGGTGTTCGTCGAACTGCACCGCAAGGGTCTGCTCTACAAGGACAAGCGTCTCGTCAACTGGGACCCGAAATTCCAGACCGCGATCTCGGATCTGGAGGTCATTCAGGTCGAGAAGAAGGGGACGTTCACGTGGGTGGACGGGGATCCGGACAAGCCCTTCGATGCAGCGGCTTTGGCCAAGGTCCTCAAGAAAGACGCGGCCGGCCACATGTATCACTTCCGCTACCCGCTGGTGGCGAAGGTCGATGGCTACGATGACGACTACATCGTCGTCGCGACCACGCGTCCGGAGACGATGCTCGGCGATACCGGCGTTGCGGTGCATCCCGACGACGAGCGCTACGCTGCGCTGATCAAGGCCGGAGCGAAGGTCCGGCTACCTCTGGTTGGGCGCGAAATTCCGATCGTCGCCGACGACTACTCCGATCCCGAGAAGGGGACCGGTGCGGTGAAGATCACGCCGGCGCATGATTTCAACGATTTCGACGTCGGCAAGCGCCACGATCTGGCGATGATCAACGTGCTCGACGCGTTCGGCCGCGTGTCGGACACCGACGATGTGCCCGCTGTGTATCGCGGTCTCGACAGGTTCGAAGCCCGCGAGCGCGTGGTTGCGGATCTGGCGGCCATGGGTGCGCTCGCGAAGATCGAGCCGACGACCCACACCGTCCCGCATGGCGATCGCTCCAACGTCGCGATCGAGCCGTGGCTGACGGACCAGTGGTACGTCAACGCCGGTGAGCTGGCGAAGCCTGCGATCGCTGCTGTCGAGAACGGAAAAACCGTCTTCGTTCCGAAGAATTGGGAGAAGACCTATTACGAGTGGATGCGCAACATCCAGCCCTGGTGCGTCTCGCGCCAGCTCTGGTGGGGGCATCAGATCCCGGCGTGGTATGGACCGGACGGCGAGATCTTCGTCGAGGAGACCGAGAACCTCGCGCTCGCGGCCGCGCAGCGCCACTACGGATCGCGCGTTCATCTGGACCGCGATCCCGATGTGCTCGACACTTGGTTTTCGTCCGCCTTGTGGCCATTCTCGACGCTCGGCTGGCCGGACCAGACGCCCGAGGTCGCGCGCTACTATCCAACCAGTACGCTCGTCACCGGCTTCGACATCATCTTCTTCTGGGTCGCCCGCATGATGATGATGGGACTGCACTTCATGAAGGAAGTGCCGTTCAAGGACGTCTACATCCATGCCCTCGTCCGTGACGAGAAGGGGCAGAAGATGTCGAAGTCCAAGGGCAACGTGATGGATCCCTTGGATCTGATCGACGCCTTCGGCGCCGACGCGCTGCGCTTCACGCTGGCCGCCATGGCCGCGCAGGGCCGCGACATCAAGCTCGCGAAGTCGCGCGTGGAGGGCTATCGCAACTTCGCGACCAAGCTCTGGAATGCCTCGCGCTTCGCCGAAATGAACGAGTGCGTGCGCGTGAAGGGGTTCGACCCGGCGTCGGCCAAACAGACCGTCAATCGCTGGATCGCGGGCGAAACCGAGCGCGCGGCAAAGGCCGTGACCGAGGCGTTGGAAGCTTACAAATTCAACGAGGCGGCATCGGCGATCTACGAGTTCACCTGGGGCATTTTCTGTGACTGGTACGTGGAGCTGATCAAGCCGATCCTGTCGGGCAGTGACACCGAGGCGATCACGGAAACCCGCGCCATGACCGCCTGGGCGCTCGATCAGGTGCTGAAGCTGCTGCACCCGTTCATGCCGTTCATCACGGAAGAGCTGTGGACGCATATGGTCGAGCACGGTGAGGCGCGCGGCAGCATGCTTGTGCTGTCGACCTGGCCGCAACTCGATGGCCTCTCTGATGCGGAAGCGGATGACGAAATGGGCTGGGTGGTGCGGCTCGTCAACGAGATCCGCTCGGTCCGATCCGAGATGAACGTTCCGGCCGGAGCCAAGATTCCAATGGTTCTGGCGGGCAGCGATGATGCGATCAAGCAGCGCGCGAACCGCCACAAGGACACGGTGAGCCGTCTCGCCCGCCTGAGTTCGATCACCTTCGCGGACGCGGCCCCGAAAGGGGCGGCTTTGATCGTGTTCGGAGAGACGACGGCTGCGCTTCCGTTGGCCGGGGTCATAGACATGACGGCAGAGCGGGCACGCCTGGAACGCGAAATCGAAAAGGCAGCCGGCGAGATCAAGAAAATCGATGCCAAGCTGTCCAACGAACAGTTCGTCTCCAAGGCGCCGGAGGACGTCGTCGAGGAACAGCGTGAGCGCAGGGCGGATTTCGAAGCACTGACGGCGCGGCTGACGGCAGCCTTGAAGCGCTTCGAGAGCTGAAAGGCCTCACGCTTTTCAGCGTAGCGCGGCAAGCGTTGCGGGGCCGGGCGCGATCACGCGCAATTCGGTGAGCTTCCAGCGCATACCGATCAGCTCCATGACGCTGACGATCCGGCGCTCGGGACTGAAGCGATCGGCGATCTCGAATTCCACACGCCGCAGGCTCTGGAATTCGGCCCGCAGCAGACGACGGTAGAAGTCGGCTACGCGTTGGGACCATGGCCGCTCATCGGTGCTCGCGGCCTTCACTGCCCCGGGCAGATGTTCCCGCGCGAGGCGATGGTAGCGGAACAGTTGTGGCAGGCCCTGTGGCGTCACGTATGTCTCGATAAAGCGGTCCAGCACTGTCGCGCCGAACGCGGACTTCACGCGTTGCCACAGCGTCGGACGAATGGCGGACCCCATTTCCTGGGCCTGTACGAGGAGCTGGCTATTCTCCGCCAGCGAAGCCTTCAGACTGCTTCTGACGCTTTGCCATTCGACCCGCTGCTCTATTGTGCCGGTATCGCCGCTGCGGATGGCTTCGCGCAGCGACCACGCGGCCCAGAACGGCGAGACGACGTACCATCCCGCGCAAACTGCGATGACGCCTGCCACATGCCATTTCCGCATTTGGCACCCTCCCGCTTGGCTGCCTTATGCTCACATGCTGACCATCAAAGGTGTCGAGGATACGGCCATCGGCTGAACGTCCTATGAAATGCTCAAATTCCGCTGATTAACGGAATTGTGAATCTGTGGCGCAACGGCAACGTTTCTGGGCAGCCGTGCCTCTATTGAGACACAAAGGCTGACCACGATCAGTCTTAGATGAAGGAATGGTGACATCGTCCGGGGTGGGGTGAGCCGTTCGGTCGGGATGCTGTGGGGGCAATATTGCTTCATTGGAGCCTGAGGACTGAACTTGCGGGAGAGCGGGTGTGCGAAGCGTTGCCGCAGGCTGCTCCCGATCTCGTAACCGTGAAGCCTATGGGCATGAAAAAGCTGCAATTCCGGGGCATGCAGAACAAATACGATTGCGAGATGATCGTTCGAGACGTCAGAAAGCGGAGTGTCGTGGAGCGCGGGAAGCCCTCTGCGAACTCGTCTCACCGGGGCACATGCGCCCCGGTCGCTTGCAGGCAAATTGAGAGGCTTTGGGTTTACTCCGGCACTTCTGGTGCGACGGCTCCGCCGGCTTTGAATTGGATGTCGACGGATCGATCGTCCGGGTGGATTGGCAACGTCGGGAAATCAATTGCGGTGTAAAGCACCGCGCGACGGTGCCGCGAACACATTCGAGCTCGAATCGCGCCGCAACGCGTGGAAGGCTCACGCCTTTAAGGCGGGTTTAGAGGACTAACGCTGATCAGGTAGGCCGGCGTCATCGCGTCGTTACCCCACCCTGGCGGAAAGGCAGAAGTTGTCTGTTACGTTGAAATCTGGATCTTTTGCGGGACCGCTGCTGGCAGCGATGCTGGCTCTCGCCTCCGGACCAGCCCTGGCAGCCCGGGACGCCGCATTTTCATCTCCCCAGGCTGCATTCGAGCACGGTATGGGCGCCTTGAAGGCAGGGCGTATCGAGACGGCGCTGCCGGCGCTTGAGCATGCCGCCGGCAAAGGGCTGTTTCTCGCGGAATTCTATCTGGCGCGTGTCTTTGCGGACAATCTCGGCCCGGTCACGGATCACGCCAAAGCCTATATGCTTTATCAGCGCATCGCTGACGAGAACGCCGATATCGATCCCGATTACGATCAGCGTGCCCCATTCGTCGCGAAGGCGTTCACGGCGCTGGCCGGTTACCTGCGTCAGGGACTTCCTGAAATCGGTCTCAGGCCGAGCCCGCATCGTGCGGCCGAGTATCTTCATCACGCCGCAACCTTCTTCAATGATCCCGACGCCCAGTTCGAACTCGCCAAGCTGTATCTCAACGGTGATGACGTGCCGGAGAATGCCAAGCAGGCCATGCACTGGCTGTCTGTCCTGACCGAGAAGGGGCATGCCGGAGCGCAGGCCTTCCTGGCTGACCTCTACTGGCGGGGCAAACATGTGCCCCCCGATCGCAGGCGTGCGCTGGCCCTGATCACGGTGGCCCTCGAGCATGCTCCGGCTCACGAGCGTATCTGGATCGAGGACATCCACCAGAATATCTTCTGCGGCTCGACGGAGGATACCCGCAAGGACGCTGATGGTTTGGTGACGAGCTGGCGCCTGAAGTATGGCGGGCGGCCTGCTATTTCCATCGATCGGCACGGCTTGACGCCGCTTCAATTCGGTGCCGTCCGCACCTGCAGCAATGGCGAGCCGGTTCAGGCGAGCCGTTCCGCGCGCAGTGGCATTTCGACCTCGGCGCTCCGCAAGCAGGAGCCGAGCGCCGTGATGCAGGGGAACACGGTCGGCTTCGGTTACCGCGATGCGGGCCAAACGCAGCCGGTCGAAGAGAAATAGCGCATCCCGGTTCCTTTGCGCGACATCCCGATCTAGAGCATCGTGCCTTTAATCGGGCGCATATCCTGCGTGCTTGAGGAAGTTCCAGCACTCGTGGGGCTCGAACAGGGAGCAGATGTCGCCGACGGCGCGCCACAGTGTGTCCCAGGTGCGCGCGCCGGCGGCCCTCAGATGGGCCTTGAGCTTGGCGAAGGCCATCTCGATGGGGTCGAGATCGGGCGAGTAGGCCGGCAGGAACAGGAACCAGGCGCCGCGCGCCTTGAGCATGGACGCCGCCTTCTCGGACGCATGAACCCTGAGGTTATCGAGCATGACGACCTCGCCTGGCTGCAAGGTCGGTGCGAGTTGGGTCTCGATGTAGAGATCGAAGGCGATGCGATCCATCGCGCCCTCGATCAGCCAGGGCGCGGTGAGGCCGTTGCAGCGTAGCGCGGCGATGAACGTCTGGCTCTGCCAATGGCCGAATGGCACGGCGCCGGGCAGGCGCTCGCCGATCGGCGATCTGCCTCTGAGCCGCGTCAGTTTAGTGTTCGTCGAGGTCTCGTCGATGAAGACAAGCCGATGCGGCATCGACCGCATGATCGGCAGACGCTTCGCGATCCACACATCGCGGACCGTAGCAACGTCAGAGCGTGCGCGTTCCGATGCCAGCAGCGTTTTTTTTATAGCTGAAGCCGGCCTTGCACAGGAACCGCGAGAGCGAGGACGGATCGACCTTGATGGCGTGGTGCGCTTCGAGCTCGGCCGCAAGCTCCGGCATCGTGATGTCGGGCTTTTCCCGGACCCTCGCGATCAGGAAGACGCGATGAGGCTCGAGCTTGCCCGTGCCGGACGGACGCCCCTGCGGCTCCGGCTCGAGCGACCCGGTGCGATCGTGCCGCGCCACCAGCTTCACCGAGAACGAGGCGCTGACCGCCAGATCCTCCGCCGCCGCGCGACGCGACTGGCCACCCGCTACCCGTGCCAGCAGCCGCTCGCGCAAATCCAATGAATAGCTGCGTCCCATGATCCACCTCCACCGACGGTGAATCACAGTTCGACGATCAAGGGAATCCCCGATT
>JAFAFW010000064.1 GCA_023423275.1 Pseudomonadota bacterium
GACCTCTCCCGCGCGTTCGCCTCGGCCATCGGGCGCACCTCGCGGCAAGTGTTTCGTCGCACGCCTTTTAGCGCGCGTTCACCAATGCAGCAATTGTTCGGACGCGTTTCAGCGTAGCAAAAACAGCGCGCCTGCCGCAGTCTTCAGTCCCGCGTTCCACCGTGTGGAAGTCAACGCGGCATCAGCGCCCAGAAATCAAGGTCGAGCACGACACCTTCATCATAGGAACCGGCTGTGTTCTTCAGTGGAAAATCTTCCGCCGGCCGGTCTTTCAGGCCAATCAGCCGCAGTCGCAAGGCGCCGATATCATCCCGACCTGTCAACTCAACTTTATCGACGACTTCAGACCACGCATAAATTGTATCACCCGCAAAGCACGGCGCAATGTGGCGTCCACCGTTGATCGCGGCAATATGAAAGGCGTTCGCAAGCCCATTGAACGACAGCGCCCTGGCGAGCGAGATGACGACGCCACCGTAGATCAGCCGGCGCTTGAAGCGTCCCTGCGATTCGGTATGCTGGTTGAAGTGGACCCGCGCCGTATTCTGATACAGGCGGGTCGCTATCTGGTGCTCGGCCTCTTCCAGCGTCATGCCGTCGGCGTGGTCGATGCGCTCGCCGATGCTGTAGTCCGACCAGACATAGGATGAGCCGGACAGGCCAAGGTCCCACGCGCTCTGCTCCAGCCGCGGCACCGCCAGCCCCAACCAGGAGGGATCGACGCACTCCGACAACATGGGAACATTTGCTTCGGGGGCGGGCACCCGTTTATCGCGCTTGCGCACCATGACCCAGCGCACGAACTCGAGGACCTTCACGTCGTCCTGGTTCGCTCCCGTAGAGCGGACATAAACGACGCCTGTTTCGCCGTTCGAGTTTTCCTTCAGCCCGATCACCTCGGAGACTGCGCTCAACGTGTCGCCAGGATAGACGGGCGCGAGAAACCGGCACTCGGCGTAGCCTAGATTGGCGACCGCATTGAGCGAGATATCGGGCACCGTCTTGCCGAAGACCGTGTGAAATACGAGCAGGTCATCGATCGGCGCGCGCGGATATCCGATTGCCCGCGCGAAGGCCTCCGATGACTGCGCGGCAAACCGCGATCCATAAAGACTTGCATACACCGCCACGTCACCCTCGGTCAGCGTCCGCGGCGTCGCGTGCGTGATCACCTGGCCGATGCTGAAATCTTCGAAGAAATTTCCGCGATTGGTTTTACTGGGCATGTGCTCAGACATCATAATCATCCTGTACGACGCCTCCCATCATTCCGTCATCCCGGCGAAGGCCGCGATCCAGTTCAGCGCACCACAGGGGCACTCCGGCAGACTAAGCCCGGCAAGAATGGTCCGCTCAAACGCGTCGGGATTCCCGCTTGCGCGGGATGATGGCAGTACCTTAACTGATTGAACGCTCCGCGATCGCATCGGCAATCGCCACCGTCCGGCGCGCGGTCTCAGCGTGAAGAAGCTCGACCATGCGTCCATCCAGGGTGATCGCGCCCTTGCCCTGATGTTCCGGCAGCTCGAAGGCTGCGATGATCCTTCGCGCCCAGATGACCTCTGCCTCGGACGGAGAGAAAATCTCATTCGCAGCAGCGATTTGATCGGGATGAATCAATGTCTTCCCATCCATGCCGAGCTGACGCCCCTGCAAACATTCTTTCCGAAATCCATCGGCATCCTTGAACGCATTGAACACGCCGTCCAGCACCTCGATGCCGTGCGCGCGCGCTGCTGTAACCGCCGCCGACAGCCAGTAGAGCGCTGCCGTTCGGTTCGCATCCAGCTCAGCCCGCGTCTCCTTCACGAGGTCGTTGGTCCCCATGACGAAAACCGCCAGCCGGGTCGCGGGATCGCTCGCCGACTCGGCAATCTCCCGCAGATTGAGGATCGCCAACGGCGTTTCGATCATGGCCCAGACCGCGATCCGGGCAGGAGCGGAAGCCAGAGCGGCACCAACCTCCGCGAGCTGCGTCGCGCTGGAAACCTTGGGCACGAGGATGGCATCCGGTCCAGCCGCCGCGGCGGCAGCCAGATCCTTCGCGCCCCAAGCCGTATCAAGGCCGTTGATCCGGATCACCAGCTCCCGGCTGCCATAGCCGCCGGCCTTCAGCGCGGAGGTCACCTGCTCGCGCGCCGCCTCCTTCACGTCCGGAGCCACGGCATCCTCCAGATCGAAGATCACGACATCCGTTGCCAGCGTCTTTGCCTTCTCCAAGGCACGGGTATTCGAGCCCGGCATATAAAGTGCGCTGCGACGGGGGCGAATGGACATCGGCTTTCCTCACTTGCAACGGCGATGCGCCGGCCTGCTCTACTGTAGTCGGTTCGCTGGCAGAAACCCAAGACCTGGTGCGCGCGCTTGGCAGCTTGCGCACCACCGAGCCGCTGCTGCACAGTGATGGCAACCAAACCAACTTCAGGACGATCATGACCACTCAGTCCAAGGATATCGTGATCATCGGCGGCGGCATTGTCGGGAGCGCGACGGCCTACTGGCTGGCTCAGGCCGCTGACCTCGATGGCCGACGCGTCACCGTGGTGGAAAAAGACCCAAGCTACGCCGTCAGCAGCACGCCGCGATCCGCCGGCGGCATCCGCCAGCAATTCTCGACGCCGGAGAATATCGCGCTCTCGAAGCTGACCCTCGACATCCTGCGAGATCTGAAATCGTTTTTCGGCCCCGGGGCGGATCTGCCGTTCCGGGAGCAGGGCTATCTTATTCTGGCGACGGACGAGGGAGCGGGCATTCTCGCCTCCAACGTCGCGGTGCAACGCGCCAACGGCGGAGATATCGTGCTGCTCAACCCGAAAGAGCTTGCGGCGCGATTCTCGTGGCTGAACACTGAAGGCGTCGCCTGCGGCAGTTTCGGACAATCCGGCGAAGGCTGGGTCGATCCGGTGTTGCTGCATTCCCTGTTCCGCAATGCGGCGCGCGATAAAGGCGTAACCTTCCTCAAGGACGACGTCGTCGGCATTGACGTCACCGGCGCATCCGTGACCGCCGTGTCGCTCGCCAGCGGCACGAAAATCCCATGCGGTGCGGTCGTGAACGCGGCTGGATTCAACGGCGGCGCGGTCGCCAAGCTGGCTGGCATCGAACTCCCGGTCGAACCGCGCAAACGCTACATCTTCGTCATCGACCGCCGGGATGCGCCCGAAGAGCTTCACAAGGCACCGCTGACCGTCGATACCTCGGGCGTCTTCTTCCGCCCGGAAGGCCGGATGTTCATCACCGGCATTTCGCCTGAAGAGGAAAACGAGCCGCCAGCCATCGACCTCGATGCGATCAATTACGAGGAATTCGAGGAGATCGTCTGGCCGCAGCTCGCAACCCGCGTGCCCTTGTTCGAGAACGCGAAAATGGTCAACGCCTGGGCTGGATTCTACGACTACAACACGCTCGACCAGAACGCGATCATCGGCGCACATCCGCAGATCACCAATTTCTATTTCGCCAATGGGTTTTCCGGTCATGGGCTGCAACAGGCTGCCGCCGCCGGACGCGCCGTGACAGAACTGATCCTGACCGGCCACTTCCGGACGATCGACCTGACGCGCTTCGGTTACGAGCGCATCGCCGCCCGTCAGCCCTTGCTCGAAACCAATATCATCTAGCCAAAAGCGAACATGGCCCGGGTCCTCGCGATATCGTCTCAGGTCGTCCGCGGGCACATCGGCCTGAGGGCGGTCGTGCCCGGGTTGGAGCGACTGGGGCATGACGTCTGGCCGATGCCCACGATCCTGCTGTCCAATCATCCGGGACATTCACACGCCGCCGGACAACGGGTGGAAGCCGCGACGCTCGATCAGCTCATCGAGGCTCTCGATCGCAATGGCTGGCTGGATGAGATCGACGCGGTTCTGACGGGCTATTTTCCGAGTTCCGAGCACGTCTCGGTTGCCGCGGCTCTGATCAGCCGCCTGAAGTCCGCACGCACGGTGCGTTATCTGTGTGATCCGGTCCTCGGCGACGAACCCAAGGGCTTGTATATCGACACTGCCGCCGCCGATGCCATCCGCGACACGCTCGTCGCGCTGGCAGATGTCATCACGCCCAATCGCTTCGAATTGGGTTGGCTGACGGGACGTCCATGCGCGTCCATCGCAGACCTGAAGACAGCCGCCCGCGCGCTGTCCGACGGCACCGTCGTCGTCACCTCGGCAGCACGGCGCGATGATGCTTTGGATACCCTGCTGCTGAACGCCTCGGAGAGCTATCGTACCAGCGTGACGTGGCGGCCGGACGTGCCGCACGGTACCGGAGATTTTTTCTCAAGTCTTTTCCTCGGCCATCTGCTGAACGGACGAACCGATGGCGAAGCACTGGCCCGCGCTGCAGCCGGTGTCGACGCCGCCATCGGGGCCAGCGCCGGACGCGACGAACTCACCCTGGAGCCGCAGGATGCATGGGCGGCAGCAATCCCTCTTGCGCTCGAAAGCCTTTAAGCGTCACAAACGCGCCTTGACCTGCGTCGGAAGCTGGTCTCTGTGTTCAGTCAGCGATCCACGCGTTTTCAGCGAACACGATCCGCCATCCACCACCGACAGGCGTGCCGATGACCCGCTTCCCCAAGGACCTGGCTGACCGCTTCCGGCGCTTCAAATATCGGCATTTCGCACCGAACATGGATCAGTTCGAGAAGCTCGCCGCCGAGGGACAGCATCCCGAAACCATGATCGTGAGCTGCTGCGACAGCCGCGTCGATCCCGAAACGATCTTCAGCGCCATGCCGGGCGAACTATTCGTCGTGCGCAATGTGGCGAACCTCGTACCGCCCTACGAAACCAGCGGTAAGTTCCACGGTGTCAGCGCCGCTCTCGAGTTCGCGGCACTCAATCTTCGGGTGAAGCACATCGTGATCATCGGCCATTCGAGCTGCGGCGGCATCCGGGCCTGCCTGGATCACGACGCGGCGCGGCAGTCGGAGGCTCAGTTTATCTCAAACTGGATGTCGATCCTCGATGGCGCGCGCGAGCACGTCGAGAGCTGCTGCGGCGGCGCGTCAATGCCGGAGAAGCGCGCCGAACTCGAACGGGAAGGCATCAAGACATCGCTGGCTAATCTGCGCACGTTCCCGTGTGTGACGACCCTGGAGGCTAAGGGACGCCTGCAATTGCATGGCGCCCATTTCGATATCGCCACCGGCTCGCTGTCCGTGCTCGACGAGGATACCGGTAGATTTGTTGCGATTTGAACCGTGCCAGAACACCCGACGGCTCAAGCCATGTACTGGCCGCCGTTCGCGTCGAGACAGGCGCCGGTGATGAACCCGGCATCATCAGCCGCCAGGAACGTGACGCAACGTGCGATCTCTTCGGCCGTACCGAGACGGCCCACCGGAATGTAAGGAATGATCTTGGTGTCCAGGACGTCCTTGGGCATCGCCGCGACCATCTCTGTGTTGATGTAGCCCGGCGCGATGACATTGCACGTGATGCCCTTGGCCGCGCCTTCTTGCGCCATGGCCTTGGTGAAACCCAGCAGGCCTGCCTTGGCCGCAGAATAGTTCACCTGCCCCATCTGCCCCTTGCGGCCGTTGATCGACGAAATCGAGATAATACGTCCGAAATTGCGGGCACGCATACCTTCGACCACCAGACGCGTCATGTTGAAGACGGAATCGAGATTGGTGCGGATCACTGCATCCCAATTGTCCTTGCTCATGCGGTGCATCATGCCGTCGCGCGTAATACCGGCGTTGTTCACCAGCACATCGACAGGCCCCAGATCCTTCACGATCTGCGCGACGCCCTTCTCACACGAACCATAATCGCCGACGTCGAACTTGAAGACAGGGATACCGTAAACGGCCTGAAACTGATGGGCGGCCTCATCGTTACCAGCGTAGTTGGCAGCAACCCTGTAGCCCTTGCGTTTGAGCGCCACGGAAATCGCTGCGCCGATGCCACGCGTTCCACCTGTGACGACGGCCACACGAGCCATAATGAGGATCCTCCCTAGACACGAACAACGGATTATTTGCTTTTCTAGCAGGCGAGAAGTTTAACGGTTGCTAAGAGGCTGGCGTAACGGCTGCCGCCAGCC
The DNA here is from genome assembly GCA_023423275.1 of Pseudomonadota bacterium. Taxonomy (GTDB): domain Bacteria; phylum Pseudomonadota; class Alphaproteobacteria; order Rhizobiales; family Hyphomicrobiaceae; genus ZC4RG25. The sequence goes on from JAFAFW010000064.1 coordinate 6,052, forward strand.
CAGGTTTCGTCGCGGATATCGTTAAGGCGCTCAGTCGCGCTGGACGCACATGGCCACGCCCATGCCGCCGCCGATGCACAGCGTCGCCAGACCTTTCTTGGCATCGCGGCGCTTCATCTCGAACAGCAGCGTGTTGAGAACCCGCGCCCCGGATGCGCCGATCGGATGGCCGATGGCAATAGCGCCGCCATTGACGTTGACCTTGTCCGTGTCCCAACCGAGCCCCTTGTTGACCGCGCAGGCCTGAGCCGCGAATGCCTCGTTGGCCTCGATGAGATCAAGGTCGGCAACGGTCCAGCCGGCCTTCTCCAGCGCCTTCTTCGACGCCGGGATCGGCCCCGTTCCCATGATCGAAGGATCGACACCGGCGTGCGCCCAGGACACGATACGCGCCAGCGGCGTGATACCCCGCTTCCGGGCTTCTTCAAGCGTCATCAGAACGACGGCGGCAGCGCCGTCATTGATGCCGGACGCGTTGCCCGCGGTCACGGTGCCGTCCTTCTCGAAGGCCGGACGCAGCTTGGCGACGCTGTCGTAGGTCGCGCCGTCGCGGATATACTCATCCTCCGAAACGACCGTCTCGCCCTTGCGGGTCTTGATGATCACAGGCGCGATCTCGTCCTTGAACTTACCGGCCTTCTTGGCGGCTTCGGCCTTGTTCTGGGAGGCGACGGCGAAGCGGTCCTGCTCCTCGCGCGTGATCTGCCACTGACGGGCGACGTTCTCCGCGGTCGTGCCCATGTGATAGCCGTTAAAGGCGTCCCACAGACCATCCTTGATCATGCTGTCGATGAACTTGACGTCGCCCATCTTGGTGCCGTCGCGCTGATGGGCCACGTGCGGCGCTTGGCTCATGCTCTCCTGCCCGCCCGCCACGACGATCGAGGACGAACCGAGCTGGATCTGCTGGGCGCCAAGCGCAACCGCGCGAAGACCCGAGCCGCATAGCTGATTCATGCCCCAGGCCGGACTGTCGACCGGGATGCCGGCTGCGATCGAAGCCTGCCGGGCCGGGTTCTGACCTTCGCCGGCGGTCAGGATCTGCCCCATGATGACTTCGGATACGTCGCCGGGCTCGAGGTTGGCGCGCTCGATGGCCGCCTGGATCGCCACCCTTCCCAGTTCGTGCGCCGGGAGACTCGCCAGCGTACCATTGAACGACCCCACCGGGGTGCGAGCGGCGCTCGCGATGACAATCGTGGAATTGTCTGCACTCATTTGCGAGGTCTCCTGGGCTGGCCGGTCATGTCAGCAACTCGAATGGTTATCGGATTTGGGCTGACCTGTGATTGATCCGGGACAAAACGTGGAATATCGTCATGGTTTATATAGGCACGAGGGCTGCGAGTTTACGATAGCAGTCCGGAACGGCAGCCTGCAACGCAGCCGTAACCATCCGGGAAGTAAACTCCCCGGTACGCACCGGACCAGTCTGGTGGCCGCCAAATGAATGTTGTCAGCCTCCCGCACTGTGCTAGCCTGTCATCTGGGAGCTCAAGGATAAGAATTGACCGCCATGCTCAGCAAAAGCGATTCAGCCGGCGACAAAAAAGAAGCAGTGGTCATCAAGAAGTACGCCAACCGGCGACTGTATAATACCGAGACAAGTACATACGTCACATTGGAAGATCTGGCCGCCATGGTGCGCTCTGATCGTGACTTCGTGGTTTTTGATGCCAAAACTGGCGATGACCTGACCCATTCCGTGCTGACGCAAATCATCGTCGAGCAGGAAGGCCGATCGGGCGGGCAAACTTTATTGCCGATCCCGTTCCTTCGGCAGCTGATCCGGTTTTATGATGACAGTATTGGCAAGATGGTGCCGAGCTACCTGCAGATAAGCATGGAAACGCTCGTCAAGGAGCAGGAACGCTTCCGCTCCCAGTTCTCCCACATGCTCGGGCAGAATCCGTTCGGCGCCGCTGCCTTCGACGCCATGCAGGAACAGACCCGCAAGAACATGGCGATCTTCGAGAAGGCGATGGCGATGTGGACGCCGTTCAGCGGCGTCAAGCCCGATGCGGCTGGCGGACGTCCGGATCAGGATCCCGGCACGCCCCGCCCGGAGGCGCCAGCACAATCCAAGCCCGCGGCGCCTGAACAAGCGTCCGGAAAGGGCGAGCTGGATGAGCTCAAGGCTCAGCTCGCATCGATGCAGGAAAAGATCGAGAAGCTGTCTCAGTCTCGCGACTAGAGCGTTCTCCGGTTCGGCCTTGGGCTGCTGGTTCTCTCACGAACTCATAGTCGGCAAATGCCTACGCGAGATGGGATTGAACCTCATCCCGCGCCGAGAAAAGCCGCGCCCCATGTTCCTGGGACGCTGGCAATGTGCCTGGAGCTTTATTCGCTGATCTGGAAGTCGCGCCGGGCGACCCGGATGCCGATGGTGTATCCGGCAATGACGTCGATCATCGCGGCCATGGTGATGAAGAAGAACACCGAGCTCGCGGCCTGCTTCACCAGCAGGAACTCGATCAGGCAGACGACGAAAACGATCATCGACAGTCCGTGATCAAGCAGCGAAGCGGTCGAGGTATACGTCGCCTTCAGCAGTTCGATGAACAGCAGCACGAACACCAGCAGGATCAGGAAATCACCCCACGTGAAGATCCAGCGGACATCATCGTGCAGCATGGGGATTTCGAACAGGCGGGTCGACAGGATCTCATTGGGAGGGGCATCGCCGCCCATCATCACAATGACGTTGTAAAGGATAAACGCCACCGCGATCAGCGGGATCGCTCTCAGCGACATCGTGCACCTCCCCGATAGGACCTAAACGTTAAGCCTAAAGCGCCGGCCGGTAGGAATTATGTCCGACCCGGCGCAACCCACCCTGCCTTGGCTTCCCCGACGTTCAGGCCAGCCGATCAGACGTCTGCCTTGGGCTCCAGGATCTGCCGGCCACGATACTTACCGGTCTTGAGATCGACGTGATGCGGACGGCGACGCTCGCCGCTGTCCTTGTCCTCGATGTAGGTCGGGGCCTTGAGGGCATCGGCCGACCGGCGCTGGCCGCGCTTCATCGGCGAGGTTTTCTTTCTCGGAACTGCCATAGTCACTCTCCGTAGCCCGGCCACGCAGTGGGCAACCGGGGAATTCTGCTGGATGATGTACACAATCATCCCGCCCGGCAACAAGGCCAGGGGGCGCATCTCGAAGCGGGGCTTATAGACGCATTTCCGTTCCGGCGCCAGCCATCCTCGCCGTCATTTGCTTCGAGCCATGTGGCGGAGGATGCAGGCACTGCGGGCATTGGCCGATTTGGCGCGCGCGCCGATGATCTGGGCGATCCGTCGCGTGCCGGGTCCTGCTTTCCCGGCAACCCGGACAATCGGATTGGGCAAGGACGCGGCCAGCAGAGCCGACTCCCATGGCGTCAGGCGCGCCGCCGGCTTGTTGAAATGATGGCGGGCAGCGGCTTCCGCTCCGAAGATGCCAGGCCCCCACTCGGCAATATTGAGATAGACTTCGAGGATGCGTTGCTTGGGCCAGACCAGCTCCATGGCCAAAGTCATCCAAAGCTCCAAGCCCTTTCTCAGTAAATCCTTGGATGGCCACAGAAAAAGGTTCTTCGACACCTGCATGCTGATCGTACTGGCGCCCCTCACGTCACCTGTGCGCCGGGCTTCTCTCAAAGCTTCCGCCAGCGCGCCGAAATCGATGCCGCTATGCTGGCAGAACTGCCCATCCTCCGACGTGATCACGGCCTTTACGAGGTTCGGCGAAATGTGGGTCAACGGCACCCAGCGCTGCTCGATGCTCTGGCCGGTCAGCCATTGCCCCACCATCAGCGTCGACGTCGGAGGATTAACGAACCGGAAAAACAGCAGCGCGACCAGCGTCAGCGTCGTAAATGCGGCGAGACCTGCACCAAGCACCAGCGAGCCGTAGATCACGGCCACCCGCGCGCAAGCCGGCGCATTGCGGCCGATACGCGCAATCCAAGGCTGTGCGGCCAACAGAGAACGACGCCTCTGTGTCGCCTGGAGTCTGCCTTCCCATACCATTCTTGAAGGACAAGCCCTTTGCGAGAGATGCTATAGGGAGCCCGGCCAGCGATGCCGCAAGCATGAACTCACTCTAAATAAATGGCCCCAGAATGACCTTATCGCAACAGCTTCAGTTGAACGCGGCTCTGATCGAAGCACGGCTGGAGCGTCTTTTGACGGTGGAAATGCCGCCCTCATCACCGCCTCGACTGGTGGAAGCGATGCGATATGCCGTGCTCGGAGGAGGTAAGAGGTTCCGGCCGTTTCTGACGATCGAAAGTGCGAAGCTGTTTGGTCTGGCTGCTGAATCCGCGATCGACACCGCCGCTGCCATCGAACTCCTGCATTGCTATTCGCTGGTCCACGACGATCTCCCTGCCATGGATAATGACGCGCTGCGCCGCGGGCAGCCGACAGTTCATATCGCGTTCGACGAGGCGACCGCCATTCTCGCCGGGGACGCTCTGTTAACCCTGGCCTTTGAAGTTTTGGCGCTGCCGGGAGCGCATCCGGATCCGGCGGTGCGCTGCGAGCTTGCCCTCGGGTTGGCCCGTTCCTCGGGGACAGGCGGCATGGCCGGCGGACAACAACTCGATCTGGAGGCCGAATCCTCTCCAAAACGCAGCGCCACGGATCTCGATCAGGTTCGCAATATCCAGGAGAAGAAAACCGGTGCCCTGATTGCCTTTGCCGCCGAGGCCGGGGCGATCGTTGCAGGCGCGGCCGCTAAGGAGCGTGAGATGCTGGTCAGATATGGCCGCTGTCTCGGCGGTGCCTTTCAGATCGCCGATGATCTCCTGGATGTGGAAGGCTCGGCCGCGACTGTCGGCAAGGCGACGGGCAAGGACGCCGCTGCGGGCAAAGCCACCTACGTTTCTGCGCTCGGCGTCGAGGGTGCGCGGGCCCGCTTACGGCAGCTCGAAGGCGAGGCGCATGCCGCGCTGGAGCCGTTTGGCGCGCGGGCGGCCACGCTGCGGCAGGCCATAGACTTCGTCTCGAACCGGACCAAGTGAGGAGTTCTACTCCCCGGCCACCGCGGTCTTTGCTGCCGCGCCGAGCCCATAGCGCTTTTCGATATAGTCCTCGACGATCGCCTTGAACTCTTCGGCGATGCGCGGACCGCGCAGGGTCAGAGCCTTCTTGCCGTCGATGAACACCGGAGCAGCGGGCTGCTCGCCGGTGCCGGGCAGCGAAATGCCGATGTCGGCGTGCTTGGATTCGCCCGGCCCATTTACGATGCAGCCCATCACCGCGAGGTTCAATCCTTCGACCCCCGGATATTGCTCCCGCCACACCGGCATCCGGTCACGGATCATATCCTGAACGTCGCGGGCCAGTTCCTGGAACACCGTTGACGTCGTCCGTCCGCATCCCGGACAGGCCGCTACCGTCGGCACGAACGTGCGGATGCCCATGGCCTGCAGCAGTTCCTGCGCGGCGCGGACTTCCAGCGTCCGGTCGCCGTTGGGCTCAGGCGTCAACGAATAGCGGATCGTATCGCCGATGCCCTGTTGCAGCAGGATGCCGATGGCAGCCGATGCGGCCACAAGCCCCTTGGAACCCATCCCGGCCTCGGTCAACCCCAGATGCAGAGCATAAGAGCTGCGATCCGCCAGCATGGTATTCACGCTGATCAGATCCTGCAGGGCCGACACCTTCGCCGAAATGATGATGCGTTCGGCGCCGAGGCCCAGCTCCTCAGCCCGCGCCGCCGACATCAGGGCTGATTGAACGATAGCCTCGTGCAGCACCGCGCGCGCACTCTTGGGCACTGGCGCATGCGCATTCTCGTCCATCAGGTGGGTCAGCAGCTCCTGATCGAGGCTCCCCCAGTTGACGCCGATGCGGACCGCTTTGCCCCACTTCAGGGCCATCTCGATGATCGCCGAGAACTGCGTGTCACGCTTGTTCTTGAACCCGACATTGCCGGGATTGATGCGATATTTGTCGAGGGCTTCGGCGCACGCCGGATTTTCAGCCAGCAGCTTGTGGCCGATATAGTGAAAGTCCCCGACGATCGGCACCTTAACGCCGAGTTTGTGCAGCTTCTCGCGGATGTGCGGGACGGCCTTGGCCGCCTCGTCGCGATCAACGGTGATGCGCACCAGCTCCGAGCCCGCACGCGCCAGCGCCGCCACCTGACGGACCGTCGAGTCGACATCGGCCGTATCGGTATTGGTCATCGACTGGACGACGACGGGATGCTGTCCGCCGACGAACACACCGCCCACATCGACCGTCGTGGTCGCCCGCCGCGGGCTTCTCAGATCCGCCATGACTGCTCCTGGGTGTCAGGCTCTGCTGCGCCTTAACTAATGGACTGTAGAACAGAAACCTAGAGGCGATACCAGCGCACTCTTGCCCTTGCGGTGGTCTCGCCCCTATGTGGGGCAGTACCGCCGTTTGTGACGGTAACCAGGGACAGCATATGACCACCAGCCCCCGACCCGCTGCTTCCCGCATCCTGATCGACAATCTGGCCAACTGGCTGATGCAGGAAGCCTTGGCCGAGCGCGATCTGGAGCCGGTGGTGACGAATTGCTGTGAACGCCTCCAGGCGGCCGGGATTCCCCTCGCGCGAGCGTTTTTCGCCTTTGCCGTGTTGCACCCGCTACATTCGGCGATCGGCATTACATGGACGCGCGGCAACGGTGTCTCGGTCGAGGATTATCCACACGTGCCGGGCGGCATCTCGGACCAATTCCGGCGCAGTCCGCATTTTTACATGATCGAGCGCAAACTCGACGTCATGCGCATCCGGCTGGAAAGCTCCGACGGTCCGAAGGAGTTTCCGATCATTCAGGATCTCAAGGCGGACGGCATCACCGACTACCTCGCCTTCACCATCGATTTCCTGATGCTCGGCGGACGCGGCATGATGGGATCGTGGTCGACGGATGTCGAAGGCGGCTTCTCGGAAGGCGATATCGAACATCTGCTTCGCATTCAACGGCGCCTGGCCGTTGCGGCGAAGGTGGCGATTCAGGCCCGGCTGATGCGCAATCTCGCCAATACGTATCTGGGTCCGATCACCGGTTCTTATGTCCTCGAGGGGCAGATCAAGCGCGGCGACGGTCAATCCATCGAGGCGGCCGTCTGGCTGTCGGACCTCAGAAACTCGACGGCTCTTGCCGACAACCTGCCCCGCCAGGAATACATCGACACCCTGAATGGGTATTTCGACATCACCGGTGGCGCGGTGCAGGCGGCCGGTGGGGAAATTCTCGATTTCATCGGCGACGGGCTGCTCGCGATTTTCCCGATCCGCGAATCCCGGGACAGCGTCGGCGATTCCTGCCGGCGCGCCATGACGGCGGCCAACGATGCCCTGACACGCAGGGACAAGCACAACGAGGAGCGCCAGGCGGCCGGGCTCGCACCGCTCGAATTCGGCGTCGGCCTGCATGTGGGCGAGGTCATGTATGGCAACGTCGGCGTGCCGGAACGGCTGACGTTCTCCGCATTCGGAGTTGCGCTGCACGAGGTGGATCGGCTGGAAAAGCTCAGCAAGGAGCTTGGCGAAGCGGTTCTGGCGAGCAGCAATTTCGTCGACGCGGCCGGCGAGGGCAACTGGCGTGATCTCGGCACGCACCATCTGCGCGGTGTCGGCTGCCCCGTGAATGTCCGGGCGCTGATCTCGGAGAGTTCGGCGTCCTAGATTAGCGTGCGGACCGCAGCGCGACGGCGCTCATCAGGGACATCGCAGAGACCATCGCCAGAATGAGGACAATCGCCGGCCCGCCGGGAATGTCGTAACTCAGGGAAAGCTGCAAACCGGCAATCGCACCACCGACCGCGATGATGCCCGCCAACAGCGCCATGCGTTCCGGCGTCTTCGCCAACGGTCGTGCCGCAGCCGCGGGCATGATGAGAAAGGCGATCGCCAGAAGCACGCCCACCACCTTGATCGCAACCGCAATCGCAACGGCCAACAACACAACGAACACACCTTTGACCAGATCACGCCGCACGCCTTCGGCGGCGGCCAGCTCTTCGTGAACGGCAAGCGACAGCAGCGGTCCCCAAAGCACGGTCAGGGCGGCGAGGACGATGGCAGCGCCGGAAAACACCCACCAGAGATCCGTCGTCGATACGGCGAAGATATCGCCAAACAGATATCCCATCAGATCGACGGAGGGCCCGCTCGCAAGCGACGTCGCCACCACGCCGATGGCCAACGCGGTATGCGCCAACAGCCCCAACAGGGAGTCGAGGGGCACGAGCTGCTGGCGTGCAAGCAGCACCAGCAACAGCGCCACCAGCGCCGACACCAAAAGCGCGGACGCCGTGAGATCAACCTGGAGCGCGAGACCCAGCGCGATTCCGATGAGGCTCGCCTGCGCGACGGCCTCGCCGAAATAGGCCATGCGCTGCCACACCACGAAGCAGCCCAACGGGGCCGCGATCAAGGCCACACCGACGCCCGCGGCGAACGCGCGGATCAGAAACGGTTCCATGAGATCAGGGCTCCGCCTTTACGGCTCCGCTTCCCGCGCCGTTCACCGCCGGGCAAGGCTCTCCGGCGAGATCGTGCCGGTGATCGTGATGATGGCTATAGATGGCGAGCGCGCGCGCGGCCTGCGCCCCGAACAGCCGCTCGTAATTCGGATCCCGGGCGACCACGTCGGGGACACCCGAGCAGCACACATGGCGATTGACACAAATCACGCGGTCGCTTTGTGCCATGACCACATGCAAATCGTGGGAAACCAGCAGAACGCCCAGCCCCCGTTCCGAACGCAGCCGGCCGATGAGACCGTAGAGTTCCGCCTCGCCCACATAATCGACGCCGCGAACCGGTTCATCCAGCACCAAAAGCGCGGGATCACGCACCAACGCTCGGGCCAGAACCACGCGCTGAAATTCGCCGCCGGACAGATTGACCAGTTGCTGCCCCGCCAAGCCGGATGCTCCCACCTCGCGAAGGACGGCATCCATACGATTCTGCGTAACTGGCCCGGACAGTCTCAGAAATCGTGCCACCGTCATTGGAATTGCCCGATCGACGTCAAATCGTTGCGGCACGTAACCAACGACGAGGCCGGGACTGCGCTCCACCTGTCCGCGGTCAGGCGCCATCAGCCCCAACATAACGCGCACCAAGGTCGTCTTCCCGGCTCCGTTCGGCCCGATCAGAGTGACGATCTCGCCGGGAACGATGTCGAGATCGACGCCTTCCAGGATGTTCTTCCCGCCGCGGGACAGCCAAATATCGCGCGCACTGAGCAGCGCATCCAGCCTTGCCGCCGCAGGGACCGCACCGCGCCGATGCCCATGATGATGGTGTCCATGACCATGGTCATGGGAACACACATCGCCAGTCGTGGCCGCATCGCTCATCCGGGCGGTCCCTTCCTCGTTCAGTGAGCGGCCTGACAATCCGCGCACCGGCCCGTCACCTCGGTGACAGTCCGTGCGGGCATAAAGCGCGCTTCGCGGGCGGCGCCCGCGATCGCATCGAACACCGGCTGCGCGGCGACCTCGGCGACCCGGCCGCACTGTTCACAGGCGAGGATCAGTTGATCGCCCTCGTCGGCATGTGCGGAGTGACAGGCGAAGAATGCGTTCTTGCTTTCCAGGCGGTGGATCACACCGGCACTCAGCAAGGCGTCGATGGCCCGATAAACCGAGATCGGCGCCAGACGGCTGCCGCCCTGCTTTCCGAGCTGCTCGAGGATGTCGTAGGCGCCGACGGCATGATGCGAACCTGCAATCTCCTCGAAGACGCGGCGCCGCAAGTCGGTGAGACGCAGCCCCTTGGCCTCGAACGCCTGCTGCGCCCGATCGAGCGCCCGCGACAGGCACGGAGAATGGTTATGCTCAGGCACGGGAAAAGCGGCAGCCCGTTTCATGCTCTTCCGGCTCCCATTTCTGTCGACCTCGATTTCAATAGCTACATCATAGTTATAACATCACATTTTTTCAAAGCCCACCCATGGCGTCCCACAAGCGCCCGAGTGCTGCGGAAATAGGCGACCCTGCTCTGAAACCAAGCGTTTTTGCCAAGTTGCGAAGCATGATGTTTACTTTCGTGGATCGTTGTATATTGAGCAGACGGTCGTCGGGAGTCTGTATGTCTATCAAGTGTTTCGCTGCTTCTTCTTGGCGTGATGGCGCCCGGACCGGCTATCGTGCAGCACACGGCCGGAGCTGCATAACATGCGCTGGCTGATTGGAACTCTGTTCGCTGGCGGGATTATGGTTGCCGCAGGGGTCTGGCTGTACGCGCTTCAGCCCTCGCAAAGCAAGGCCACCGGAGCTCCGCCGCCGCCAGCGCAAATTGCGGTCGAGGCTGCGCCGGTCGAGATCGGGCAGATCCGACGGCAGATCGAAGCCGTCGGCAGTCTGCGTTCCAATGAGTCCGTCATCGTTCGATCCGAGATCGCAGGCCGCGTCAGCGACATTCTGTTCGAGGAAGGGCAGCGCGCGAAGCACGGCGCGCCCCTCTTCAAACTCGACGCGGCCATCGCCCAGGCTCAGGTCGACCAGCAGGAAGCCAGCCTGGTGCTGAGCCGTCTGAACTACGAGCGCGCCGAGGGACTTTTAAAGAAAGGTGCAGGTTCGCAGCGCGCCTATGACGAGGCTTTCGCAAAGCTGCGTGCCGACGAGGCCGCGTTGGCCCTCGCCCAGGCGACACTCGACAAGTCGACATTGAAGGCCCCCTTCGACGGGCTCCTCGGGCTGCGCAAGGTCAGCGTGGGCGACTACGTCAATCCGGGCCAGGATCTCGTCAATATCGAGAACATCGAGACGTTGAAGGTCGACTTCCGCATCTCGGAAATCTACGCGGTTCAATTGAAGATCGGCCAGATCATACGGGTGACCCTCGATGCGATCCCTGGCGCCGTCTACGAAGGGAAGGTCTATGCGATCGACCCGGCGCATGATCCGAACGGACGCGCTGTCGTTTTGCGAGCACGCCTGCCGAACCAGGATGGGCGGTTGCGCTCGGGCATGTTCGCCCGCGTGGGGCTTATCCTGGAAGACCTGAAGCAGAGGATTCTGCTGCCAGAAACCGCGCTGGTGCCGATGGGGCAGGATCTGTTCGTGTTCAAGCTCGACGAGGGCAAGGTCAAGCTGACGAAGGTGAAAATCGGCCAGCGACGCGCCGGAGCCGTTGAAATTGTTGAAGGTCTCGACGAAACCGCTGTGATCATCACCGAGGGAGCGTTGAAACTGCGTGATGGCGCGCTTGTCAATGCGCACATAGCAAAGAGCGACTGATCATGGGCCTCTCCGACCTGTGTATTCGCCGCCCGGTCTTTGCAACGGTTCTCAGCCTCGTCGTTATTCTCGTCGGCTTCGTTGCCTTCAGTCGTCTGACGGTGCGGGAATATCCGAACATCGACCCTCCCGTCGTGCTGGTTGAAACGCTTTACCGTGGCGCCAGCGCCGAGGTGATCGAGAGCACGGTGACGCGCATTCTGGAAGAATCGATCTCCGGCATCGAGGGCATCGACTACCTGCGCTCCACGACGCGCCAGGAACGCAGCTTCGTGGTCGTCCGGTTCAAGCTTGGCCGGGATGTCGAGGCCGCGGCCAACGACGTCCGCGATCGCGTCGGGCGCGTGCGCGGAAGGCTCCCGGACGAAATCGACGAGCCGATCATTTCCAAGGTCGAAGCCGACGCCCAGCCTGTGCTTTATCTAGCGTTCTCGTCCGATCGGCATTCGGCTCTGGAAATCACCGATTTCGCCGACCGCTTCGTGAAAGACCGGCTGCAGTCGATCAGTGGCGTTTCCGAAGCGCGCATCTTCGGCTCCCGTCAATATTCCATGCGGATCTGGCTCGATGCGGCAAGGCTCGCCGCATACCGGCTCACGCCGCAGGATGTCGAGGATGCGCTGCGCAAGCAGAACGTGGAAATCCCGGCCGGCCGTATCGAAAGCCAGAACACGGAATTCACGGTTCTGGCGGAAACCGATTTGCGCCTTTCGGAAGAATTCGGCGCCATTATCATCAAGCAGGTGAGCGACTATCCGGTGCGCCTGCACGATGTGGCGCGCGTTGAACGCGGTCCTCTGGATGAACGCGTCTCGGTTCGCTTCAAGGGCAAGCCCGCGGTTGCCATCGGCGTCGTGAAACAGGCCGTCGCCAATCCGCTCGATATCTCCAAGGGTGTACGGGCGGAGTTGCCCTTCATCCTGGAAAATCTCCCCGACGGCATGAAAGTCGAGGTCGCGCACGACACCTCCGTATTTATTCAGGCGTCCATCGATTCCGTATTCCACACCATCGGCGAAGCCGTGGTGCTGGTCGTGATCGTGGTGTTCCTGTTCCTGCGTAACATTCGTGCGACGCTCATTCCGGTGGTCACGATCCCGGCGTCGTTGCTTGGTGCCTTCGCGATCATGTACGCACTCGGGTTCACGGTGAACACACTGACGCTGCTCGCCATGGTGCTGGCGATCGGGCTCGTGGTCGACGATGCGATCGTTGTGCTGGAAAACATCTACCGGCATATCGAGGAAGGCATGTCGCCGATGGATGCCGCGTTCCAGGGCAGCAAGGAGATCGGGTTCGCGGTCGTCGCGATGACGCTGACGCTGGCAGCCGTCTACGCGCCGATCGGGTTCATGTCCGGCACGACAGGACGGCTGTTCACGGAATTCGCCTGGGCGCTGGCCGGTGCCGTGATCGTCTCGGGCTTCGTCGCCCTGACCCTCAGTCCGATGATGTGCTCGCGCATGCTGCGGCATCAGACGAGCCATAGCTGGATGTATAACCTCGTCGAGCGGGTGCTGACGGGGCTGACCAACGGCTACCGCTCCGCGCTACGCGGCGTGCTCAAGGTGCGCCCGCTTGTGCTGATCATTGGCCTGCTGTTCGCCGGCAGCAGCTATTTCGTCTTCAAGACATTGAAGCCGGAACTGTCACCGGTCGAGGACCGTGGCACGGTCATCAGTTTCTTCATCGGACCGGAAGGCGCGACGCTCAACTTCATGGAGAAGTACGCGCGCCGGTTCGAGGACATCTTTTCGAAAGTGCCGGAGGCGGAAGCTTTCTTCGTGGTCTCCGGAAACCCGATTATCTCGCAAGGCATTTCATTCGCGCGCCTCAAGCCCTGGGGCGAGCGTGAGCGCAAGCAGCAGGAGATCGTCGCGGATCTCGCGGGCGAGATGAAGAAGCTGCCGGGCGTGCTGGCCTATGCCAATAATCCGCCCTCGCTCGGGCAGAACGCGAGTTCGCGGCCGGTGTGGATCGCCGTGCAGGCGCAGGCCGAGTACTCCGAGTTGAACAAGATGGTCGAAGCGGTCATCGCCGAAGCCGAAAAACATCCGGCGCTGGCGAACCTCGAAACACGCCTCAAACTCAACAAGCCCGAGATCAAGGTGACGGTGAATCGCGAGAAGGCCGCCAACGTTGGCGCCGAAGTCGCGACGATCGGGCGGACCCTTGAAACCATGCTCGGCGGCCGGCAGGTAACGCGCTTCAAGCAAAACGGCAAGCAGTACGATGTGATCGTGCAGGTCGCGGATATCGAGCGGACCAACCCGGACGACCTGTCGAAGATCTATGTCCGCGGCAGCAACGGCGACATGATCCAGCTCTCCAATCTGGTGGATTTGCGCGAAGCCGTCGCGCCGCGTGAGCTCGGCCGGATGAATCAGTTGCGCTCCGCCGACATCACCGCCAACGTGGCAACCGGATACTCGCAGGGCGAAGCACTGGCAGCTCTCGAACAGGCCGCACGCCGCGTGCTGCCATCATCTGTCGAGCTCGATTATATCGGCCAGTCGCGCGAATATATGCAGGCCTCGGGCGACATCTATTTCACGTTCATCCTGGCTCTCGCATTTATCTACCTCGTCCTCGCCGCGCAGTTCGAAAGCTTCATCGATCCGTTCATCATCATGCTGACGGTGCCGCTTTCGATGACGGGCGCGCTGCTCGCCCTCAAGCTCGGCGGCGGCACGATGAACATCTACAGTCAGGTGGGGCTGGTGACGCTCGTCGGCCTGATCACCAAGAACGGCATTCTGATCGTCGAATTCGCCAATCAGCTCCAGGAGCAGGGCCGCTCACGGATCGAGGCCGTGATCGAGGCTTCCGCGTTACGCCTACGGCCCATCCTGATGACGACCAGCGCCATGGTGCTGGGCGCCGTCCCGCTGGCGATGGCAATCGGGGCTGGTGCGGAAAGCCGTAACCAGATCGGGCTCGTCATCGTCGGCGGCCTCGTTCTCGGTACACTCCTGACGCTGTTCGTCGTACCAACGGCTTACACCTTGCTGGCCCGGGATCGCTCGGCCACGGCGCGCGCCCCGACCTCCGGACATCACGCAGCCGGCCACTCCGTTCCGGCCGAGTGAGCCAGCCTTCCGGCCAGGCCATACTCAAGGGTCAGACGCCCCGATCAGCATGATCGCTCAGGTGTGTTGCGGCTCTGCGGACGACGCGCGCGAAACGAGACGCGCCAGCAATCGAGCGATGGCGCGTATGACTGCGCCGGTCACAAGTCCAAGCATCAGCAGCAGGATCGATTTCGGCCCCAGCTCGCCGATCAGCGTCGCATACGCTGCGTTGGCTGAAAGCGGCACCCAGTATTCGATTTGCGTGGTCAGAACCTGGAGGACAGAACTCGCCAGGCGGACCAGATACCCGAACGTCTCCAGATGGTAGAGGTTCAGGTAGATATAGAGAGCGACGGTGATCACAAGCTCGACGATAACCATCAGCAGAATGCTGATCGCCGCGGCGATGGTCGACAGTAGGACGCGCATGTGCGAACTCCCTCTTGGCGCTTGGCAACGTCGATTTCGATAAGACTTCCTCAGAAGTCTTCAATCGCGCCGACGGAAGAGCAAATCAGGGGTTCCGCCACCGCGCAACGCCGTCCATAACACTTAACGGGGCGATAGACATCTGCTCAGGTTTGGAAATCAGATCAGGGACGAAACGCACCTCGTGCGTGTACCCAAGTCGTCACGCATCGACGTCGAGACCTTGCCGCACCACGGCCCAACCCGCCATCAGGTGTGCCCGCACCAGCTCGCGCAACAGCACGGCATCCCGCGCGCGCAGAGCTTGCAGGATCTGGTAGTGCTCCCGCACGGCGCTGTCCCAGCGGGCATGCTGCTGATTGGTGGCGTAGCGATAGCGCCAGATCCGCCGGCTTTCCGCACGATAAATACGTGACAACACCGGATTTCTCGCCGCATCCACGATGGCGTGATGGATGGCCTGGTTGACGTGGAAATAATCGAGCAGCTTTTGATCTCGATGATGCGCCTCCATGGCGTCGTGCAGAGCCGCAATTCTCGTCACCTCGGCTTCCGATATTCGTGAGCAGGCCAGCTCGGCTGCGCGCGCTTCAAGGCCTGCCAACACCTCGAAGGTTGCGCCGATCACATCGACGCCCAGTTCTGCGACAACGGCCCCCCGGTTGGGGGAAATCGTCACGAAACCCTCGGCTTCCAGAATCTTCAGCGCTTCACGCAGCGGCGTGCGCGACAAGCCCAGACGCTCGCACATCGCACGTTCCCGGATGCGCGTTCCCGGTTCGATCTCTCCACTGACGATCGAGTCGCGGAGCCTGGATGCGGCGGCTGCGGTCGCGCTTCCCCGCCCCGAGAACGGAGCGATGGCCGGTTCTATTTCCAAGGGTCCAGTGATCCATTGCATGCAAATTTATAGGCTGCGGCTCATTTTCCAGCAATCCGGATTTGACGTTCGCGCACTTGCATGCAAAGTCTCTGGCTAGAGCGTCGTTCAGAAGCGCTTCAGCATCCTGGAGGAAACAATGACTCGCCCACTGCTCGCTATTCTCACTGCCGTATCCGCTCTGGTCTGCGGGCCTGCTATCGCCGAGACGACGCTGCGGTTCGCTCACACGCAACCCACGGCGGATACGCATCACGCCGCGGCTTTGCATTTCAAGGAACGGGTCGAGGCGCTGACGAAGGGCGAAGTGAAGGTTTCCGTGCATCCCGCCGGGGAGCTCGGCAATGATCCGGCCGTTCTTGAAGGCGTCCGGCTGGGCACAATCGATATTGGCAATACCGGCAATCCGTTTTTCACGCGGTTCGAACCGAAGCTCAATGCGCTCGATCTGCCGTATCTGTTCAACGATTTCGACCATGTTTATCGCATTATCGACGGCCCGGTCGGCGAGACGCTGCTGAAGGGCCTCGAGAAGCATCGCATGCAGCCGCTCGCCTTCTGGGAGATCGGCTTCCGCAACATCACGAACAGCAAGCGTGACGTGAAAACGCCGAAGGATCTCGAAGGCCTCAAGATCCGCACGACTCCGAACCCGGCACACGTTCAGGCCTTCAAGATCTGGGGTGCAATTCCGACACCAATGCCCTTCACCGAGGTGTACCTGGCCCTCGAGTCCGGCGCGGTGGACGGTCAGGAGAATCCGCTCTCCATCATCTATTCGAACCGTTTCCACGAAGTGCAAAAGCATCTGTCGATGACGCAGCACGCCTATACGGTGTCGATCACCGTCATGAACCAGCAGAAATTCAAGAGCCTGAGCGACGCCAACCAGAAGGCTGTCCTGCAGGCGGCGGCTGAAGCGCGCGATTTCCAGCGCAAGCTGAACGTCAAGGCGAACGAAGAAGCACTCGCGGCCATGAAAAAAGCCGGCGTTAGCGTCGTGGAGACGGTCGATATCGCGCCGTTCCAGAAGGCTGTCCTGGATCCGGTGAAGGCGACATACGTAAAAGAACACGGCAGCGAGATCATCGATCAGATCCTGGCAGCGGCCAAGAAGTAGGCCTGTTCGACACATGGTCAGGATCCTCCAGAGGGCCGTTGACGGATTGGGCGCCGCATTGCTGACGGCAATTGCGGCGCTCGCATTCTTTCAGGTTCTTGCGCGGTACGTTCTTGGCCTGTCCACGCCTTGGAGCGAAGAGCTCTTGAGACTGCTCTTCGTCTGGCTGGTGTTGCTCGGCGCTTGCCGCGCCGCGCATATGCGCATCGATCTTCTGGAAATCACACTCGACCGTAGCCACCGGAAAATCCTCGCCGCGGTTCAGACGCTGGTCGGAGCTGCGCTTCTGCTCCTCCTGATCACACACGGAATGACACTCGTCGAACTTACGGCTTATGACCGCTACACGGCGCTGCCGGTGTCGGTTCAGTGGCTCTATTGGTCTCTCATCGCCGGTGGCAGCCTCTGGCTGCTGTTCATGACCGTCGATCTCATCCGCAAACTACGGGACTCGGCCTGAGCATGGTCCTCGCATTGCTTATGGGTGTGATGCTGGCGTTGACCGCGCTTGGCATCCCGCTGGTCTTTGCCTTGCTGGGTTCATCGGTCGTCACGCTGCTGATCATCCGGCCGGAGCTGCCGCTGACGGTGGTTCCGCAATTATTTATCGGCGGCATCGACAGCTTCGCATTGCTGGCCATCGCGCTGTTTTTCCTCGCCGGAGAGCTGATGACCGCGGCCGGGGTCATCGACCGCATCCTCGCGTTTGCACGCTCTCTCGTCGGCCACGTGCGCGGCGGCCTCGGCCAGGTCGGCGTGATCAGCTCAGTTGTGATGGCGGGCGTGTCCGGCTCCGCCGTGGCCGATGCGGCCGCTGTCGGCCCGCTGCTGATCCGTTCGATGAAGAAGGAAGGCTATCCTGCATCCTTCTCGGCAGCGCTTGTTGAAACGGCTTCGACGCTCGGACCGATTATTCCGCCTTCGATCCCGATGATCATCTATGCGGTGCTAGCCAACGTATCGGTCGGCGCAATGTTCATGGCCGGCATCGTGCCAGGCCTCCTGATCGCGGCCGGACTGAGCACCGTCGTCTACATCAGCGCCCGCCGGCTCAACCTGCCCCGATCCGCGCGGGCAACACGACACGAGGTTCTCAACGCAACCCTGCGTGCAGCCCTTGCCTTGCTCGCGCCGATCATCATCGTCGGCGGCATTCGCGGCGGCGTGTTTACGCCGACGGAAGCCGGCGCAGTGGCGACGGTCTATGTGCTTTTGCTCGGCTTCATCGCCTACCGCGCGTTGACGCTCTCATCCATCATCGAGGCTTTGACGCGTGCTGCACATGCGACCGGTTCAATTCTGGTGATCCTCGGGGCCTCGTCGATCTTCGCCTGGATCATTGCCGATCAGCGCATCGGCCAGGAACTGGCGGCGACCATCAAGGCTTTCGATCCGCAACCCTGGATGCTGCTGCTTGTTCTCAACGTCATATTCTTTGCCGTCGGGATGTTCCTCGATCCCCTCCCGGCACTTGTCATTCTGGTTCCCGTGTTCCTGCCGCTCGTGACGGCTATCGGCATGGATCCCGTGCACTTCGGTGTGATGATCGTCTTGAACCTCGTGATCGGACTATGCACGCCCCCAGTGGGCGCGCTCATCTATATGACGGCTTCGATGGGTCAGGCCTCGCCCAGCAGCGTCGTGCGCGCATCGCTTCCATTTCTGGCGATGCTGATCTTCATCCTGATGCTGATCACTTATATCCCCGCGGTTTCGCTCGGCCTTGGCGAACTCGTCGGCGGACACTGAACCCGCCAATCCGGGCTAGCTGATCAGAAGCGCACTCCCGTACATCCCGGCCGCGAAGACGGTGTGCGTGAGGATATTGAGCACACGGATCTGGTTTGCATTCGGCCGCTTCGACGCTGCCCATCCCGCGCCCATGCCCGGCTGCAGAAGAAACCAGCCTGCGCCAACCGTTACAAGTCCCACGATCCATGCCGGCAGGAACGTCGGTGCGGCGAGCCATGCCTGTCCGCCCCACAGCACCAGCACCGCCGCATAGAGAATGCCGACGAGGTAGTGCGAGATCCAACCGATCGTGAGCTCGTTGGGGTACGGCGATGCCTTGGTAATGTCGTCGTGGAACACCTTGCCTTTGGTCAGATGACAGAACCAGCGGCCGACCAGCCCCCAATTGGGCGGCGGGATACCAAAGACCTTGTTCAGCGCGATCGCCCACACATCCATCAGGGCTGTCGCCCCGATCCCGATGAGCACGGACGTCCAGATGAAGTCGAGCATGATGAGCAGCTTCCGGAGCATCGGGCCTGCACCCGATTGAGGTTCTTGTCTGCGGAGAAGCATGGGATTTGAGCGGCATGGCCTCCCCGAGCCGCACCGCGACGATTTATCTACACGCGCCACGACCGCGCGGAAAGGAAAAGTCGTGCCCGCCACCTCAAGGAGACGGCCAGGGTCTCAGTCCTCGGAATCGGTTCCCAGAACGCGGGTCTCGACCCAGCCCAGAACCTGCAAGACCAAGATAGCCAGGGCCGTCGCCCCGACGGCCACGGTGTAATACCCGATGCCGCACGCCACACCGATCGCGCCCGCGAGCCAGATGGCAGCCCCCGTCGTCACGCCCTGCACATCGCCGCCCGAGGGGCGAATGATGGCCCCGGCTGCGATGAACGCCACACCTGCCGTCACCGCCTCCACGATGCGGATGGGATCGGCACGCGTGCCGGGATTGCTGCCAGGCGCCTGCATCGTCTCCTGATAAACCTCGATGGTAATCAATGTGAAGGCAGCGGACGCCAACGCCACGAGCATATGGGTGCGCAGACCCGCGGGCCGTCGTTTCATCTCACGATCGAGACCGATACACGCGCCCAATGCCATCGCGATCACGAGCCGACCGATGATGGTCGTCTCGGGAAGAGAGCTGAAAAGGCTGCCGCCTGTCATGGAGTGCCGCGTTCCAAAGCGTGAGCTTCATCGGGACGTCAACGCTTCGTTCGCGGGGAGAGTTCCCCGCAGGCCGCACGATCGCCGAATTGACCGTTATCCCCAAAGCGTCGCCAATCACCACATGCATCCTGACCATGGCATCTGGTATTGCGGTGAACGAATTGCCGATTTTCGCTATCCTCTTATGACAAGGTCGCACGATGAACACGATCAACCAGCGCATTGCCGACGAGCTTGGCATCGGCTCCGCACAGGTCGCCTCGGTCGTCGAGCTTCTGGCGGAAGGCGCGACAGTGCCGTTCATCGCCCGCTACCGCAAGGAAAAGACAGGCGGGCTCGACGATACGCAATTGCGAAAGCTCGTCGAACGGCTGGCCTATATGCGCGATCTGGACGACCGTCGCGCCACTATCCGCAAAAGCATCGACGCACAAGGCAAAATGACGCCGGAACTGGCCAGGCTGATCGATAGCGCCGACACCAAGGTCCAGCTTGAAGATCTTTATGCTCCGTTCAAACCGAAACGCCGGACCAAAGCACAGATTGCGCGCGAGGCCGGGCTTGCTCCGCTCAGCGAAGCGCTTTTGAAAAATCCGAATCTGACGCCGACCCAGGAAGCCGCAAAGTATATCGATCCGTCACGCGGCGTTGCCGATGCGGAGACGGCATTGGAAGGCGCGCGCCAGATTCTGATCGAAACGATTATCGAATCGGCGCCCCTGGTTGGAAACCTGCGTGAATGGCTTTGGACCACCGGTACGCTCGCATCGAAGGTGCGCAAATCGAAAGCTGAGGACGGTGCGAAGTTCTCCGATTATTTCGCGTTCAGCCAGAACATCAAGGACATGCCGTCGCATCGCGCGCTGGCCCTCCTCCGCGGTCAGAACGAGGGGATCCTGCTGCTCGATCTCGATGTCGAACACGAGAGCGGACGTCCTCATCCGGCTGAACTCAGAATCAGGAGTGCGTTCGGCATCGCTGATCGCGGTCGGCCGGCTGACGCATGGCTCAGCGAAACCGCGCGTCTCGCCTGGAAGGATAAGTTGTCCGGCTCATTGCAAAGCAACCTCCTCACCCGCCTCAAGGAGCGCGCCGACACCGACGCAATTACCGTGTTTTCAAGCAACCTGAAGGATCTTCTGCTCGCGGCGCCTGCCGGACCGCGGACCACCATGGGCCTCGATCCCGGAATCCGCACCGGCGTCAAGGTTGCCGTGGTCAGTGAGACCGGCAAGCTGCTCGACACCGCAACCGTCTATCCGCACGAACCGCGCCGCGACTGGCAGGGCTCTCTCGCCACGCTGGCGACCCTCTGCCGCAAACACAAGGTGCAGCTCGTCAGCATTGGAAACGGAACGGCGAGCCGCGAAACAGAAAAACTTGTCGCTGAACTGATCAGTAAAATGCCGGAGCTGGGGCTGACGAAAGCCATGGTGTCCGAGGCAGGCGCTTCCGTATATTCGGCCAGTGAGCTGGCAGCGAAAGAGTTTCCCGATCTCGATGTCAGCTTGCGGGGTGCCGTTTCGATCGCCCGTCGTCTCCAGGATCCTCTCGCCGAACTGGTCAAGATCGAACCGAAGGCCATCGGCGTCGGCCAGTACCAGCACGACGTCGACCAGGCCGATCTGGCGCAATCCCTGGATTCCACGATCGAGGATTGCGTCAACGCGGTCGGTGTCGATGTCAACACCGCGTCAGTCCCGCTGCTGACCCGCGTCTCCGGACTTAATCAGACGCTCGCTTCCAACATTGTTGCATTTCGCGATGAAAATGGTTCGTTCGCGACGCGCGCAGCATTGAAAAAAGTATCGCGCATGGGGCCGAAAGCCTTCGAGCAGGCTGCGGGATTTCTGCGTATCATGAACGGGAAGAATCCGCTTGATGCCTCGGCCGTTCACCCCGAGGCCTATCCCGTGGTCGAGAGAATTGCGGCCGGCACCAGCCGGCCAATCAAAACGCTGATTGGCGACATCGCGTTTCTCAAAACATTGAGACCCGGCACCTATGCGGATTCTCAATTCGGAATTCCAACCGTCAGCGACATTATTGCGGAGCTTGAAAAACCGGGCCGCGATCCGCGTCCGGAATTCAAAACCGCAACCTTCAAGGAAGGTATCGAGAAACTCTCCGATCTTGAACCGGGCATGCTTCTCGAAGGCGTCGTCACCAACGTCACGGCGTTCGGTGCATTCGTCGATATTGGCGTACATCAGGATGGTCTCGTGCACATTTCGGAAATGGCGGATCGCTTCGTGAAGGATCCGCGAGAGGTCGTGAAGGCGGGCGATGTCGTGCGGGTCCGCGTGAAAGACGTTGACGAAGCGCGGAAGCGGATCGGCCTGACAATGAAGTCGGGCAGCTCAAATAGCGGTTCCCCATCCGCTCCACCTCAAGGACGTGAGCGGCCGGCGTTACATCGGCCGAGCGAACCGCAAGGCGAAAGCGCGCTCGCGGCGGCGTTGCGGCGCGCCCAGAAATCAAACTGACTTGAGCGGATGGATAACGTGGAGATTTTCGTCGATTCGGATGCGTGTCCCGTCAAGGACGAGGTCGTGCGTGTGGGCGAGCGTCACAGCCTCGTCATGCATTTCGTCTCGAACACCTGGATGCGCCTGCCGCAAAGCGAATTGATGCGCCGCGTGGTCGTTTCGGATGGGCCGGACGCTGCTGACAACTGGATCGCAGAGAAGATTAGACCGGGCGACATCGCCATAACCGCGGATATCCCGCTGGCGTCACGCTGTCTCAAAGCCGGAGCGCAAGTCATCGGTCCGACCGGAAAGCCGTTCACCGACGCCGGCATCGGGATGGCGCTCGCCATGCGCGATCTGTCAGCGCATTTGCGCGAAACCGGCGAAAGCAAAGGATATAACGCAAGCTTCACGAAGCGCGATCGTTCCCGCTTTCTGGAAGCCTTGGAAGAGGCCGTGCAGCGCGCGCGGCGTGCGTGACACGGCGTCAGGCGTTCAGCACGATGACAGCGTGATTGTCCCACTGCCAACTGGTTTCGGCGGATTGATGAAACCCTTTCGCCGTGGCCTCCCCCACGACACCCTGACCGCTCGTCACCAGAAACGTCTTCGGCAAGACCGCAGATGCGATTCCCGAAATGTCATTGCAGGTCACCGAGCCGACAACGTTGCCTGACGCGATGTCGATCATCGTGGCCACCGCGCCTTTCGACGAGGTCACCGCCGCAAGCTCGCCGGACGCGTCGACTGCGACCGAGCTAATGTAGCCCGACAGGCGATTTGCGATTTCATCGTCGAATCTCAGCGCCGTGAGCGGCTGATCGCGCCGATGCCGATAGACCAGCGCGCGGCCGCCGGTCACCGGCCCTTGCAACTGACCACCGATCACCACCGTATCGTCGTGGCCGATATCGAGGTGCCGTAGTGAAAGCATCTCCACCTTCCCCAACGCGTGCCGTTCCAGAAGGTCGCCCGTGCGCAGATCGACGTACGCGAGCGACGTATCGATTGCATCCGGATTGAGAACACGGCGGCCACCGCCGAAATCGGGATGCTCGATCAGCCCCCCGTTGGCGATGACGAGCACAGGCTGCCGGCGAAGCAGCGCGAGATCATGCGGCCCGATCCCGTACGAGGGAAACTCTCCGATCCGTTTGAAATCCGCGGTGGCATCATAAACGCCGATCATCCCTCGTGCGTTTTCGAAGTCATTTTCAGTCGCGTACAGCAGCCGGCCATCGCGGGAAAAAATGCCATGGCCGTAGAAATGCCTGTTGGCCGGTGTCGTGAAGGAGATCGGCGCAAGCGACCGATCCTTGGAAAACGCGATCGCGAAATTTCCCGGCCTGCGCGCGAACACCACGCAACGATGTGTCACCGGGCAGACCGTAAGGTCGTGGCCGCGGTCAGGCAGTGCGACCGCATGAACGTCGCGCCCATCCTCGGTAAAGATGGCTGCCGAATATTGCCCGTCCGGCCCCTTGCGGGCCGCCGCGAACAGAACGCTGTCCTTCTTTTCAGCCCACGCTGAACCCGGCGCGGCAACGACGCTGCATGTCCCGAGCAGGAAAGTTCTGCGATCAATCACCATCGGACGAATTGAACCCCAGCGTGAGCCCTGCCGTCGCGGCCATGAGAATCGTAAGCTGCGTGCGCGCGTTTTTCAGGGGAAAGCCCATCGCGATCAGCCGCCTTGTAATGTCGGAATTATCGAATGGTCGGGGAACACCGATCAGCCGCCTTGCGATCTTCAGCGCGGTATTGATCTCGTTGAGGACCAGTGCGGCGTTGTCCGGCACGCTGGCAATCCCATCGACACTCTCCGTCGCGACGATGGCCTTCTGAATGCCGCCGGTGGTATAAAGATCGCGGAGTCCTTCGAGGTTCGCCGTCGTCAGCCGGAAGGTGTGGTTGCTCTTCTCCAGAACGGCCGGCAATCTGCGCCGTTGCTTTCCGAACGCCAAAGGACCGGCGACCCTTTCATCCCGAATGCGCTCCAAGCCCTGGTCAACAGACTTCGCGAGAACCTGCGTCACTTCTGAAGGTTTGACGAAGAGCGGATTGCCGGCTCCCGGATTCAGCCAGGTATGCCGAAAGCCATCCTCTCGTGTCCAACCGTCGAGCACCTCCTGTGACAGTCTCAGGAGATTGGCGGCAACGGCCCGCGCGAAGCCGCAACGATGTGTCCGCGCCTCGGCATTATCGTCTGCTTTCCCACGCTCCCCGAACAGCACGATTTCCAGCGCGCCTATGCCTTGCAGAGCAACGCTTTTAGACGCCAGCACCTGCGCATCGGTGACGCCCGGGTCGCGCTTTTGCAGCGCTCTTGCGACCTGCCGCGCGCCGAGTCCACGCCGATCGGGGAAGAACAGAATGCGCTCAAGGCGATTTTCCTGCGTGATAGGCCCGAAATTGATGTGCTCGACGCGGCCCCAGGCCGTCACGAACGCATCGAAAGCTCTGTCGACGCTCCTGGGAGGTTTAGGCGACGGCGGCTTCGCGCAATAGCGGTCCATCTCCTGGGACAGCCCTTTGGCGGCATTCACCAGGTTCTTGTATCCAGGCACGATATGCTTTTCGAGCGCCTGACGCGCCAAGGTCGCATGATCGAACGGTTTACGCGGTTCGGCCGCTTGCACCGCAGCCGATGAGACAACCGCCGTAAACGCGAAGATCACAAATTGCCGAATGAAGCGTGCCGTCAACATCAGAAACCTTCACAGCGAATTCACGAAATCGATCAGCTTTTTGCGGTCATCGGGCGATAGCACCGCAAATGCGTCGCGGGCGGACTGCGCTTCTCCGCCGTGCCAGAGAATGGCCTCCGCGATGCTGCGTGCCCGGCCATCATGCAGAAAGAACGTGTGTCCGTTCACCGTTTCGGTCAGGCCGATGCCCCACAGCGGCGGTGTCCTCCACTCGCGGCCATCGGCAAAGCCTTCCGGCCTGCCATCCGCCAGGCCGTCCCCCATGTCGTGCAAAAGCAGGTCGGTATATGGCCAGATGCGCTGGTTGCGCAAATGCGGATCGGGGGAGTTTTCCCCCGTGACATGGCTGGGGACATGGCAGCTCGCACAGCCGATCGCGCTGAAAATCCGCTTCCCTGCCAGAACATCCGCACCTGTCGGATCTCTGCGCGCCGGAACGGCGAGATTGCGCGCATAGAAGCCGACAAGATTGAGAAGCGTGCGATTGATCTCCTCGTCGGGAGCCTTGGCGGTGCCACCGTGCGGAGCCTTCCGGCAAAATTCCTGCGCGGGCATGCAATCACCAAAAGCGCGCGGTGCTATCCAGTTGCCGATTCCGATGTCGCCCGCAAAGGCCTCAGCCGACTGTTGCAGAACCGTCGGCTGACCGGCTTTCCAGCCGAATCGGCCAAGCGTCACGCGGTTCTGTTCCACCGACCAGACACGATTGGCGCGACCGGATATGCCGTCGCCATCGCGGTCATCCGGGTCCGCGCGCGCCAGGATATCCGCCTCGGGAATAGCCTCCAGCAGCCCCAGGCCGATCATCTGCGGCGTCATGCGCGGTGACACCATCGTCTCTGGATGCAGCGGGCCGTAGCCGAGATCGACGATGCGATACGTCGGCTTGCGCAAACGCACAACCTCGCCGCCGGCGAGCGTCACAGGGTTCTCGTCGTAGGTGACGATCATGCGGCCCTCTCCGGCATGTCCCTGAACGCCGAGTTCCTGAAGCTGGGAGCCGTAAATCGGCTCGGGAATAACGCCGCCGCGTCCTTCCGCGATCGACCTGCGTTCCTCCTCGGTTTGCGGAGGAATCGAAAGCCTGAGAAACATCGAAACCGAACGGTCTTCGACGTCAGTGCTTCTCGGTGGATGGCCGCGCCCATCCTTCAGGTGGCAGCTCTGGCAGGCCCGCGCATTGAAAAGCGGACCCAGCCCGTCCGATGAGCGCGTCGATGACGGTGCCGAAACCCACAGCTTGCGGAAGACGCCGTTGCCGATCTTGAAATCGAGTTCTTTCGCGAAACCCATGTTCGCGGAGAACTGGGAGAACGCATCGGCCGTGGTGAGACCGGTGTCCGTCGTGGCATCTCCACCGGGGCGATCCTCACCAGGCTCAAGAACTCCGGGCGCTCCACCAGCGTGCGTACTGGCGACTTGCCGGTGGCCGGCGATCTGCGAGTAGGCTGCGCCTCCGGTCAACACCAGGAGTCCGGCGACTAGTCCTGGTATCGCCGGTGCGAGCCTTTTCAGCAGACCGCCGAATTCCGCCATTCCGACCTATTTCTTTCCTTCCAAGGCCTTGGCCGGATCGTCGAGGCTGTCAGAGCCTTCGAACTGGATGGCCTGCAGCTCAAGCGTCGCAATCGCGCGCTCGAACTCCTTGGTCTGCGCAATCAAGGCGCCAATCACGTCCTCGACGACGGCATTTCCTTCAGCGTTGCCCTCGCCCAGCATCTGGTCATAGGCCTCTTTGGTCTCGGCACGGGTCTTGAGAACCTGAGCCTTGGCTACCGTATCCGCCAGCGCCTTGCGAACGCGTTCATCGATCTCCGGCGCCTTGGCTTTCACGAGATCGGACACGCTGGCACCGTCGACGACTCTGCCGTCCAGGCGCTTGTAGCGGCCCAGATACACATTCTCGATGCCCATGATGTCATAAAAATGTGAGTTGTGGGTATTGTCGGAAAAGCAGTCGTGCTCCTCCTCGGGATCATGAAGCAGGAGGCCGAGCTTCATGCGCTCACCTGCCATTTCACCGTAGGACAAGCTGCCGAGACCCGTGAAGATGGCCGTCAGCGCCGCGGTATCCGATTTCGCCAGTTCCTTGCGGGCTGCGCCGTCCTTCTTCCACTGCGCAACCATCCAGGTGAGATCGTCGATCATCAGATCGGTGACGACCGTGAGATACTCGATCCGCCTGTCGCAATTGCCGTTCGTGCACTTGGCCGTGTCGAAATCCGTCGCCTTGCGGTCACCGGAGCCGGCGTCGGTCCCGTTCAGATCCTGACCCCACAGAAGAAATTCGACGGCGTGGTAGCCCGTGGCGACGTTGGCTTCGATCTTCTCCGCCTCCTGAAGCGTATCCGCCAACAGCTCCTTGGTGATCCGGCTGGTGTCGACCTTACCGCCGCCGACGGTCAGCGACTTATTGGCGATGACATTCGCAGCGTACAACGGATTGCTGTCGGAGGCCGTGCCGTAGCCGTCGTCGACGTAATCGATCAGGCCTTCATCGAGCGGCCAGGCGTTCACCTTGCCTTCCCACTCATCCACGATTTTGTTGCCGAAGCGAAAAACCTCGGTCTGCATATAAGGTACGCGCGCAGCGAGCCAGGCCTGCCGTGCGTCCTTGAGGGTGGCCTCATTCGGGTTCGCGACCATCTTGTCGATGGCGGCCTTGAGCGCTTTGGCGGTGGTGAGAGAATCCTCGTAACCGGCCAGGGCGATATTGGCGTAGGTGTCGGTGACCTCCGCAACGCTCGCGGCCGAGGCGGCTGACATCGGCAGAAGAGCTGCGAGCGAGACGATCGTTGCGACACACCCCGTGATGCGCCTGGGAACCTTAAAGCGAAAATGCACGGTCACCTCCTCGAAATCGCCTCGGCGCTTGCCGTTGCTGCGTTTTGCCCCTACGGGCCCCTGCGGGGCTCCGCGTCTGCGCGTCCGTTCGCGGACCGCGAATATAGCAAGAGACTTGCGCGCCGACAGATCTCGCCGACCCCTCGACCCGCTCATCGAACGACTGTCGATGGCTCTACGAAAGTGGAGTGTGCTTGTCAACAAAACCACGCCCAAAATGCATATCTAAGCCGGGCACAACCACGTCTCGCCCGGCTCGAACACACACGCAACAATGGACGGTTCAGACCGGAGAAAACAGCCTAGACTTCGTGCGATCCGATGAACCAGAGATCCTTGTCCACAGAACGTGACACCTGCGTGAAGATATCGGCGGTGTCGGCGTCGGAAGCGTTATCCGCTTCGTCGATCGCGGCACGCACAGCTTTTGCGAAAGCGCCGATCCGCTCCGTCAGTGCCTTGAGATGATCAGCCTGCTTGGTGGCGTCTGCCGGATATGGATCGATTTTCGTTGCAGAAGCGACCGCTTGCGTCGTTCCCATGGCTTGGCCGCCAAGCTGGACGGCGCGCTCCGCAATCGTATCGACGTGATCATCGAAGCGCGTAGAGACCTGATCGAAGAGTTCGTGCAGCGCGATAAAGTTCGGCCCCTTGATATTCCAATGTGCCTGCTTGATCGCCAGACGTACGTCAATGGCATCGGCCAATCGGGCGTTCAGAAGGTTGATCATCGCTTTGCTGGAGTTGTGCGTCACGCCGGGAGCGAAACTGCGGGTCATGGTTCAATCCTATAGGTGAGTCAGCTTGGTACGAGCCAATGGACCGACCTCTGTTCGCGCAAACGCGAGAGCCAGGAGATCGCCTAGTCATAACGTGTTTTTGCGATCCTGGTTCACTTTGTGGCAACCGTGTTGATCGCAACCCGTTTCTGCGGCTACGGATTTGACGCCTCGGTGTGTGCAGGCGCGGAGGCTCCTCCAAACCTGGCTTTGATCCGTTCGCGCGCAGACTGGAACGTCATATACAGCATCGGAATGAGGAAAATTCCAATGGTGCTTGCCGTCAGCATGCCGACAAAAACCGGCGTACTGACGTTCCGTCGCGCGATCATCGATGCGCCGTCTGCCCACACCAGGGGAACCAATCCGAGGATGAACGCGATCGACGTCATCATCACGGCCCGGAATCGCAACCGCGCTCCGACCTCGGCCGCCTCCGCGATGCTCATGCCGGCTTCTCGCCGCTCCTTCGCGAACTCCACGATCAGAATGCCGTTTTTCGCCGCCAGTGCGATCAGGACGACCAGTCCGATCTGGGCGTAAAGATCGAGCGTCACACGCGCGATCAGCATTCCCACGAAGGCGCCCAGAATTCCGACCGACACCGACAACAGCACCGGGATCGGAATAACCCAGCTCTCATACAGGCCAACGAGAAACAGGTACGCAAACAGCACGGCCAGCGCGAGAATAGCGCCCGTTTGCCCAGATGCGCGTTGCTCCTGGAAGGCGGTGCCGGTCCACTCGAATGCGTAGCCCTGCGGTAGCACTCTGTCAGAGACCTCCGCCATCGCGTTCATGGCTGTGCCGGAGGAGACGCCGGGCGCGGGGCTGCCGTTGATCGTCACCGAGCGATAGTTGTTATACCGCGTGACAACCGCCGGACCGGTCACCGGCCGCACCTCGGCAATCGACTGCAGCGGCACCATCGCACCGCTGTTGCTGCGGACGTAGATCTCCCAAAGCGCGTTGATGTCACGCCGGTCGCGCGCATCACCCTGCAAGTTGACCTGCCACGTCCGTCCGAACAGGTTGAAGTTATTGACGAACGTACCGCCAAGCGTCGCCTGCAGCGTCGAGAACACGCTCTCCATCGTCAATCCGAGCGCCTGGGCTTTGTCGCGGTCGATATCGAGGTAAAGCGATGGCGTATTGGCTGCAAACGTCGTGAAAACGCGCGTCAGGCGCGGATCCTGGTTGGCGGCGGCGATCAGCCCATTGGCGACGCTTGCCATGGCCGTGGGCTCGGCGCCTTCCAGGTTGTTGAGCTGATATTCGAAGCCACCGCCGGTCGACAGGCCAATGATGGGCGGCAGGTTGAAGGGCAATATGTTCGCCGCCAGGATTTGCTGGGACGCGACGAAAATCTTGCCGATCAAGGCTTGCGCGGAATCACCAGCAGCAGTGCGATCCGCGAAGGGTTTCAAACGCACGACCATCAGCGCGTTGTTGCTGGCGGAGTAGTTGTCGAGCAGCGAAAACCCGGAGACGGCAATGACGTCGTCGACCGGCGGCATGCTTTTGACCAGCGCCTCAACCTGCCTGACAACGGCCTTGGTGCGCGCAACCGATGCGCCTTCCGGAAGCTGGATGTTGATGAAGAACGCGCCCTGATCTTCCTCGGGAAGGAACCCGCCCGGCGTGATGGAGGCTAGGCCGAGAATGCCGCCGAAGCAGATCGCAACGGCAACGACGGACACAACCGCAATCCGCAGCAGCCTGCTCACGACGTAGGCATAGCCGTCGCGGACGCTGTCGATCCGACGGCCGATCCAACCCATGATTCCCCGCCGCGGGCCGCTGTGCCTGAGAAACACGGCGCAGAGGGCCGGTGACAGTGTCAATGCGTTGAGCGCGGAGAATAGCATCGCGACACTGATCGTCACCGCGAATTGCCGGAACAGTTCGCCGGAGATGCCGGGGATGAATCCAATCGGCACGAACACCGACAGGAGCACCATCGTGATGGCGATAATCGGCGCCGTCACCTCTCCCATCGCTTTCTTCGACGCGTCCGATGGAGAAAGCTCCGGCTCTTCCTCCATCACGCGTTCGACGTTCTCCACCACGACGATCGCGTCGTCGACGACGATACCGATCGCCAGCACCATGGCGAGCAAGGAAACCGTGTTGGCCGAATATCCAAGCGCCAGGAGAACCGCAAACGTCGCAATCAGGCTGACGGGCACGGCAATAATCGGAATCAGCGTCGCCCGGAAATTCCCGAGGAAAAGAAACACTACGAGCGCAACGAGAATGAAGGCCTCGATCAGCGTATGGATAACCGCGGTGACCGTATCATTCACGAACGTCGTAGAATCATAAACCGCGCGCACATCCATGCCCGGCGGGAAACGCTTGCGCAGCTCATCGAGCTTGTTCTGAACCGCGGTGGCTGTGGTGAGCGCGTTCGCGCCCGGCGCAAGATAGATGCCGATGACGACAGCCGGCTCGCCGTTGAGGGACGCCTCCGAATCTTCGTTCAGCGCACCGAGTTCCACACGCGCGACGTCCCGCACGTGCAGGATCGATCCATCCGGATTGGCGCGAATGACGATGTTGCCGAATTCCTCAGGCGTCGTCAGCCGACCCTGCGTCTGGACATTGAACTGGAATTTCTGATCGTCGGGAACGGGCCGCGCGCCGATACGTCCGACGGGAGCCTGCACGTTCTGTGTCCGGATGGCGGCCACGATATCGGACGGCACGAGGCCGAGGCTGGTCAGCCGGTCGATATCGAACCAGATCCGCATCGAATAGTTGAGACGCCCGAACAGCGACGCAGAGCCGACGCCCGAGGTTCGCGCGATCTCATCGAGGATATTGATGGTCGCGTAGTTGGTCAGGAACAGCGGGGTATAATTCTTGTCGTTGCTGTAGAGCGAAATGAACTGCAGAATCGAACTCGACTGCTTTTGAACCGTGAGGCCCTGGAGCTGAACCTCATTCGGGAGCTGCGAAAGAGCCGTCTGCACACGGTTATTGACGTTGACAGTGTTGATATCGGGATCGGTCCCGAGCTCGAAGCTGACCGTCAGATTGTAAGATCCATCGCTGCCGCTCGTACTCTTCATGTAGAGCATCTTGTCGACGCCGATGACTTTCGCCTCGAGAGGCTGCGCCACCGTCGTCTCGACCACTTGCGCCGACGCGCCCGGATATAGCGCCGTGACGCGCACCTGCGGCGGCACGATGTCGGGAAGCTGCGCGACGGGAAGCCTGGTGAGCGCCAGGAGACCACCAATGGTCATCAGGATTGCGATGACAACCGCCAGACGCGGACGGTCGATAAAGGTATCGGAGATCACTTCTTGGGCTCCCGCGCCGGCTTCGACTTCCGTTCAGGATTGGCTTGCGGCGGCGGCGGCACGTCCTCCGATTTTGTGGCTGGCGTGGTTGAGGATGTATTGGGGCTGACGAGCTGAGGATTGACTGGCCTGCCGTCCGCAACCCGCTGGACGCCGTCAATCACCACTTTCTCACCAGCCTCTAGTCCGGACTCGACCGACGCCGTTTCCGGCGTCGACTGGCCCAGCTTCACATTCCGCCGTCGCGCGATGTTGTCATTGCCGACGACGAAAACATAATCGCCCTGCATATCGGTGAGGATGGCGACACGCGGAACGGCAATAACCGTGCGTGGCTTGACGTCCTCCAGGATCACGGTGACGAACTCATCGTTCGTCAGCTCGCGCAGATACCTCGGCCCGCCCTTGACGGGTTCGTTCGGAATCGTGCCGCGGAGAATGATCGAATCGGTGTCGCGCGCGACGCTGATATCCACGAAATCGAGCTTACCGACCTGGTTGTAGAGCCGGCCGTCCGGAAGGCGCAGACGCAGACGAACCGCACTGAACCCCTTCGCGGCATACTCCGCTCTGAGCGCGAGAAGACGCCGGACGGACATGGGGAACACGACGTACATCGGATCCTGGCTCACCACCGTCGCGAGCACGCCCGCCGTTGGTCCGACGACATTACCCGGATCGATGGCGACGCGCCCGATGCGCCCGTCGATCGGCGAGCGGATATCGGTATAGCCAAGATTGATCTGTGACTGTCTCAGCTCGGCTTGGGCCGAGCGCAGCAACGCTGCGGCAGTCTTCTGATTGGCAAGCGCATCGTCGTAGGCGCGTTGTGTGCCTGTCGCGTTCTTGAGCAGCGTCTGCGCTCGTTCGAGCGCGATGTTGGCATTGTCGAGCTGAGCCTGGGCCTGAGCAATGCCTGCCTCTTTCGCCTCGACGTCCGCGAGGAATGGCGCTTTCTCAATTTCGAACAGGATATCGTCCTTGCGGACCTCGGCCCCTTCCTCGAACATCTGCTTTTCGAGAAAGCCGGTCACGCGCGCGATCAGGTCGACCTTTTGCATGGCCTCGACTCGGCCGCGCACTTCGGTGGTTTCGGTGATGGCGCGAGGCTCCACAACCGCGACGCCAACCGCCGGCGGTCCGGCGGGGGGCCTTTGCGCCTGGGCATTCGAGGCCAAAGACAGCAACGCGGCTGCTATGAAGGTCCCAACCGTCAAACGTGCGCGCATAGGGATCTCCGGAGTCATCAACCCGCGCTCAGAACGGTCGAGCATTCCATGCCGCCTTGGAAAAATCGAGCCCAGTCACCGATGCATCGAAATCAAGATAACGCAAGATATTCGTATTTGTATCGGTTCATGGATGCTGCAGAGTTGCAACAACCATCCCCGGACGCAGGATCAGTAGCACTTGCCGGGTTCACTGAATATTAAGTCGCAGACAGAAGAGCGGCCGAACTTTGAGAAGAAAGGTGAATATTGGGTTCACCTTTCCCGGCGGCACTTGAATTGCGTTTAGCCGAACCGCCCCATGCGCAGGATCGCGAGCGCCATGGCCTGGGCACGCGGCACGATCGATTCGACGTCCAGATACTCTTCTGGTGTATGCGCATTGCCGCCGACCGGACCCACGGCACAAATCGTCGGACATCCCATGGCTGCCGTGAACCCCGAGTCGGCGCAGCCCCCGGAAAATTCCCCTTCGATCGCCAAGCCGGCATCCTTCGCCGCGGCCTGATAATGGGAAAACAGCGCCTCGGACGACGCGGTCGGATTAAGCGGCACGAACTCGCCGTTGATCTTCAGCTTAGCCACCGTGCCGGGAACTGTGCTCGTCGCCACGATCTGTTCGATCTTGGCCATGTTCACAGCGCGCTCGGGCGGATCGACATAACGCAGGTCGATCTCGGCCTCGGCCAGCGGCGCCACCATGTTGATCGCCTCTCCGCCATGGACGATGCCGACATTCAGCGTCGTTCCCTTGTCCAGATTGGTGAGCTTATGGATCGCGATGATCTTATGCGCCAACTCGCCGATGGCACTGATGCCTTTCTCGAAATTGCCGCCGGAATGCGCCGCTCGGCCCTCGATCGTCATGCGCATGAAGACGCCGCCCTTGCGCCCGGTCACGACGTTGCCATTCGCGCGGCCCGGCTCCGAATTCAGAACCACGCGGGCTTCGCGCGCGACGCGCTCGATAACCGGGCGGCAAGACGGAGATCCGATTTCTTCATCACTCGTGATCAACCCGATGACCGGAGCTGGGTTGCCGCCGAATTTCTTGAACGCCGTCAGGATGAATGCGTTCATGACGAGGCCCGCCTTCATATCGGCGACACCCGGACCATAAGCCCGGCCATTCTCGATGCGAAAAGGACGACGCCCCGCTTCGCCTTTCGAAAACACGGTATCGCGATGGCCCAACAACAGGATGGGCTTTTCGTTCTCAAGCCGGTCATCGAGGCGGACATGGATGGCATCGCCGAACCGCTCCATGGGCTCGCGTCGCGTCAGCAGGCCCTGCTCGGCGAAAAAGCGTTCGAACCGTTGACCAACGGCATCGACCCCCGCCTTGTCGTAACTCCCGGAATCGATATTCACCACGTCACGCAGCAACTCAATCATCGCCGGCTTCTGCTCTTCCAGCCAAGCGGTGATTACGGATTCATTCCCGGTCGCTGCCATGTCATCCCTCGTGCGTGCGTGCGTCAACGCTCGCTATCCTAGTGCGGGAGCGCGCTGCAGGAAACGGTCTAAGAACGGTCCGAAGACACGCGCTTATTTCCGCGCCGTAGCCAGGGCACTCGACCCTCCGAAGAGCTGGCCGAGACGGCGTTCCCTTTCGGTATCGACACGGACTGTTGCCGTCATTCCCGCGCGCAAGGGCAGCTCATCGGCATGCGGCAGCAGGCGCAGGCGCACAGGCAGCCGCTGCACCACCTTGACCCAATTGCCGGAGGCATTCTGCGGAGGCAGAATTGCGAACTCTGCACCCGTAGCCGGACTGATGCTTTCGACCTCGGCGCGCCACTCCGTGTCGGGGTAGATATCCAGCGACACGGTTGCCTGCTGTCCAGGCCGGACATGCGTGAGCTCGGTTTCTTTGAAATTGGCTTCAACCCACGGTCTCGCATCGCTCACCAGAGCAAACAGTGGCGTCGCCGCCCGGATCTGTTCACCCGGCTGCAGCTTGACGTTGACCGCGATCCCGCTCAGCGGGGCGCGGATCGTCGTGCGCGAAAGGTCGAGCAAAGCGCGGTCGCGAGCCGCCCGCTTCTCACGGACCAATGGATGATCATCGACCGGCTGGTCAGGCAAACCGCCCAACTGGGCTGCAACCCGCGACACTTTCTGACGCATGACAGCGACTCTGTCCCGCGCGGCGATGGCGTTGATTTCGACCTCCTCCAGCTTGGTCGAAGACACGATCCCGCGGCCGGCAAGCTGCTTCTGACGTGAAAACTGAGCCTCCCAGTACGTCGTTTTGCTTTCGGCTTCCTGCAGTTCGCTGCGCGCCTCGTTCCAACTCGCCAGCAGAGTTGCAACCTCGGTGCGGCTCGCATCCAATTCCGCTTCGGCCTGTGCGAGTGCCACGGAGAACGGCTCAGGGTCGAGCCGCACCAGCGTGTCGCCGACGCGGACGTCGTCGTGATCGTGCACCCTGACCTCGATAATCCGTCCGGCGATTTCCGAGGAGATCTGCGCGATATCGGCTTTGACGTAGGCGTTCTCGGTGGAAACGTAGCGGCCGCCCATGAGCCACGCGAACAGGCCAATAGCGACGACAAAACACGGGACCACGATCAGCAGAACCGGTCTCGCCCAACGATGTCCCAGATACCGCCTCAAAGCACGCGCGCCTCATCCTTCTTGCCGACTCGCCGGGCCGTGAGCGCCGGATCGTGCTCGACCAGGGCCTGCAGCCGCCCTTTGACGCGCCGCATGACCGTGGAAAACTGCTCCCTTTCGCGCGAAGTCAGTCCATCGAGAGCCTCATCCACGGTCCCCGCCGCCACCGGCCAGATGACGGTGTGCAGCTTCTCTCCCTTGGGTGTCAGGTGTATGCGATTGACCCGCCGGTCGCGTGGATCGGCGCGCCGTTCCACCCAGCCCTTCCGCTCCAGTCTATCGATCAATCGACCCGCCGTCGGCTTCTCGATTTCCAGGAGATCAGCGACCTCCGACTGGCTGAGGCCGGGCCGGCTGTGCAAGCGCGTCAGCACGGTCCATTGCGGCCGTGTGAGCCCGAGACGCCGAACCCGCCGGTCGAACACCGTGCGCAGCAATCGTCCGACGTCTGCGATCATATAGCCGATGTAGTATTCGTCGTCGGGAGACATCCTGCGATCCCTGCCCTCCATATCGTAAGCTAGGACACTATTAGCATGGCATCCATTGTCGTGGTCAACGTCCGGCCTGCGATGTAGATTGCGGGCCGCGTCAGAGCCGGTAGTAGCATGACAGACGATAGCGTTTACCAATTCAGCACCACCCAGCGTCTTCTCGTGCTGATCATCGTCACGCTGGGCACGACGATCTACGCCGCGACCATTCTCGTCTCATCCGCGTTGCTGCCCCAGCTCCAGGGTGCGATGGGCGCCACCCAGGATGAGATCTCCTGGGTCATGACGTTCAACATCGTTGCCACCGCCGTCGCCACGCCAGCCACCGGCTGGATCGCCGGACGGTTCGGCCGTCGCGCGACGATGTTCTGGTGCATCGTGGCTTTCAGCATCGCGACGTTCATGTGCGGGGCTTCGACGTCACTCACCGAACTCGTGGCGTGGCGCATCGTTCAGGGCGCCTTCGGGGCCCCGCTGGTGCCGCTCGGCCAGACCATCCTGCTCGACGCCTTTCCGCGCCGGCAACATGGCATCGTCATCTCGATCTTCGGCATGGCGAACATGATCGGCCCCTCTCTCGGCCCGACATTTGCCGGGCAGATCGCGGAGAACTACGGCTGGCAATGGGGATTCTGGATGGTACTGCCGGTCGCCGCTGTGGCCGCCATCGGCTTTCGTGCCGTGCTGCCCGCGGACAAAGGTGACGAAACACGTCTCGACTGGACCGGATTTCTCACCCTGTCGGCCGCGATTGCGTGCGCACAGCTCGTGTTCTCGCGCGGCCAGCGGCTGGACTGGTTCGACAGTGGCGAGATCATCATCGTGACATTCATCGCCGCGATCGCGTTCTACATGTTCATCGCGCACAGCCTGACTGCGGAACGGCCATTTGTCAGCCTTCGGCTCATGCTCGATCGCAATTACAGCCTGGGCCTGATCCTGGTCATGCTCTACGGCATGCTCAATTTCGCGCCGATCGTGCTCCTGCCACCTCTTCTCCAGCAGCATGCCGGCATTCCGGAATCGGCGATCGGCACCATGATCGGATGGCGCGGCATCGGGGCGACCATCGGCTTCTTCCTGGCGATGTTCATGGGTTGGATGGACGCTCGCGTGGCGCTCATCCTTGGCTCGTTGGTACAGGTGGCCACCGGCTTCTGGCTGATGACCTTCGACCTCAACGTCAGCACGTTCGAGCTCAATGCCAATACGTGCCTGCAAGGCATCGCGATCGGCATCTGCTGGGTCCCGCTGACGGTCATCACCTTCTCGACACTGAAGCCGGAAAGCCGCGCCGAGGGCATGGCGATATTCCATCTGCTGCGCAATTTCGGCTCCAGCCTGTTCATCTCGGTTGCCGTGGCCGAGATCGTGCGCTCGACCGCGACGAATTATGCGCGCATGACCGAATTCATTTCTCCTTACAACCCTGCCCTCGAATTGCCCTGGGTGACGGGAGCCTGGACGATGGACACGGTGCAAGGGCTCGCGAAGCTGGCCAACGAGATCACGCGGCAAGCCGCCATGATCGGCTACCTGAACGCCTTCGTCCTGTATACCGTCGTGTCGGGGCTGGTGATCCCGCTGTGTCTGCTGGCGCGGATACCGAAGGCGAAACCGGCCTGAGGCGGCTTGCACGTGCGCACATCATCGGCATGATTGAGCGTACTGAGCGCAGCAGGGTGGCTCGGCTGGACTGGATTATGCTGGAAATTCGTGCACTCACCTCGGACATCTGGGCCGATCTGGAAAGACTGTTCGGCGCTCATCGCGTGACGAACTCCTGCTGGTGCATGTGGTTCATCATTCGCGTGAAGGAGTTCCACGAGAACGGCGCGAGCGTGAATGCTGCAAAACTCCGCGCGTTGGCCGAGAACTCCGCGCATCCGTTGGGCCTGATCGCCTATCGCGACGGCGGCCCGGTCGGATGGATCGCAGCCGGGCCACGCTCCCGCTATGCACGCGCCATCCACACACCGACCCTGAAGGGGCTAGACCACGCAGAAAACGACGATGTGTGGCTCATACCGTGCTTTTTCGTGCGGCCGGACATGCGCGGTAACGGTGTCGCACAATCCTTACTCCGCGAGGCGGTCGCCTTGGCCAGCGCAGCGGGAGCCAAAGCCGTTGAAGGCTTCCCAACGCCAGGCAGCAAGCGCGTCAGCACCGACAGTCAAGTTGGGACCGAGTACATGTTCAAGGCTTGCGGATTTGAAGCCGTTCACCGGCCATCTTCCAACCGGGTGGTTATGCGTTTGGCGCTCTCGGTGTCGAATTAGATCGTGGTCGGAGCGACCGCGTTTACGCCGCAGCGTCCAGGCGCATTGCAATCCCGGCATCAGCCATGTGCCGCTTGGCCTGGCCGATCGTGTACGTGCCGAAGTGGAAGATCGAGGCAGCCAGCACCGCGCTGGCATGTCCGAGCCGCACGCCGTCAACGAGATGATCGAGCGTCCCCACGCCGCCGGACGCGATCACCGGCACGCTAACGGCATCCGACACCGCCCGCGTCAG
The DNA here is from genome assembly GCA_023423275.1 of Pseudomonadota bacterium. GTDB lineage: Bacteria > Pseudomonadota > Alphaproteobacteria > Rhizobiales > Hyphomicrobiaceae > ZC4RG25. The sequence continues at coordinate 44,647 of JAFAFW010000064.1, forward strand.
CGCCACGTCGAAGCCGGACTTGGTGCCGTCACGATCCATCGAGGTCAGAAGGATTTCCCCTGCACCCAAGTCCACAACCTCACGGGCATAATCGATAGCATTGATCCCGGTCGGCTTGCGGCCACCGTGGGTGAAGATTTCCCAGCGATCTTCTTCACCTGTCGCTGACACCTTCTTGGCGTCGATCGCCACAACGATGCACTGCGCGCCGAACTTCTCCGACGCCGCTCGGACAAAACTGCGATCAGTGACAGCCGCCGTATTGATGGACGCCTTGTCCGCACCCGCCTCTAGAAGCCTGCGAATATCATCGACCGTCCGAATGCCGCCACCAACTGTCAACGGCATGAAACAGCGTTCGGCCGTACGCCGCACGATATCAAGCAGGATGCCGCGATCTTCGTGGCTCGCCGTGATATCGAGAAAGCACAGCTCGTCAGCACCCGCCGCGTCATAAGCGGCGGCGGCTTCCACCGGATCTCCGGCGTCGATCAGATCGACGAACTGGACGCCTTTGACGACGCGTCCGTCCTTAACATCGAGACAGGGGATGATGCGGGTTTTCAGCATGGCATCTTCTTGGCCCGCCCGGGTCTTGGATGCAATGAGATCTTGCGGCACAGTTGCCGTTAACGATTCAGACGGCGGGGAGGATACGGCGGATGGCCAAGGACAGCAGCCACGATCTCGAACAGGTTGCAGCCGCCGTCAAACGCAAGAAGCTCGCTGCCGAGGACATCCGTTTGCTGCGCGAACGGATCGCGGCGCTCGATGAAGCGGGCACCGAGCACCGCTTCGTCAAAACCGCCCTGCGCAACCTCAAGATCGCGGGAACGCAGCTCAAGGACATCGAAGCCCGGCAACCCGGCGCCGTGCTGGACGAGGCCGCGTTCGAAGCTCTGCCGGAACATATGCGCAAGCGGATCCTGACACGGCTCGACAACATCGCCACGCGAATGCGCGAAGTCTCCGAAGGCGCCAAACCAGCCGATTATAGCGATCCGGCGTTCCGCTGCCTGCGCGACTATCAAACCTGCCGCCGCGACGCCCGCATTCCCGCGATCTGGTGCCAGCTCGCGATGGTCGTCTGCCTGCTGCGCTCGGTGATCTCGCTCAAGCCCGGCTAGCAATCAGCGCCAGAGCCTGTGCCGGATCGAGGCGGCCGTCATACAGCGCACGCCCGCTGATGGCGCCTTCGAGCATCGCATATTCCGGCTTCAGCATGTCCTGGATATCGGCAATCGATGCCAGCCCGCCTGAAGCGATCACAGGGATTGAGGTCGCGCGGGCCAACTCCGCCGTCGCGGGCAGATTGAGCCCCTTCAGCACGCCGTCGCGCTCGATATCGGTATAGATGATCGCGGCGACTCCCGCGTCCTCGAACTGGCGCGCGAGATCGATCGCCGTCATCTCGCTGACCTCGGCCCATCCCTCGACGGCAACCTTGCCACCCTTGGCATCGATGCCGACCGCCACCTGTCCCGGAAACTTGCGGCATGCCTCGCGCACGAGTGCGGGATCACGGACCGCGATCGTCCCGAGGATCACGCGCCGCACGCCCTTGGCCAGCCACATCTCGATGGTCGCCAGATCGCGGATGCCGCCGCCAAGCTGCGCCGGAATGCTGAGCGCCGACAGAATGGCTTCTACGGCGCCCGCATTCACCGGACGCCCGGAGAAGGCGCCGTTCAGATCGACGATATGCAGCCACGAGAAACCCTGCTGCTCGAACGCACGCGCCTGCGCAGCGGGATCGTCGTTGAACACGGTTGCATCGGCCATCTCGCCGAGCTTCAAACGGACGCACTGACCGTCCTTGAGATCGATAGCGGGAAAAAGGATCAAGTTCAGCGCCTTAGGTGAGAGGCGGAGGGTTGCATCTGCTTAAATGTGACCGCGCGCGCCGCGTGAACGTCATGTCTTCGCTGTGATTGTGCGTGATAAACAGCGGAAGGTTCAGTTGCGTCAAGGTCCAGAACCGCCATGCAGCCCGCGTCCCTCATATCTCAATCGGAATCGGCGCCTGCGCGCACCCCGCGCCGCTCACTCACGGAAAGCGATGCCATCGACGTCTGGATCGCGCGGTGGCTGCGCATCCGCCGGACGGATTTGTGCCGTCGCTATCAATGCGACCCCCGCCGCCTCTATGAAGTCTGGGAGGGCACCAAGCATCCGGCCGCCCGACAGAAAGCCTGGGCCTTATTCGAGGAGCGTTATCCGCGGCTTGTCGACCGGATCGACACCGGGAACCATCGGCGCATTCCCCGGGTAGAAGATCACACGGATCAACTTGCTCTTTTCGACATTCCAGTCATGCAGCAAACGCATCGCCCGCAAACCAGGAACAAAACTCGAACTTAGACTGGACTTCCTCAATGATTCGTGGCATGTTCTTCTTACGTTCCGAGCACGTGTTGGTCAGTAAAAATTGTGGTGCGTCAGCGTCTTGCGTCATCGTATTGCATAATCTTGTTAGGAAACACGATCTGTAAGAGGCCCTCTCATGCGCATGTTCCTGATCTCCTACGATCTCGCCAAGCCTAACCGCAACAAGCACGCCCTCGCGACGGCGATCATGAGCCTTGGTCAAGCCTGGGCACGGCCGCTGGAGACGACGTGGTATGTGCGCGCCGAAGCGGACGAATCCGATATCAACGCCGAGCTCTCCGAACTGCTTGATACTGAGGATGGCCTCCTCGTGCAGGCGGTCAGCGAAGAGGCCATGCTGGTCAACACGTCGCTGCGCTGGTTCCGCCAACGCCGGCCCGGTTTCGACCTCGAAGGCAATTCGAACGTCATTGCGTTCCCGACGACAGCTCCGTCCCCCCTCATCCAACCGGAGCTGCCGCTGGCGAGCTGATGGCAGAGATGCCTGGACTGGAATGCGCCGCTGATCTGCGCGCCCCGCGGATGAGTGATCGCTGAGCCCTCTTCCAGTCCGGGCATCTCCCACGCTTGCGGGAGGACCGATTGAGGTCCCTGCGGGATTAACCAACGTGTGCGCTCATCCGTGCTAAGCTCGGGCTCTTCATGCAGCCCAGCACTCGGCAGCGACGGACGTGAACGGCAAGCGCATTCTTCTCATCATCGGCGGCGGCATCGCGGCCTATAAGTGCCTCGACCTGATCCGTCGGCTCAGGGAACGCGGCGCCAGCGTGCGCACGATCATGACGCGCGGCGCGCAACAGTTTATCACGCCCCTTGCCGTTGGCGCCGTATCTGGTGATCGCGTCTTCACGGAGCTGTTCGACCGCGCGGACGAGCACGACATCGGGCATATCCGCCTCAGCCGCGAGGCCGACCTGATCGTCGTCGCTCCCGCCACGGCTGATCTTCTCGCACGCATGGCCGGGGGACACGCCGACGACCTCGCCACGGCCGTGCTTCTTGCAACCGACAAGGCTGTCCTCGCCGCCCCCGCCATGAACCCGCGCATGTGGATGCATCCGGCAACCCAGCGCAACGTCGTCACCTTGAGCAAGGATGGCATCGGCTTTATCGGCCCCAACACCGGCGAAATGGCTGAGCGCGGCGAAGCAGGCCCGGGCCGGATGGCCGAGCCGTTGGAAATCGTCGCGGCTGTCTCTGATCTTCTCTCGAACGCCCAGCCGATCGGCCCTCTGTCCGGACGCCATGTTGTCATTACCAGCGGCCCGACCCATGAGCCGATCGATCCGGTGCGTTACATCGCCAATCGGTCCTCGGGGAAGCAGGGCCACGCCATTGCCCGCGCCGCCGCTGAGTTGGGAGCAAGCGTCACGCTCGTGACCGGGCCAGTGCAGCTTCCCGATCCGCCGGGCGTAACCGTGGTCCATGTGGAAGCCGCCTCCGAGATGCTCGCCGCCGTTCAGCAGGCGCTCCCGGCCGACATCGCGATTTTTGCAGCCGCCGTTGCCGACTGGCGCGTGGCCGGTGCGTCCGAACAGAAAATCAAAAAGGACAAATCCTCCGGCGTTCCCGCGCTTCAGCTCGTTGAGAACCCGGACATTCTGAAAACCATCTCGGCCCGCGGACCGATGCGCCCGTCGCTCGTCATTGGCTTCGCGGCGGAAACGGAAAACGTCGTCGCGTTCGCCACCAAAAAGCGTAAGGCAAAAGGCTGCGACTGGATCGTGGCCAATGACGTTTCGCCCGCGACGGGCATCATGGGTGGTGACCGTAACGCAGTTCACCTCATCACAGCCGGCGGCGTTGACGATTGGCCCGCGATGAGCAAAGACGACGTCGCGCGTCGTCTCATCGAGCGCGCTGCTGAACACCTTCACCAGTCACAGGTTGCAATCTAATGGCGCGCGCTCCCTCGAAATCCTTACGCGTGCGCCTTGTCCGTCTCGACCATGGCCGTGACTTGCCGCTGCCTGCCTATCAATCAGCCGGCGCTGCCGGCATGGACCTGGTGGCTGCCGTCGGTGACGGAGCACCTGTCGTCTTGAAACCCGGCGGACGGGCTTTGATTCCCACGGGACTGATCATCGAACTGCCTCCGGGGTCGGAGGGGCAGATCCGGCCGCGCTCGGGGCTTGCGTTGCGCCACGGTATTACGTGCCTGAATACACCCGGCACAATCGATAGCGACTATCGCGGCGAGGTGAAGGTGCTGCTGATCAACCTTGGCGGCCAGCCTTGGGAGATCCAGCGTGGCGAGCGGATCGCACAGCTCATTATCCAGCGCGTCGAGCAAGCCAAACTGGTGGAAGTAAAGGCGCTGACCAACACCAAGCGCGGCGCTGGCGGTTTCGGCTCGACGGGTACGGCCACAAAGGCAAAGAAAAAAGCAAGAGTTGCTGCAAAGCCGGCGAAGAAGACAGCCGCCGTGAAGTCTGCGAAAGCGAAAGCGGCGAAAAAACCGGCCCGTGGTCCAGGCAAGCCCACCCAACGGCGCCGCAAGTAGGCGCGAATATTTGTCTACTCCGCTACATGCCGCGAGCCGCGTGCATCATAAGCCGCTCGCGCCCGAACCACACGGCCATGGTTCTCGATTGCCCAGGCGCCCAACGCACCCAGCGGCACGAGGAGCTCCTCTCCAAGCGTGGTCAACTCGTACTCCACCTTCGGCGGAATGGTCGGGAACACGGTCCGCTTCACATAGCCATCACGTTCCAGGCCGCGGAGCGTGGTGGTCAGCATTTTCTGGGAAACCCCGTCAACCGATCGCTTGATCTCCGAGAAGCGCTGTTTTCCACGCCCGAGAAGCATCACGACGTGCACGCTCCACTTGTCTCCAATCAACGCGATCACATCGTTGGCGCGCGTGCACTGGCCTGGAACGTTGGTCGTCGTCGGTTTCATAAAGGTGCCTAAGTCTGCAAAAGGTGCCGCCTTGCGAAATGTCTTGAAGTATCCAATGTAGTGTCAGTCACTTTTATATACGAGAGGGTCTCCCGTGAAAACCGTCGCTGTTCTCGTTGGCTCCCTGCGCCGCGAGTCGATCAATCGCAAATTTGCCGAAAGCCTCGGCAAACTTGCGGCCGATCGCCTGAAGTTCCAGTTTGTCGAGATCGGCGATCTGCCGATGTACAATGAGGATCTCTGGCAGGATCCGCCAGCCAGCATACTTCGCATGAAGAAGGACGTGGAGGCAGCGGACGCGGTCCTGTTCGTCACGCCGGAATACAATCGTTCTTTCACACCCGCGATCAAAAACGCGATGGATTGGGGCACCCGCCCCTGGGGTAAGAATTCCTGGTCCGGCAAACCAGCGGCAGTTATCGGCGCCTCCGGCGGCGCGATCAGCTCCGCAGTGGCGCAACACGCCCTGAGAGACGTCGCCGTCGTCATCGGCACCGTTCTCATGGTGCAGCCTGAAGTCTATTTCAATTACAAGCCTGAGCTGTTTAACGAGGCGAACGAGATCGCAAATCCCGACACGAAGAAATTCCTGAGCGGCTGGGTCGACAAGTTCGCCGCATGGATCGATATGGCCAGCACGCAGCGCACATAGCGGCCGCTGCAAACTTGACAACCTCGCGCGCAGGGTGTGGCCTCCAGGGCCATATCCGCAGCGGGACGCCTGAAATGACGACGACGCGACTGACACCGCCGGAAATCGAGCGCTACAAGCGTCATCTCGTGCTGCGCGAGGTTGGCGGGCAGGGTCAGCAGAAGCTGAAAGGCGCGCGCGTCCTTGTGGTCGGCGCGGGCGGGCTCGGCTCGCCCGTTATCATGTATCTCGCCGCCGCGGGCGTCGGCACGATCGGCGTGATCGATGACGACACCGTTTCGCTCGACAATCTTCAGCGGCAGATCGTGCACGATACGGACCGTGTCGGTGCGCTGAAGGTCGACAGCGCGAAAGCGACCGTCGCACAGCTCAATCCGCATATATCGGTGGAAACGCACGCAATCCGGCTGACGGCGGACAACGCACTCGACATCATCTCCGGCTACGACATCGTCGCGGACGGCTCCGACAACTTCGCCACGCGCTATCTCGTCAGCGATGCCTGCTATCTCGCCAAGCGCACATTGGTCTTCGCCGCCGTTGGCCCCTTCGACGGCTATGTGACAGTCTTCAAGCCGCACCTGCAGAATGCCGACGGCCAACCCTGGCCCACCTATCGTTGTATTTTTCCCGAGGCGCCACCGCCGGGCACCGTCGCACCCTGCAGCGAGATCGGCGTGCTCGGCTCGATCGTCGGCGTTGTCGGCACTGTTCAAGCAACTGAAGTGCTGAAGGAGATTCTTGACATCGGCGACACGCTGGCAGGCCGGCTGCTGATCTACGATGCGCTGTCATCGCGTTTCGAAACCGTAAAGGTGGCCTGGGATCCCGACAATCCGCTGTCCGGCCGTAACGCGACCATCACAGATTTGTCACTTCATGCGGACGGAAGCGACATCGCCTGCTCAGCGGAAAACGTCGATTAGCTGCGGTCGCCGATCCAAAATTCGCGGAGTAAGAACGCGTCACTGTCGCGCATTAGTTCACCGCTCCGCCCGAGCCGCTTTCGTTCGACGCCAGCTCCATCTCAGCCAGCGCCATCAGGACCTCGGCGCGCGTCCTGAGATCGTTCGCCTCCAGCAGCGCCTGTTTTTCCTCCGGTCCATACGGGCATCCGATCGATAATGAATTCACGAGATATTCGGTCGGCGCACTGAGAATGGACCGCCAGTCCGCTTTCAGTTTGTGCGCCTCCAGGTAGCTTTTGAGAACCCGCAGCAGATTAGTGCGATCGACCTCGTCCTCGCCGGCTCCGGCGCTGAAATCGTCGATATGGGGTGCACAGTCGATCTCAAACAGCCGATAGGGCTTGGTTGTCGGCATCTCGGACACGAAATCGAACCGCGCGATCCCCGTCAGGGTGATCAGCATGCGGTTCTCGGCCAGCTCCTGGAATGCCGTGAGGCGGCCGACACAGCCGACACCGCGCAGCCCGACCGCCTTGCCGGACGGGCTCTCGTCATCACCTTCCGAACGCTCCGGCTGGACGATGCCGAGAACACGCGGTCCTGACAGGACGTCCTCGATCATCTCGAGATAGCGCGGCTCGAAGACGCTCAGCGGCAAAGTGGCCCGCGGGAGCAGGATCACGCCCCGCAATGGAAAGACAGGAATCTGCTGAGGCAGATCGGCCGGGCGAAGATAGCGGTCCGTGGGCGCCACCTCGGGCTCCTCTCAACAGTCGCGACTACGAGAACATCAACGACGACAGTCGACGGCGGCCGTCGATCGTATGCGGGTCTTTCGGACCCCAGGCCTCGAAAAGCTGCACCAGTTGTTTGCGCGCAGCCTGATCTTCCCAGTTCTTGTCGCGCCGGAACGATTCCAGCAAATGATCGAGCGCCGCGGCCTTGTTGCCGCCAGCAGCCAGCGCGAGCGCCAGGTCAATCCGCGCCCGGTGATCTGCTGGATTGGCATTGACCTTAGCTTCAAGGCCAGACGTATCGCCCGCATCGCCGGCCTTCCTGGCAAGTTCCAGTGCGGCAAGCACGCCGACGACGGCGCTCGATTGACGCTTGTCCGGCGGCACCAGCTCTATGGTCTGTTCAGCTCGCGCCACATCGCCGGTCTTCAGATAGCATTGTGCCAATCCGGCAAGAGCGGCGACGTTCTGGGGATCTTCCTGAAGCACGCCGGCGTAAATTTCCGCGGCATCCTGGAGCGCACCGGCCTCGAAGGCCTGATCCGCCTCCTGCAAAATGGCTGCGATGTCCGCCTGGGCATCCTGACCGATCAACCGATCGATGAGAGCCTTGATGGCGCTTTCAGGCTGAGCCCCCATAAATCCGTCAAGCGGGCGGCCGTCGCGGAATGCGTAGACCGTCGGCAGCGACTGCACGCGGAGCTGGCCCGGAATGGTCGGATGTTCGTCGACATTGAGCTTCACCAGCCGCACCTTGCCGCCGTAGCTCGTCACCACCTTTTCCAGAATCGGGGTGAGCTGCTTACAGGGGCCACACCACGCCGCCCAGAAATCGACCAGCACCAGCGCCGACTTGGATGCCTCCAAGACGTCCTTGGCGAAATTGGCCGTCGTGGTGTCCTTGATCACATCGGCCTGGCCTGCTCCGGCAGGCTGGGCGGTTCCGAAATCCATCGTAATGTCTCCTTGGGACCGTCGCTTGTCCCGCGAATGGGGTGTCGCACTCACCAGATCGGGATGACAGCTTCCTCAGACAATAGGTTCATCATCGAGCTGGATGATAACTGGCTCATGTCCGGATACCTGAATGAACCGCAAAAGATCGTCGCGCGCAATGTTGGTCGTCGCGGTATTGACCAGCGGATGGCAGTTTATCGTCTCGAACTGCGTCAGGCGCTGATCCAGAACAAAAGTGACACGGCCGTCCGGGTCGTTGATCAGAGAAAACGCGGTGACGGAGCCTGGCGGAACGCCCAGAACCTCCATCAGCAGATCAGGCTTTCCGAAGCTCAGGCGCGCGCATCCCAGGCGCTTGTGCAACGACTTCAGATCAACCGGTGCGTGCGCCTCGGCCGTGACCAGGAACAGGCGTCCCTTGGCATCCTTCAGGAACAGATTTTTCGTATGTCCACCAGGGAGATCGCGTTCCAGCGCCGTGCTCTCGCCGACCGTAAAGACGGCCTCGTGATCGACCGTTGTGGCCTGGATTCCGAGCGCGGCCAGGCGAGCAAGCAGCTCGTCGCGTGTCGCAGGCATGATGTGAGCCTTATGAGATCAGGAAACCGAATGCGGCAATCCAACGGGCCATGCGGCATCCTGGCGGCGCCTGTCAAGGCACACATCCGACATGCCGGCAATCCCTTGCAATCGTATCGGCTTTGCGTCATAAGACGGGCCGCGCTGCCTTTCGGGGCGGCCATTACCCTGTTTATGGATGCGGGTGTAGCTCAGGGGTAGAGCACAACCTTGCCAAGGTTGGGGTCGTGGGTTCGAATCCCATCGCCCGCTCCAAAACTCTCAAGAAAATCAATAAGTTGCGAAAGAGGTCGGACGAAAGTCCGGCTCTTTGCGTTTCTCCGGGCAGCACCGGGGCAGCACGGATGCGCGCCCGGCTCGTGGGCGTGCTTGTCTCAATCGCTGGTGCGACCATCCTTGCCGGGTGTCAGACGAATGCGGCCTACCAAGCCCAGGTCAACGCGGACCTGGACGCCCGCCTAAGCGCGTACCACGGATCAAGCATGGCCGAATTCATCGCGCGAACCGGCCTCATACCGGTCAACGCCTATCCCGTCACAGGCGGCAAGGTATTCGTGATCGAAGGCGCGCCCGTCTACATGACGCTGCCGGCAACGCAAGTCACGCCCGCAATCACAAGATCGTCAAGCTGCCAACTTCTCATCCGAACAGTGATGA
>JAFAFW010000035.1 GCA_023423275.1 Pseudomonadota bacterium
CCTTGCCTAGAACCCGCTTGCAGTATTCGGGATCTTCCCAGGCTTTCAGCGTCGCCAGCACCTGCGCCGCGAACGCCTCATGGATCTCGTAATAATCGAAGTCCTGCAGCTTCATGCCGACACGGTCGAGCATCTGCGAGACGGCAATGGTCGGCGCCATCAGCAGCCCCTCTCCAGCCGGGAAATTAAGCGCAGCGGTTTGATAGGCCGTGAGATAAGCCAACACCGGCAGTCCATGCTTGGCGGCCCACTCCTCCGACGCCAGCAGCACTGCAGCGGCGCCATCCGTCAACGGTGTCGAGTTGGCGGCCGTCAGCGTTCCGCGCGAAGACTTTTCGAATGCCGGCTTCAGCGTCGCCAGCTTTTCCAGGTTGATGTCCTCGCGCATGTTGTTGTCGCGGAACACACCGGCATACGGCATCACCAGATCGTCCTGCCAACCGGAGGCATAGGCCTCAGACGCCTTCTTATGGCTCTCGTAGGCAAGCTGATCCTGCTCGGGGCGGCCGATATGGAAATCCTGCGCCATCAGCTCGGTATGCTGCCCCATCGACAGCCCCGTGCGCGGCTCACTGACGTTCGGCGGCTGCGGCGCAAGCTCGGCGGGCGACAGTCCGTTGAAGACCTTGATCTTCTCCCAGACGGTTTTCTTCTGGGTCATCTCTGAGAGGCGCTTGGAAAATTTCTTGGAGAAGACGATCGGCGCGTCCGATGTCGTATCCGATCCCATCGCGATGCCACATTCAATCTGACCGGAGGCGATGTTGCCCGCGATGCTCATAGCCGCCTGCAAGCTGGTGCCGCACGCCTGGATCATGGTGATGCCCGGCGTGGTCGGCGCAAGGCCGGAGCCGATCACCGCTTCGCGTGCGATGTTCCAGTCCTTCGAATGTGTGACGACAGCGCCGCCGATCACCTCATCGATATGCACACCCTTGAGGCGAAACTTATCGACCATGCCGTTCAGCGTGGCCGTCATCATCTCGAGATTGGATTGATCGGCGTACAGTGTATTCGAACGGCAGAAGGGGATGCGCACGCCCCCGAGCACGGCAACACGGCGAAGGGTCTCAGCCATCAGCTCTCTCCATCGGTTCCCCCACCCGTCAACGGAGAGGGATCAAATCTCATTCCGCCGCAGCCGGCTGTGACGTCACGGCAGGCACCGTTTCCGATGCCCGATAATGCAATGGCCCGCCGCGGAACGGCGCGAAACCGGTGCCAAAGATGACTCCCGCATCGACGAGATCAGCACTGGCGACGACGCCTTCGTCACGGCAACGCTCGCACTCGGCGATCAGCGGCTCGACAAGCTCCTTGCCGAGACGCTCCAGGCTCGCCTTATCGTAGGTCTTCTCGGCCTTCTGCGGACGGCCATCCTTCCAGACATAAAAGCCTTCGCCGGTTTTCTTGCCGAGCTTGCCTTGCGCGACCATGCGGTCGAGTTCGGAGCCTTCGCTCGCCAGTCCCAGGATTTTGCCCACGTGCGCGCAGACATCCAGGCCAACGCTGTCAGCGAGTTCGATCGGGCCCATCGGCATGCCGAAGGTGCGCGCCGCTTCGTCGATGCGCTCCTTCTCTTCGCCTGCCTCCAGGCGCTTCATCGCACCCATCAGGTATGGCGCCAGCACGCGGTTGACGAGGAAGCCCGGGACGCTCTTCACGATCAGCGGGAACTTGTCGATTGCGGCGACGAACGCGGCGCCTTTCGTTACCTCTTCTTCGCGGCTGCTTGCTCCACGTACGACCTCGACCAGCGGCAACTGCGCAACCGGATTGAAGAAGTGAATGCCGATCAGGCGGCCAGGATCAGCCAGAGGAGCCGCGATATCCTCGATCATGATCGAGGACGTATTGGTCGCCATCACCGCGCCGGGTTTCAGTTTCGACTCGATGGACTTGAAGATCTGCTGCTTGACTTCGAGCTTCTCGACGACGGCCTCGATGACCACATCGACGCGACCGATGTTCTTACCTTCCGGATCGGCGATGAAACGCGCCTTGGCCGCATCACGCTGTGCTTTGGTCTTGAACTTGCGGGCGAACAGCTTGCCCTGCGCGTCCATGCCCTTCTTGATCTGATCGGCGGAAAGATCCTGCAGCGAGACTTCCATCCCGCACGCCACGCACCAGCCCGCGATGTCCGCCCCCATCACGCCCGCACCGATCACATGCACGCGCAGCGGCTTCCAACCGAGATCTTTCGGCGCTTGAGCCTTCAGCATTTCCGACAGACGGAACACGCGACGCAGATTGCGCGACGTCGATCCGATCATCAGCGGCGCGAATGCCCGGGTCTCGGCCTGCTTCAGCGCTTCGAGATTGCCACCGTGCGTCTCGAACAGATCGATCAGGCGGAATGGCGAGGGATAATGATCCTCACGCACCTTCTTCTTGGTCTCGGTGCGCAGCTTCTTCGCCAGCATTCCGCGCGCCGGCCATTGCGCCAGCACGGCCTTCATCCAGCCGGCCGGTTTCGACTTGCGCTTTTGCAGCACGGCCTTGCGCGCAGCCCACCTGAGACGCGGCTTGCTCTCGACCAGTTCGTCGATGTAGCCCAGCGCGCGGCCAACAGGAGCCCGCAACATCGATCCGGTCAGCATATTCTGCATCGCAGACAATGCACCGGCCTGGCGGATCGACCGCGCGGTTCCGTTGAAACCAGGGAACAACCCGAGCTTCACTTCCGGGAAGCCGACGCGCGTCGCGTCATCGCGCGTGGCGACGCGGTAATGGCACGCCAAGGCCAGTTCCAGACCACCGCCGACACACACGCCGTGAATGGCGCACACCACAGGGATCGACATCCGCTCGATGCGGTCGAACAGCATCGTCACTGGACGGATCGACTCGATGACCTTCGTTTCCGTGTCGAGCGCATCGAATTCGCGGATGTCCGCGCCGACGATGAAGCTCTTCTCCTTGCCGGACATGAACACCAAGCCGACCGCCTGGCCCGAGCGCGCCAACCCCTCAACGTGCTCGACGATGCTGCCAAGTTCCTCGAGCGGGCGTCGCCCGAGCGCATTGGCGCTTTCGCCTTCGCGATCGAAGATCGCCCACGCGATCCCCTCCCGGTCGACGGAGAAGCGCCAGTCCTTCAGTTGCGTCATGTCCTGAGCCACTTTGGACCTCCCTTACCTACTCGGCCGCAGCTTGGCCGCTGCTCTGAGAATTGTGGCCGAGACTGACGTAGTGCGGCCTGACTTCTGCCGGATCGAAATGGTCGACGGCAATGACGCGATCCGTCAGCGCCTCGACCTCACGCAATTGGATCGACTCCGACTCCGTAATAATGCCAGCGCGGGTTGCATCCCCGATCCAGTCGATACCATGATAACGCCGGACCTTGCCCGCGCGGATGGCCCGCTCGAGTTTTTTCTCGGCTTCTTCCGCGGCGATGACCTTCTCCATGGCCACTTCGAGGAGCCCTGTCGGATCGTTCGGATCGCGGGTGACATAGATGTGGCGGGTCAGCCGATCACGGACGGCACCCGGCACCAGCACCGATCGCACCGCCTTGTGACCAAGATAATCCGGCGCTGGCTTGAAGGGGCGGCCGAGCGGGAACACCAGCACCCGCATCAGAATGCGAGCCCACAGCATCGGGAAGTTGTCGATGGCACCTCCGATCGCCTGCTGGAAACGATAGAGCCCGTTGCGGGCTGCCATGTCGACGATGGGGCGATCCTCTTCCGGTTTGCCGTCATCCTCGAAACGCTTCAGCACACACGCCGTGAAATAGAGTTCGGACAACGCGTCGGCGAGGCGCCCTGTGATCTTCTGCTTCACCTTCAGCCCACCACCAAGCAGCGCCACCGTCAGGTCGGCAACGAGCGCGAAGCTGTGACTGCAGCGCCAGAGCTGGCGATACCATTCGCCCGTGCCGTACGACTTCTCCGGAGCATTGCCGAAGACACCGCCGGTGACGTTGTGGAAGAATGCGCCGAAGACATTCGCTACCGAGAACGAGACGTGGTTCAGGAACGCATCCTCGAAGGCGGTGAGCCCCTTGCGGCTGTCCGGATCCTGAACGGCCTGGACCTCCTTATAGAGATACGGATGAGACCGCAGCGCGCCCTGCGCGAAGGTGATCAACGTTCGCGTCAGGATATTGGCGCCTTCGACCGTAATACCCACCGGCACCATCTGATACGCCGATTGCAGGTAGTTCGCAGGCCCGTCGCAGATTCCCTTGCCGCCATGCAGGTCCATGGCATCATTGACCGCCTGCCGCATGCGCTCGGTGGTCTGATATTTCATGAGAGCCGAGATCACCGCAGGCTTTTCTCCGCGGCTCACCATCGCCGCCGTGGTCGCGCGCGCCGCCTCGTTGACGTAGGCGGTTTCGATCATGCGGGCGAGCGGCTCTTCGAGCCCTTCCATGCGCGCGACGGGCAACCCGAATTGCCGTCGAACACGGCCATACGCCGTCGAGAACCGCAACAGGGCCTTGGCACCCGCGGTTGCCGATGACGGCAGCGAGATCGAACGGCCAGCCGACAGACATTCCATCAGCATCCGCCAGCCCTGCCCGGCCCGATCGGCGCCGCCGATGACCCAGTCGATGGGAATAAAGACGTCCTTGCCCCAGTTCGGTCCGTTGGGAAATGCGGTACCGCTTGGCAAATGCCGGCGGCCGATGTTCACGCCGGGGTGATTGGCCGGAATGATGGCCAGTGTGATGCCGATATCCTCGCCCTTGCCGAGCAGATTCTCCGGATCGAACAGCCGGAATGCGAGGCCGACCAATGTCGCCTTAGGCCCCAATGTGATGTAGCGCTTGTCCCAGGACAGACGGATGCCGAGCGTTTCGCGCCCCTCATGCGTGCCGCGCGTCACGATGCCGATATCGCGCATCGTCGCCGCGTCCGAACCCGACGTCGGCCCGGTCAGCGAGAAGCAGGGAATTTCGTCCCCGCGCGCCAGTCGCGGCAGGTAGTGCTCCTTCTGCGTGTCCGTGCCGTATTTCTCGATCAGCTCGCCAGGCCCCAACGAGTTCGGCACCATCACGATCGTGGCGACGTCGGGCGAACGCGACGAGATCTTGCCGAGGATCAAAGACTGCGCCTGCGCGGAGAACCCTAGCCCGCCATGCGCCTTGGAGATCAGCATCCCGAGGAAGCCATGCTTCCTGACGAACGACCAGATCTCATCGGGAATATCGTGTTCCGCGTGCCGGATCTTCCAATCGTCGATCATGCGGCACAGCTCTTCGACCGGGCCGTCGAGGAACGCCTGCTCCTCGTTGCTCAGCATGATCGGAGGGATTGAGCGCAGCTTGTTCCAGTCCGGCCTGCCGCCGAACAGCTCCGCATCGAAGCCGACTGTCCCAGCGTCGAGTGCCTGCTGTTCGGTATCGGAGACGCGCGGCAACACGCTCTTAATCATGCGGAAGGTCGGCCGGACGACCAGCGCGCGCCGGATTTCAGGAATGGATAGCGCCGCCAGCACCAGCGCCGGAATCCAGCCGATCAGGCTCCAGAAGCCAAACGGGCCGCTTTGAGCGACGAACGTGATCCCAGCCACCAGGGCCGCCCAGGCCCAAAGCGGGGCGCGGCGCATCGCCAACACAAACACCAGCGCGACGATGATGGCGCAGAAGATAAACTGGGACATGAACTCGCCTCCCTGCCAGACCGGAGCCCTCGATCACCACCCGGCCGCCCTACTTGACGTTTACGTCAAGTCTGAACACCAGATGTGTAAGCGTCAATTGTTAACCTTGCGTTCCGCGCGGTTTACGCACGTTTGTCCTGATGACTGCGCCCACTCCCGACGTTAAATAGGGATTGCGTGCGCTCGATTCACACAGACCGGCACAGATTGCATTGCAAGCCTTTGAATATGCTCACAAACTGAAACTTGTTCCCCGGGCAAGGCCCTTCGATCACCCGCGCCCGATGGTGCAACGTTGCGTGGAACACACACCGGCGGAGGGCATGCTGAGGCAAGCATCACACTGGCTTTGTCCGACGGTCGCTTGCGGATACCGTCGCGCGGCAGATTGTTGCCACACTGCATGCGCAGCATCGGGACGAACAATGGGGGAAACGGAATGCGGAGTTGGCTGATCGTGTTCGGGCTTGGACTTGCGACGTCTGCCGAGCACAACCCGGCAGCCGCATCGGAGAAGCTGCTCGCCTATGGCCGCCATCTCTCCCAGGAATGCACGTCCTGCCACCGCGGCGATGGGGGCGATAACGGCATCCCATCGCTCATCGGGCTGAGAGTCGAGGAGTTCATCGAGACGCTCGGATATTACAAATCCGGCATGCGGACCAACCAGGCCATGATCTCGGTCGCGCAGTCGCTCGACGATGAGCAGATCAAGGCTCTCGCCCTCTACTTCAACTCGTTGCCAAAGCCGAAGCGGGAAAGCGCCACGCCGAAGCAGTGACGGCGGCCTCTCATGAACATTGGCGGGACCCGTGAATCCCGCCGTTGCAGGGCTCAGCCCTTTTTCTTCTTGCCACCGGCTGCCGGTGGCGATTTGGCGAACATCTCTTGCGTGATGCTGTCGTACCAGCCGACGCTTTCAGCGAAATTCTGCTTTCGGACGTCTGCTCCCTCGCCCGGTTTCGACACAAATGAACCGGAAGCGGCAAGCTTCCCATCCGCGGGCGCATAGTTGGCGCCGACCTTTACGCAGTCATCGGGCGCAACCAGCGACCAGCAGGTATTGCGGAAGCGCGCCGGGAACTGCTCCTTCTTCGCCAACGCAGCGAGAACATCCGCCACCACCACCTTGGCCTGGCTGTTGGCGGAAAACGCCGACTTCGGCATCTCGGTGGCGATCGCCGAATCGCCGAGAACGTAGACGTCAGCCACCTTGCTGGACATGAAATTGTCCGGGTTTACAGGGCACCAGTCACCCTCGGCGCAACCCGCCTTGATGGCGATCTCGCCGGCCCTTTGCTGTGGAATGATGTTGACGACGTCACCTTTCCAAGTCTTGCCGTCCTTGGTCTGAACTTCCTTGGTCTTGGGATCGACGCGCGTGACCGCGAAATCGTCGATCTCGTTCGTCAAGTTCAGTTCGATGATGTCCTTGTAATAGGTATTCACCGCTTCCATGAAGACCGGCTGCTTGGAGAACGACTTCTTCGGGTCGAGCACGATCAGCTTCGACTTCGGCTTCCGGGTTTTGAGGACGTGCGCGATCATGCACATGCGCTCATAGGGTCCGGGCGGGCAGCGATAGGGATTGTTCGGCGGAACGATGATGACCGTTCCACCGTCCTTCATGGCATCGAGCTGTTTCTTGAGAAGCTCCTTCTGGGAGCCATCCGTGTTGTAGGCGTGCGGCATGACGCTGGCCGCTTCGCGCGAATAGCCGGGGACCGAATCATACTTCATGTCGATGCCGGGCGACAGCACGAGCCGATCATAGCTGAACGTGCGGCCACCACGGGTCCTGACGCTCTTGGCCTTTGCATCGACATCCGTTGCATAGTCGCGGACCAGCTTGATGCCGAGCTTCGTCAGACCGTCATAATCATGGTTGAGGGATGCGAAGGAGCGGAAGCCACCCAGATAGAGATTCGAGAAAAACGAGGAGCTGTAGCGCGGACTGGCCTCGATGAGCGTGACGTCCAGCTTGGGCTCGCTTTTCTTCAGGAGGTGCGCCACGGTGGCCCCGCCGGCGCCACCGCCGACCACGACCACCTTCGCCGCCCCCTGGGCGATCGCAAAACTTCCGAACGCTGACGTCCCCAAACTCGCAATGCCCGCGGCGCCTGCCAGTTTCCCCACCTCGCGCCGTGTCAATTTTGTCATCGAAACCTTCCTCCTCGAATGCGAATTGATCGCCCAGTCTTCTCTGGCGCGATCAGGAACCACTGGATTCGGGCTTGAATCCGACCCGGGCGAGAATTTGGTCTAACAAGCCCCAAAAAAAGTCAGCGCCAGGATAACCGATGATGCGGCCGATTTCCTGCCCATCCCGCACGACAATGAATGTTGGCGAATAAATACTATCGGCGAGGCCTGCGAGATC
Organism: Pseudomonadota bacterium; assembly: GCA_023423275.1. Taxonomy (GTDB): domain Bacteria; phylum Pseudomonadota; class Alphaproteobacteria; order Rhizobiales; family Hyphomicrobiaceae; genus ZC4RG25. The sequence continues at coordinate 8,000 of JAFAFW010000035.1, forward strand.
AGGATGATTGCGCGCACGCCGGATCAAAGGAGCAAAACGTCCTTCTGCGGAGGACGAATACGCAATACCAATCTCGCGATCCCATTTCGCACAATATGGGCAACCCGCCTGTTCAATCATGATGAGATGCACGCCGGGGCGTACAAATGCTTCAGTCTTTCCGGCGTGCCCCTCGTCGCGCGCGCCGGAGCTCAAGAGAGCCAACGCCGACACGACAATGGCCAGCAACACCGCAAGCGATCGCTGTCTACCCGGTCGCAAACGCTCCGCCATATCAAGCCCCATTGAGAATTGCGGCGATATTCCTAGATGTTAATATAATACCGTGAAACATGGGCAGAAGTCCCCATTCCGAGGTTTGGAGACTGGCCAACGCCATAGGGCCGTGACATTACGCAGTCGTGACTGGCAATTCATATTGCAGTAGTCACCTTATCCTATCCACGAAGCATGCGGCTCGACGCTCATGCAGTACGACAGGGGAGTGAGATGACATCAAAAGCAACATCGGCGCCCATCGACAGACGTGAGCTTCTGCGAGCGGCAGCCTTGGCTGGTGTTGCCGTCCTCGTGCTGCCCACCCCGGATGCGCATGCACAGACCACCGAAGAGAGCGCCTGGGAAGCCGAACTCAAGAAGATCCTCGGCGATGCGAAGCCGGTGGAAGGCAAGATAGCTCTCGACATGCCTGAGATCGCCGAGAACGGCAACACGGTTCCGTTCTCCGTCTCCGTCGAAAGCCCCATGACGGAAGCCGAGTACGTCAAGACGGTCCACGTGCTGTCGACGGGCAATCCGCAACCCGCGGTGGCAACCTTTCATTTCACGCCGGCCTCCGGCAAAGCCGCTGTCGCCAGCCGCATGCGTCTTGCCAAGACGCAGGACGTCATCAGTCTGGCTGAGTTGAGCGACGGCACGTTCGCCATGGTCCGCCGCAATGTGAAGGTGACGATCGGCGGCTGCGGCGGCTAGTCGGCAACAGACAACCAAATAAGGAGAAACGCATGTCGACCAAGCCGCGCATCAAGATTCCCGACAGCGCAAAGGCCGGTGACGTCATCGAAGTCAAAACGCTCATCTCCCACATCATGGAGACGGGTCAGCGCAAGGATAAGGAAGGCAAGCCGATCCCGCGCAACATCATCAATACCTTCACCGCCAGCTTCAACGGCGCCGAAGTGTTCAAGGTCGATCTGCAGCCGGGCATTTCCGCAAACCCTTATCTCGCCTTCCATATGAAAGTGCCTGGCCCGGGCGAACTCGAACTGAGCTGGCTCGATGACGCCGGCGCCAAGGTAACGGAGAAGGTGAAGCTCAACGTTGCCTGACGCATCCGGAGTGCCGGTTGTCGTGAGAAATTATCCACGGCGGTGGTCCTGGCTGGCCTCCGCCTTTTCTTTCGGGCTGATGGCATCATCCGTCGTGTGTCACGGGCAGGAGCCTGATGCGCACGCCCTGAAGGCTGCAGCAATGATGACGCTCGGGGCGCACTGTGCCCGGTGCCATCAGGCCGATCGCCTGCAGGAGGAACGGCCCGGAAACCTGCTGCTGAACATTCTCGACCTCGACGAGATCGCCCGCGACCCTTCTCTCGTTCGACCGGGTGTCGCGGATGCTTCGCCGCTCTATACGATCATGCTGCGCCAGGCGATGCCGCCCGCTCAGGCTGAGTCTGTTACTGCAACAGGGACGACAGCGCCAACACCCGGACCCTCCGATGAGGAGGTTCAGGCAGTCCGCGACTGGATCAACAGCCTGCCCCCACAACCTTCGTCGCGCTGTGGTCAGACGAAACCTGCCGACGATTCAATTGCCACGGCTCTGTCCCGTCTCCAACCGACCGTCGGCGCCGACACGCGGTTCATCATCCTGCCCTGTACCGTCCCCGGGTCGCAAGCCGAGCGGGAGCGGACCATCCAACAGCTCATCCAGGATGTGGCGCCGACAAGAGATCCGGTCAAAATCGACGCCCTTGATCCGGCTGGCTCTCTCTACAGCTTCTCGCTGGCCGCCGCCGGTTTGACGACCGATGACTGGGAAAAACTCACCGCAGACTATCCCGACCGCGATTTACCAGCCTCCCCCGCGATCAAGCTGGCGTCGGGGGTAACGTCGTCCGCCGTTGCCGGCGTGCGTGCAGATTGGCTTGCTCACTGGATCATTCGCGGGCGCCTCGCGACGGAAGCCTCACAGCCCGCGCGCGAGATCATCCCTCTCGCGCCCCTTGCGCGTGCCTGGGAGCGTGATCTTGACCTGTCCGCGGCTGCGGCCGAGCTGGCTCTGGATCGCGAGGAACTCGAACACCTGCTGTTGGGGATATCCAAGACCCACCGGATCCCGGCGCGGCGCTTGCTGCAAGGATTACTCTCGCGCACCGACTTCATGAGCCTGCGAGCCACCCTGCTCAACTCGGGCAATACCGCGGGGACATCCAAAGCGGCGACAAAGCTCTCCGACCAGCCGTTCTCGTTCGAGATCTGGTCCAACCGGGTCAGCTACCGGATCGGCGATCTGCTTATGCTGAACGCCGCGACCGATACGGACTGCCATCTGACCTTGATCGGACTGGACGCAGACGGGCGCGCGATCGTCCTTTTTCCGAATGAAATCGTCCCGGACAATCTGCTCAAGGCCGGGTCCGTGCTGAGCGTGCCCGCGGCTGAGGCCGGATACCAGTTCCGGCTCGACAAACCGGGCACGGAAACCGTGATCGGCGTCTGCACAGTGGACACGAAAATCGCCGACAACATCCAGCAGGACTTCGATCGTCAGCGGTTCACGCTGCTCGGAGACTGGCGCGGCTTCCTGGCCCAGACCTGGACACGTGCGGCTGCGCCTGCGCGGCAGCAAACCGACCGGCGGCGCAGACGTGGCCGCGTGGCGCGTCGCAATACGCCCCCCGTGCCCGCCAAGATCGAGCGGCCGAAGCCCCAGCATCATGCGCGTACGGCCATCACCTTCGAGGTGAAATAGCCGCGACGATCAGACCTCGGCCATCAGCGATCGCTCGAGCGCCTTCACGCCGATCACGCCGCCGACGACAATGGCGATCGTCGTCAGGAACGACCCCAACGCCAGTGTCGAAAGTCCAGTCACGCCCTGTCCGATGGTGCAACCGAGACCGAGCACCCCGCCGGTGCCCATCAGGGCAGCCCCGCCGAGAACACGCACGGTATCGTTCCGGTTTGAGAACGTCGTCACCTTGAAGCGTCGCATGGCCAAGGCCGTGACAAACGCGCCGAGCACGGCGCCGAATACCGTGGCGACGCCGAAGCCCGGCCAGCCAAGCGCGGTGTAGCGCTGCAGCCATTCCAGCGTATCCCCGGTCGGCCGGACGTACGTGAAGGAAATGGGCGCGACAGGCCGGTCGGCAAGCTCGTCAAAGGCCAAGCCGGTGAGAGCCCATCCCGCAACCACACACAGCCCAACCCCCAGTCCGGACAGGACATGCACGTGCGACGTCCGGAATCCGGCATCCGCGAAACAATAGGCCAGTCCGGCAATGACGACTGCAGCAAATGCCAGCAGGACGGAGATCTCCGGTGCGATGCCGAATTGCGCACGCAAGATCTCCCCGAGCGTCTGGTTAGAAGCCTGAACATCGGCCAGATTGATCGCTGTGGACTGTTCCAGCCAGGCGCGCACAGGCCCCAGGACGCCGCCCATCGTCATATAGGCGAAAATGCCGAGAACGATGAGCGCGAGTAGCGACCGCAGATCGCCGCCGCCGACCCGGGCCAGATTGCGGCTCGCGCACCCGCCTGCAAACACCATCCCGTATCCGAACATCAGCCCGCCAAGCAGGCTGCCCACCCAGTTCAGGCTGGCGCCGAGATACATGGAGCGGGATAGCTCTACGACACCGGCGTATTGCAGATATTGCGCGCCGACGATCGCCGTCACGGCCGCCAGGACCCAGGCGCGGAAGCGGCGCGTGTCACCGAACGAGACGATGTCGGAAATCGCGCCCATCGTGCAGAAGTTGGTCTTGAAGACGATGGCGCCAAACAGAAAGCCGATCAAAAGCCCGCCAAGCGTCAAGGCCATCGGCCCGTTCTCGGCAAGAACCTCGCGCAGTGCCGTCATCGGCCCTCTCTTTGAAATACCCCGACGTGACGCCCTTATATTCGCAAATTCGAATATCACACCAGGGCGCGTACATGCCGCTTCTCCATACTGTTCGTCGCAGTGCATGCATCGACGGACGGGCTCGCCTTCACAGGCCGGGAGGTGTAGACAGCCCGATACGAGCGACCGATCAACAGCATGTAAGAGACGAAGGGTTGCTGATGACGCTGCACATGATCAAGCTGTGCGTCGGTACCGACAGCATCGAGGATCTGGCTCAATGGCAGAAGGGGCGGCTGGCCGCGCAACGCAAGAGCGGTGAGACGCCACGCCTGTTCCACGCGACCCGCATGGTGCCGAAGCGGCAGACGGAACTGCTGGAGGGTGGTTCGCTCTACTGGGTGATCAAGGGCGTGATCCAGGTCCGGCAGCGTATTACCGGTTTCGGCGATGGCCAGAAGGCCGACGGGACGCCATGCTGCCTCGTCTACCTGGACGAGCCGCTCGTCCCCACCGCTCCCGCGCCGCGGCGCGCGTTCCAGGGATGGCGCTATCTCGAAGGCGACGACGCGCCTGCCGACCTCGATGCACGCGCTGCGAAAGGCTTGGCGCAATTGCCACCGCAGATGCGCAAGGATCTGACAGAACTCGGTCTGCTTTGAAGGCTCAGGAGTCATCGACGTGGCTGACTGCCCTCGCACGCCTCGTTACACCTCGCTTGCCGACAGTCTGCCCGCCACCGTGCCGTTCGTCGGACCGGAGGCACAAGAGCGGGCGCGCGGGCGTGGTTTCCGCGCCCGGATCGGCGCGAACGAAAGCGTCTTCGGCCCATCACCAGAAGCAATCGCCGCCATGCAGCGGGCCGCCACGGATTGCTGGATGTATGCCGATCCTGAGAACTACGACCTCAAGCACGCCTTGGCGCGTCATCACAACGTTTCGCCGGAAAACATCGTTGTTGGTGAGGGTATCGATGCCCTGCTCGGCTACGCGGTCCGCCTGATGGTGGAATCAGGCGACGCGGTGGTGACATCGCTGGGAGCCTATCCGACATTCAACTTCCATGTTGCGGGGTTCGGCGGGCGCCTTGTTCGCGTGCCCTATTCCCACGACTGCGAGAATCCACAAGCCCTCCTGGATGCGGCGCATCGCGAGAATGCCAAGCTCGTCTACTTCGCCAACCCGGACAATCCGATGGGGTCGTGGTGGAGCGGCAGCGTGGTGCAAAGCCTCATCCAATCCCTGCCGGGCGGTGCAGTGCTCCTGCTGGATGAGGCCTATTCCGACACTGCTCCCCCGGATGCCGTGCCCCCGCTGGACATCACCAACCCGCAGGTGCTGCGGCTGCGGACGTTCTCGAAAGCCTATGGTCTGGCCGGCCTCCGCGTCGGCTATGCGATCGGCGAAGCTGGGCTGATCCGTGCATTCGACAAGATCCGCAATCACTTCGGCGTCAACCGCATGGCGCACGCCGGCGCCCTCGCGGCACTTGCCGATCAGGACTATCTGCGTCGCGTGATTGCCGAGATCGCCGAAGCCCGTGAGCAAATCGGGGCGATCGGTAGAGCGAACGGTCTCAAACCATTGCCGTCGGCCACCAATTTCGTCGCGTTGGACTGCGGCGGCGACGGTGCCTTCGCCAAACGCGTGCTGGACGGGCTGATCGCGCGCGACGTATTCGTGCGCATGCCGGGCGTTGCACCACTGGATCGCTGTATCCGGGTCAGCGCTGGCCGCGCCGAGGATCTCGCGATATTCGCCGAAGCCCTTCCCGATGCCCTGCGCGCAGCGCGCGGCTGATCGATCTAAGGCCAGCGCCGCAGGCTCGTGCGCGCGAACGTCCATTCCGGCGTCACCAGATCGCCCGCGAATGCCGCGGGATACCAAGGGCTACCGTCCGGACTTTGTGGGTTCTTCAGGACGTGAATATCCTGCGCTGGCATGTAACTTTGCAGCAGCAAAAAGCGCCTTTCCCCCGTCGCGGGATGAACCACCATGTTGGCCACAAGCACGGCATGGCCGGGAAATCCACCCTTGATGAACACGTCGCCGACCTGCATACCCTCGACCGGCACGGGCTTCAGCTCACGTTCCAGCGAATATGTGCCCGCATAGGAAAAAACCTGATCGAGGTAGCGCCGGAACCCCGCATAGCTGCCATCCGCCTTGCCGCGACGTGACCAGCGCTTACCGTCTTCCGACGGGCGATCGCCCTTGGCCCAGCGGGCCCACGACACACGACCGCCGCCGGTATAGTTGAAACCTATTTCGGCGCGGCGCTCCGCGGACCACAGCCATTCCGCTCTCAACCGCATGATGGCGTCGGCGCACTGCTGTAGATCACGCTTGCCGACGTCCATCTCGACGACAGCCGCATGCACATCCTGGCGAAATTTATCGGCACCTGAGAAAAGTTGTACGCGCGCTCCGTCAGGTTTCATCGGCAGGTCCGCGAGCCAAGCTGCGAAACTCCCTTTCTCTGCGGTAAGACGCTGAAAGCCGGGCGGCGGGGTGATTGCGACCTGAAGAGACCTCGTCGGCTGCGTCTGGAGCCACGGATGCGCCGCATCCGCATGCGCCGTCTGAATGGCAACGCCAAGACACACCGCAACAGTCATGGCCAACACAAACTTGTTCATCCGTTCCCTCCCTATCCGTCTCCCGTGTCATCTCTCGCACGCGCTTCGGGCACGGTGAAGACCGTCGCGTGAACGGTGGGTAGGTCGTGGAAAAAAAATGAGAGAGCCCGATGGAGCAGATGTCCATCGGGCTCGACCGATCTCAACGGTCGTGTGGGCCATGTTGTTGCGGTCAGCACCACCCGAGTATCTGGCAATGAGCACAGGGCTCATGCCCCCGGTCTTGGTCTTGAAACCGCGCGTTGCCCATCCCGTCTGATGATCAGGATTTCGATCACCGGCCGGCTTGCTGCGAAGAGGCGCAGTTGCGATATTCGCCGTAGCCCCGATCGCCGTTGAGTTTCCGAGCGACCGTACAAACGAATCCCGTCAAGAGATCAGCTCAAACGGATTCCGCCTCCAATACGGAACACAGGAGCCTGGATCTCCTCGCGCCAGCCCAGCAGCACGCCGCCGATCATCGCGCACATTTCAAATTGTCTGAACGCCGCCTCGCATGTCCTGCGATCGCCAGCACGCACAAGACGGCCTAAGACTGCCCGGTGGTAGCATTTTCCTAGACCTCCTTTCTTCAAGGATAGTGAAAAGATGGGTGCGCGCGTCCCGTTCGTCAAATCAAATCGTCATTTCCGTTTTCGCAAAGCGTCACGCCGTCAATCCTCGCTTCTTCAACAAGCCATCCACGCTCGGCAGCTTTCCGCGGAACGCGACATATGCCTCGTCCTCCTTACGCAGGCCACCCGCGGAATAGACGTATTTCTTCAGCCGAGCAGCCACGTCGGCATTGAAAACATCTCCGCTTTCCTCGAACGCCGAGAAGGCATCGGCATCGAGAACCTCAGACCAGAGATAGCTGTAGTAACCCGATGAATATCCGTCGCCCGAGAAAATATGCGAGAAATGCGGCGTGCGGTGGCGCATGACGATTTCCTCCGGCATTTCGATTTCGGCCAACCTCTGGGTTTCGAAGTCCAGCGGAGCCTCATGGGCCTTTTCGAAAATCTCGGAATGATAATCGATATCGAGAATTGCCGACCCCAGATATTCGACGGTTGCAAACCCCTGATTGAACGTGCGCGCCGCGCGCAGCTTTTCGATCATGGCGTCCGGCATGGGCTCATCCGTCTTATAATGGCGCGCGAATTTCTCCAGCACCTCGCGGCTTGATAACCAGTGCTCGTAAAGCTGTGAGGGCAACTCCACGAAATCGCGCGCGACGGATGTTCCCGCAAGCGACGGATAGGTCACATCCGACAGCAGACCGTGCAGCGCATGCCCAAACTCGTGAAACAGGGTGTGTGCATCATCGAACGACAGCAACGCCGGAGCCTCGTCGGCGCCCTTCGCGAAGTTGCACACGTTGACGATGATCGGGCGAATGTCGCCGTTCAGCCGCTCCTGGCTGCGGTATGAACTCATCCACGCGCCCGAGCGTTTGGACGGCCGCGCAAAATAATCACCCAGAAACAGGCCGACATTCCGGCCCTTCTCGTCCGTGACCTCGAATGCTCGCACATCCGGGTGATACAGCCTGATATCCTTGCGCTCGGTGAACTTCAGACCGAACAGACGGTTCGCGGTATAGAACGCAGCCTCGATGATCCGATCGAGCGGCAAGTACGGCTTCACATCCGCCTCATCGAGATCGTAGTCGGCCTTACGCACCTTCTCCGCATAATAGCGCCAGTCCCACGGTGCGATGGTGATGTTCGCACCGTCACTGCGCGCCATCGCCTGCAACTTGTCGCGTTCGCTTGCCGCCTTCGCCTTTGCCGCCGGCCAGACGGTATCGAGAAGAGTCCGGACGTTGGCAGGCGTCTTGGCCATCGAGTTGTCGAGCTTATAGGCCGCGAACGTGTCGTAACCGAGCAGCTTGGCCCGCTCCCGGCGCAACGCCAGCGTCTCGGCAATGATGGCGCGGTTGTCCGTCTGGCCGCCGTTTTCACCGCGACGCGTCCACGCCCTGAAGGCCTGCTCACGCAAATCGCGGCGCGGCGAGAACGTGAGGAACGGCTCGATCAGGGAGCGAGACAGCGTCACGACATATTTCGCGCTCTCGCCGCGTTCCTCTGCTGTCCGGCGCGCCGACGCGACCACGAAATCCGGCAAGCCGGCAACATCGTCATCGGTCAACGGCAGGACGTAGCTACGCTCGTCGGCAAGAACGTTCTGGCTGAACTGCGTACCCAACGTTGCCAGCCGCGCGATGATCTCACTCATCCGCGTCTTGTCCGCACCCTCTAGTCTGGCGCCGGCCCGTACAAATGCAAGATGCGTTCGTTCCAGGACACGACGCTGCTCCGGATCAAGGCCTGCCGAATCTGCCGCCTGCATCACGGCGTCGACACGCGCGAATAGATCCGCATTCGACGTGATGACATTCCAATGCTGCGCAAGTTTCGGCGAAATCTCTCGTTCGATCGCCTGCAGGGCATCGTTGGTATGCGCGCCTGCGAGATTCCAGAACACCGACGAAACGCGCGACAGCATCCGGCCGGACTGCTCCAGAGCCGCAATCGTGTTTTCAAAAGTCGGCGGCGCTTCATTCTTCGCAATGCCGTCGATCTCACCGCGATGCACTGCAAGCGCTTCCTCGAACGCCGGCTTGAAGTCCTCATCCCTGTAGGCGCCGAACGGCGGCAAAGACCAGGACGCAAGCAACGGATTGGCAACCGGATCGCTCATGAGAAAATGCACCTCGACAAATGGATAGATTGGCTGTCGCTTCATATAGCGGACGCCGTCCTGCCGGACAAAGCCGGCAGATCATGCTCGCAGGCGAATGTGGCGTGTTGCGTGATGGCTCAGCGCACAGGAGATGGCATATAGGATCGGAACAACCGGCCTCATCGTGGAAGCACCATGACCACAACGCAACTTCGCGTCGACCTCAACTCTGACATGGGCGAAGGTTTCGGGACCTACCGGGCGGGCGATGACGCCGCCCTCCTCGATATCGTCACATCCGCGAACGTGGCCTGCGGCTTTCACGCCGGCGATCCCGAGATCATGGCTGCGACGTTCCGTTTGGCGAAGGATAAGGGCGTCGCCGTCGGTGCCCATCCCGGCTATCCGGACCTCTGGGGCTTCGGGCGACGGCGCCTGCCCTTCTCCGCCGGCGAGGTTGAGCGTTTCGTCGCCTATCAGATCGGCGCGGCGCAAGCGCTCGCCAGCTATGCTGGTCATAAGCTGACTTACGTAAAGATACATGGAGCGCTCGCGAATATCGCCGACGTCGAGCCCGAGATCGCTACCGCGATCGTCCGTGCCGTCATCGCGGTCGATCCCAATCTGTTCTGCCTGGCGATTGCGCTTGGCGAGCAGATCAAAGCGGCCGAGGCTGCGGGGCTTCAGGTTGCCTCTGAAATCTACGCGGACCGCGCCTATACGGACGACGGGCGGCTGGTGCCACGCAATCAGCCGCATGCCTTGATCCACGATCCGCAGGTAGCCGCCGAGCGCGTCGCTCGGATGGTGGTCAGCGGCCGCATCGTCGCGCATTCCGGCAAGGAAATCGCCGTACCGATCCGGTCGGTGTGCGTGCACGGCGATGGACCGGATGCTGCGAGGATCGCGCGCGGCATTCGTGAGCGACTGGAAGCCGCCGGGGTGACGATCGCTCCATTCGCAGCCTGATCATCACAGCCGATCTTTTCTCCGTCCGGATCGTTGTGACCTCGACCAACCCTTAACAGGCGAGCGAGGACATCAATGCTATTTGGACTGGACCCCCTGCTGTCACTTGGCGTGCTTCTCGCAACAGCCGCCACCGACGCCGTCTACGTCATGTTCACGTCGGCGGTCGTGGCGCGCAAACGCGTCCCGGCAGCGACCTGGAGCAGCACCTGGTACGTGCTGTCATCGTTTGCCGTGATTTCCTATACAAACAACTGGATTTACGTCGTTTTCGCAGGCATCGGTTCGTGGATCGGCGCCTTCGTCACGATGACCTATCTGCACGGCCCCCCAAGCAATCCTCCCGCCCCATTCAAGCCATCACCCACGGGCGATCCGCAGTCATGATGCTTGCGCGTGGCGCCCCGAACGGCCTCAGCGTTCGCATGTCCTGAGGCTTCTGCGCAACAGATCATCTTGCTGAATGTCCGTATAGCGATGAATCTAGTTGCGGCATTCGTTAATGATTCGTTACCGTCTCTCCGTGTGGTTTTGCGCGCTGTCTGGTTGCGTTGTCTTCGTAGATCGTATCGTTGCGTGGAGGGGTAAGCGTTATGCGTAAGTGTATTGCTGCCGGGGCTTTTTTGCTCTTCGGCGTAAGCGGAGCTATGGCCGGCGGCGGTGAGTACTACGCGCCAACGGCGAACTGGACAGGCTTCTACGCCGGTGCTCATGTCGGCCACGGCTGGGCCGATTGGGACGGCGGGCTCTATACAACGGCCGGCTGTCCAAATTCATGCCCACAAGATGCTGGCTACACGGATCCTTATCACACGCTGTCGGGCAAGGGTTGGCTCGGTGGCGCGCAGATCGGATACAATTGGCAGGATCGCAGTCCCTGGGTATTCGGACTGGAGGCGGACGTCTCATGGTCCGACATCAGCGCCAGCGATTCATTCGCAACGGACAAATACAATCCTTCGGTATGGGATAAGAAACACGATCTAAGCCTCGACGTTTTCGGCACGGCGCGTATTCGCGTCGGCTATGCCATGGGCCACATTATGCCGTACCTGACAGGCGGCTTGGCTTGGGGCAAAACGAGTGCCGATTTGGCCGTGTCATACTATGCGCCTGCAGATAACTTTCCTGCAGGTCCTCCGACCGGCATCTCGGGTGCTTCGGCCGATGAAACACATGTTGGCTGGACGCTCGGCGGCGGTGTTGAAGCCATGCTGGGAGGTGGCTTCTCGCTCAAGGTTGAATATCTGTACGTCGACCTGGGCGAAAAGGACTATAATTTTACCGGTGGCTACGTGAACAACATCTCCGGTACTCCCCATCCAGATGTTCCGTTCGATACGGACAGCTTCAAATCCGATCTCACATTCCAGACCATCCGTGTCGGCATCAACTACAAGTTCGGAGAGACCAGAAGCTCTCTGAAGTAGAGCGAGAGATCGCAGAAACCATTTTCAATAGACATTCTTCGTCCCCGGGAGCCAAATGGTTTCCGGGGATGTAGGAGTTTCTACCGTGACGCTGAAAAGCACGATGGTGCGGACGGAGGGAATCGAACCCTCACGGCATTACTGCCTCAGGATTTTAAGTCCTGTGTGTCTACCAGTTCCACCACGTCCGCTGGAGAGGCCTTTATGAGGCCACCGCCTCGTTCAGGCAATCATGAAGCACGCGCGCGGCTGTTGCGTATGGCCGCGAGCAGGAGAAGGTATAGCGTGATCGCGTTCAGCACATGCCAAAGGGCGTGCGTTCCGATCGTCCGGCCCGCAAGGCGCGCCACCCCGCAGACCTCGAAGTCGATGGTTCGAAAGATCATTGACGCCAGAAAGACCATTCCCGCAGCGATGAGATACTTCGCCGCCCAGTGGCCTTTGACCTTCAAGACAACACCGATCCCGATCATGGCCAGGAACGCCGGGACGTAGCCGACGGTGCCGTTGAGGCAAGGCCCTCGTGCGGCCGCCGTCGCGCTGATCAGCCCGGGACGACATTGGATACCACCGGCGTATTGGAGCGCGCCGATAAACAAGGCCAGCCCAGCCAGCACCCAGATCCAGTGAAGGCCAACGTAGGCACGCAATGCGTAGCCCAGATACGCCAGCATGAAGATGCCGATCGGCAATGTATCGGCGAGGGCCGCCCAGCGCGTCGCGTAGGTGTGAAACAGGAAACTGCCGACCCCGATCACGAAAACGAGCGCGATCAGCAGGGAAACAGCAACCGCGTGCAAAGCACCCGTTTTCTCGCCGCGGCGGCGCATGAAGATGACGGCCGCGGCAATCGCCGCCAGCAGAAATGCACCGTTGGAGACAGCGTTGAGCGGCTCTCCCCAGAACGATGGATCGGCGCCGCGCTCACAGTAACGGAAGATCTGTGCGTTCCAGGACACGAGCTGCGCCCACTCAAACGAGGTGAGCGCGATTGCCCGTCGCGCCGGCTTGCATCACGCTTTCCGCTCGATTGGCGCCAGCCGGATGTGGAGCTCGCGAAGCTGCTTGGGTGCAGCCTCGGACGGCGCACCCATCAGAAGGTCGTTGGCCTGCTGGTTCATGGGGAACAGGGCGACATCGCGAACCGTCTTCACACCGGCAAGCAGCATCACCATGCGCTCGATGCCCGCCGCCATGCCGCCATGCGGCGGAGCCCCGTATTGGAACGCGCGGTAAAGCGCGCCGAACCGCTGCTCCACGACTTCCGGTCCCAGACCCGCAATCCCGAACGCCTTCACCATCGTATCGGGACGATGGTTGCGAATGCCGCCGGATGCCAACTCGTAGCCGTTGCAGACGAGATCATACTGATAGGCTTTGATCTTGAGGCGTGCCTCGTCCGTGGTGGCCGCGTCGAGAGCCTCACTACCGCCTTGCGGCATCGAGAACGGGTTGTGCGAGAACTCGATCTTCTTCTCGTCCTCGTTCCACTCGTAGAATGGGAAGTCGACGATCCAGGCGAATTCGAAGCGGTTTTCGTCGAGCAGCTTCAGCTCCTGGCCGACGCGATCGCGCGCGAGGCCGGCAAACTTGTAGAAGCGCGCCGGATCTCCGGCCGTAAAGAACGCCGCATCTCCGACCTTCAGCCCGAGTTGATCGCGAATGGCCGTCGCGCGCTCCGGTCCGATGTTCTTGGCGATCGGACCGGCGCCACCCTCTTCACCTTCGCGCCAGAAGATATAGCCGAGCCCCGGTTGTCCCTCGCCCTGCGCCCAAGAGTTCGTCCGGTCACAGAAGGCGCGTGATCCGCCCGTCGGCGCGGGGATCGCCCACACGCGTACCTTCGGGTCTTTCTCGATCATGCCCGCAAACACCTTGAACCCCGAACCGCGGAAATGCTCGGTGACGTCCTGCATCTCGATCGGGTTGCGGAGATCAGGCTTGTCGGTGCCGTACTTCGAAATCGCGGTGTCGTAGGGAATACGCGGGAACACAGGCGTCACGGGCTTGGCCGTTCCTTGCCCGCCTTCGGCAGGACCCGCAAACTCCTCGAATACGCCGCGGATCACCGGCTCCATCGTTCCTAATACGTCATCCTGCTCCACAAAACTCATTTCGACGTCGAGCTGATAGAACTCGCCCGGCAGACGGTCAGCGCGCGGATCCTCGTCGCGGAAGCAGGGCGCGATCTGGAAGTAGCGGTCGAAGCCCGAAATCATCAGGAGTTGCTTATACTGCTGCGGAGCCTGCGGCAGCGCGTAGAACTTGCCTTCATGAATGCGGCTCGGCACCAGGAAGTCACGCGCGCCTTCCGGGCTCGACGCCGTCAGGATGGGAGTCGGAAATTCGTTGAAGCCCGCCTCATGCATCCGTCGCCGGATTGCGCTGGTGATGGCCAGCCGCTTCATGATGATGCCGTGCAGCGTCTCGCGCCGCAGATCGAGGAAGCGGTATTGCAACCGCATGTCTTCCGGATAATCGGGCTCGCCGAAAACCGGTACGGGAAGCTCCTTGGCCTCCGACAGCACTTCGATCTCGCTGGCGTACAGCTCGACTTCGCCGGTCGGCAGCTCGGAATTGATCGTGCCCTCGGGGCGATCCCGAACCACACCATCCACACGAATAACCCATTCGGAACGAACAGCTTCGGCCGTCTTGAAGGCCTTGCTATCGGGATCGGCGACCACTTGCGTCAGGCCGTAATGATCACGCAGGTCGATGAACAGCAATCCGCCGTGGTCGCGGACACGATGAACCCAGCCGGATACGCGCGCGACATTGCCGACGTCACCCTTACGCAATGCGCCGCAGGTGTGCGAACGGTAACGGTGCATGGAAGCGCCCTGCCCCGCCGCCGGAGCTGATGCCTTGTCCTGAGCCATGAAATGCCTTGCTGCTCTGAGATGTCGCGGTGCCGGAAAAGCGCACGTGGCCGGGGGGTTGTCAAGCCGACGGGGCGTCTCTTGCCCGCCATGCGAACAGTTCGCCGTTACCAGCAGCCGCAGGCCCGCTCGGCCGCCAGCCTTCGCGCGGCGAAAAGGGGCGCGACAAGGCGGCTCGCGTGCGTTATATGCCCCTTCCGATGCACGTCGTAACCACCACCTCCGAACTCGCCGAATCCTGTGCCCGCCTCGCCCGCCACCCCTACGTGGCGATCGATACCGAGTTTTTGCGCGAACAGACGTTCTGGCCGGTTCTGTGCCTGATCCAGATGGCAGGGCCGGAGGATGAGCTGATTGTCGACCCGCTGACGCCCGGCATCGACCTCGGCCCGTTCTACGAGTTGATGGCCGATGAACGGGTGACGAAGGTCTTTCATGCCGGCCGACAGGATGTCGAGATCGTCTACGCCAAGGCCGGGCTGATCCCGCATCCGATCTTCGATACTCAGATCGCCGCCATGGTGTGCGGGTTCGGGGAATCCGTCAGTTACGTGAATCTGGTCAAGAAAGTCACCAACAAGGACCTCGACAAATCGTCCCGCTTCACGGATTGGAGCCGGCGCCCGTTGACCGACAAGCAGCTCACCTACGCGCTCGCCGACGTGACGTGGCTGCGGGATATCTACGCTTACTTGAAGACCGAGCTGGAAAGCACCGGGCGCAGCAACTGGGTCGCCGAAGAGATGGCCACCCTGACGGATCCCAATACGTATGAGACGAAGCCCGAGAACGCGTGGACGCGGCTCAAGCTCAGGGTCAGGAACCGCCGATCACTTGGTGTCCTGATGGAACTGGCGGCATGGCGGGAGCGGCTGGCGCAGTCTCAGGATGTGCCGCGGTCACGCATTCTGCGGGATGAGGCGCTATACGATATCGCCAATCAGGCGCCGACCGATCCGGCAAAGCTCGGCGAGCTGAGGACACTCAGCGAAGGCTTTTCCAGATCAGCCCGCGCGCGTGAGATCATCGAAGCGGTGAAGATCGGGCTGGCGCGCGACGCGAAGAGCCTTCCGCATCTGCCAACGAACCACGGACTGTCGGCCGAAGCCACCGCGCTCGTCGATCTGCTCCGGGTGCTGTTGAAGGCGGCCGCCGCGCGCAACCGCGTTGCGCCGAAGCTCATCTCCGATACCGCCGACCTGGAACGCATTGCATCCGAGACCGAGCCGGACGTCCCCGCATTGCGCGGGTGGCGCCGGGAGCTGTTCGGCAGCGACGCCATGAAGCTCAAGCGCGGCGAACTGGCGTTGAGCGTCTCCCGCGGCGAGGTTGTCCCGGTTCCCACGAGGATCGGCGACAACTGACGACCTGAGACGGTCGTGAGATCTGTCTCTCAGGTGATCGGCGAGAACCTGTAAGCGCCATCGTCCTGCGTGACGCGTCCAACACCTGGAAAGTCGAGATGCGCGCCCGCGACCACAACGCCGGGCTCGGCCGCCAGTTTGAGAAGTTTCCCGCGGCTGGCACGTGCCCGGCCCTGATCCCGGTCGAACTCCCAGGTGAGTTCCGGTCTCGCGAACTGGATGGACGGCACATGCACGAGATCACCCCAGATCAACAGCTTGGCGGACGGGCCGGCCGAGATCTCGAAGGCTGTGTGACCCATCGAGTGTCCATGGGCTTGAACCGCGGTGATCCTATCGTTCACGGCGAACCGATCGCCAAAGGGAATGCATCGCTCCCGGAACCTCTTCAGCCGTTCTTTTTGATCGAAGGTCGAGACCTCCTCCTGCGGGACGAACAGATGCTGCAGGTTTGGAAATGCTTCGGCTCCGTCATCGGCGACAAGTCCGTTCACATGATCGGTATGCGTATGCGTGAAGGCCACGGTGGTGATGTCGGCCCGGGCGATGCCTGCGTCGGCGAGGGCGGAATGCAGTCGTCCCATCGTCGGGAGCCACGCGTTTCCGGCACCCGTATCGATCAGCACATGCCGGCCTTGCTCGACGATGAGAAACACGTTGACGGACAACCGCAATTGTCCGCCCACCAACGCGATCTCCGGGGGCAGATCCTCTCCAAAGGGGCGGTCACCTTCCTGGCGCAGGCGGCCGGACGGCATGTCCACATAGCCGTCGCGAAGGGCCACGACCGTCAATTCGCCGATTTCATAGCGTGCGAAGTTCGTTCCGGACTGCGTCAATCTCATAAAATTGCTCTTTGCTGATCCCGCCACGCTCCGGCGGAGCGGCCAACAGCCTCGGAAAGCTGCAGGAGCTGTCCCGCCAGCGGACTTGATTTGCGCCAGATCATACCAACGGTGCGCGAGGGCTGGGGATCCTTGAAACGGGTGACCGACACCAACGCCGACCGGGTCTCCATCGCCACGGCCATCTCGGGGATCAGCGTCACGCCCATGCCCGCGCTCACCATCTGGACGAGGGTGGACAGCGAACTGGCATCCAGCACTTCTCGCGGCTGTGAGGTTTGCATTTTGCAGAACGACAACGCTTGATCGCGAAAGCAATGCCCCTCGTCCAGCAGAAGCAGCCGCATTTCGCGCAACATTTCACGGCTTGGCACTGGAACCCTGCCCTCTTCGCGAGGGCGGACCAATAGAAACTTTTCCTCGAACAAAGCCACTTCCGTCAAAGCCGGTTCCGATACGGGCAGCGCGACGATCGCGGCGTCCAGGCGGCCTTCCGAAAGCTCTTCGATCAGCTTCGATGTCTGCGCCTCGCGAATGTGAATGTCCAGATCGGGATAGGTTTGCGCGAGGTTTCCGATCACCGCCGGGAGAAGATAAGGCGCGATGGTCTGGATCATCCCGATGCGCAGCCGACCCGTAAACCGTCCGCGCGATGCGCGTGCGAAATCACCGAGTTCATCGACCGATCGCAGAATATCGCGAACGCGCAGCGCGACGTCCTCTCCAAAGCGCGTGAGACGGAACTGCCGCGCACCCCGGTCGATCAGCGCCCCGCCCAAAGCCACCTCCAGTTCCTTGATCTGCATGGACAGGGCCGGCTGCGAGATAGCGCAGGCCGCAGCGGCGCGGCCAAAGTGAGTGTGGCGCGCGAGTGCCTCGAAATAGCGGAACTGCCGCAACGTCGCCTGCATCATCAGAACATCTTATCGAGCCGATCATTAAAGTCAATTTTACCTGATGGCACACGATGGTTATTAGAGTCGTTCAAAGGACAGTTCTTAATTCGAGGAGAGGGAGTCGATATGGCTGACGGCAGCGGCAAGTGCCCGATGAAGCATCCACCCAATCAGGATTGGTGGCCGAACCAGCTCCGCGTTGATCTGCTGAACCAGCACTCATCCCGGTCCAATCCGCTGGGCCAGACGTTCAACTACCGCAAGGAGTTCGAGAAGCTCGACTTTGAGGCGTTGAAGAACGATCTCCGCAAGTTGATGACCGACTCCCAGGATTGGTGGCCGGCTGATTTCGGCCACTACGGCCCTCAGTTCATTCGTATGGCCTGGCACGCCGCAGGCACCTACAGATTGAGTGACGGACGTGGCGGCGGCGGGCGCGGCCAGCAGCGTTTCGCCCCCCTCAACAGTTGGCCGGACAACGTCAATATCGACAAATCCCGCCGCCTTCTGTGGCCGATCAAGCAGAAGTACGGTCAAGCGATCTCCTGGGCCGACCTGCTGATCCTCACTGGCAATGTCGCCCTGGAAACCATGGGCTTCCGCACCTTTGGATTCGCAGCAGGACGCGAGGACACCTGGGAGCCGGATCAGGACATCAACTGGGGCGTGGAAGGCGAATGGCTCGCCCATCGGCAGCTTGAGAAGTTCGACAACCCGCTCGGCGCCACCGAGATGGGCCTCATCTATGTCAATCCGGAAGGCCCCAACGCCAGCGGCGATCCGCTCGAGGCGGCTGCCTTCATCCGCGAAACCTTTGCCCGCATGGCGATGAATGACGAGGAAACCGTCGCCCTGATCGGAGGCGGCCACACGTTCGGGAAGACCCACGGTGCTGCGGCCACAACCTTCGTAGGCACAGATCCGGAAGCGTCCGACCTCGAGGCGCAGGGTCTTGGTTGGCTGAGCACCTACGGTTCGGGCAGCGGCGGCGACGCCATCACGAGCGGCATCGAAGTCACCTGGACACAGCTTCCGACGCAGTGGACCAATCTCTTCTTCGAGAATCTGTTCAAGTATGAATGGGTTCAGACACGGAGCCCAGCCGGCGCGATCCAATGGGAAGCCAAAGACGGGCCCGATGACATCCCGCTGGCGCATGACAAGTCGAAGAAGCAGAAGCCGCGGATGCTGACGACGGATCTGTCGCTCCGCGTCGATCCGATCTACGAGAAGATCTCGCGCCGGTTCCTGCAGAACCCGCAGGCGTTCGCTGAAGCCTTCGCCCGCGCCTGGTTCAAGCTCACGCATCGCGATCTCGGACCGCGCTCACGCTATCTCGGACCGGAGATTCCGAAAGAAGTGCTGGTCTGGCAGGATCCGATGCCGGATGTGGATCACCCGCTTGTCGATGATGCGGACGTCGCAACCCTGAAGTCCAAGGTGCTGGCTTCCGGCCTGACGGTCTCGGAACTGGTCGGCACGGCCTGGGCCTCGGCCGCGACCTTCCGTAGCGGCGACAAGCGCGGAGGCGCAAACGGCGCTCGCATTCGCCTTGCTCCCCAAAAGGATTGGGAGGTCAATCGACCCGAGCAGCTCTCCGAAGCGCTCGGCAAGCTGGAAGCCATCCAGAAGGAGTTCAACGCAGCAGCAACCGGCGGCAAGAAGGTTTCGCTGGCTGACCTGATCGTACTGGCAGGCAATGCCGGCGTCGAGCAGGCTGCGAAAGCCGCCGGCCATGCTGTTACCGTGCCGTTTACGCCAGGCCGTACCGATGCGTCCCAGCAGCAGACCGACGTCCACGCGTTCGATGTCATGGAACCGTTGGCAGACGGCTTCCGCAACTATCAGAGGAAGACGCTGCCGGTGGCCGCCGAAGTCGCGCTGATCGACAAAGCTCAGTTGCTCACGCTGACAGCGCCCGAAATGACGGCGCTGATCGGCGGGCTGCGCGCGATCAACATCAATGCCGACGGCTCGGCCCACGGCGTGTTCACCGACAAGCCTGGCGCGTTGACCAACGACTTCTTCGTCAACTTGCTGGACATGAGCACGCAGTGGAAGGCGACCTCGGACACCAAGGACCTGTACGAAGGACACGACCGCAAGACGGGCGATCTCAAGTGGACGGGCACCCGCGTGGATCTCGTGTTTGGATCGAACTCGGTGCTGCGCGCCCTCGCCGAAGTCTATGCCCAGTCGGATTCAAAGAAGAAGTTTATCAACGACTTCATCGCGGCCTGGACCAAGGTGATGAATCTGGACCGGTTTGACATCGCCTGATCAAACCAACGGCTGACGGACTCAACCGGGCGGCGTTTCGATTCATCTCCGAAACGCCGCCCGCGATTTTATCATCGTCTCATATTGGTTGAACCCGGAGACCGAGCGCGCCCGGAATAGTGACGCGCGGCCAGCTCCACGATCCAGCGGAAAATGAAGTAAGGAATGACGGCCAGCAGGATGGCGATCACAGCCGCTTCTGCGGGATAGAAGCCGCTCAATTCCCTCAACTGGTAGATGACATCCATGCTGATTCCGAGCAGCAGGATGCGCGCGGTCGAGGTCAAGCCTTCCCGCAACCGGCCGGTTTGTTGCCCCGCATGACGCCACGCACTCCAGAAGAATGATCTGTGCCCCTCCCGCGCGTCCTTGAGACCATCATGCAGCGCCGCGATAGCAGCCATCGTCGGTTGCAGGAAGAAGCGGAACGTCATCGGACCGCCAAAGCGGGCGAACATATCACTCCAGAAGCGCTGACGGATTTCCAGCGAAATACCGTGCCAGATCGCACCGGCCGCAAGCAGCGCGATTGTCAGGATGACGACGACCCACGTGAACAGCGTCGCGCCGCGAGAGGGAGCATCCGAGGGTACCATAGACATCCGCCAAGGCCGGTTTCCGAGCTAACTGCAAACGGTCCTGCCCGCGTTTCGATCCTCGGCGACCATCATTTCCTGACTGCGGTACGGGTCCGCCGCCTAGCGGCCAAGGATGTCGGCCGGCTGGCCCGGCACCAAGCTGGCGACGGCCTGCCTGCCATACGCGTGCAGCAGCGTTGCCAGCCGCTCCGTGAACGCATGGACCGTGAGGGTTCTCAGTTACTCGGCTGCCCCAGTTCTTCGCGGACTCGGCGCTTCGGCCCGAGCCGGGCCAGCCGACTTACGAACGACCAGGGCGGTGGGCAACTGCCTGAACTTCGGAGGATTCTGCCCCGAAATGGACGAAAGAAGATATTCGGTAGCGGCGATGCTCATTTCACGGACCGGTGCATGCACCGTCGTCAGTGGCGGCTCTATTTGCGCTGCCATGTCGTAGTCGTGAAACCCCGTGATCGACAGGTCCCCGGGGATCTCGATACCGACACTGCGCGCCTCGATGACGGCACCAACGGCCAGAACATCGCCGGAACAGGCTACGGCGGTAAACTCTCGTGGCCCCGACAGCAAAGCGCGCATACCCGCGCGGCCTTCCGCGACCGTATATCCGGCTTCGATGATCCGGCTTGAAGGAACTGAAATGCCGCGATCGTCAAGCGCCGCCAGGATAGCCTTCAGCCTCGTGGCGATGCGGTCATTGTTCCGAATAGGACTGTGAAGAACGGCGAAGTCCCGATGCCCCAGATCCACGACGAATTTCACCAGCTCGCGCACCGGACCGTCATTGTCGAAGCCGACGCAAGGCAGCCGCGACGTCGGATCATCCGTAAACGTTTGAATCGCTGGCACATTGGACCGGTTCAGCAGGTCATAAAGCTCCGGGAGATGATCGTTACCGACCAGGATGAGGCCGTCGACACCATGCTCGATAAGTGTTCTCGCCAGCTCGTATTCGCGCCGGGGATCGTAGCCACTGCTCGCCGTCAAGAGATGATATCGACTGAGCTGCAGCCGCCGCTCGATCGCATCGACCGCGTCGGAATAGACCGAGTTGCCGATCGCGGGCACGATCACGGCGACACTTCCCGACCGCCGGGAGGTCAGGCTGCGCGCAACGCCATCACGCACATAGTTGACACTATCCAAGACAGCCTGAATGCGAGCACGCGTCTCCGGATTGACGCTGGCCGATTGGTTCAGCACGCGCGAGACCGTAGCAGGCGAGACGCCGGCCAATCTGGCTATGTCGCGGACACCATTGCGACCCGTCTCTTTGCGATCCCGCCTTTTGCGCATCCCACCCGCATGCCTCCATGAAACACGTTTCATTCATATGCCACGAGTACAACGCCCGGTCCATTGCGCAATGTTCCCGGAAAACATTTAATTTTTGAACTTTTTCCTCACCCCGCTTGACAGGTCATTTCAAGGCGAGGCATGTTTGTGAAACCGGTTTCAATAAAAAGTCCGGATCGGGAGGAATTAGATGAAAAGCATGACGCTTGCTGCGCTTGCGTGCGCGGCGGTATTCGTTACCCCCTTCGCAGAAGCTGCTGACGTGCCTGCACCGAGCTTGAGCCCGCGCATCGACGCAATCAAGAATGCTGGCGTCTTGAAGGTCGCGGTGATCCACAACACGCCGTGGCTCGTCGAAAATACCACCGGCTCCGGCGAGCCCTGGAGCGGCCCGGCCTGGATTTTCGCCAACGCCGTTGCAAAAGATCTCGGCGTCAAGCTCCAAATCGTGCCGGTCAGCAACGAGACGAAAGTTCCCGTGCTCGCCGCCAACCAGGTCGATATCTCGATCGCACCACTGGCTGAAACCGAACCAAGGCTGAAGGTCGTGGACTTCGTCCTCTACTCGTCGACCAGCGTCTGCTTGTTCGGGCTGAAGGCCAATCCGAAGGTTGCAAAGGCCAAAACCGTCGATGACCTGAACAATCCGGACATCACGGTGGCGGTGCTTCTCGGCGCGGCCGAGGAACCGTGGGTGAAAGAACGCTTGCCCAACGCGAAGGTCCGCGGAGTCATAACGTCCGCGCTCATTCCGATCGACGAGGTGCTGGCAAGGCGCGCAGATGTGGCGCCGATCAATCGCATCCAATGGCCCGCGCTTCAGAAAAAGATGGCTGCGCTCGATGCATTGCCGCGAGAGGCGAACTGCCAGGAAAGTAACGAGAAGGCGCAGCCCGTCGGCATGGCCATCCACAAGGGCCAGGACGCGTTCCTGAACTATCTTCGCACCAAGGTGAAGGAGATGCAGGGCGAGCTGACGGCGGCCGAGAACAAGATCATCGCCGAGCAACTCTGACACTGAGCCGGTGCCGTCGCGAGGCGGCACCGGTTGCCATGCCATGGGGATCTCAGCGCGTGAGCTTCGATCTGACACCGATCATCGCCAATTGGCGATATCTCGCGATGGGGCTTGGGGTCACGATCACCCTCTCGATCCTGACGATGATCGCCGCCACGGTTCTGGGTACCGCCGTCGCCCTCGCGCGGCTCTACGGCCCACGCTGGCTCGCGGTCGTGTTGGGCTTCTACGTCGACTCCGCGCGATCAATTCCAGTCCTCGTGGTGCTGGTCTGGACGTTCTTTGCCTTTCCCCTGGTGGTTGGCTTCACGCTGCCACCGTTCTGGGCTGCGTTCCTTGCTCTGAGCATATACGTGGCCGCCTATATCTCCGAAATCGTTCGTGCAGGCATGATGTCCATACGGCCCGGACAGACACGCGCCGCCATGGCCCTCGGCATGTCCCGGATGCAAACCATTTTCCGCATACTGCTGCCGCAAGCCGCGATCCGCATGCTGCCGCCTTACGGCAATATGCTGTCGATCACCATCAAGAACTCGGCGATCTCGTCGGTCATCGCGGTTCCTGATTTCATGCGGGCCACGGCTGTCGTCGCCGATCAAAGCTATCAACCGCTGGAACTTTATACGACAGCGATCGTCGTCTTTGCCCTGATCATCCTTCCCGTCACGCGCGTGACAGACATGATCTATTCGCGCCTCGCGCATCTGGGGCGGTCATGAACCTCGATTGGTCTGTCATCTGGGATCATCGCGCCGCCTTTGCGACCGGCGTCATGAATACGATCCTCCTGACCGTGATCGCGATGCTGATCTCGATACCGGGCGGGCTGTTCGTGATGTTTCTGCGGACGTCGCAGTTTTCCGTCCTGCGCGGCATCGCCGTATTCTATGTGGAGCTGTTCCGCGCGACTCCGCTGATCCTGCTGATCTACTGGACGTTCTATGTTCTCCCCGTCTTGACCGGCGCCTATCTGCCGCCGATGGCAACGGGGTTGCTGGCCTTGTCGCTGATCGTTTCCGCATACAATTCTGAAACGTTCCGCGCCGGCGTGAACTCCATCCGCAAAGGCCAGGTGGATGCGGCCCTGGCGCTCGGCATGAGCAAGTCGCAGGTTATGAGGAAGGTCGTGCTGCCCCAGGCAGTCCGGCGCGTGCTGCCGGTCTTCGCGAACACCTGGGTATCGCTGTTCAAGGATACATCGCTGATCTCGGTGATCGCAGTCAACGAGCTTGCCTACGTTTCGCTCCAAGTCAGGTCAGAGACCTTCCGCATCCTCGAAGTGCTGACGGCCATGGCAGTGCTCTACTGGATGCTGGGGTATCCACAGGCAAAACTCGTGGACTGGATCAATCGCCGATTTGGAGTGACCGAATGATGCCCGCAGCCAATCCGATCAAGCGGCGCGGCGACGAACAGCCTCCGATCGTTGTGTATGAGGATGTGATCAAGACCTTTGGCGATTTCGTCGCCCTCAACGGGGTAAATGCACGCGTTCATTCCGGCGAAGTCGTCTGTCTCATCGGTCCATCGGGATCAGGAAAATCGACGTTGCTGAGATGCACCAACGCGCTCGAACGCATTCAAGGCGGCCGGGTGATGTTCGCGGGCGAGCCCCTGCCCCAGGTCGAGAAGCAGGCGCGGCTGGTGCGGCAACGCATGGGCATGGTGTTCCAGAACTTCGAATTGTTCCCGCACATGACCGCGCTGGAAAACATCACATCCGGCCCGACAACGGTTCTTGGCACAGCGCGGTCCGAGGCCGCCGCGCTGGCGCATGATCTGCTGAAGAAAGTGGGGCTCTCCGAAAAGGCAAACAGTTACCCATCGATGCTTTCTGGCGGCCAGCAGCAACGCGTCGCGATCGCCAGGGCTCTGGCCATGAAACCACAAGTCATGCTGTTCGACGAGCCGACCTCCGCGCTCGATCCGGAAACGGTCGGCGAAGTCCTGTCGGTGATGACCGATCTTGCTGCGGAAGGCATGACGATGATCGTCGTCACGCACGAGATGAACTTCGCGCGGCGTGTGAGCAACTGGACGATCGTCTTCGATCACGGGCGCGTTGTCGAAGAGGGCATCCCGGAGCAGATCTTTACCGATCCCCAGCAGCCTCGGACACAGGATTTTCTCCGTCACATCGGCTGGCATCAGAACTGATATCTTGGAACAGGTACGCATATGAATTCGACGGCTTCCGAAACGCCCCGCATCAATCCCGCGACTCGCGGCGTCATCAAAAAAGTAGAAGCACGCCTCGTGCGCATGCCTCTCCAGGTTACGACATCGTTTGCGACACGCGCCGTCAATTCCCGGGATTACGTACTCGTCAGGGTCATCTCGGATGATGCCATAGGTCTCGGCTACACATATGCCGGCAGTTCCGCGGGCTCGATTACGCTCGATGCCGCGGTCTCCCTGCTCGGACCGTTGCTGATCGGCAAGTCGCCCCTGATGGTCGAGGGATTGTGGGAGCGGATGTACCGCGACTCGCTCCTGCAGGGCCGCACAGGCGCCGTGATGCGCGCGCTCAGCGCCATCGATATTGCTCTCTGGGACCACAATGCCCGCGCTGCCGGACTGCCGCTCTGGCAGTTCCTGGGCTCCTATACCGATGGCACCGTGGAGTGCTATGCCAGCGGCGGCTATTATCGCGACGGGAAAACACCTGACCATCTGGCTGAGGAACTCGCCGGATACGCGGGGCTGGGCTTCAAGGCCGTGAAGATGAAGGTTGGCCTGCGCGGCCTGGAAGAAGAAGAGCGCCGGATCGCGGCCGCACGCGAGAAAATTGGGCCGGAAGTCCGCCTGTTTCTCGACGCCAACAACGCCTGGACCGATCTGTTTACGGCACTACCGTTTATCCGCCGCTTCGAGGCATACAGTCCGGATTGGCTGGAAGAACCCTTCAGCCCCGACGACATCGAAAGCCACGCGCGGCTGGTCGAGACGACGACGATCCCGGTGGCGACGGGGGAAATCGAAGCTGGCCGCTGGCGGTTCCGCTCTCTGCTCGATGCGCGCGCCGCTCACGTTCTGCAGGCCGACGCGCTCGTATGTGGCGGTATCACGGAATGGCGCCGGATTTGCGGGCTCGCCTCGTCATACGGCATCCCCGTCTATCCGCACGCCTGGCACGACATCCACGTCCACCTTGCAGCCTCGCAGCCGAACTCAGCCCTGGCGGAATACTTCGTCGATCAGACGATCGTCTGCACCCAGCCTTTGTTCGACCGGGAACTGAAACCGGTCGGTGGCCGGATCAAGCTGCCGAGCGAGCCCGGATTGGCCTTCATGTTCAACGATGACACGCTCGAACGTTACGGCACTTCGCCCTGGCAGGCGGTAACATAACGAGCCTGATTGGGTGTCCATTCGCGCGGGCGATATGCTGCGGCGATCCGTCCGGGCACCCCGATGGTGTTGCATCCTTGGCAAGCGGGGTCGCATCCTCCATCACGGGCTGCGCCATTCGGGTCAGCGGCCTCATCCAACGTGAGATGTTACATGACGATCAGCAAGCAAGACTTGGAAGCCTTTAAGAGCATTTCGACAGCAACGATCACCACGATTCTGCTGAAGAAGGGACTGAGGAACGTCTGGATGCGTGGCACCAAGCCGTTGAAGCCCGGCCAGCCGAGGCTTGTCGGCCCCGCATTCACGCTACGCTTCGTCCCGGCGCGCGAAGACCTGGCAACGCCGGCCTCATGGGCCTCCCCGATCTCCACGCGAGCGGCCATCGAGGACATGCCCGAAGGCTGTATCGTGGTGGCCGACGCCATGGGCGTCCAGGACGCTGGCATCTTCGGCGACATTCTTTGCGCCCGCATGATGAAGCGCGGCGTGTCCGCGCTCGTGACCGATGGCGTGATGCGTGACGTCGTCGGCGTCCTCGGCACCAACCTGCCGGTGTGGGCCAATGGCTTCGCCGCTCCACCGTCGGTGGCAGGGCTGACGTTCGTCGGTTGGCAGCAGCCCGTCGGCTGCGGTGGCGTGGCAGTCTTCCCGGATGACCTCGTCGTCGTCGACGAGGACGGCGCCGTCGTCATTCCACAAGCCCTTATTGCTGCCGTGTTGGCCGAAGGTCCGGAGCAGGAGCGCATGGAAGCCTGGATCATGACCGAGGTGGACAAAGGCGTCCCGCTGCCGGGTCTCTATCCGATGAACGACGAAACCAAAGCACGCTACGAAGCGTCCAAGAAATAAGACGCCAGTGAACGAGCCTCCCACGTGCCCGCGATTATTGCGCGGGCACTTTTTGTTGCCGCCGCATTCAAACGAAGCCGCTGCAGAATCCCCGCACTTGTAGCC
>JAFAFW010000056.1 GCA_023423275.1 Pseudomonadota bacterium
GGCCCATCGGAAACAATCTTGTCCTTGGTGCGCATCTCCACGGCCTAGACCTCCCGGCTCTCGAAGTCGATCCGTGGGTCGATCAGCGTGTAGATGAAATCCGAAACCAGATTCACCACCAGCCCGAGCAACGAGAAAATGTAGAGGGTGGCGAACACCACCGGATAATCCCGGTTGATGATGCTTTCGAAGCCGAGCAGGCCCAGTCCGTCGAGCGAGAAGATGGTTTCGATCAGCAGCGAACCTGTAAAGAATGCGCTGATGAAAGCACTCGGGAAACCGGCGATGATGAGCAGCATCGCATTGCGAAACACGTGACCGTAGAGAACCTGCTGCTCACCAAGTCCCTTCGATCGCGCCGTCAGCACGTATTGCTTGCGGATCTCATCGAGAAAGGAATTCTTGGTCAGGAACGTCATGGTGGTGAACGCGCCCAGCGACATGGCGATGATCGGCAACGTGAGGTGCCAGAAGTAATCCATCACCTTGCCCGCCAACGACAGGTCATTCCAATATTCCGAGGTCAGGCCGCGCGACGGAAACCATTGGAAGAATGAGCCACCGGCAAACAGCACGAGAAGCAGGACCGCGACGAGAAACCCAGGCACGGCGTAGCCGATGACGAGGACGCCGCTCGACCAAGTGTCGAAGCGCTCGCCGTCGCGCATAGCCTTGCGGATGCCGAGCGGAATGGAAATGAGATAGGTGAGCAGCGTCATCCATATGCCGAGCGAAATCGAGACCGGCAGCTTTTCCTTGATGAGCTGAATCACGCTGATGTCGCGGAAATAGCTGCGCCCGAAATCGAACACCAGGAAGTTTTTCATCATCAGCAGAAAGCGCTCGTGTGCCGGCTTATCGAAGCCGAACTGCTTTTCGAGCTGGCGGATGAATTCCGGGTCCAATCCCTGCGCCCCACGATAACGTGAACCGCCGCCCTGATCCTGGCCCGCCGTTTGCTGGGCGGATTGACCGGCCATGCCGTCACCCCCTCCACCGCCGATGCGAGACGTTGCGGAAACATCGGTTCCGGAAATCTGAGCGATGACGCGTTCAATCGGTCCGCCTGGCGCGAACTGAATGATGATGAAACTGATGATCATGATCCCGATCATGGTCGGGAAGATCAAAAGAATGCGCTTGAGAAGATAAGCTCCCATGCCGGGCCGGCTACTCCAGTTGAGTTCAGCAGATCCGAGTATTGCCTAAAGCTTCGCGGCTTTCTCCGCGTCGAACCACCACGTGTCGACAACGCCGCGATCATAGCGCGGCTTGACCTCCGGTCGAGAGAACTTGTTCCAGTGCGCGATATTATGAGCCGCCTTGTACCAGTGCGGAACCCAATAATGCCCGGCCCTCAGCACCCGATCGAGCGCTCGTGTGGCGGCCAATAGATCCTGCCGGGTCCTGGCCTCGACGACCTTGGCCGCCAGAGCATCGATGACGGGGCTTTTGATGCCGGCAAGATTGTAGCTGCCATCCGTATCGGCTGAAGCACTGCCGAAAAAATTGCTGAGTTCGACGCCGGGCGTCAGCCGCATGGCATAGCGCTGCGTCACGATATCGAAATCGAAACTCTTGACCCGCCGCTCGTATTGCGCGGGATCGACCCGGCGGATGCTCGCGGCAATGCCGATGGCCTGCAGGTTTTTGACGTAAGGCCCGAGAACACGCTCAAACGTCGGCTCGTTGATCAGGAACTCGACCTCGAGCGGAGCCCCGGTTTTGTCGACGCGCCGGCCGTTCTTGAGCTCCCAGCCCGCCTCGCCGAGAAGCTGCGCCGCCTGCCGCAGCAACCGCCGATCGGCACCGCTGCCGTCCGAAACCGGAGACGTCACCGGCTCGTCGAAAACTTCGGCCGGCAGTTGGTCGCGGAACGGCTCCAACAATGCAAGCTCCTCCGGGGAGGGCCTGCCGATAGCCTTCATATCGGAATTCTCGAAATAGCTATTGGTGCGTTTGTAAAGACCGAAGAAAATGTTCTTGTTCGTCCACTCGTAGTCGAATGCGAAATCAAGTGCCTTGCGCACCCGCGGATCGGAGAACTTCGCGCGTCGCGTATTGATGAAAAAGCCCTGCGCGCCTGACGGGCTGTCGTCCGGCATGTCGAGCAGCACCATGCGCCCACTGCGCACCTGTGGGATATCATAGGCGGTCGCCCAATCGCGGGCCGTGAATTCCTCGCGCAAATCGTAGCTGCCAGCCTTCAGACTTTCGAGTTGCGCCGTGCGGTCGCGAAAATACTCGTAGCGGATTTCATCAAAATTGTAGCGTCCGCGATTGACCGGCAGATCCTTCGCCCAATAGTCCGTGCGCCTCTTATAGGTTGCGAACGTGCCCTGTTTGAAATTGGAAATGAGGTAAGGACCCGACCCAAGAGGCGGTTCGAGCGTCGTCTCATCGAAGTTGCGCGTGGAGTAATAGGCCTTTGACAGGATCGGCAGTGCCGCGACGATCAGCGGAAGGTCGCGCAGATTATTGCCCTGGAAACTATAGCGTACCCGGTGCGTGTCGAGCGCTTCGGCCTTTACGACATCCCGCAAGGAAATGCGATAAACCGGATGCCCTTTCGATTTCAGGGTATCGAAACTGAAGACGACATCCTCAGCCGTCACCTCCGAGCCGTCGGAAAAGCGTGCTTCCGGGCGCATTTCGAAGGTCACCGATGCGCGATCCGCAGACACCTCCGCAGAACGAGCAACGAGACCGTAAACCGCGTCCGGCTCATCCAGCGCGCGAACCATCAGGCTGTCGAATAGAAGTCCCAATCCCTGTTCGGAGTCGCCGCGCAGAATGAACGGGTTGAAGCTGTCGAACGAGATCAGCGCCGCCGGACCGACGAGAGCCATGCGCCCTCCCTTCGGTGCATCCGGACGCACATATTCGAAATGCTGGAAATCGGGCGGATATTTCAGCTCGCCGAACGCGGAAAGCCCGTGCCGCCCCACTTCACTTTCGGAAGCCCGGACGGACGCTGATCCCGCCATGAAGAAAGTCGCAACGAGGAGAACCGCGAACATGCGCGCCATGAGGACGTCCCGCCCCGTCAACCTCATCTGCCACGCTCCGCCATCAACTTCTTCTCGGCTGCCGCATCGACCCACCATACGCGCAGGAAGGATGCGGATTGCTCGGGCAGTCTTTCAGGCCGACCGAACATGTTCCACAGCGCAATGCGCTCGTAAGGCGTATGCCATTGCGGAATGACGTAGAAATTCCAGAGCAGCACCCGGTCGAGGGCACGGGTCGCCGCCACCAGGTCTTCGCGATTCTTGGCGTAGATAACCTTATCGATCAGCTTATCGATGGCCGGATTTTTGATACCGATCGAATTCCGGCTGCCTTCGACATCGGCAGCCGCCGAGCCCCAGAAGTCGCGCTGCTCGTTTCCGGGTGAGATCGACTGGGGAAACGAGTCGACGATGATGTCGAAATCGAACGTATCGGAGCGGCGCTGATACTGCGAGGTGTCAACAATCCGGACGGAGGTCTTGATGCCGAGACGTTCCAGATTGGTCTTGAACGGCAGCACGACCCGCTCGAAGTCAGGCTGCACGAGCAGAAACTCGACATTCAGCTCGTCACCGGCCGCATTGGTCAGCACGCCGTTCTTCGGCTTCCACCCGGCTTCGGCCAGCAGCTTCGCCGCCTCGCGAAGGTTGTTACGCTGGTCCGCCGGCGTCTTGTTGACTGGGTTTTTCCATTCCGTCGTGAAAACCTCCGGAGGGACGTCCTTTTCGACTTCCTTCAGGATCTCCAGCTCCCGTCCGGTCGGCAAGCCTGTCGCCTGCAGCTCCGAATTGCCGAAGAAGCTGTCGACGCGGCTGTACAGATCATAGAACAGGTTCTTGTTCATCCATTCGAAGTCGAACGCCAAATTGAAAGCGCGCCGCACCCGCGGATCCTGAAACGCCTTCCGGCGAATGTTCATCGCGAACGCCTGCATGGCCGTCACGGTTTTGACGGGAATCTGCTCCTTCTTGATCCACCCGCGCTTCACGGCTTCGAAATCGTAAGCCGTTGCCCAGTTCTTGGCGCTGGTTTCGCGCCAGAAGTCGATCCCGCCCGACTTGAAAGCCTCGAAGGCCGGCACACGATCGCGGAAATAGGTGAAGTGAATTTCGTTGAAGTTCCACTGGCCAATCGAAACCGGCAGATCCTTGGCCCACCAGTCCTTCACGCGCTCATAGATGATGCCGCGTCCGGGATCGAACGACTTGATCTTGTAAGGTCCCGAGCCGAGCGGCATTTCGAGCGAACTGCGCGACAGGTCCCGCGGCTCGCCATTCGCGCTCTTGCCCTCCCAGAAATGCTTCGGAAGCACCGAGAGTTGACCGACGATGAGCGGCAGTTCGCGATTGCCCGTCTGGTCGAAGCGGAAGGTGACTTCATGCTCGCCGGTCTTCTCGACCTTCACGACGTTACGGTAATACGCGTTGTATTGCGGATGGGCTTTTTTCAGCGCCTCGAGCGAGAAGACGACGTCCTCCGGCGTGATCGGCTTGCCATCATGGAACCGTGCTTCCGGCCTCAGGCCGAATGTCGCGGATGAAAAGTCATCCGGGTAGGACACCCATTCCGCAATCAGCCCGTATTCGGTCGAGGGTTCATCGGGGCTCGACGTCATGAGCTGATCGTAAATCAGTCCAAGACCGGTCGCCGGACTGCCGCGGACGGAAAAGCCATTCAGGCTGTCGAACGAGCCGAGCGCCCAATTCCGAACCGTACCACCCTTGGGCGCGTCGCGATTGACCCAGTCGAACTGTTTGAAATCAGGACTGAATTTTGGCTCACCCACGAGGGACAAGGCATGATGGCGGGCCTTCTCGTCGGCGCGCAATTCCGTGTTGGCAGTACCCAGAGCCAGCGCCGCAAGCGCCAACAGGCATAGTCCCCTGCCCAGGCTCCGGTGATTACGAACGTGCATCGATATCGTTTCTCCGTATCGCGAAAGCCCGACGGAGTTGCCGCGGCCTCTCCGGTGAAGTGGGCTTCCGCAGTGCGAAAACAACGGTTCGACTGCCCTTATAGCAGCAAATACGGCCCCGCCAATTCGATGGCAGGGTCGCATGTGTTAATTCACGATGGGTTACACAACAAGCAGGCGCCAGGGCGCAATCGCTCCAGCGTTGTCCCGGCCAGAACCGCTCAGTTCGGCAGCGCCGAGGGACTGTCGCTCAGGGTCCGCAGATAAACGATGAGATCTGCAAGCTCCGCGTTATCCTTGATGCCCGCGAAGGCCATCTTGTTGCCCGGGGCGAACCCACGCGGATCGTGCAGATAGTTGGCGAGATCGTCGTAGCTCCAATCGCCGCCTTTGCCCTTGATGGCGTTCGAATAGTTGAAGCCCTCGTGGCTGCCCTTCGGGCGCCCGACAATGCCGTAGAGGTTCGGACCGGTGGTGTTCTTACCGCCCTTGTCGGCAGTGTGGCACGTGGCGCAGCGCTTGAACGCGGCCTGTCCGTTGCCCGGGTCACCCTTCTTCAGCAGCTCATGGAAGGCAACGAGGTCGACGCCCTTCGGAGCCGCCGTCTCACCGCCGCCTTCAGCAGGCGGAGCCACCGGCAGCGTGAAGCCCGGCTTCTCCAGCTTTCCACTGGAACGCAGCTCAATGAACGTCGCCGTTCCAAACATCAGCAGGAGAGCCGACAGTACGGCCCCGGCGATCTTGTTAAACTCGAAGCTGTCCATTCAGCGCCCCAGCCCTCTGCCCGTCGCTTGTTTTGCGGTCGAGTCGCCCCGTACACCAACCGGCGGCGACTATAGAAAGTCTCTTTTTTCTTGCAACCCGACAAGGGCATGTTCTAGCCGCATGCCCCGAGACCAATTGTCACCGGACGAAATCCCGACGTCAGCGCTTTGGAAAGCCCACATGGCCAACTCTCTCGTCGTCATCCCCGCGCGCATGCAGGCGACCCGCCTGCCCGGAAAGCCGCTCGCGGACATCCACGGCAAGCCTATGATCGTCCACGTCTGGGAGCGTGCACAAGCCGCAGGATGTGGCCGCGTTATCGTGGCCACGGATTCCCCTGACATCGCGGCCGCGGTGCACACGGCGGGTGGCGAAGCCGTCATGACGCGGGCCGATCACGCCTCCGGTTCCGACCGGGCCTTCGAGGCGGTGACCGCCATCGATCCCGACGGCGCATGTGAAATCGTCGTCAATCTCCAGGGCGATCTTCCGACATTGGAAGCGCATCTCGTTCGCGAGTGCATCGCCCCCCTCGACAACGCCGCCGTCGATATCGCGACACTCGGCTGCGAGATCCGCGACGCGGACGAAAAGACCGCCCCGAGCGTCGTCAAGATCGTCGGCACGAGCGTCGGCGCCTCAGCCCCCAACCGACTGCGGGCGCTGTACTTTACACGCACGACGGCCCCTTACGGCGATGGACCGCTTTATCATCACATCGGCCTCTATGCGTACCGCCGCGGCGCCCTGGCACGGTTCGTGACGCTCAGTCCGTCGCCGCTCGAACAGCGCGAAAAGTTGGAGCAGTTGCGTGCCCTGGAGAACGGCCTGCGCATCGACGTTGCGCTCGTTGACACGGTTCCGCTGGGTGTCGATACTCCGGCCGACTTGGAGCGGGCCCGCCGGCTACTTGCGCCCTGAAAATCGTGCGCGCCGGACAGGTCGGCCGCTTGCCTCAAACCTACGAAGTGTCATGCCACAATCCAGAACGAAATTACCCGGCAGGGCCGCAGGCTCCCATTCCCGGCCCGCGACGCACGATGCAAACGCCAAGCTGCGCGTGTCCTATCAAGGCGAGCCCGGCGCAAATTCGCATCTGGCGAGTCTGGAAGTGTTTCCTGATTGTGACCCGGTGGCGTGCCCGACGTTCGAGGACGCGCTCGCTTCGGTGAAGTCTGGCGACACTCATTATGCGATGATTCCGATCGAGAATTCCGTTGCCGGACGGGTTGCCGATATCCACCACCTGCTGCCCAACGCCCAGCTCTATATCGTCGGCGAGCACTTCCTGCGCGTGCGCCATCAGCTCATGGCCCGGCCGGGAGCCAGCCTCGACAGCATCAAATCCGTGATGAGCCATACCCAGGCACTCGGCCAATGCCGCAACACGTTGCGCCGCCTTGGTCTGCGACCGGTGCCGGAGGCGGATACGGCAGGCTCTGCACGGCTCGTCAGTGAGCAGGACGATCTGACCCAGGCCGCCATCGCCTCGACACTGGCCGCTGAAATCTACGGCCTCAAGATCCTGAAAAGCGACATCGAGGACGAGGCGCACAACACGACGCGGTTCGTGATCCTGGCGGCAGAGCCCGACGACGCCGAGCCCGGCAAGGGGCCGTTCGTGACCACATTCCTGTTCCGCGTCCGCAACGTTCCGGCGGCGCTTTACAAGGCGATGGGCGGGTTCGCGACCAACGGTGTCAACATGACCAAGCTGGAATCCTACCAGGTCAACGGCGCTTTCATTGCCACGATGTTCTACGCCGATATCGACGGCCATCCCGCCGACGAGCCAGTGCGGCTTGCCATGGAGGAGCTGTCGTTCTTCTCCTCCGAGCTGTATGTCCTTGGGACATACCCCGCCAGTCCGTATCGGGCTCAAGTGATCCGCAACGCCGGGCTTGGCTAAGAGAGGCCGGGCTGGACCGCCTGGCGTCCGGATCCTCACAATGATCAACGATACGAGAAACCGGAGGACACGTCATGAAGCTCAAGGATAAAGTCGCGATCGTCACCGGCGGTGCGTCCGGCTTCGGCAAGGCGATCTGTGAGCTCTACGCCAAAGAGGGCGGAAAGGTCATGGTCGCCGACATCAACGGCCAGGGGGCGCGCGATGTCGCTCAGGGAATTGGTGCGTCCGCCGCCCATGTCGCCTGTGACGTCTCGAAAAAGAGCGACGTCGATGCCATGGTCGCCGATGCCGTGAAAACGTTCGGCGGCGTCGACATCATGGTCAACAACGCCGGCTACACGCACAAAAACCAGCCGATGATGAATGTGACCGAGGCTGAGTTCGACCGCATCTACGATGTCAACGTCAAGGCGATCTATCTGGCCGCGATGGCCTGCGTGCCCGAGATGGAAAAGCGCGGCGGCGGCGTCATCATCAACACCGCCTCGACCGCGGGCGTGCGGCCACGTCCGGGGCTGACCTGGTACAATGGCTCGAAGGGCGCGGCCATCATCCTCACCAAGTCGATGGCCGCTGAGCTGGCGCCGAAGAAGATCCGCGTCTGCGCCATCAATCCCGTCATAGGCGAGACCGGCATGCTGGAGCAGTTCATGGGTATGCCCGATACGCCCGAGAACCGCGCCAAGTTCCTGGCGACGATTCCGCTCGGGCGCATGTCGAAGCCCGCCGATATCGCCAATGCGGCACTGTTCCTGGCCGATCCGGCGTCCGATTTCATCACCGGCGTCGCGCTGGAAGTCGACGGCGGACGATGCATCTAGCGCCGGTGGCCGATAGACCGCCTCGACGAACTATTCGAGCCCTTCGGCGAACGCCACGATCAATGATCGGGCGATCGCATGCTGACCGGGCACCCACAGGTTCTGCGGGTGCTTGCCTTCCAGCATCAGCTTGATATCCGCGCGCGGGAACCAGCGGGCATCCTGGATTTCATGCGGATCAACGGTAATCTCCGTCGTCTTGGCGAATCCGATGCAGCCGATCATCAGTGAGTGCGGGAACGGCCACGGCTGGGTGGCGTGAAACCGCACTTCGCCGACTTCGATGCCGGTTTCCTCCAGAGTCTCCCGGCGCACCGCGTTTTCAATATCCTCGCCCGGCTCGAGGAAACCGGCGATTGTCGACCACATGTTCTCATCGAAGCGGGATTCGTGGCCAAGCATGCAGCGGCCACCTTCGCGATCCACGATCAGCATGATCACAACCGGATCGGTGCGCGGGAAATGGTCCTGTCCGCACGCCCAGCACTTGCGCCGCCATCCGCCGTCCTTGACCAGGGTCGTGCCGCCGCAATGGCCACAGCAGCGCGCATTCTCATGCCAGGCGGCAAGCCCCTTGGCCATGCCGAGCAGCGACAATTCCTCCGTCGGCAACACACCCTGCATCGCCAGCGAGCGCAGATCCACGATCGGACGCATGACCTCAAGGCCGC
The DNA here is from genome assembly GCA_023423275.1 of Pseudomonadota bacterium. Taxonomy (GTDB): domain Bacteria; phylum Pseudomonadota; class Alphaproteobacteria; order Rhizobiales; family Hyphomicrobiaceae; genus ZC4RG25. The sequence continues at coordinate 9,097 of JAFAFW010000056.1, forward strand.
CCGGCGCGTTCCGCGCCCGGTGCTCGGTCACCGCGATGGCAAACCGCCCAGCTCCTGTTTCGGGCACCACGCCGAGAAACAACGAATCCGCAACCGGCATGCCGAGCCGCTGCAGCTCCTCGCGGGTAAACCAGCGAATATGCCCCTCAGTCCGCTCCGCATTCAATTCGATCACCGGTTTCTGATCGGCAAGAACGAGAAAGCGGGCTTCCGGCGCCGACAGCAGCCCTTCCAGATAGGCGACATCGCCTCGCTTCGGGCTTTGACGGTCGAGAAGCGTTGCGGCGCCGAGCGTCGGTTTGAACATCGTGATTTCCTCCAGAGGAGCGCATAGAGAGCACAGCCGCGCCGTGTTGCGCAATCGGCTTGCACACAGAGCTGACCGGCAAGGTGAAACACGCGTGGTTCCCGATGCAGGATCGCGGCGAATGCATCTTCGTGTTGATCTCGCAACCCGACTAGTGCAACGGCTGCTCGACCCGCCCGACGACCTCTTGTCTTATCGACTGAACGGCCAGCGCATCATCGAGCAGCTTGGCAATGACTTCCACGCCCTTTGCACTGAGGTGATCGTCATCGACATAGAGGGGGCGCCCATCTGCCACCGTGCGACAACGCAGATTATTGCAAAGCTCCAAATGCGGATAAAGGACCCGCACGCCCGGCATGGCATCCAGCTCTGCCAGGACCTTCAGAATCTCGAGCTGCCGGGTATGAAAGGCCGCGGCCGGAACGGAGTAATCGGATAGGGTCCCACGCATCAGATCCCGCGTCATGGCCTTAGGCAAATTGAAGGGCAGTTCGGGCACCGGACCGATCAGCGTGACAGTTCGGTGCGAAACTCGCACAGCCTCGACTGTTCTGCGTAAGGAATCGACAAATTCCTGGCCGAAGCGGGAGTAGTAGTTCCCCCACCGACCGACCAGAATGACGTCCCGGATATCCGTCTCGCGGAGGATCTGCTTCACGCGCTGCATGTTGCGCTCGCATTTCGGGAGGTCCGCTTCAAAACCTTGGCCGCTCCATAAGACTGGAGGGCAGCCACCACGCATGACGGTCCGTCCCTTGAGGCCGGTAAAGGCCGCCTTGCCAGCAAGACCTCGGGATAGCATCTGGGCGTGGGAATCCCCCCACAATAGGAAAGACGGCTCCGGAGGATCGGTCGCCCCCACCAGACACACATCGTGTGTCGAGCCCTGCATGCAACGAGCATGTGTCGCCGTCTTTCCGGGCAATGCCTGTGCAAACTCGGCCGCCTCAGCCGGCAAACGCATCGGTGCACCGCGTGTCGCGACGATTCCAAGCGTTACAACAAGGCATCCCGCCAACGCCACGCCGCCGCCTGCGAACACCTGCCTCCGCGTCGCAAATACCCTGCGCTGACGCACGGGCTGTTCGATGCAATAGTAAGTCACCACCGACAACACGAACGCGAGCCCCAGCAGCCCCACACGTTCCTGCATCGTAAGTGGATCCACGGCCGTGTAGCGCGCGTAGGCCAGCAGCGGCCAATGCCACAGGTAGAGCGAGTAGGAGATCCTGCCAATGAAGACCATCGGCAGGGTGGCAAGGACGCGATGGGCCAGCGTATCTCCCTGCCCGCCGCTCTGAATCAACAGAGCTGCGCCCAAGCAAGGAATGAGCGCCGCGGCTCCGGGAAACGGGGTTGCGGCCGTGAACGCGATGGCGGCGAATACGATCATCGCCAGCCCACAGAACCCCGCGATCTGCCGCAGCGTCCGGCTCGCAATCTCCGGCGCCAGTCCAAGCGCCAGCGCCATGCCGATCATCAGTTCGAACGCGCGCGACGGCAGCAGGTAGAACGCGGACGGCCAACCCACCTGAACACTATAAACCGAGATCGCCAGTGATACGGCAAAGATACCGGCCACCAGCCAACCCCGGAAACGCTGAAATCGGCCGAGAAGCAGCAAGATGAGAAACGGTGCGATCAGGTAGAACTGCTCCTCGACACCGAGCGACCATGTGTGCAGCAGCGGCTGCATGTCGGAGTCGGGCGCGAAATAGTCTTCCGCTTGATCGTTGAAGAAAAAGTTCGAGTAGAAGGCTGCCGCGGCGATCGCCGAGCGGGCGAAATCCACATAGTCGCCCGGAACAAGAACGTACCAGCCAATGACCACCGAAGTCGCGATCACGGTCATGAGCGCGGGGATGATCCGGCGGATGCGGCGCTCGTAGAAGCCCGCGTACGTGAATTCCCCGCGGCTGACTTCACTGACGATGATGGACGTGATCAGATAACCGGAGATGACGAAGAACACGTCGACGCCGACGAACCCGCCCGTCACGGGTGCGAGGCCAGCGTGAAAAAACAACACGGCAAGCACAGCGATCGCGCGCAGTCCATCGATATCCGCGCGGTATCGAATAGAGATCATTTCACCCCCAGTGTCCGTTCAGACACCCCATCCCTCCGGCTTGGACTAGCTTTTAGCACAGGCCACAACCGCTCATCATGAGGAATACGCACACATATCGGATGCTCGTCGCAGCTGTGCGCACAAAAGACGCCACAACCGAGGCAGATTGCCCGTGGAGACAGGGTTGTATCTTGCACGGCGAGGCGTCATATTCCGGCCGGGAGGTTGGCGGCGGACGTATCCCTCGCCAACCGGGTCAGGTCCGGAAGGAAGCAGCCCTAACGATCAGGAGACGGGTCGTTCGTCAGCCTCCTCTGGCCTGCGAATTTGCTTGGCCTTTCAGCTGCTAAGGGGCAACACTGGCTGCGGGGCGCTCCGGCAGGCTCATGACCGACACACCGACCAGAGACACCAACGAAGGTAAAGCACAGCCGCCCGGAAGCGTTACGGTTCCGATCGAGGGAGTGTCGGCCCGCGGCGAGGTTGGCAGTCCCTACATCGTACTGGCACGCAAGTACCGCCCGGAGAGCTTCAAGCAACTCATCGGCCAGGACGCGATGGTCACAACGCTGCGGAACGCATTCGCAGCCGACCGCATCGCACAGGGCTACATGCTGACCGGCGTGCGCGGTGTCGGCAAAACCACCACCGCCCGGATCATCGCCCGCGCACTCAACTATGCGAAGCCCGGCCTGCCGGACCGGCCCACTGTCGAGATCGACGGCTATGGCGAGCATTGCCTGCAGATTATCCAGAGCCGCCATCCCGACGTTCTGGAGATGGACGCTGCCTCCAACACCGGCATCGACAACGTCCGCGAGATCATCGAGAACGCCCGCTACAAGCCGCTCGTCGCACGCTACAAGGTATTCATCATCGACGAGGTTCATATGCTGTCCAAGAGCGCGTTCAACGCGCTCCTGAAGACGCTCGAGGAACCGCCCGCCCACGTCAAATTCATCTTCGCCACCACCGAGGTGCGCAAGGTGCCCGTTACCGTGCTGTCGCGCTGCCAGCGCTTCGACCTGCGCCGCGTGGATGTGCCGCTGCTGGTCTCGCATTTCAAATCGATCCTCGAAACCGAACACGCCACTTCCGATGACGAGGCACTGGCTCTGATCGGGCGCGCGGCTGGCGGCTCGGTGCGCGATGGCCTGTCGATCCTCGATCAGGCGATCGCGATGGGCGCCGGCAAGGTCACGACGGCGGCCGTGCGGGCCATGCTGGGGCTGGCCGATCGCGGCCGCATCTTCGATCTTCTGGAAGCGCTACTGGCCGGTCAGGCCGGTGATGCCTTGAAGCAGCTCGATCGCCTGCACCGTGATGGTGCCGATCCGTCGCAGATCCTCGCCGATCTCGCCGAAGCCGTACACACCGCCGCGCGCGCGAAAGTGGTCGGAACCGACGCCGCGGGCGAGGAACTTTCGGCCGAAGAAAAGCAGCGCGCCGGAGCGCTGGCGCAGCGGCTTTCCGTTCCCGTGCTGACACGCGCCTGGCAGATGCTGCAGAAGGGTCTCGACGAGGCGTCGCGTGCGCCCGCGCCGCTGCAGGCGACCGAGATGGTGCTGATCCGGATCGCCCATGCGGCAGATCTTCCGTCGCCGGATGACCTGATCCGGCTTCTCGGCCCCGGCCGCGTGCAAAACACCACCGCCAACGGACAGGCCAGTCAGAACAGCGCGCCGCCGGGCTCACCCGTCATGATGGCGGCCTCCGGCTCCGGTAGCCGCGTCGCGCCGGTTGCGGTCGCGCAAACCTTGCCACAACCCCGCAGCTTTGCCGACGTTCTGTCACTCGTCGGAGCAAACCGCGATGCCCGTCTCAAGGTGCACCTTGAGGAGAATGTCAGCCTCGTCCGCTTCGAGCCCGGGCGCATCGAGCTGTTCCTGCTCGCTGATGCGCCGGCGGGCCTCGCGGGCGAACTCGGCGAAAAGCTCACCCGATGGACCGGGCAACGCTGGGTCATCGCCATCGGCCGCCAGATGGGAGAGCCACCCGTCGGCGTTGTCGATCGCGAGCGCGAGGCAGCGGAGGCCGCCGAACTCAAAACCCATCCGGCCGTCCGGACTTTGCTGGAAGTCTTCCCGGAGGCCGAGTTGAAGCAAATCAGACCGCTGTCGGGCGGCGGCGGCGAGACCAATAACGACTGATGCGGAACCAGGCGGCTGCGGCAGCGGTTGCGCTGACGCTCAACCGGAAGAGGATGCCATGAGAGATCTGATGGGAATGATGAAGCAGGCGCAGGAACTGCAGGCCCGCTTCCAGAAGATGCAAGAGCAGCTTTCCGAGATGGAGATCGAGGGGCAATCCGGCGCCGGTCTTGTTCAGGTAACGCTCAACGGCAAGGGCGAAATGCGCCGTCTCAAGATCGATCCCAGCCTGATGAAGCCGGACGAAGCCGAAATCCTCGAAGACCTGATCATTGCCGGTTTCCAGGATGCCAAAGCCAAGGTCGAGGCCAGCATGCAGTCCAAGATGCAAGAGTTGACGGGTGGCCTGCCGCTGCCTCCTGGCCTGAAGCTGTTCTAGCTTCCGAGCCCGCAGCCTAACGCCACGCGGACAGAATTGCGAACATGAGCAAGACGACTGCCGGTCCCGAGATCGAACGTCTCGTGCAGTTGCTCGGGCGGCTGCCCGGCCTCGGCTATCGCTCGGCGCGCAAAGCCGCGCTTGCCCTGCTGAAACGCCGCCGGGATCTTCTGATCCCGCTCGCCGCCGCGCTGACGGATGCGGCCGACAAGCTGGTCGACTGCCCGGTGTGCGGCACCATCGACAGCGTTTCGCCATGCAGTATCTGTCAGGATCCGGGTCGCGACCGCACCTTGATCGTCGTCGTCGAGGATATCGCCGACCTGTGGGCTCTGGAGCGCGCCGGCGTGGTCACCGCAACGTATCACGTACTCGGCGGCCATCTGTCACCGCTCGACGGCATCGGACCGGACCGGCTCAACATCGGCAAGCTCATCGAGCGCGCGCACGATCCGGCCGTGAAGGAAATTCTTCTCGCACTGAACGCAACGGTGGAAGGCCAGTCGACCGCGCACTATCTCACCGAACAACTCGAAGGCACTGCAGTTACAGTTTCACATCTCGCCCAAGGCGTGCCGGTGGGCGGTGAACTCGATTACCTGGATGAGGGCACCCTCGCCGCTGCGATCAAATCGCGGCGCAGGTTGTAGAAGGCATCTTTCGCAGGGGGCGAGGAATGCGCACAGTTACACTACTCAATGGCGCTGAGGTTCCCGCGTTGGGCCTTGGCACGTGGGCAATGGGAGAACGCCGGGCGGAGCGCGCGAACGAGGTTCGTGCGCTGCAGGCCGGGCTTGATCTTGGCCTGTCGCTGATCGACACGGCGGAGATGTATGGCGACGGCGGTGCCGAAGAAGTCGTCGGGAGCGCCATCGCCGGACGCCGCGAGAATATTTTCATCGTCAGCAAAGTCTATCCGCACAACGCATCGCGGAAAGGCGCCATTACCGCGTGCGAACGCAGCCTCCGGCGTATGAAGATCGAGTCGATGGATCTCTACCTGCTGCACTGGCGCGGCAGTGTCCCGCTGGCGGAGACCGTGGAAGCTTTCGAGACCTTGAAGCGGGACGGCAAGATCGGTGGCTGGGGCGTCAGCAATTTCGATCCGGCGGATATGGCGGAGTTGGTCTCGGTGGCAGGTAAAGGCGCCTGTCAGGCCAATCAGGTGCTGTATCATCTGGGTGCGCGCGGCATTGAATGGGACCTGCTTCCACAATGCCAGAAGCAGAAGGTGGCCGTGATGGCGTATTCACCGCTCGGCCAAGGCGGCATTCTCGGCAAGCGGGCGCTGAAAGCGGTTGCGGCGCGCCATGGCGTGGAGCCTGCAACTGCGGCGCTGGCCTGGGTGCTGCGTCACGATCACGTCATCGCAATTCCCAAGGCCGCCAATCTCGATCACGTCCGCACGAACGCCGCAGCAGCCGACTTGACGCTTACGGCTGAGGATCTGGCCGAACTCGACCAGGCATTCGCTCCCCCGCGCGGTCCGACACCGCTGGCAATGCTTTAGGGCAGCGGGCCTCGGTCGCATCTCTCATGGCTCATAGCTCGGTAGCGCGCCGAGGGCTCAGTTAAGCCCTTGGTCGTTCACAGTTTCTTCACGTCACTTTGATGTCCAGCCAACCCCTTGATGATCTGGAAGACGGCCTTGGCCGTTACCACTTGGATCAAGCGGGCATCCGTGGCGAAGACGATCGAAGTGGAGACGTGACATGCCCCTCGAAACCGAGTGTCCAAGCGTTTCGCCGGACACCGAGCTGAGGGTAGCTCTGGGTTTGATCGGCGCATGGTTGCTTGGTGCGCTCGTCCTTTTTGCTCTCCTTCCCGGAGGGACGTCGGCGCCAAGCCATTACGCCGCGATCGGAGATATGTGGGGGGTGCGCTTGCCGGGTACCCCAAACACACGTCCCGGCGATGCCGACATCCCAGGCGCTCCTCACGAGGTGGCTGAGGAGGAGGATGGCCAGCAAAGCCTCGTTCGCAACAGTACGAAACTGGCCGGATATGGGGGATCGACGCTCGACGCATCCATCGCGGACTGGACGTCAGCTCGGACACCCGGTGTACCAGCATTCAGTTCAGATGGGACGTTCCTCGGAACGGTCTGTTGCGTCGGATTGACGACAGCCGACCACATGGACTTGCAAATCTCCAAGGGCGAAAACCGATATTCCCTGAATATCCCGACACACCGGCTCGGCATGCGCGGCAACATCATCGAGATCGCCATGACGCTGAACGACATTCATCGTGCGGCTCGCATCACGGCGCCGGAGTGCGGCTAGGCATCCGTTCCGCCGGGCCTGCGGAATGCGCGGATGATCGAAGGCCCCAGCGCCGCGGCAGCAACAAACAGCGCGATCAGCAGAATGCCAATCGTCATCTCCCAAAGATCGCGGTTGGGAGCATCATCGGCCACGAACCAGCCCGTAATCACTGCTGCCAAACCAAGGACAGCGCGCGCCAGCCAACCCATCATAAGACACTCTCCAGGGACGTGTCGTCCGCCTCACGCCGGCTTGATCCAAATATGGTTGTCATGAAACGCAGCGCCTCCAAATGGCGCAGCCTGGTGGGCGCTCGTCAGCGTATTGATGCCCTCTCCACCCTCGAACTGATCATTCGGCGGAATGCTCTCCACGATGACGACGCCGCGTTGAATACCCGTAAATGCTTCAGCATGAAGAACGATCTCGCCACGCTCATTGCCCATGCGGATTTTTGCGCCGTCGACGAGCCCAAGCGCCGCCAGATCGTCCGGATGGATCTTGGCTCGCGGGCGCCCCTCTCTCGCGCGGCTGGTCGGCATCTCATTGAACGACGAGTTGAGGTAGTTGCGGGCCGGTGAGGTGGAGAGGCGGAACGGATGACGCGCATCCGCTTTCTCGTTGACGTCCCAATGGTCCGGCAGCAGCGGCGGCAGGTGGGAAATGCCCCATTCATACCTGCGCGCCACCGGCACGTTCGGCCAGTCCGGCTTGAAACGGAACTTGCCGTCAGAATAACCAAACCCGTTCAGGTAGTGCGCCGTTTCGAATTCCGGCTGGCAGTCGATCCACCTGTTCTTCTCAAGGGTTTCCAGGCTGCCCCAGCCGGATGACTGCAAGGTTCTGTCGATGATTTCGCGCGGGCTCATCTCGAAGCCGGGATGCCGCGCCCCCACCCGCTCGGCCAGCCCCACGATGACATCGTGGTTCGACCGGCACTCGCCGGGCGGCTCGACCAGCTTCGGGCCGAGCATGATGTATTGGTGCCCGCCGCCCTGATACACGTCATCGTGCTCCAGAAACATCGTCGCCGGCAGCACGATGTCGGCCATCTTCGCCGTTGCCGTCATGAACTGTTCGTGGACGCACACAAACAGATCCTCACGGCGGAAACCCTGCTTGACCAGACGCTGCTCCGGCGCCACCTGGACCGGGTTCATGTTCTGGATGAAAAGCGCCGTTACGGGCGGGCCATCGCCGAGGTCCTTGCGGTCCCCCGTCAGCACCGGGCCGATGCGCGACATATCGAGCATCCGGACGCTATCATCTTTGACGTCGAGACCTTCAATCAGCGTCTTGTCCCATTTGAAGATCGCGCCATTGTTGTGGAACGCGCCGCCGCCTTCGTGCAACCACGCCCCCGTCACCGAGGCGATGCAGGAGGCCGCGTGCATATTGATCGCGCCGTTGCGCTGGCGTGAGAAGCCATAGCCGAGCCGCAGGTAAGTGCGCGGCGTCGTGCCGATCATGCGCGCGAAGGTCTCGATTTCTTCGACACTCAGCCCCGTGATCGCGCTGGCCCACTCCGGCGTGCGATCCTTGAGATGAGCCTCCAGCTCTCGCGGACAATCGGTATAGCGCTCAAGGTACGGCCAGTTCGCATAGCCGTCGCGGAACAGCACGTGCATGACCGCGCAGGCAAGCGCACCGTCGGTGCCGGGCCTCAGGCATAGCGCCATATCGGCCTGCGCCATCGTCCCATTCCGATAGATGTCGATCGCGACGATCTTCGCACCGCGCTCCTTGCGAGCCCGGATGGCGTGGGTCATCACATTGACCTGGGTGTTGACCGGATTCGTCCCCCAGATCACGAGAAGGTCCGACTTGGCCATTTCGCGCGGATCCGGCCCGGCGAGCTTTCCCGTGCCGGCGATATAGCCGGAAAAAGCCAGCATGGTGCAGATCGACTGATACATCTGCGAATAGCGCTTGGCGTGCCTGAGCCGGTGGATGCCGTCGCGCATGACCAGCCCCATGGTGCCGGCGTAGTAGTAGGGCCATACGGCTTCAGGGCCGTACCGGCGTTCGGCGTCGAGCATTGCCTCCGCGGTGACGTCGAGCGCATCGTCCCACGAGATTCGCTCGAAACTGCCCGATCCCTTCGGACCCGTGCGTTTCAACGGATAAAGCAGGCGGTCGGGATGGTGAATGCGCTCCGCATAACGTGCCACTTTGGCGCAAATGACGCCTGCGGTGTAGCCGTTGTCGGGCGCTCCATGAACCCGGCCGATGCGGTCGTCGCCGAGCAATTCCACGTCAAGGGCACAGGTCGACGGGCAATCATGCGGGCAGGCTGAGTAACCGATAGGAACCTTGGCGTCCATCATCCGTTTCCTGGCAGATGTCAGCTTCCGACACGCTATTCGGTTTGCGGGGCAGATGTAAGCGGCAGTCGATGGCTGCGCACGCCAGTTTGAAGACGCGCGCGCCAGCCTGATACTTGACATGAGAGATTACGGAAAAGACCGATGAAATCACTTCTCGTCGCGGCTGTCGCTGTGGGAGCTTTGGTGGTGCTGCCAGGGCCAGCCGATGCCCGAAAACAACAGCGTGGTTACCAGAGCCAGTACAGCGGACCGAGCTATCGCGCCTATCGGCCACGCCCACGCGCCTATTATGTGCCTGGACCCTCCTACTACGCGCCACCTTCCTACGACAGCAGCACCCAACAGGATTGCATTGACGCACGAAACCTCGATCCCGGCGGCAATTACGATCAATATCCGTGCTGGGCTGCCAAGGCGTTTGCGCCAAAACGCGACAGGTAGGGTTGAGGCTCAAGCCTCGGGCCGGAACGGCAGATCCGTGTCTTCGGGCCTTGCGCCGAATTGCGTCAGCAGACAGTGCACCTGACCGCGGTGGTGCGTCTGATGATTGAACAGATGCGTCACGAACAGCCAGCGCGGCCTGGTGATCTCGCGGCCCGCCGCAGTAGAAAAATAGGTGAAATCACCCTCGATGGCAGCAGGGGTCAGCTCGCTGGCCCAGACGATAAGGGCTTGGTCGGTCGCCTGCCGCTGCTGTTTGAGTTCGTTCCATTCAGGAAAGTATCGTGGCGACTCCCGCCCGGATTTCACTGCCGGCGGTTCCCAGCCGGCCAAACGCGACATCCAGGTCCGGTCACCCCATAAAATGTGGTTGAGAGTGCCCTGGACCGAGTCAAAAAAAGCGCCGCGATGTTCGCGGCGCTGCTCGTCTGTCAGCTTGTCGGCGGCGCCATAGATCGACCGGTTTTGCCACCGGTTGTAAAGGGCCATCGTCTGGACGTGAGTTGGGGAAATCATTGCGTCCTCTCCCCGACAAATCGCCGCTGAGTTGACCTCAGCCGACGATCTCGTCGAGACGGAAGTTCAGGGCGATTTCGCGCTCAGCCGACGCGGGGCTGTCCGACCCGTGCACCGAATTCTCGCCAACCGACTGCGCAAACAGCTTGCGGATGGTGCCGTCGGCGGCCTTGGCCGGATCGGTCGCACCCATCACTTCGCGATACTTGGCGATCGCCCCCTCGCCTTCCAGCACCTGTAGAACAACCGGGCCGGATGTCATGAAAGTGCACAGTTCGCCATAAAACGGACGCGCTTTATGCTCCTCGTAGAACTTCTCGGCTTGGGCCATCGTCCAGCGCACGCGCTTTTGCGCGACGATACGCAGGCCGGCCTTCTCGATGACCGCGTTGATGCTGCCGGTCAGATTGCGCGCCGTGGCGTCCGGTTTGATGATGGAGAAAGTACGCTCGATGGCCATTTCCGGTCTCTGTCCTGGGTTTTGTCGGTTGTTGGCGCCGGGTTATAGCTTCCCCTTCACCCCCCAGCAAGTGAGCCAGTCATGAAACCGATCAGCGACAGATCCGCACCGCCGGAAGTGAAGGCGGTCTTCGATGACATCAAGGCCACCCGTAACGTCAAGTCAGTCAACAATTTCTGGCGATATCTGGCGAATGAGCCGCGCATGCTGCGGCACACGTGGGAGAGCCTGAAAAGCATTATGGGCCCGGGCGCGCTCGACCCGAAAACGAAGGAATTGGTTTATCTGGCCATCTCGATCACCAATAACTGCGATTATTGCATGGCGAGCCACGGCGCTGCCGCCCGGGCCAAGGGCGCGACGGACGAGCAAATCAATGAGCTTTATGCAGTTGTCGGGCTTGCCAATATGACGAACCGCTTGGCAAATGCTTACAAAGTGCCTGTCGACCCGCAGTTCCAGCAAAAGGATTAAACTGTGAACCGGCAGATCATCAGACGCTTGCTGGCTGGCAGGCCGAAGAAATACACTGCAGGTTGCAGTCTGAATGGATAACGATGCTTGATGGCGGGCCCCGCTCCACAGATCGAATGGTATCTTGCCCGGGACGGACAGCAATTCGGTCCGCTGTCCGATCCTGAGATGCGCAAGTTCCTGGAACTCGGCCACCTGCGTCCGACGGACCTGATCTGGCGACAGGGTTTTGCCGACTGGCGGCCGGCTCCGGCCGTATTTCCTGCTCGTCCGGCTCCTCAGGCGGCTCCTGCTCAGCGCCGCCCGGTTCCGGCTTTCGAGCCGTCGTTCGGGACGCAGCCGGTTGCTGGACGGACACAGTCTCAACAACCGCATGGTGGAGGCCAGTTTCGCGGCGAACCATCCCACGGCTCGTTTGGCGATCCGGGACCGCGAGCGACCGCGGTAGCCGCTCCGTCGGCACTGCAGGATCCGGCAGACGGCGAAGATGATTTCGAAGAGCTGGAGCAACCGTCTCGCCGGCGTGGTGGACGCAAGCTGGTGATGGTTCTGCTCTTGCTCGCAACGCTTGGCGGCGCCGGATGGATCTTCGCAACCCGCCCGGAGCTCGTCACCAGGGTCATGTCGATCGTGCAGCCCCAGGAGCAGGCCGCATCCGATACGCCGCAATCCGCGCCCTTCCAGACCAGCGGCGGCGACGCCTCGGAGATCGATCAGGCGTTCCAACGCATGGCGCTCTGGAAGCTGATCAAGCGCGATTTCCCGGACTGGTATGAGCAACGGCTCGATGAGGCCGTGAAGCTGAAGAGCCAGCAGCGCGACGATGATGCCATCTCCAAGCACCTTGCCACTGCTGTTGTCGCCCTGCGGCGCCAGCACGCGAATGAAGCGCTCGCCGCGTCCCCCACTGCGCTGCGAAACATTGCATCGAGCTTCCTGGATAACCTGAAGCATCTGGAGGCGACCAGTATCGAGGCGTGCTACGGCTACATCAGCCAAGGTGAAACCAGCCCGCACGTCCTCAACCTGATGGGTGAGCCGCAGCACGCTCAGCCGTTACAGCGGCAGGTGACCTCGGTATTCACGGCCGTGGCCGAGGGTCGCAAGTCCCCGACAACGCATCTCCCGCCCCGCAAGACCGACTATGAGGCGCTGACGGCCGCCCTGACAGCGCGGGGATGGACGGATCAGGATCTCCAGCTCTTTTCCAATCCGCGGGCGCTCGCACAGGCCTCACCAACCCAGGTCTGCAAGCTGGTGCAGGACTGGTTCGCGGCGCAGCTCTCGATCTCCGAGGAAGACGTACAGATGCGCCTGCTCGCCGAATCCCTGAAGCCGGTCGTTGCCGGCTAGAACCTTTCAGGTTTAGTCAGAACCATCCGCTCCCTGCTAGCCCAGGTGACAATCCGCACGCCAGCCGCTATGTCCCGGCCCCATGCTGCATATCAACGACCTCACCTTCCGCATCGAGGGCAAGCCGATCTTCGATGGCGCCACGGCTGGCATCCCGGCCGGGCATAAGGTTGGCTTGGTCGGACGCAACGGCGCCGGCAAAACAACGCTGCTGCGGCTCATGACCGGCGATCTGGCGCCCGATGGCGGCACCATCAGCTGGCCGAAGACGACACGCGTCGGCTATGTCGCCCAGGAAGCGCCGGGCGGCGATGACACGCTGATCGACTGGGTGCTGTCGGCCGATAGGGAGCGCGCGGCTCTTCTCGCCGAGGCTGAAACCGCCCAGGATCCGCATCGCATCGCCGACATCCATCAGCGCCTTGCCGATATCGATGCGCATTCCGCGCCGTCCCGCGCGGCGCAGATTCTGTCCGGCCTCGGCTTCGACGCAGAGGCTCAGCGCCGCCCATGCCGGGAATATTCCGGCGGCTGGCGGATGCGCGTGGCACTCGCCGCCGTGCTGTTTCTGGAACCGGAGCTGCTGCTGCTCGACGAGCCGACCAACTATCTCGATCTCGAAGGCACGCTCTGGCTCGAAAACTATCTGACCAGCTATCCGCACACAGTCCTTATCGTCAGCCATGACCGTGACCTGCTCAATCGCGTGGTCGGCACCATCCTGCATCTCGATCGCGGCAAGCTCACGCTCTACACGGGCAGCTACGACGATTTCGATGATGCCCGTCGCGAACGACAGAGCCAACAACTCAAGCTGAAGAAGCGCCAGGACGACGAGCGCCGCCGCATCGAAGCGTTCATCACCCGTTTCAAAGCGAAAGCCAGCAAGGCGATCCAGGCACAAAGCCGCGTGAAAGCATTGGCCCGCATGAAGCCGATCGTGGCACAGGTCGAGGATCGCGTCGTCCCGTTCGTGTTCCGCAAGGCCGACAAGCCGCTCGCCAGTCCGCTTCTGCGCATCGAAGACGCGTCTGTGGGCTACGAAGTCGAGCGCCCCATCCTCACCCGCCTCAACCTCAATATCGACAACGACGACCGCATCGCCCTGCTCGGCCAGAACGGCAACGGCAAGAGCACGTTCGCGAAGCTTTTGGCGGGCAGGCTCGAGGCAATGTCCGGCCGGATCTTCGGCGTCAACCGGATCGAAGTCGGCTATTTCGCCCAGCATCAGCTCGACGACCTGGACCCCAATTGGACACCGTTCGACTACATCACAAAGCTGATGCCGGACGCGACCGAAGCGGAACGACGGACACGTCTCGGCGGCTATGGCTTCGGCATCGAGAAGGCGGACACGCGGTGCTCAAATCTCTCCGGCGGCGAGAAGGCGCGGCTCATGTTCATGCTGACCGCCTTCCACGGTCCACACTTGCTGATCCTCGACGAGCCGACCAACCATCTCGATGTCGACAGCCGCGAAGCGCTGATCCACGCGCTCGCTGAGTTTGAGGGCGCCGTCATTCTCATCAGCCACGACCGGCACCTGGTCGAAGCCAGCGCCGACCGGCTGTGGATCGTGCGCAACGGCACGGTCAGTTCGTACGACGGCGATATGGAATCCTATCGCGAGCTCCTATTGTCGGAACGTGGCGGACGCAGCCGCGCCAAAGGCGGCAACGGCGCGGATGCCCGCGCCAGCCGCACCGATCAGCGGCGCGCGGCAGCGGAACGCCGCACCGAGCTGGCCCCGCTCAGGAAAGCCATGCAGGCAGCGGAAAAGCAGGTCGAGCGGCTCAATGCCGAAATCGCGAAACTCGACGCCGCACTTGCCGACCCCGAGTTGTACGTCAAGTCTCCGGACAAGGCGCAGCGTCTCTCGATCGATCGCGGCCAAACGGCGAAACGGCTGGGCGACGCAGAAATGGAATGGCTGACGGCAACCGAAGCCTACGAGACCGCCGCCGCCGATGACGCCGTATCCTGACGGCCCGGCTTCGGCGGTTGCATGCAAATCACCGGAACGGCGGACGCAGCACTTGCGGTCCGCCTTTCGGCCAGTCACGATATGAACCTCCGATGATCAGTGCTCCCACAGCAGAGTTGTTCTCACGATGATGAAGCTCCTGTCGTCCCCTGCCTCCCCTTACGGGCGCAAGGTGAAGATCGTTCTGACCATGAAGGGTCTCGGCGATCAGATCTTGATGGAACGCATCGATACCAACGTCCTCAAGAACGAGACGCTCTATCGCGAAAATCCGCTATCGAAGATTCCCGTGCTGATCCTCGAAGACGGCATGCGGATCTATGACAGCCACGTGATCTGCGAGTATCTCGATATCCTGCAGCCGGAGCCGCACTTGTTTCCAGCGGGCGGCCGCGAGCGCATCGATACCCTCGTTCGCGGCGCGCTCGGTGATGGCATTCTCGACGCAGCTCTGCTGCTGGTCTACGAGGGCCGCTATCGCCCCGCTGACATGCGCGTCCAGGGATGGGTCGACCGTCTGGAGTTCAAGATCAACCAGTCGCTCGACGAACTGGAAAAAGCGCCTCCGCAGTGGGTCGGCACGCCCGACTATGGCCACGTCACCATAGCCTGCGCGCTTGGATACCTCGACTTCCGTCACCAGGGAGCATGGCGCGCGAACCGTCCCAGCCTCGTGGCCTGGCTCGATCAATTTGCGGCCGCAGTCCCGGCCTTCGCCGCCACCAAACCGGAGTGATAAAGCGGCGGCGCCTGCAACGACGTTGAGGGAGACATCGCAATGCCCGAATTCGATCCGAAAGCCGCCGCCACCTTCATCGCCGAAGCCCACGCCGCGCGCGCTGACTACAGTAATCTGCCGGGAGATCTTGCCCCGCCGACAGTCAGCGACGCCTATGCGGCCCAGGAAGCACTGCGTGATCTATGGGTCTCCACGCACGGCGCGATACAGGGGCTGAAGATCGCGACGACGACACGAATCATGCAGGAGCTGATGGGCATCGACCACCCGTGCGGCGGCATGATCTACGAGCGTCGCATCCACCGCTCACCTGCACACCTGAAGCGCAGCGACTTCATAAACCTGATGGTCGAATGCGAGCTGGCGGTTCGCATCGGGGGAACGCTGGGGGACAAGGGCAACCCGTATTCCCGCGCCGACGTCCGGTCATCCGTCAGCCAGGTCATGCCGGCGTTCGAGCTCATCGAGGACCGCAACGCGCACTACAAGAGCACCAGCGCCCTGTCCCTGATCGCCGATAACGCGTGGAACGGCGGAATCGTGCTCGGGCCAGCGATTGAGGTCGCGCCGGACCTGGACCTCAACGGCATCGCGGGACGCCTGACGGTCAACGGCGTTGAGCGTGGGACCGGCGCCACCGATGACCCGATGGGGGCCCTGGCATGGCTCGCCAATCTGGCGGTCGAACGCGGCAGGCCGATCGCCGCGGGGATGGTCGTGATAACAGGCAGCGTTATTGCCACGGTGCCGATCGAACCGGGTGATCACTTCTCATTCAATCTCAATGGCATCGGCACGGTCGAGATGTCAGCGGAGTAGCCGTGCGAGGTTAACGGCCGATATCACGCCAGCGGCCGCTTTCGATCAGGCGTGCCCCCGCAACCGACGCACGGTAGATATAAACCCAGGCCGTGACCTCTCCCCCGGCCGCAAGCTGAATGCGGCGCTCAACCCGCTCATATTCGCTGGCACTCTTGCAACCTGGAACGATGTCTTCATACGCATCGAGCCAGGCCAGCGTCGCCGCGGGCTGGATCAACTCATGGACCTCGCCGTGCACCAGCCCACCACCCGGCCCACCCTCGATCAAGCCGGGGTAGTCGCCGAGATCGAAAAGCTGCCCCTCGATCACCCCGAGGCCGATAAGCCGGCTCTCCCGCAACAGACGTTGCCCCATCGGATGCCGTGCGCTGGACATCAGCGTCCCGTAGACGAACAAATTGCGCCCCATGCATCCCCCCGGTGCGACCAAACACTCCTGCATAACCGTTCGGGGCTTATCAACTCCCTGATAACACAAGTTGAATGCAGAACGGATTTGCGTGTTTCGGCCGCCTGCCCCATATGAGTGACCGGTCCGAAGCAGGGGCGACGCGCCGCCGCGACCAAAGCCGCCAAATCATTTATACACACGACCTTCGGCCACGCTCACGATGATATTGACCAGCTTGAAAAAGGGCTCAGGGCCTTGAACGACCAGCCGCTGCACTCCTTTGACGCTCCGGAAGCGCCCGCCACACCGCGCGGCGACGCCTTGGCGCACGAAATCTCGCGCCGCCGGACCTTCGCGATCATCTCGCACCCTGACGCCGGTAAAACCACGCTGACCGAGAAGCTGCTGCTGTTCGGCGGCGCCATTCAGCTTGCCGGTCAGGTCAAGGCCAAGCGTGACCGACGTAACACGCGGTCCGACTGGATGGCGATCGAGCGCTCGCGTGGCATCTCGGTCGTCACCTCGGTGATGACGTTCGAATACGCGGACAAGGTCTTCAACCTGCTCGACACGCCGGGCCACGAGGACTTCTCCGACCACACCTATCGCACACTGACGGCCGTCGACGCCGCCATCATGGTGATCGACGCCGCCAAGGGTATCGAGGCGCGCACACTCAAGCTGTTCGAGATCTGCCGCCTGCGCGACATCCCGATCATCACGTTCATCAACAAGATGGACCGCGAGATCCGCGAGCCGCTCGATTTGCTCGATGAGATTGAGAAGGTGCTGGCGCTCGACACCGCGCCGATGGTCTGGCCGATCGGGCGCGGGCGCGAGTTCCGCGGCACCTACGACCTCAACCAGCCGCGCGTCCGCCGCATCGACGAGGATCCGGACGGCCTCGCCGTTTCCGGTCCCGACGATCCGGCCATCGCCGCGCTGCTGGAGGAAGACGCCTACGCGCGCTGGCGCGAGGAGGTCGGCCTTGTCGCCGATGCCTCCAACAAATTCGATCTGGAAGCCTTCCGCCACGGCACCCTGACGCCGGTGTTCTTCGGCAGTGCGCTGCGCAACTTCGGCGTTCGCGATCTGCTCGATGCTCTGGTGGCGTATGCGCCGCCGCCTGCCAGCCAGAAAGCCGACAAGCGGACGGTGGAGGCGACCGAACCGCACATGACAGGCGTGGTCTTCAAGATCCAGGCAAATATGGACAAAAATCACCGCGACCGCATCGCCTTCATGCGCGTCTGCTCCGGTAAGCTCACTCGCGGCATGCGCGTAAAGCTGATGCGCACCGGCAAGACCATGGCGCTGCAATCACCGCAATTCTTCTTTGCGCAGGACCGCTCGATCGCCGACGAAGCCTATGCCGGTGACGTGGTCGGCATTCCCAACCACGGCGCGCTGCGCATCGGCGACACGCTCACCGAAGGCGAGGATCTGACGTTCCTCGGTATTCCGAGTTTCGCGCCGGAAATCCTGCGTCGTGTGCGTCTCGACGATGCCATCCGCGCGAAAAAGCTGCGCGAGGCGCTGACGGAGATGGCCGAGGAAGGCGTCGTGCAGTTGTTCAATCCCGTCGACGGCACGCCGCCGATCATCGGCGTCATCGGCGCGCTACAGCTCGATGTGCTGGCGGACCGGCTGCGTACCGAATACAGCCTGCCGGTCGCGTTCGAGCAGTGCCCGTTCGATCTCGTGCGGTGGATCTCTTCCGACGACCGCGCCGCGCTCGACACCTTTGTGGAGCGCAACCGCTCCGGCGTCGCCACCGACCTCGACGGCGCACAGGTGTTCATGGCGCCCTCGCAGTTCATGCTGCAATGGACAGCCGAACGCGCCCCGGAAGTCAAATTCACCGATATCAAGGTGACGATGGGATGATTGCTGCGCCCTGTCAGCTCGTCACCAACGGCCGCTGCGCCGCTTAGCGTCTTTCCGGTTTACTCGGAAACGTCCTGTTGTCGTCCCGTGCCCCCTGGGTCCCGGCTCTGCGCAGTCGCGCCTTCGGCACAACTGCTCCGGCCGGGATGACA
Organism: Pseudomonadota bacterium; assembly: GCA_023423275.1. Taxonomy (GTDB): domain Bacteria; phylum Pseudomonadota; class Alphaproteobacteria; order Rhizobiales; family Hyphomicrobiaceae; genus ZC4RG25. The sequence goes on from JAFAFW010000056.1 coordinate 27,820, forward strand.
ATAGTAGGGAATACGCGGTCTTCCCACACCCCTGTCATCCCGACCGGAGCGCGTCAGCGCGGGGAGCCGGGACCCAGGACCGTATCCACCAACCCCGCCTGCTCTGGCCACAAGTCACGCCATTGCGGATTGCTGGCCTCAATCAGTTCCAGCTTCCACTTGCGATGCCACCGCTTGATGCGTTTCTCGCGCGCGATTGCCGCGTGGATGTCGTGATGAACCTCGAAATAAACGAGAAGCCTGATCCCATACCGGTGTGTGAAACCGGGAACCAATCCATCGCGGTGTTCCTGCACGCGTCGCACGAGATGATTGGTGACACCGACATAGAGCGTGCCGTTGCGCTGACTGGCGAGGATGTAAACCCAGTAGATGTGGTCCGCGATCATCTGTTGGCTGGGAATGTCGTTGCCCTGGGTCCCGGCTCTGCGCAATCGCGCCTTCGGCGCAACTGCTCCGGCCGGGATGACAATAGTAGGGGATACGCGGTCTTCCCACACCCCTGTCATCTCGGCCGGAGCGCATCAGCGCGCAGAACCGGGACCCAGGGCTGCAGCCACATCAATCGACAATGAACAGCTTCACGCCTGTCGTTGTCGAGGACCGATGCGCGGCGTCGCCGAAGTCGGAGACCTGGTAGCTCATGCCGGGCTTCAGGGTGAAGGTCCGTCCATCACGTAGCTCCGAGATCAACTCGCCTTCCAGCACATAGAGAACGTGTCCGCGATCGCACCAATGGTCCGCGACATACCCCGGCGAATATTCGACAAACCGAACCCGCAGATCGCCGGCATTCATCGTTCGCCACAGGGCGACGCCGCTGTCGCCCTTATGCTCGGTCGGCTCGACCTGGGACCAGTCGACGACGGTGAACGGCATGGCTGGAAGTTTCATTTGTCACCGTCCTCAAGCTGCTAATCGAGATCCTTGATCTTGCCGGGCTCATCGTCCTTCAGACGCTGCGCGAGCGCGGCCTCGATGAACGGGTCGAGATCGCCATCCAGAACCGCATCCGGATTGCCGCTTTCGACGCCCGTGCGAACATCCTTCACCATCTGATACGGCTGCAGCACGTACGAGCGGATCTGATGCCCCCAGCCGATCTCGGTCTTGCTGGCGGCTTCGGCGCTGGCCTTCTCCTCGCGCCGCTTCAATTCGAGTTCATACAGCCGCGCGCGCAGCATGCCCCACGCGATCGCGCGGTTCTTGATCTGCGAACGCTCCTGCTGACTGGCGACGACGATGCCGGTCGGAATGTGCGTGATGCGCACCGCCGAGTCGGTCGTGTTGACGTGCTGACCGCCGGCACCCGATGAGCGATACGTATCGAGACGGCAATCGCCTTCATTGATCTCGATGTCGATGTTGTCATCGACCACCGGATAGACCCAGACGGACGCGAAGCTGGTATGCCGACGCGCGTTGGAATCGAACGGCGAGATGCGCACCAGACGATGCACGCCGGACTCGGTCTTCAGCCAGCCGTAAGCGTTCCCGCCCTTGATTTCGAGCGTTGCAGACTTGATGCCCGCTTCTTCGCCTGCGCTCTCCTCGATCAGCGAGACCTTGTAACCACGCTGCTCGGCCCAGCGCATATACATACGCAGCAGCATCTGCGCCCAATCCTGGCTCTCGGTGCCGCCCGCGCCGGCATGGACTTCGAGATACGTGTCGTTGGCATCGGCTTCGCCCGACAGCAGCGCCTCGACTTCGCGCTTGGACGCGCGTTCGGTCAACTGCTTGAGAACAGCTTCGCCTTCCGCGATCGTCGCGGCATCGTCCTCGGCTTCGCCAAGCTCGACCAGCGTCACGGCGTCGTCGAGTTCGCGTTCGATAGCCCGATAAGCCGCGATCTGGCCTTCCAGGGACTGGCGCTCGCGCATGACTTTCTGGGCGGCGCGCGGGTCATTCCATAGCGCCGGGTTCTCGGCCTTCTGGTTCAGCTCAGCGAGACGTGCTTCCGCAGTGTCCCAGTCAAAGATGCCTCCGGAGCAAGGCCAGCGATTGCTGGATGGCGTCGACGTGCTTTTGCGGCTCAGCCCTCATGGCGGCCTCCTTCGATCATGCTTGCCGGGGGTGATTGGTCGATGCTGGATATAGAAGCGTCGGTGCCACGTGTAAACGGTGTCGGAGACCGTCAACGTGGGTGGATCGCGGCCGCATGTCTCACACACGGCCGCATACCCGCAACTCAATACACGTTGCCGAAGCCCGAGCTTACGTTGCGCGGCGGCGGCGCGCCATCGCCATAGGAGCTGGTTTCGTAACCGAGGAACGAATTGGGATCGTCCGGCTCCTCATACGGCTTGAAGATTTCCCAGATCACATCGCGGTCACCGGGTGAGGCGCGAATACCCGTGAAGCGGTTGACCGGAACCGTCCGGATGCCCGGGGGCGCACGGAAGGGTACCTTCTTGTCGCCCAGGGCCGCCTTCATGAAATTGCCGAACACCGGCGCCGTGACCTGGCCGCCCGTTGCCGACTTGCCCATGGGCCGCGGCGTGTCATATCCGACGTACACGCCGACCACGAGATCGGGCGAATAACCAACGAACCAAACGTCTTTCGATTCATTGGTGGTGCCCGTCTTACCGGCCAACGGCGTACCAGGCAGGATTTTCTTGACGATGGACGCCGTACCGCGCTGAACCACGCCCTCGAGGATGGACGTCATCTGAAAAGCGGTGTGCGGATCAAGGATCTGTTTCCGATCATCCGGCGTCTCGGGCTCTTCCTGTCCTTGCCAGCCTTCAACCGAGCAGCCGACGCATTCGCGCTGGTCGTGGCGCCAGACGGTCTTGCCCCAGCGGTCCTGAATACGGTCGATCAACGTCGCGTTGACCCTCTTGCCGCCATTCGCGAATACCGAATAAGCGGTGGCCATGCGCAGGAGAGTCGTTTCGCCAGCGCCCAATGACATCGCCAGCACGGGCAATAGGTCGTCATAGACGCCGAAACGCTTCGCATACTCGATAACCATCGGCATGCCGAGATCCTGAGCGAGGCGCACAGTCATCTGATTGCGCGACTTCTCGATGCCGATGCGCAGCGTCGAGGGCCCGTAGGACTTGTCCTTGTTATAGTTTTCCGGACGCCAGATATCCTGTCCCGGCCCCTGCTCGATTTCGATGGGTGCATCGAGAACGAGACTGGTCGGCTTGTAGCCGTTGTCGAGTGCCGCCGCATAGACGAGCGGCTTGAATGATGAGCCGGGCTGACGGCGTGCCTGGACGGCGCGGTCGAACTGGCTGATCGCGAACGAGAACCCGCCAACAACGGCAAGGACGCGGCCGGTGTTCGGGTCCATGGCCACGAGACCGCCGCCCACTTCCGGGATCTGCATCAGGCTCCAGGTGCCGGTCGGCTTATCGGCATCCTTGGGAGCGACGTAAATCACGTCGCCAGCGTCCACGACGTCGCCGGGTTTCTTGGGCGCGGAGCCCTTGCCGCGATCCGTCGCAACGAACTTACCCGCCCACTTCATCTCGTCGAATGAGACTTCGACGGCTTCGCGTGCCTCGGCATAGGTCCCGTCCTGCAGCTTATCGGGTCGCAATCCGACGACGATCTTCGATTTCTCCACCTGCAGCACAATGCCCAGCCGCCACGGCTGGATATCACCTGGACTGTCGATCTTGGCCAGAGCCAAGCCCCAATCACCCTCCGTGGAAATCTTCTGCACGGCGCCACGCCAGCCCCGGCTGCGGTCGAAGTCGACAAGGCCGTCAATCAGCGCCTTGCGGGCGTACCCCTGAAGCTCGGGATCGAGCGTCGTGCGCACCGACAATCCGCCGCCATACAGCTTGTCCTCGCCGTATTGGGCGAGCAGCGAACGGCGAACTTCCTCAGCGAAGAATTCAGCCGCGAAGATGTGCGCACCGAACGGACGGATATTGACCTCGAGCGGCTTGGCCTTGCCCGTTTCCGCCTGCGCGCGCGTGACGTAGCCGTTCTGGGCCATCTCATCGAGGATCCAATTGCGGCGTGCAGTAGCCTCCTTGGCCCGGCGGAACGGATGATAGTTGTTCGGCGCCTTGGGCAGCGCGGCCAGATAGGCGGCCTCTTCCGGCGTCAGGTCCTTCAGTTCCTTGCTGAAATAGTTGAGTGCCGCCGCCGCCACGCCATACGAGCCAATACCGAGATAGATCTCGTTCAGGTACAGCTCGAGAATCTTGTCCTTGGAATAGGCGCGCTCGATACGGATGGCGAGGATCGCCTCCTTGAGCTTGCGCTCGTACTTCTGCTCGTTCGACAACAGAAAGTTCTTGGCGACCTGCTGGGTAATCGTCGACGCGCCTTCGGGCCGCCGGCCGGGATTTTGCAGGTTCTTCAACAGCGCACGGCCGATGCCGAAGAAATCCAGGCCGCCGTGCTCGTAGAAGCGCTTGTCCTCGGCGGACAGGAATGCTCCGACGACGAGTTTCGGGATGGTGTTCATCGGCACGAAGATCCGCCGCTCTCGCGCATATTCGGCGATCAGCGATCCGTCGTGAGCGTGAATCCGGGTCATCACCGGCGGCTCGTATTTCGCCAGGCTCTCGTAGCTCGGAAGATCCTTGGAGGCGTGCCACAGCAGATAGCCGGCCACGGCCGATCCGGCGAGGAAGACGACCACGCCTGCAGCAAATCCCCAGCCGAGAAGGCTGAGCAACAGGCTTTTCTGACGCTTCTTCCTCCGCTTGGGAGCGACGGGCGGTGGCAGAATGGGCGCGCGCATGGACCTCGGCTTCTTGTCGAAGGGCAACCGTTCGTCACACAACCAAACGGCAAGAAAACGGCGGGGTCACACTTAACACGGATTGTTGCATGGCGTGCCCGCAAAAAATGAGAGGACTGCCCACCGCTTGCACGGAGAGCGTGACCTAAACGCGAATCACTTCAATAAGTTCTCCGTCGGCCAATGATAAACCATTTATGGTGATCGGAGAGCCCCCACAGCGCGTTTGGTAAAAAACGCGTCGATCGCGGCCGCAATGCTGCCCGCGACCCGCCTTTGCCAATCCGGGGAACGCAGCAACTTGAGATCCTCCGAATTGCTCATATAGCCGAGCTCGATGAGAACGGACGGTGAATGCGTTTGCTTCAGAACCTTGAAAGAGGCCGAACGTTGCGGCTCGCGCGACAACGCGATGTGCTTGCGGAGCTCGCCGGTCACGAGACCGCTGAAATCCGCCGAAAAATCGGACGTCTCGCGGCGCAGAAGGTCGACCAGGATATTACGCACCGCGTCCTGGTTTTCGCGCGGCGTCGATTCAAGGCCTGCCAGGACGTCGGCCGCGTTCTCCTTTTCGGCCAGGCGCCGCGCCTGCTCGTCGGAGGCCTGATCGGACAGCATGTAGACCGTCCCTCCCCGCACGGCTTGCGCGATGGCATCCTCAGCGACCGAATCCGCATGAATCGAGACGAACAGATCTGACTGATTTTCAATGGAAATTTTCACACGCTCATCGAGCGGGACATAGATATCGCTCGCCCGCGTCATGACCACCTTGTAGCGACCACTGGCATTCAGAAGGGACCTGAGCTGACGGCTCACGCCCAACGCGATGTCCTTTTCCAGAAGGCCTCCAGGCCCCACCGCACCGGGATCGACGCCCCCATGCCCCGCATCCAGAACGATAACCGGCCGCCCCTTGCGCGGCTGGGCGACCACCGGCTCTTCCGGCATCGTGGTTTGTCTAAGCTCAGGCGCCCTCCGCGCGGGAACACTGGCCGGATCAGCACGCGCGAGTTCAATGGTCAGTCGCGGTGAACCGCCCCCGCCCTCGGAAGCCTCGGCCTTCAGCACCCGGACAGGCCCTGTGGTGTCGATCACCAATCGCGATTGGCGTGGACCGAACAGCCCGTACCGGAACGCCTTGACCAGCCCCTGACCGCTTTGTCCCCTGGCGGCTTCGATCTGAAAATCGACTTCGGGCAGATCAACGACGACCCGATCCGGATCCCCCAGAACCGATGCCTGGACCGCGATCTTGCGCGTCAGATCGAAGGTCAGCCGCGTAATCGCCCCGTCCACCGTCAAATCCACATGGGTCGCTGCCGGTTTGCCGCGGGCGGGCTTTTTGGCCGGCTTCCGAGACGATACTTCGACGGTCCAGCTCGTAGTCCCGGCCTGCGGTGTCTGCGCACGCGCGTCACCCGCCGGCAGGACGGCCAGCAGAAGGATCAAGAACGCTGTCACCACCCCGTTAATCGAAACCCCCAGCCAAGTCCCGTAATGCCCCTGTGGAAATGTCCATCTGTCCGGATCGGGACCGCCATTAACCCGTTATTGACCAAAACCGGGCATGACAAGTGGGCTGGCAACGGTCGTTGGACATGCGTGACATGCACAACACTCTTGCTTCGCCAAAGGTGAACACGTAAAACTCACGTTGCCCCGCGCCGGGGCTGGATCGAGCGAGGCGCGACCCCCAAGGATCGTTCAAAACCCGCAGCGGAGCTGCGAGCGTCTTGAATCCTCAAAGGTTCCGCGTCCGGCCAGCCCGGCACGGCCTACAGGTGTCAAACCCGCTTCGACGTGGCGGCGTATCTCCTCTGGCTAGACCAGCTCAGAGCCGCACCGTGCATGCGAAGCGTTTGATGGTCACCTGAGACAATCTCGTCTCGTTTCTGTCGCCCAGGAAAGGGGTGCGGGGAACGGGGCTTCCGCCGGCGACTTACAAAGGCGCCATTCATCCATCGGCCCGGCAACGGGACCAGCCTCCCCAACGATCGCCGAGAGGCGTGCTCTGCGGGCGGGCTTAAGTAGCAAAAATGCAGATTACGTTCAGACGGTCACCGTGCAGGAACGGGCGCCCGCTCCCGATAAAGGAAGCGCCGCCCAAGCCGCTCGGTCGCCAGATGGACATCGCCCGTGCCTTGCTTTCGTTACCGAGGCTGCCGGGACCCCTTTCCAGCACCCCATTTCCGCAACAACACATGACGCGCGTCCATGACGGGCGCCCCGCTCGCATTGGCTATCCGGCCCGTGCCTGTGAGGAGCCGCGCCGCCGCGCGAAGGACCAATCCACATGTCCAATAATAAAATGCTTATCGATGCCACCCACCCGGAAGAGACCCGGGTTGTGGTCCTCAAAGGAGGCCGCGTAGAGGAATTCGACTTCGAATCCGCAGCCCGCAAGCTCCTCCGCGGCAGTATTTTTCTCGCTAAGGTCACGCGTGTCGAACCGTCGCTGCAGGCTGCCTTCGTCGATTACGGCGGCAACCGGCACGGCTTCCTCGCATTCAATGAAATCCACCCCGACTATTATCAGATCCCGGTCGCCGATCGGCAGGCGCTGATCGATGAAGAGGCCGCTGCTGACGCCGAGGAGGAAGCAGAAGCCGATGCCGCCGCCGACCGGCGCGCGGAGCGGCGGCCCGCGACCGAAACGGACGAAGATGACGATCCGCCGGAAGAGGTGACGATCGACGTCACCTCGTTCCTGCCGCCGGAGCCGGAAGCTCCCCCCGCCGCCGATGCGGAGGACGCAGCCCCTGCATCGTACAAGGTGATCGAAGCGGCCATGCCGGCGGACGAGACGATCTCCGAGGCCGTGCCGGATGTGACCGTGGCTGTCGACGCCGAGGCGGTTACGACCGAAGGCACGGAAGAAACCGCCCCGGAAGCGGAGGTCACCGCGGCCGATGTTTCCGACGCGCCGCAGCCCGTCGGCCTGGTCGAGGATGTCGGTGTCGAGGAGGTCGAGGCGCCGGAAGCCGTCAACGGTTCGGCCGAGACCGAGCAGGTCGACAGTGTCGGCTCCGAGGATGCGCTCGAAGAGCTTCCCTCGCGTCCACGCCGCCGCCAGCGCAGCTATAAGATCCAGGAAGTCATCAAGCGCCGCCAGATCATCCTGGTTCAGGTGGTCAAGGAGGAGCGCGGCAGCAAAGGCGCTGCACTCACCACCTACCTGTCGCTTGCCGGCCGCTACACGGTTCTGATGCCGAACACGGCGCGCGGCGGCGGCATCAGCCGCAAGATCACCAACGCCGTCGACCGCAAGCGTCTGAAGGCGATTGCCGCCGAGCTCGATGTGCCGGAAGGCATGGGCTTGATCATCCGCACCGCGGGCGCCTCGCGTACCAAGCAGGAGATCAAGCGCGATTTCGAATATCTGCTGCGGCTGTGGGAAAGCGTCCGTGACCTCACCTTGCAATCCACGGCGCCGAGCCTGGTCTACGAGGAAGGCAACCTGATCAAACGGTCGATCCGCGACCTTTATTCGAAGGATATCGACGAAATCATCGTTGCCGGCGGTGCTGCGCATAAGGAAGCCAAGGACTTCATGCGCATGCTGATGCCGAGCCACGCCAAGAACGTGGTGCTGTATCAGGATGCCGAACCGCTGTTCAACCGCTTCCAGATCGAGCGCCAGTTGAACGCGATGTTCAGCCCCTACGTCCACCTGCGGTCGGGCGGCTATCTGGTCATCAACCAGACCGAGGCCCTGGTCGCCATCGACATCAACTCCGGAAAGGCGACCCGCGAGTTTTCGATCGAGGAAACGGCGCTCAATACCAACCTCGAAGCCGCCGATGAAATCGCCCGCCAGCTCAAGCTGCGCGACCTTGCCGGGTTGATCGTCATCGACTTCATCGACATGGAGGAGAAGCGCAACAACCGGGCTGTCGAGCGGCGCGTCAAGGAAGCCCTGCGGTTTGACCGCGCCCGGATCCAGGTCGGCCGCATCAGCCATTTCGGCCTGCTGGAAATGTCACGCCAGCGCCTGCGCACCGGCGTTCTGGAAGGTTCGACCTCGCAGTGCCCACACTGCCAGGGAACCGGCATCATCCGTTCCACCGAGTCGGTGGCATTGGCCGTCATCCGCGGCATGGAAGATGCGTTGATGGCCGGTCAGCCCGCGTCGCTGGTCGCCAAGACCACGGCGACGGTGGCGCTCTACATCCTCAACAACAAGCGCGCCTTCATCAACGAGATGGAGTCCCGCTACGGGATCTCGATCACCGTGCAGGCCAGCGATAAACTGCAGGGCGCGAATTTTACGATTGAGAAGTCCGCCCGCTCCGCCGAGCCGCAGCGTCAGCCCGAGCGTAGCGCTGTCAACATGGACTGGGGCTTCGAGGGTGAGGAATCCGAGGACGCGGAGGAAAGCGCCCGCGACTCCCGCGATGAAATGCAAGCCGAGGATGGCGAAGGCGAACGTCGCTCGCGTCGCCGCCGGCGCAGACGCGGACGCCGTGGGGATCGCCAGGACGGCGAGATCAACGGTCGCGAGCGTACATCTCGTGCCGAGGCTGCGGATCAGGACGACGCCGAACCGGAAGTGAATGGCTTCGATGGGCACGGCGACAGTCAGCCGGTCCAGGCAAGCGACGCCGACGATACCGAGGGCGAAAAAGAGCCCGCAGAAAGCGCGCGCGACGAGGCCGGATCCGGAGAAGAGCGGCGGGGACGCCGCAGCCGCCGGCGGGGCCGCAGAGGCGGACGCAGAGACCGCGAGGAGACAGCGACGCAGGCGGCCGAGGAGGGCGAGGGCGGAGCCGATGCCGATGCTCCCTCAGATGAAGCCGCATCATCTGCCGAAGCGTCATCGGATCCTCTGCCGGAACAGGTTGAGGAAACGCCTGCGTCAGCACCCGAACATCGGGAGCCTGAGCCCGAGCCTGCACCGGTCCCCGTTGCGGCTGTCGAGCCACCCGCGGAACCCGCGAAAAACAAAGTGCCACAGGAAGCTCGCGAGGAGGCCGTGGAGACACCGCGACCAGCCCGTACCCCGCGCCCGGCGCCTGTCGCCAGCGAGCCCGTCATCGAACGGGTTGTCGTCCGGCCGGAAGCCGGCACCGTTCACGCCGACGTCGCGACGGCCGAAAGCGAGCAACCAGCGCGCAAGGGCTGGTGGCAGCGCCGTTTTGGAACTGGCGAATAAATGAAATCCAGAGGGGGCTTGGACGTCCAAGCCCCTTTTTCCGCCTTGGATCGCATCATCCGTTTGTCATCCCGGCCAGAGCGCAGCGAAGAGCCGAGACCCGGAGGCCACAATAATCACACGGGCTCCGGCTGCCCCTTTTGGGCCTGGCCTTATTCGGGAGGCCTTCCCTTCCCGCGGTATAGCCCCCAAGTCCCTGTCGTGACTTGATACGGTCGTGCATCGCACTCACCCACATCGTGAGATGAAGGAATTCGTCCATGGCACAGTATATTCCAAGCCCCGTAGACTGGGTCCGCGAGCAGGTCGAGCTCTACGAGAGCAGCGGCGGCACCAAAGGCACGACGCTGCGCGATACCGGCCTGCCGGTCATCATCGTGACGCATACCGGGAAGAAGACCGGCGCGATCCGGAAAACACCGCTGATGCGCGTCAGAGACGGGCGCAATTATGTGCTTGTCGGATCGCAGGGCGGCGCCCCCACGGATCCGGCGTGGGTCAATAATTTGCGTTCGAGTCCGCAGATTGACATCCGTGATGAAACGGTGGTCCAGCCTATGCGCGTGCGCGAAGTCACCGATCACGCCGAGCGGTCACGCCTGTGGGCGCTGGCGGTTGAAGCCTACCCGCCGTACGGCGACTATCAGAAGCGCACGGAAAGACAGATCCCTGTATTCGTCGCCGAGCCGATGACCAATTAGCCGCTTCTCCGGCAGCCCGTCGGCAGCCGGAAAAAACGCGATAGCCTCTCAGGCCTTCAGGCGCGCCCAGGATTGCAAACGCCGCGCAGCCTCAGCCATATCGTTGGCTGTGCCGGCGTAACAGAGGCGTATGTAGTTCCGCCCTCGCTCTTCGTCGAAATCGGCGCCCGGCGTCGCGGCGATGCCGGTTTCGTCCAGCATGTCACGGACGAACGTCAGACTGTCGTCGGTGAACTTGCTGACATCGACATAGAGGTAGAAGGCGCCGTCCGGCGGCGCGATACGGTCCAATCCGGCCTTCGGCAGCTCTTCGAGCAGAAAGGTACGATTGGCGGCATAGACCTGCTTATTGGCCTCAAGCTCGGCCATGCTCTCGAAGGCGCCGAGTGCCGCGACCTGGGCCACCGCCGGCGGCGAGATGTAGAAATGCTGCGCCAGCCGCTCCACCGTTCGCGCGAGACGATCGGGCACCACCATCCACCCGACGCGCCAGCCGGTCATCGAGAAGTATTTCGAGAAGCTGTTGATGACGACCACGTCGTCGGAGTAGCGCAACGCCGTCTCTGCCGGCCCATCGTAGGTCAGGCCGTGATAGATCTCATCGGAGATGAACCAGATCCCGCGCCTGCGGCAGACGTCTATGATCCCCGCCAGGCGATCCGGTTCGATCAGCGTCCCTGTTGGATTGGACGGGCTGGCGATCAGGAGACCGTTCAGCGACCGAGCTGATATGGCATCGTCGACCTGCGGGGCGGTCGGCATCCAGCGCGTTGCCTCGGTGGTTTCCAGTATGACGGGCTGCTGGCCGAGGGCCGATAAGATCTGGCGGTAACAAGGATAGCCCGGTGACGGCAGCCCAACGCGGTCTCCCGCATCGAACAGAGCCAGGAAGCTTAGAACGAAGGCCGCCGACGACCCGTTGGTGATGGCGATGCGATCGGGCGAAATCTCGAGACCATGCCAATCGCGATAAAGCTGCGCGATGCGCTGCCTCAGGGCCGGCATGCCGAGCGCCAGCGTATAGCCCAGAGTCTCGACCGACATCGCCCGGCTGACCGCTGCCAGCGCCCCGGCCGGGGCAGGCGTTCCTGGCTGTCCGACCTCCATGTGGATGATCTTCTCGCCTGCCGCTTCCTTGGCTGCCGCGGCCCGCATCACGTCCATGACGATGAAGGACGCGATGTCGCTGCGGTGCGATGCTGGTCTTGGCGGCATCACCGTCCGTCCCGTGTCAGCGGTGGGCTTCATACATTCTCCTGTCATGCCGAAGTCGTTATTTTACGCTCCTGCTGCCGCCATGGTACCGCCTCATTGCCGCGTTGAAACCGTTTCAATGGCGTGAGGCGTACCGGCAACGGATCCGCGCGATTGTGGCCTTGCATGGCGTTGGCCGCTCGCGCACGCGCATTTGACCGACGGTACGAGAGGTGTCTAGTTTTCGGTCGACGAGGCGCGCAGCGCATTATGGCGATACGACACGGCGGAGAATTTCCCAGGAAATGCTGCATCAGCAAGCGATTTGGCGGGCTCACCGGCTAGTTTGGGCCCTTGCTGTAACCACTTTGCTGGCCATCGCGCCATTGATCATCTCAGCGCGACCGGCTGCGGCTCAGGGCCTGCCGCTGATTCGCGATACCGAGATCGAGAACCTTCTCAACGACTACGCGCGCCCCATTTTCAAGGCGGCAGGGCTGGGCGAAGGCCGTGTTTCCGTGCGAATCGTTCGCAGCGAGGTCTTCAACGCTTTCGTGCTCGATGGGCGGAACGTCTTTATCCACACCGGAGCGCTCATGCAGGCCGACACGCCCAATCAGGTGATCGGCGTGATCGCGCACGAATCCGGCCATATCGCTGGCGGACACCTTGCCGCGCTGCGCGCGCGGATTGCCCGTGACCAGACCCGCGCGCTGCTGGTGCGGATGCTTGGCCTTGGCGTCGCCATCGCGACGGGTTCAGGCGCGGCTGCAATGGCTGGCGATGAGTTGATCATGCGTTCGCTGCTGGCCGAACGACGCTCGCAGGAAGCTGCCGCCGACCAGGCGGGCTTGCGCTATCTCAACGCGACGCGGCAGTCCGGCCGCGGCATGCTGGAGACCTTCGAGCGCTTCGCACAGCAGGAATACATTTCCGACGCTCAGAAAGATGCGTTCGTGCGCAGCCACCCTGTCGCCACGGACCGTCTGGCGCAGTTGCGCAATCTCGTCGAGAAAAGTCCGAACTACGCAGCGGCCGATTCACCGCAGCTCCAACTCCGCCACGACATGATGCGCGCAAAGCTGGCCGGTTATCTGGAGCGGCCGCAGGTGGTGTTCAATCGCTATCCCCAATCCGATAACTCGATCCCGGCGCGCTATGCCCGCTCCATCGCGCGCTTCATGCAGGGCGGCCAGAACGCCCTACCGGCGGCTGTCGCCGACGTCGACGGCTTGATCCGCGAGCAGCCGGACAACCCCTACCTCCATGAATTGAAGGCCGATTTTTTCAGCCGCGCCGGTCAGGCCCAATCGGCGATCCCGCCGCTCCGGCAGGCCCTCCGCCTGTCGAACAACGCCAGCCTGATCCGCGTCCAGCTTGCATCGGCATTGCTGGCCACGAACAACAAGGGCGTCGTCGGTGAGGCGGCGGATCTGCTGCGCCGCTCAGTGGTCGACGATCAGAACCCGCGGGCCTTCCGCGCCCTGGGCGACGCCTACTACCGCCAGAACAGACAAGCCGATGCTGATGCAGCCATTGCCCAAGCCTATTTTCTGGAAGGTGACGTCAAGCAAGCGCAGATTTTTGCCAAGCGTTCGCAGCGGGCGTTGAAACAAGGTTCACCAGCTTGGATCAAAATGGACGACATCATCGCCTATAAGGTGGATGCTGATTAGTAAAATTCACCCACCACAATACCGATCGAGCCCGGTCACACTGGCGCCGGCCAACCGATGAATTGAGACAAGCGGCCAGATGGCCATCCACAGCAAAGGTATCATGCCCATGACACGCTCAAGGGTCCTCGCACTCACGGATGCACTGACAACGAAAAAGGGCGCTGTCGCGGGCGTTGCCGCGCTGTTCGCGCTCGGTCTCGTCACGACAATGGGAAGCGGGCCAGCCGTTTCCACGGGCGCTGCCGGCAGCGGACAATTCAATGCTGACCAGACCAAAGCCATCGAAGAGATCGTCAGGGACTATCTCATCAAGAACCCGGAAATCCTGGTCGAGGTCAGCAAGGAATTGGAGAAAAAGCAGTCGCTCGCTCAGGCCGCCGAGCACGAGAAGCTGATCGTCCAGAACAAGGGCGCCATCTTCGCAGCACCCGGCGACTTCGTGCTTGGCAATCCGCAGGGCGACATCACCGTCGTTGAATTCTTTGATTACAATTGCGGCTGGTGCAAGCGGGCCGTCGACGAGATGGTCAAGCTCTCCAAGGCCGACCCCAAGATCAAGATCGTGATGAAAGAGTTTCCGATTTTCGGCGAGAATTCGGTCATGGCCGCCAAAGCGGCGATGGCTTCAAAAAAGCAGGACAAGTATTGGGACTTCCACGTGGCGATGATGAAAGAGCGCCAGGTCACCAAGGACAATATCTTCAAGATCGCCGAAAAGGTCGGGCTTGATGTGGAAAAGCTCAAGGCCGATATGGCGGACCCCGCCTATGACGCCTCCATCAAGAGCACGACTGAGATCGCTCAAGCCCTTGGAATTGAGGGAACGCCCGGCTTTATCGTCGACGCGAAGGTCAATGTGGGCTTCCTGCCGGCGGATGGGTTGCAGCAGCTTGTCTCAGAGGCTCGCAAATCCGGATGCCAAGTCTGCTGAGAGGCTGGTTGTATCTCAACAACATTCTTTGCCAACAACTTTCGCCGCCGCAGGAAAGCTGCTAAAGCCCGCTGTCTGATCTCGATTGCAGAAGCTTATCTGCGTCGGTGGCATTTCCGAAGTTGCTGGTACGTCACGTTAAAGAACCATGCCGAAGCCTATCTACGTCCTGAACGGACCAAACTTGAACATGCTTGGTCTGCGTGAGCCGGCGATCTACGGCTCCGCCACCCTGGCGGATGTCGAACGGCGCGTTCACGAGCGGGCTGCGGCGCTTGGACTGACGGCCGATTGCCGACAATCCAACATCGAAGGCGAACTGGTCACCTGGATCCAGGAGGGCCGCGACAAGGCGAGCGGCGTGATTCTCAACGCCGGCGCCTACACGCACACGTCGCTGGCACTGCTGGATGCCATCATGGCTTCGGAGCTGCCAGCCATCGAAGTGCACCTTTCCAACGTCTTCCGCCGCGAGAGTTTCCGCCACCACTCGTATATCTCGCTTGGCGCGCGAGGCGTGATTTGCGGGTTTGGCCCGAAGGTCTATGAACTGGCGCTGGAAGCGATGGCCGAGATTTTGGCCGAAGCGGCCGCACCCAAGGCCTGAGCAGGAACCAGAGCCGCGCACCAAAGCGATATTGAACCGCGACAGGATCATATGGGCAAAGAACAGAAAAACGGAGGCAGTCCTGAGCAGCAGATGATCCGCGAGCTCGCGGCGCTGCTGCAGGAAACCGGCCTCAGCGAAATCGAGATTGAAAAATCGGGGCTGAAGGTCCGAGTTGCCCGCACACTGGCGATCACCGCGCCAGTTTCCGCTCCTGCCGCTCCGGTGTCACTGTCGCCGTCCTCTGCTTCAAGCCAGTCTGAATCGTCCGGCAGCGATCCGGCCAGCCATCCCGGATGCGTCAAATCCCCGATGGTCGGCACGGCCTATCGGGCTCCGGAGCCGGGCGCCGCACCGTTCGTGGAGATCGGCTCGCGCGTCTCGCAGGGCCAGACCCTGCTGATCATCGAAGCGATGAAAACGATGAATCACATCCCTGCCCACCGTTCGGGGACGGTGACGCAGCTTTTCGTCGAGAACGGCCAGCCGGTGGAATTCGGCGAGCCGCTCGTCATCATCGAATAGTCATTGCAGCAACAGGCAGCCGCTGCTCAGCCGCTGCCCCAACACCAACGCCGCGGAGCGACAGAGCCTGGACATGTTCGACAAGGTGCTGATCGCGAACCGTGGTGAGATTGCGCTCCGCATCCAGCGCGCCTGCAAGGAGCTTGGCATCGCCACGGTGGCCGTCCATTCGACCGCTGATGCCGATGCCATGCATGTGCGGCTCGCGGACGAGAGCGTGTGCATTGGCCCGCCGCCTGCGTCGGAAAGCTATCTCAACATCCCGCGCCTGCTGGCTGCCTGCGAGATCACCGGCGCTGACGCCATTCATCCCGGCTACGGCTTCCTGTCGGAGAACGCGCGCTTCGCCGAGATCCTCGAAGAACACGACATCACGTTCATCGGGCCGACGTCCGAGCACATCCGCATCATGGGTGACAAGATCGAAGCCAAGGAGACCGCCAAGCGCCTTGGTATCCCCGTAGTGCCCGGGTCCGACGGTGCCGTGAAGACCGAAGCGGAGGCCTTGAAGGTCGCCAAGGACATGGGGTTCCCGGTCCTCATTAAAGCGGCAGCGGGCGGAGGCGGCCGCGGCATGAAGGTCGCCCGGAATGGTGACGAACTCGGCAGCGCGCTCTCAACGGCGCGGGCAGAAGCCAAGGCCGCGTTCGGCGACGACAGCGTCTATATCGAGAGATACTTATCCAAGCCGCGCCACATCGAAATCCAGGTGTTCGGTGACGGTAAGGGCAACGCCATTCATCTGGGCGAGCGCGACTGCTCACTGCAGCGCCGGCACCAGAAGATTCTCGAGGAAGCGCCCTCCCCTGCGCTCAACGCCGCGTCCCGCAAGAAAATCGGCGAGACCGTCGCCAAGGCGATGCAGAAGCTCAAGTATCGCGGCGCCGGCACTGTCGAATTTCTTTATGAGGATGGCGAGTTCTTCTTCATTGAGATGAACACGCGGCTGCAGGTCGAGCATCCCGTCACCGAGATGATCACCGGCCTCGATCTCGTTATCGAGCAGATCCGTATCGCCGCGGGAGCTCCCCTCACGTTGCGTCAAGAGGACGTCACCTTCTCCGGCCACGCCATCGAGTGCCGTATCAACGCCGAAAATCCGCGAACCTTCCGTCCCTCACCGGGAAAGATCACCTACTGGCATCCGCCGGGCGGTCTGGGCGTGCGCGTCGATAGTGGCGTCTACCAGGGCTACCGCATCCCGCCCAACTACGACAGCTTGATCGGCAAACTGATCGTCCATGGCAAGACCCGGAATGAATGCCTGATGCGTCTGCGGCGCTGCCTGTCGGAGTTTGTCATCGACGGTATCGAGACGACCATTCCCCTGTTTGCCGAACTGGTGAACCATCCTGACATCGCCAACGGACTGTACGATATTCACTGGCTTGAGAAATATCTCAGCCAGTCCGAGAGCCCGTGAGCGCCTGCTCTCTTTTGCGCACCGCCCTTGCCGAATACCGGCGTTCCGCCCCATATTGAGTGTCGGCTAAAGCCTTGATCGCGCGTCGCCTGACGAACGGTCGGGGCTGCGCCATTGCAAATCCCATGCTCTCGAGACCTCAGGCTTCCCCTTCATGGCCTCTCGTGACAACCCGCTTCTGGAGATCACGCCGCAGGTCCTGTTGAAGGCCTATGCGTGCGGTATCTTTCCAATGGCGGAGAGCGCGGATGACCCGCAGCTCTACTGGATCGAGCCGCAAGCGCGTGGAATTCTGCCGCTCGATCAGATCTCGGTGCCTAAGCGCCTGCGCCGCACGGTTCGGCAATCGCCCTATCAGGTGCGCATCGATACGGCCATCGAAGCTGTCATCGACGGCTGTGCCGCATCGCGTCCCGGCCGGCAGACGACCTGGATCAACGCGCGCATTCGCAACCTCTATTTGGAGCTGCATCGGCTGGGCTATTGCCACAGCGTCGAGGTTTGGGATGAGACGCGGCTGGTCGGGGGGCTGTACGGGGTTGCGCTCGGTGGTGCCTTTTTCGGGGAAAGCATGTTCTCCGAGGTTCGCGACGCATCCAAGATCGCACTGGTTCATCTGTGCGCGCGGCTTATTCACGGCGGCTTCGTGATGCTCGACACCCAGTTCGTGACGGACCACTTGCGTCAATTCGGAACCATCGAGATCGACCGTGCGGATTTCCACCGGCTGCTCGAAGCCGCGCTTCAGGTCCAAGCTAATTTCTACCGTCTGCCGCGCGAAACGCCCACTGAAACGATACTGAACATCGTTCTCGACGCCGGGCGACCCGCCTCCTGACCGCACAGGATCCGTTCAGCGCCTGACCCGCCGCCGCACCGGCTCGGTATCATCGGATGAAGCGTCGGAAGGCCCGCTTCGGCCTTTTCCCTGAGCCACGCTCTTCACCGGCTCGGCACAATCGGTCAGCCAGACGTCGAAAACCGGATGCTCGACGGCGTGCAATCCCGGGCTCTCGGCGAACATCCAGCCGCTGAACAGGCGCTTTTCCTTGCCGTCGAGTTGCTCTTCCTCAACCTCGACAAACGTCGTCGTCTTTGGTGGCTCGGTCGGCGGGCGGGAATAGCACACCCGCGGCGTGACTTTGAGCGAGCCGAACTTGACGGTTTCGTTGAGCCGGACCTCAAGACGCGAAATCCGCGCCGTGACCTTGTCGAGTGCTGCGAAAACGGCAACCCTGTTCTCCATCCGCTCAGCGCGGGCAACGGATCCTGTGCCGGCCCACAGTCCAAGGCCCAGCACGACCCCGGCCGCGATTGCGAGGCTGGAGTGCGGATGGCGCATGGGGCGGATCATTTCATTCCTTGAGCGTCGGGTCTTTGCGTCATCACGAACTGAACAACGTGGAGCGCGACTCCGTGGCGACAGCATGACGGTTGCAGGCTTATTGCGGCCGCCAAGCCTTGTAATCCCCGGTTGCCTTTGGCCGATGTCCCTGGCCGATGATCGACCCGGCCGGACGGTAGGCGGCGGGCGTGCCGGTCATGTTCATCCGATGCGGCTTCTGCCACGGACGCGGCTGATAGGAGTCACGCGTTGGCGGCGTATCGACGGTGTAATGCATCCAACCGTACCAGTCCGCCGGGATCTGAGAGGCCTCGGACAGCGATTTGTAGATCACCCATCGGCGCGGGACGCCGAGTGGTCCAACTCCCCTCTTCTGGGTGTAATAGCGGTTGCCGACCTCGTCCTCGCCGACGAACTGGCCGAAGCGCCACGTGAACAGCCGTGTTCCCCAGGTGTTGCCACCCCACCAGCTAAAAATCTCACTCAGAAAGCCCATGTCGGCGCCTTTGCGTGCCTGTATCTCGTCAAAGCCGCATAACCCAGCCCCTGCGGCGTGTCCAGTCACAGCTCAAGCGAGGCTCATCCGCCACACCTGTTGTGTTTGGAATCGGCTTACCCTCTGTGGGTAAATGAAGCACGGCAAACTGTGGATCAAATTTTACCGGGGAAGACATTTTCCCCTCGACGCGCCACTTTGCCCTGGAATTGTCGAGATCACGGGATCGGCAAACTCCACGTGCTCTTCACACTTCATCCCTCCTTCGTCCACAGCTTCACCACATCTAGTGGGAATTGCATCTACGCCCCACTAGATCGTGACGAATCGGACGAATCGTTCTAGTTTGTGTCATCGCTTCGGTGTTGAGTTTCCTGTCCGCGGAAGTGGCGGCCAGGGATTTCGGAGCCCGCTCTGGGGGGTTGAGGAGAGCGGGCTTTTTTGTGGCGAACGCGCTGACTCCTGCCTTTTCGCAGGTGGAGTGGTGTCGTGCAGCGGATGCGTTCCCGCCCCACTTCAGTAGCGTACGCGTCATTCATCATCTGTGTCGAAAGCGTGGGTCGGGAACTGGCAGTTCCGATCGAGAGCAGGTGTGCGCCGGGGTCTGTGCGCGTGCCTTTCAGAGAACATCGATATGTGTGGCGCGGGTCCAGCAGAGCGCGCCGCTAAAGAACGCGGGGGCTACCAATGAAGATTACGCGGCGGTTCACTGAGGCCGGCAAGTCGCCTTACGAGTCCATTCCGTTCCGCCGTGCGACCAGCGAAATCAAGAACCCGGACGGTTCGATCGTCTTCCGTCTCGAAGGCCTCATGGTGCCCGAGCACTGGAGCCAGGTGGCGGCCGACATTCTGGCCCAAAAGTATTTCCGCAAGGCTGGCGTCCCCGCGCGGTTGAAGCGTTTTGAAGAAACTCAGGTTCCCTCCTGGCTGTGGCGCTCGGTCCCCGATGAGGCTGCTCTCGCCGATCTCTCCCCCGGCGAGCGCATCGTCGGTGAGACCGACGCCCGCCAGGTGTTCGACCGTCTCGCCGGTACGTGGACCTACTGGGGCTGGAAGGGCGGTTATTTCTCCAGCGAAGACGATGCCCGCGCCTTCTTCGACGAGCACCGCTACATGCTGGCCATGCAGATGGCGGCCCCCAATAGCCCGCAGTGGTTCAACACCGGCCTGCACTGGGCCTATGGCATCGATGGCCCCGGCCAGGGTCACTACTACGTCGACTATGAAACCGGCCAGCTGACACAGTCGGCTTCCGCCTACGAGCATCCGCAGCCGCACGCCTGCTTCATCCAGTCGGTCGAAGACGATCTCGTCAACGAGAACGGCATCATGGACCTGTGGGTCCGCGAAGCGCGCCTGTTCAAGTACGGCTCCGGCACCGGCTCCCACTTCTCACGCCTGCGCTCGGCCAACGAGAAGCTGTCGGGCGGTGGACGTTCGTCGGGCCTGATGAGCTTCCTGAAGATCGGCGACCGCGCGGCTGGCGCGATCAAGTCCGGCGGCACGACGCGACGCGCCGCCAAGATGGTGGTGGTCGACGTCGATCATCCGGACATCGAGGAATACATCAACTGGAAGGTGAAGGAGGAGCAGAAGGTTGCAGCCCTCGTCACCGGCTCCAAGATCTGCCAGAAGCGGCTCAAGGCCGTGATGAAGGCCTGCGTCAACTGCGAGGCCGACGGCGACGACTGCTTCAATCCGGCGAAGAACCCGGCGCTGCGCCGCGCCATCAAGGAAGCCCGGCGCGATCAGGTGCCGAACAACTACATCGTTCGCGTCATCCAGTTCGCACGCCAGGGCTTCAAGGACATCGACTTCGCCACCTACGACACTGACTGGGACAGCGAGGCCTATCTCACCGTTTCCGGCCAGAACTCGAACAACTCGGTGCGAGTCACCGACGAGTTTCTCAACGCCGTCAAGGATGACAAAGACTGGGATCTCACGGCGCGCATCACCGGCAAAACGGTCAAAACGCTGAAGGCGCGCGATCTGTGGGATCAGATCGGCCAGGCGGCATGGGCATCTGCCGACCCCGGCATTCAGTTCCACACCACCATCAACGAATGGCATACCTGCCCGAAGTCGGGACCGATCCGCGCATCCAATCCCTGCTCGGAGTATATGTTTCTCGACGACACGGCCTGCAATCTCGCCTCCATGAACCTGATGATGTTCCGGACCAACGGCGCGAGCGACGGTCACGGCCATGCCCATCTGTTCAACACGGAAGCGTTCGAGCACGCCTGCCGTCTGTGGACGATCGTTCTGGAAATCTCGGTTCTGATGGCGCAGTTCCCGAGCCGTCAGATCGCCGAACTCAGCTATCGCTACCGCACGCTCGGCCTCGGCTTCGCCAACATCGGCGGCCTGCTGATGGCGGCCGGCATTTCCTATGACTCGGCGGAAGGCCGTGCGATCTGCGGCGCCATCTCGGCGATCATGACCGGTGTCTCCTACGCCACTTCGGCGGAGATGGCAGGCGAGCTCGGGCCATTCCCCGGCTACTACGACAACTCCGATGACATGCTGCGCGTCATCCGCAATCATCGTCGCGCGGCTTATGGCGAAGCGGACGGCTATGAGGCCCTAGCCATCTCGCCGGTTCCGCTCGATCATGCGTCGTGCCCGGATCATTGCCTCGTTGACGCCGCCAAGCGCGCCTGGGATCAGGCCCTCGAACTCGGCGTCGAGAACGGCTACCGCAATGCGCAGTCCACCGTCATCGCGCCGACCGGCACGATCGGTCTCGTCATGGACTGCGACACCACCGGCATCGAGCCCGACTTCGCACTGGTGAAGTTCAAGAAGCTGGCCGGCGGCGGCTACTTCAAGATCATCAACCAGGCTGTTCCGGTCGCCCTGCGCACGCTCGGCTATCGCGAGGCGCAGATCGCAGAAATCGAGGCCTACGCTGTCGGCCATGGCTCGCTGAAACAGGCTCCGGCCATCAATCACACCGCGCTGAAGGCGAAGGGCTTCACCGACGCTGTCCTGCAGAAGGTCGAGGACTCGCTCTCCACCGCCTTCGACATCAAGTTCGTGTTCAACCGCTGGACGCTGGGTGAATCCTTCCTCACCGAGGATCTCAAGATCCCTGCCGACAAGCTGAACGATCCGAGCTTCGAACTGCTCGCCCATCTCGGCTTCACGAAGAAGGACATCGAAGCCGCCAACGAGCATGCCTGCGGATCGATGACGCTGGAAGGCGCGCCGTTCCTGAAGCCTGAGCACCTGCCAGTGTTCGACTGCGCCAACCCGTGCGGTCGCAAGGGCAAGCGGTTCCTGTCGGTGGAGAGCCACATCCGCATGATGGCGGCGTCGCAGCCGTTCATTTCGGGCGCGATCTCCAAGACCATCAATATGCCGAACGAGGCCACGGTGCAGGACTGCAAAGAGTCCTACATGCTGTCCTGGCGGCTGGCCCTGAAGGCCAACGCGCTCTATCGCGATGGGTCCAAGCTGTCTCAGCCGCTCAATGCTCAGGTGCTCGGTGATAACCTCGACGAGCAGGAAGACGTTGCCGAGCAGCTCACCGCCGACAAGCCGATGGCGGCCCGCTCGCAGGTTGCCGCCGAACGCATCGTCGAGCGCATCATCGAGCGTGCTCGTCAGCGCGAGAAGCTTCCGGCGCGCCGCAAGAGCTACATCCAGAAGGCAACCGTCGGCGGCCACAAGGTCTACCTGCACACCGGCGAATACGAGGATGGCCGGCTCGGCGAGATCTTCATCGACATGCACAAGGAAGGCGCCGCCTTCCGGTCGTTGATGAACAACTTCGCCATCGCCATCAGCCTCGGCCTGCAGTACGGCGTGCCGCTGGAAGAGTACGTGGAGGCCTTCACCTTCACGCGCTTCGAGCCGGCCGGTCTGGTGCAGGGCAACGCGGCGATCAAGAATGCCACGTCGATCCTCGACTACATCTTCCGCGAACTGGCCGTGTCCTACCTCGGCCGCAACGATCTGGCCCACGTCGATCCGGCCGAGATCGTCGGAGCAACCGCGCTCGGTTCATCGGACGAGGACCTGGAAGACGACGAGGCACCCGCAATCCCGGCGACCAAGTTCGTCTCGCGGGGACTGGTGCGCGGCACGGTTGTGGGGCGTGTCGTTCCGCGCACGGTCGAAGCTGGTGGCGCCGTCGCCACCCTGCAGCAGGACGTGACGACCGCGTTCAGCGCGACGGCTTCCTCACCGTCGGCGCTGCTGACGTTGCACGAGAGCATGTCTCAGATGACGCAAGGTGCCCTGGCGCTGAAGCCGAATCCTGAGATGGATCTGCGCGCCCAGGCCAAGATCCGCGGCTACGAGGGCGAGTCCTGCCGCGAGTGCGGGAACTTCACGTTGGTCCGCAACGGGACCTGCCTGAAGTGCGATACCTGCGGTGGTACCAGCGGCTGCTCCTGAGGTATCCAGGCTGACAAATCCCCCTCCGTGCCTTGTAACGGAGGGGGTTTTCGTTTTCGCGCCACAAGCGCTCCACAGGTTTTGTGCCACAATCTTTCCACCAGTTTCCCACAAGGTGACGGAATCACAGTCATGTATGTCAGTTCGTGATGCGTTGTTTGCGTCAGCCTCATCGCAAACCGTAAGCATCAGTGGCACTGATCCGAAAAAATATCGACGCAACGGCCTATCTGCTCGCTGATCACCTGGATGCCATGCTGGCAGCCGGAGAGGATCTTTTGCGAGTCCATCGGGGTGTTGCCGCCGTTCCGCTAGAAACGGAGCGCGACGCCGCGCGTGCCGAAATCAATGCGCTGCACCGCTTTACAGATGCCGTGCATGCCCTCGAACTCAAGCTCGCCATGCGCGGACTGCAGGCGCGCGAACGTACCGAGGAACTGCGCAAGCTGGATTCGCGGGTCGAACTTATAGCGGGTCTGTTTATCGCGGGTACGACACCCTTGGCCGACGCCGCGCCCGAACTCGGCGACTGGACCGGCGTCGACTTCAACACCGGCAACGAGGTCGTCTCCTACCTGAGAAGCCGTGCCCTGATCCCCGCCGACAGCATCGGCCTGGTTGCGGCCGACCGCCTCAACGTCACGCCACGCTTCCTCGTGGCGGGCCGCATCGAGCTCTCGGCACTGCTCGATCTCGCAGCCACCTTCCTCGACGTGCTCGAACTGTTCTACGAACTCTACGACTCGGACGATCAAGTGGCCGGAGCCGTCCCCTCTGACACCGACGCCCGGCGCGCACGCCCTGACTCGCCTGTTTAGGGCGGAGGCTGCGGATCAAGACGGATGCTGGTGTCTTTTCCGCGCGAGATCATCGATGCGACGGGGACGTGGAAAACGCCTCATGTTCCCGATGATCCGGAATCCATCTCCGCTTTGCCTGCCGCCGCGATGCCGCGCAGACCGTCGAGCGCGAGCGTGATCAACTCATCGTCGGTATGTGCCGAGCACACGGCATAGACAGGATAGACAAAGCTCGGCGCACCGGCAACGAGATGCAGTTTGCCTGCAGCAATGAGCGGCGCGACGACGCGCTGCCGAAAATACCCTGATCCCCCGGCTTCCAGAATGTAGGTCAGCGCCAGAGGACCGAGACCGACAAACAAACCCGGGTTGGTGTCCTCGGGAAAACTGAGCTCGTGGTGGTGGGCAAAGTCCGGACCCCAGTCGACATAAACATAGCCGTTCGGTTCAATGGCTTTTGCGTCAGCATCTGTGGTGACCAGAACCAGTTTCTCATCAAGCAGCCGCTCGACGCGCGCGCCTGGCCGGAATTGCGGCGCATACACGACCGCGACATCGAGCGCACCCGCCGCAACCTGATCGGTCAGGCTTTCCGGGAGACCGACCTGAACACGAAGTGCGACGTCCGGCGCGGCGCGTCGCATCCAGCGCAGCCAGTCCACAAGCCAGGGATGCCATAGGCTCAGTTCACCGCCCATTGTGAGGACGGCTCGCCTTCCCTTTGGAACGGCGACCTGATGACGCGCCCTCTCCCAGAGCTGCACGAACATCGGCGCATAGCGCAGGAACTGCTCGCCGGCTGGCGTTAGCGACGCACCATTCTTGTTGCGGACGAACAAGGAACGGCCAAGCTGCTCTTCCAATGTCCGCACGCGCGCGCTGACGGCGGTCTGACTGACGTTGAGCTGTTCCGCCGCGCGCACAAAGCTCTGCGTCTTGACGATCTCAAGAAAAGTTCGCGCCAGTTCGATATCCACTGTGAGACACCTCCCACGCTCTATGTAGCATTTTTATTGCACTCAAGCGCCCATTAAATTCGTTTGCTTGCTTTATCCATGTAGGCAAGATGGGGATGCGGCTGTTGAAAGCCATTGCCCCATCGCGGCGTAGATCATGCGCCTGCTGGACGTGGCGCCGCCGGCCGCCGGAGGCTGATGGCGATGAGCAAGCACACTGCTGATTTTGCGGCGACCGATCCCGGCGAACGGCCCTCTTTCTGGCGACGCTGGTTGTTCTCAACCAATCACAAGGACATCGGCACGCTTTACCTCATCTTCGCGAGCTTCGCCGGGATCGTTGGTACGGCACTTTCGGTCCTGATCCGGATCGAACTGCAAGAGCCCGGCCTCCAGCTGTTCGCCGACCCGACGGTCTTTAACATGATCGTCAGCGCGCACGGATTGGTCATGATCTTCTTCGTGGTCATGCCGGCGCTGATCGGCGGCTTCGGCAACTGGCTGCTACCGCTCATGATCGGATCGCCAGACATGGCGTTCCCGCGCATGAACAACATCTCGTTCTGGCTGCTCGTCGTATCGTTTGTCCTCTTCTGCATTTCCGGCTTTGTCGAAGGGGCTCCCGGAGCCACCGGTCACGGCGGAGGGTGGACGCTCTATCCGCCATTGTCGACAGTGGGACAACCCGGACCAGCTGTCGATTTCGTGATCCTGTCGATCCATCTGTCGGGCGCCTCATCGATCCTTGGCGCCATCAATTTCATCACCACCATTTTCAATATGCGTGCCCCGGGCATGAGCCTGCACAAGATGCCGCTCTTTGCATGGAGCATGCTGGTGACGGCCTTCATGCTGTTGTTGGCGCTGCCCGTACTGGCGGGCGCGATCACGATGCTGCTCACGGACCGGAATTTCGCGACGACCTTTTTTGCACCTGCCGGCGGCGGTGATCCGATCCTGTACCAGCATCTGTTCTGGTTCTTCGGCCATCCCGAAGTCTACATCATGATCCTGCCGGCGTTCGGCATCATCAGCCATGTGGTGTCGACGTTCGCCCGCAAGCCGATCTTCGGATACCTGGGCATGGCCTATGCCATGGTTGCCATCGGCTTGATCGGCTTCATCGTCTGGGCCCATCACATGTATACGGTCGGCCTGTCGTTCAACGCAGCGCGCTATTTCGCACTGGCCTCCATGGTGATCGCCGTCCCGACCGGCATCAAGGTCTTCTCCTGGATTGCCACGATGTGGGGCGGCTCCATTCAGTTCCGCGTTCCCATGCTGTGGGCGCTCGGCTTCGTCGTGCTGTTCACGATCGGTGGCGTGACGGGGGTGGTGCTCGCCAATGTGGGCGTCGATACCGTGCTGCACGATACCTACTATGTCGTGGCGCACTTTCACTACGTGCTGTCGCTCGGCGCCGTGTTCGGCATCTTTGCCGGCTTCTACTACTGGTTTCCGAAGATGTCGGGCTATCTCTACAGCGAGATGCTCGGGCGACTGCACTTCGCGCTGATGTTCGTCGGCGTCAACATGGTGTTCTTCCCTCAGCACTTCCTCGGTCTCTCCGGCATGCCGCGCCGCTACGCGGATTATCCCGATGCGTTTGCGCTCTGGAATTTCGTGTCCTCGATCGGTGCCTATATCTCTGCTGCGGGCTTCCTGATCTTCTTCATCACAGTCGCTGAAGCCCTATGGCGCAAGCGGGTCGCTGGCGACAATCCCTGGGGTGCCGGGGCAACGACGCTGGAGTGGACGCTGTCGTCACCGCCACCGTTTCATTCGTTCGAAATCTTGCCGCGGATCAAGGCCCAATGAGCTGATTGATGGCATCTGGCTCAGAGCCGAGAGGTAAAATTGCAGGTCGGTCGGCAGCGGGTTGTACGCATCCGATCAACAGAGTGAAGGAGGTGGTGATGCCTCAAGAAACAGACAGTTCCGCGCTCGTCTCACTGATCTATGCAATCTGGATCTACTGGATCGTCTCCAGCTGGATGGAGCAACTGCTGCGGCGCGCACAGACTGAAAACGAGCAGGACCAGCCCGACAAGGCGAACGAAGCCGAAGGCATGGCTTTCACGGACGCAACCGCGAGCCGCGATCTCGATGCGTCGATCGCTGAATTCCTGCAACGCGAGATGTCGACCACGATCGACGACTTCCTGGCGAAGGCGCTCGCGACCTATGAGGCGATCGTTGCCGCCTTCAACTCCGGTGATCGCGAGACGCTGCGCAATCTCGTCTCAACGGATGTGTATGACGCATTCGCGGAGGTCATTCGCGCCCGTGAAGCCGCCAGAATGCGTGTGGAAACCATGTTCGCGCGCATTGATCCTCCCAAGATCGTCGACGGCGTCGTCGATGCGACGCATGTCGAGGTTTCCGTGCGCTTCGTCGGAGAGACCTTCAAGCTTTCCCGCAATGCAGCCGGTCAGTTGCTCGAAAAGAAACCGGCTCCATGCCGTAGCGTGGATGTTTGGACGTTCGCGCGGCAATTGCCGTCGCGCGACAGCACCTGGCGTGTGGTGGCAACCGGTGTCGCCGCATGATCATTCTGCGGGATGCGGAGGCGAAATGAACGATAACGATCAGGTGCTAAAGTCTTATGCTTCGCCGCCTTGCCTGATGCACGAGGTGGATCCGGACTATGCGGGATTACCTCTATCCCCCAAGACCGTTGCGCAATGGCGCAAGGCCGAGCGCGCGCGCCTGATCGCGCAACGGCTGGCGCTGGCGACGTCCGCACGGAGCAGCCATGCCCGACGCATCGCGCAACATCTCGACCGGTTGATCGGCAATCCGGCAGGCCTCACGGTCAGTGCCTATTGGCCCATGAAGGGCGAGCCCAACCTGTTGCCCTGGCTTGCGGATCTGCAGAGCCGGGGTGCAAGAACCGCGCTGCCCATCGTGGTCGCGAAGGCGACGCCGCTCATCTTTCGGTTATGGCGACAGGGCGACAACCTGACCCGCGGGGTCTGGAACATTCCGGTGCCGACTGACGGCGCCGAAGTTCGCCCCGATATCGTGATTGCTCCGGTTGTCGGGTTCGATGCCGGCTGCTACCGGCTGGGGTATGGCGGCGGCTTCTTCGATCGCACACTGGCCGGCCTGCCAACGTCCACAGTCGCGATCGGCGTCGGCTATGTGCAAGCCGCAATCCCGACGATCCATCCTCAACCGTTCGACGTTCCGATGAACCACATCATAACCGAAGATGGTGCGACGACGCGCTGACGCTCTGTCCTCGCGGGCATGGCGAAAGCGTTTCAGCGCTGAGCGCATCGCCAGTGCGGGATCAACGGGAACGTTCTGCCAACTGGCGTCTCAGGCGGCGTGTTTCCTCGAAGCGTGCCGTGACGTCGCGCAGGATCGCAGCCATACCGGTCAGCACGCCGTCAGTGCCCTGTAGCAGAATGATCGTGAATTCGACCGAGATCTGCCGCCCGTCCTTGGTGACGGCCGGCACGGCAAGCACATCGCCGGCGCCGTAGCGTGTCTTCCCGGTCGCCATGACATGCTGCCAGCCGTCCCAATGACGCTTGCGCAGGCGCTCGGGAATGATCAGATCGAGCGAAGCCCCGACTGCCTCCTGCGGCGTAAAGCCGAAGATGCGTGTCGCGCCAGGATTCCAGAACGTGATGATGCCGTGTTGGTCTGTCGCCAGAATGGCGTCGGCTGCGGCGGAAAGTAAAGCATCGCCGAGGTCGGCGGCGATCTGGTGAGACGCGCGATCCATCCTATGCAGCTCCTGAACCGGAGAAATCTTCGACCGCGGCGAGACTGTTCTCCAGGTCCGCGATCAGGTCGGCCTCGGCCTCCAGCCCCACCGACAATCTGATCAGGCTGTCGGTGATGCCGGCAGCCTGCCGCGCCTCGGCCCCCATGCCTGCATGCGTCATCGTCGTCGGATGTGCGACGAGGCTCTCCACGCCGCCAAGTGACTCGGCCAGCGTGAAGACGTCGATGGCTTCGACAAACCGACGCACAGCGTCGACCCCGCCCTTGAGCTCGAAGCTCAGCATGGCACCGAAACCAGCCTGCTGGGCCTTGGCGAGAGCATGGCCGGGATGGGCCTCGAGACCGGGATAGTGGACGGCCGCGACACGAGGATGGCTGGACAGGAAGGTCGCCACGGCCATCGCATTGGCCTGCTGCGTCTGAACGCGGGGAAAGAGAGAGCGCAAGCCGCGTAGTGTCAGATAGGCGTCGAACGGAGCTCCGGTTGTCCCCGTGATGTTGGCCCAGGCCGACAGCGCCTCGACGTCGCTCTTATCGGCCGCCACCACAGCACCGCCGACCACGTCGGAATGACCGTTGAGATACTTCGTCGTCGAATGAATCACGAAGTCCGCGCCGAGCGTGATCGGGCGCTGCAGGGCCGGCGACAGAAACGTGTTGTCGACAGCCACTTTGGCGCCAATCGCGTGTGCGCGCTCGGCGATCGCACGGATGTCGACCACCCGCATGAGCGGGTTGCTCGGTGTCTCGACGAGAACGAGTTTCGGCTTCCGCAGAAGAGAGGCAGCGAGGGCTGCGTCATCACCCTGATCGACAAAGGCGACATCAAACTGCCCACGCTCCTTGCGGGCGGCGAGCAGACGATAGGTGCCGCCATAGCAATCATGCGGAGCGGCCACGAGATCACTTGGCCGGACGAGCGACAAGACGAGATCGACCGCCGCCATCCCCGACGAGGTCACCACGGCCCCTGCACCACCCTCGAGCTTCGCCAGCGTCTCCGCCAGAAGATCCCGGGTTGGATTGGAGGTGCGAGAGTATTCGTGCGCTCCACTGCGTTCATAGCCGGGGAAGGCGAACGTCGTGGACAGATAAATCGGGGGCGTGACCGCGCCAAAAGTACCGTCCGACGCGATCCCGTGCGCGGCGGCTACCGTCTCCGGTCTGGGCTCCTTCGACATGGATCTGCTCCGTTAGCGGCCCATGACAAGCCGCCGAAGTGTTACTGGATCAGGCTCACTTGCCGAGCCAGATGGTTCCGCTCTTGTTGGTGACTGGAACGCCAACGGCATTGCCGTACTCGGTCCATGAGCCGTCGTAGTTGCGAACATCGTAACCGAGGATCCGCTTCAACGCGAACCAGGAATGGCTCGACCGCTCGCCGATCCGGCAGTAGGTCACGACAGGCTGCGAGCCATCGACACCCTTCGCCGCGTAGATCGCACGGATCTCATCGACGGACTTGAAGGTGCCGTCGTCGTTGACGATCGTCGCCCAAGGCACGTTCTCGGCTCCGGGAATGTGGCCCGCGCGGATCGCCAGTTCCTTGACACCCTCAGGTGCGAAAATCTTACCGAGATATTCATCGGGCGAACGGATGTCGATCAGCTTGCCGGCAGCGCGCCCCTCGGCGATGGCGAGCACATCGGCGAGACGTGCCCGCAGCCGCTCGTTACGTGCCGACAGTGTGATTGAGGATGACGGAAAGCTCGGCACATCGGCCGTAACGGGAAGCTCGCGTGCCTCCCACAGCTTGCGCCCGCCGTCGAGCAGCCTGACGTTGTCGCCCAACCCATAGACATCGAGAACCCAGGCGCCCCATGCGGCGAACCAGTTGTTGTTGTCGCCATAGATGACGATCATCGTATCGCCCTCGACACCGGCTTTGCGCAAAGTCTCCTGCAGTTTCTCCCTCGGCGCGATATCGCGGTTCACCGTATCGACCAGGTCGACATGCCAGTCGAGATTGACGGCGCCCGGAATGTGAGCGCGGGCGTAAATGCCGGGATCGACGCTGACTTCGAAAATCCTGACCTTCGGATTGTCGAGGTTATCCTTGACCCAATCCGCGGTAACGAGGGGGCTTGTGTTTGACATTGCGTGGTCGCCTTTCCGTTGAGATATCGGGTACGTCTCGTGTGTCGTACCGCTTTGCGATGGCGCCGGGTCATCCGGCCGCCGGCTTATTCAATCGTTGAAATGACGCCCCTCCCGTACCTCCGGCACATAACCCGCGCGGATGGCAAAATCGCCGAACGGCTCGCTCTTCTCGCGCACGCGCGCATAGTGTGCGAGGGCCTTGCGCGCATCCACAAGGGGACGTTCCGGGTGACGCCGAACCAGAACCTGATCGTCTCCGAGCCTGGAAACTCCGGTTTTGTCATCGCTCGTCTGACGTTGCAGTCTATCCCGAAATGCCCCGCAGGCCAGAATGCGAATGCTTATGAATGAGAAAACATTATTCGGCTGGGCGATGGCTCCTGTTATTTGCAGCCTGAATAGAGCGCCGACAAATGAATGATGCCGCTCGATAACTGCAGAAAACTTGCATCATGGCCACCATCAGATCGCCGTTCCGCCCAAGCCGAAATGTTGAGTGGCGCTCCCTAAGCGCGACCTCGATTCGCGAACAATTTTCTTTTTTTGATATTGCGCGATCCGTCAGTGAACGACCGGCATCCCTGACTGGCGGGCGACGCAAAAAGCCATCCTTCGGCGTCGCCTATGCCGGCAGCGTCGTCACTCCGATTGTGCGTTCCGGATCCAGCCAGCGCCAAAGCGGCACCGAGCGAAACAAGCAAACCACGCGCGCGGGCGCAGGGCGCTACGCACGCAGTCAGATCCGCAATGTCGTGATACCTGCGGGCGTCAGCGGCTTCGGGCACCAGCCCACCATGCGTCGAGGGCGGCTATCGTTCCCTCCAGCATGACAGCGGTCGGCATGAACGTACACCATGCGTCCCGGTGCAGGCTCGAAACCGTGGTCAATATTGGCTTCCGCGCGGCGACGGCGGCTCGAAAGGTTTCGGCAAGACCTTCTCCGGCAGCTTCGAGCTTGCCGAACTTGCTGAGCACCACGAGGTCGCTGGTTGCGATCTGAGGCAGAACGGCATCCCCCGCAGCTTGTGCGCCAGCCGCATCGATATGGCAGGAGGTCGCGTTGAGTGGCACATCACGATAAATCGAATAGCGTGCGCCCGACGCGATATCGCACAGGACACCGGCATTGCAGGTGCGCCCCGACAGCCAGTGTCCCTCCTCGGTAAGACCGACGACCTTGATCCCCGCGGCGCGCCAGCGCGCGACCATCTCCTTGAGCAAGGCCGGTGTGCCAGAACCGCTCGCCACGGAAGCAATAGCCCCAACACCAGCCGTCATGGCGTTCCTGCTCCCTCGTTGTCTATCTGCCGCTAGCGAGTCGCTCGGTGATGAGTTCGCGCAGGACAACGGCATTGTTGTGCTTCTCGTCGCGTGCTGCATAGACCAGAGTCAACGTCCCTTGCCGGGCGTAGGCTTCGAGGCTGGCAAGGGCTTCCCTGGCCGGCGGACTGGCGAGTTCAGCACGGTAGCGGGCGATAAACGCTGACCAGCGAGCCGGATCATGATTGAACCATTGCCGCAAGGCGGTGCTGGGTGCCACGTCCTTCTGCCAGTCATCGAGCGCCAGCCGGTCACGATGGACACCTCTCGGCCAGATGCGGTCAACGAGCACGCGCTGGCCATCACCACGCGAAGGCGCGTCATAGGCACGCTTCACAAGAACGGTGTGCGACGGGGCATGCGCGGTTGCTTTCCTGCGCCTGGTCGGCAGAGCATGATCTATCATGGCATCCTCACGGCCTTTATCTGAAGCCGCTCGCGGTGACACAATCCCCAAAGCGAGCGTCATGGCTTCGACCGCCCATCCCGCCCCGCTGCCATGCGCCAACGCATTGGATCGCTCAATTGCAGCACGGACTCTAAATAGGCATCAATGATACCCCTTTAAAAGCCCGGCGCAACATCGAGGTGGCCCGTGCGACTGACTGTCATGACGTGTGGAACGAAAGCCCGCTGACCGCCGAACGAGTTTGTCGAGATGGCAGACAGAAGACCGGCTGGATACTTACCTCGACAGTGCCGGCCCCGGAGCAGGGACAGGCGCTTTGTGGAAAGTGCTATGCACCAGCTTGTCCACCCAGCACCACGACTTTGGCTCCAGCGGGCACGCGCCGATAAAGATCAATCGCATCATGATTGAGCATGCGGATGCAGCCCGAAGAGATCGCTTTGCCGATTGTGTGCGGCTCGGTCGTTCCATGGATGCGGAACAAGGTATCCTTGCCATCCTTGAAGAGGTAAAGCGCACGAGCGCCGAGCGGATTGGCAGGCCCGCCATCCATTCCGCCTCTCCAACGCTCATAGAGTTCCGGGTTCCGGCGGATCATATCAACCGTCGGCGTCCAACGAGGCCACTGCCGCTTGTAGCCAACGACGGCGTCGCCTGTAAATTCGAGCCCCTCCACACCCACGCCGATGCCGTAACGGATCGCTTTGCCATCTTCCTGGACGAGATGGAGATAGCGCTTCTCCGTATCGATGATGATCGTTCCCGGCTGTTCGTTGGTTTCGAGATCGACGAATTGACGGAGATTCCGTTCATCGATCCGCGAAATGTTGATGGCTTCCACCGGAAACTTTTCGTCGCTCAGAGCGCCATAGCGCTTCGCGATCTCGGTCTGCCGGGTGACCGACGCATTCGGCTCCGCAAAGTG
Organism: Pseudomonadota bacterium; assembly: GCA_023423275.1. Taxonomy (GTDB): domain Bacteria; phylum Pseudomonadota; class Alphaproteobacteria; order Rhizobiales; family Hyphomicrobiaceae; genus ZC4RG25. Next base: position 61,248 of record JAFAFW010000056.1, read on the forward strand.
GCCCACGAGCGGCAACGCATCTGATGAGGAGCAGGCAGCCAGTCCTGCGGATGCCAGCAGTACAAGTGACAATAATATTGGCTTGCCCGGTACGAGAGCCATGGTGTCCCTCTTGAGATGGTATTGCGTGACGCTCGCTCAATGCGCTGTCCTGCCGAGCGCCCATTCCGGACCCGGCGGGACGCCCCCATTCGGATTGAGCGCCTTGATCGCCCCGCTTGATATGATCGATGCTCACGGTTTCACGGATGCCGCCACATTGCGCATTCGCGAGAGATCCGCGGGCGGCGCTGGATAATCACAAACGCGCTTCCGATTGCACTTGAACAAACCGTGATACGTGATGTCGAAGCGCACCATCGAGATCGCGAGCGTCAACCGCAACCGAGCCAGGCCTGCGTGGAGCGAACATGAAGACCTCCTTCACAAGACATTCGGCCCCGGCGGCCACAACAGACCCGCGAGCACGAAGTCCGACAATGGGTTGCTCTCACTATCGGCCCAATCGGCTGAACGGATAATATCTCTTTTTATGATATTACTTCACACTCTTGGTGTGAGATTAACGAGGCTTGATCGCGTTTGCAGGGTGACGGCTTTCGGCAGCCTCTGCCACTCTCTCGGGAAAGAAACCGATCCCCGCATTTAGCGACCAATCTGCGCCTCACCGGGGCAGGCCTTTGGGTACCCCCGGTGACTCGAGACATCATCCAATACGGATTTTATTGGTGCCGGCAGAGGGACTTGAACCCCCGACCTACCGCTTACAAGGCGGTTGCTCTACCAACTGAGCTATGCCGGCGAAGCGCGGATTGGCGCGATGCGCGCGCTTATAACCGCTGCTGGACGATCTGGCCAGCGGGGCGCCCGCAAGTTTTGGTCAGATTATAGTAAGCATACGGCCAATTGGGCCGGGGCTTAACTCCTTGTTCGCTGGTATAATGTGATTAATGTGAGGTCATCCATTCGCGACAAGCGGGGAAGTAACATGCGTCTCAAGTGTGTCCTCGTCGCGCTGGCCGCTCTGTTTTGCGGCATCAGCGTGACAAACTCGGCCCAGGCCGGAGGCGATCGCGGCTATTATACCTATCAGCCGAACTACTATAAGAAAGTCTATCCGCGTCATAAGAAGCGTCACTATCGGCGACCTGTCGAGTATCTCGTGACGGACCCGTATGCCTATCGCTACGAGCCGCGCGGCTACTATCCGTACTATAATTCGGGCTACTGGCGTCCCCTGTGCGCGAGCAACAACTCGTGCGTTCCGAGGGCCATGCAATCCCCGTACTACCAAGCCTGGGGCTATCCGAAGCCGGTTTATTACGCGCGCATCCGGCCCTGGCACTGGTGAAAGTCCGGCGCGGCAGCTTTGGCCGCTGCCCGATAAGGCCGAAATCAGAGATCGGGTGTAGCGCGGCAGCGCTGCGCCCTTCCGTTGATGCGTGTTGAAACGGAACATCTGCGCCGCTTGCCGGTTTGGTCCACGAGGTGACCTGTCGTCATAGGGCTCGCAGATGGCCAACGTCGACCAGCTTCGGCACGACATCGACACCGGGCGGACGAGCGATAAAGTCAACGCCTCCGATCCCGCGGTCGCGCCACTGGGCACCGACGATGAAGCTGCGGGCACGTCTCTCGATCCCCGCGTCATCGCAGCGCTGCGCGAAGACGAATTGCAGCTCGGCGCGCTGACACGCCGATCCCTTCTCGCCCAACCTCACGCCCGCACGACGATCCCGTGGCTGCTGGCTGGCGCCTATGCATCTGCATTCGCCAGCCTGGTCGGGATCGCGCTCAGCTTCTTGACGATTTAGGCGGCCTGCAGCAATTCGCGGGTGATGACGTCCGCTCCCAGGCCGTCGGCGTCGAGCAGCGCGGTCAACACGCGGAAGAACTTCTGCGGGTTGAAGCCCCATTTCAGATTGAGCCGCAGCCCCGCGGCAACCTGCAACGCCGGTGCAATCATCTCGTGACCGCGCTCCAGCATCAGGTCGTTGAGCCGGCGGCTGCTGAACACTGCGATCATCGCCCGGAAGCGCATCAGCGCGGCAAGTTCGCGAGAGGGCTCCTTGCCGAGGACGCGATGCAAGCTCTCTTCGGCAATCGCGGCCTCCACTGGCGACAGGCACCCCCGCAGCAGCACGAGCCCGTGGCCTTCGCCGATCAGGTCGCGCATGGCCGCCGCAAGGTTCTCGGCGGCAACGGCGGGGACATCGCTTGGATCCCAGGTGATAGCCATGACACGGATCTCCTCAGGAGGTCTGTTCAGTTGGGACGAACGGCGCCGAAGACGGTCCACGGGGAGCCACTCAGCACGATGATGTTCCGCGGACGGCGCCCGGCCAGCTCGAAGTCGACGCCGGACCCGATCAGACCCTCGCCGCTGTTGAGCAGCGCGGTCCCGGTGAAACGGAATTTCCGTCCATCGTCGGCGCGAATGATCCCCGTGCCGATGTCGCGGTGAAATTTGGTGATCTGGCCGTACATGATCCTCTCCTCTTTTCTGATGCTCAGACGTTGACCCGTTCGGGTGTCGTCGGAGCTTGAGGAGAGAATGCCCGGGTCCGGCCCGGTGCGCTGTTCCCGGGGAGACAGAGAAATCAAAGAGCGACAGGAGCCGCTAGCCCCGGCCCCAGCGCGTCCAGGATTTCGCTTTCAGATCACCGATGATCTCGCGCGCCGCGTTGTGCCCCGGCGCGCCGGTCACGCCGCCGCCGGGGTGCGCACCCGATCCGCAGAGATAGAGGCCGGGAAGCGGCATCCGGTAATTCGCGTAACCCAGCACCGGTCGGGTCGAGAACAACTGATCGAGCCACAGCTGACCGTGGAAGATGTCGCCGTCGACCATACCGAAGCGGCGTTCGATATCCAGCGGCGAAAGGATCTGCCGAGCGATGACGCTGGCTTTGAAATTCGGAGCGTGCGCCGTCACCGTATCGACGACGACATCCGCAAACGTCTCCTTCGCCTCATCCCAGCTCCGGCCGTCCGGCAGATGCGGGGCGACGTGCTGGACGAACAGGCTCGCGACGTGATGGCCGGGCGGCGCCAGCGCCGGATCGAGCGTGCTTGGGATCAGCATTTCCACGACCGGCTGTTGCGACCAGCCGTGCAGCCGCGCGTCGAGATAGGCGCGTTCCAGATAGCTGATGGTCGGGCCGATAACGATGCCGGAGCCATGATGCGGCTGCTGCTCTTTGCCCGGGCGGCACAGGAAGTCCGGCAGTTCGGACAGCGCCACGTTCATGCGGAAGGTGCCCGAACCGGTCTTCATGCCGGTGAAGCGGGCGCGCAGATCACTCGAAACATCGGCCTCGTGTACCAGATCGCGGAACAGCAGCTTCGGCGGAATATTGGCGGCCACGGCGTGGGCGCGAACCACCTCTCCCGAGGCCAGCAGGATTCCGGAAGCTCGTCCGCCCGCCGTCGTGACCTTGGCGACCTGGGCGCCGGTGCGGATCGCGACGCCGTGGGCGCGCGCCGCCGCTGCCATGGCCTGAGTGATCGCCCCCGGGCCGGCGCCCGGGGGGCCCCGCACCCTGTCGGGGAT
>JAFAFW010000068.1 GCA_023423275.1 Pseudomonadota bacterium
CCATCAGGGCATCGTGCGCGGGCTTCTCGGCGTGGCGATTTTCGCTCTTAGGGGCACCCTGACACGGCCGGAGAGGAGGTCGGATTGCAGTGCCGCTCTCATGACGGTGAGGCGAACATGCTCTTCCCCCGACCGCACCATTGCCAGATCCATATCAGCGACAGCGTTCGCAAGTTCAATCTGGTCCGGCAGGTTAGGCAGTGGGACTTCGATTTCTGCGATAGTTTGAGCATCCAGTTTTTTGGTCCCATGGGTAGCCGTGTTCACCTGCTTCAGCAGCTTATGTTCTTGGTGCTGCAAGCATAGCTGGACGAATTTCGGGATGGCTCGGCCGTTGGGATGGAAGGCCTTGATGTCCTGATTGTAGGTGGCTGGCATAGCCGTCGTGGCGGTTGGGATCACTTTCGCGAGTATCATTCCGCGAACGACAAGAAGCAGCGTACCTTTAGGAACAATCTTGCATGCTCCCCCAACCGCTTTTTCAGACACACTGCTTTCCGCACGAGTGACGATGGGAGTTTTCATGTCCCGTGGACAAATCCATGGAATATCGCCGTTCCATAGAGCTTCATCAGCCTTGGAGGGTGTGCCTCCGCTTGACCATCTCCCAAGGTCACTTAGCCTTACAACTTCCCACGCCGTTTCCTCGAACGCAGCATGAAGTGTGGCGGCACGCATCCGCGACAGCTGCTCTATCATCGCTCTGTTCGCCGCGATGGCCTCATCCACCGACCGCAACACCTCGGCGATCCGCCGTTGCTCGTCGAGCGGGGGGAGAAGCAGCGAAAGTTGGGCAAGCCCAGCTTTCGAAATGTTCTTCATAGACCCGCTTGTGCCGGTGGCAATGTCGGTCAGCCGGGCGCGAAATGCATCCGACTGCATGAAGAAAGACAGCCACCGGCAGTTCGCTCGCTGATTGGTTCGCAACATCCAAAGCCTGTCCGGCAAATACAGGTTAGGATGTTCGATCTCAACGTAGGCGTTCTCGCCTACGAGGCTTAGGGTGTTCATCCTGCTGAGTATGATCGAGTTGGCCCCGACCGGGACCTTCACGCGACCTGCTTCTCCATTGACGACAACCTTATTCTCAGTGGGTCTAAAACGACCACCACTCACTGAGCTCGTCTTTAAGACGCCAATTTCACCAAAGCCACAGGGACGACTTTCAGAGTTGACGCTTACACCAGCCTCCAACGTGTCAATTAGATCACCAAGCTTGACCGAAGCCCATCCCTCCGGCACCTCACTCGACATAGCCGAGCCTCTTCAGGTGCCCGAACATCACCGCCTCGGCCTCGTCGCGCTTGGCGATCAGGTCTCGGAGCTTGGCGATCTCCGTGGCCACATCCACGGCCTCAGCGTCCGCGCCTGTCTGGACGTAGCGGCTGATGTTCAGGTTGAAGCCGTTGGCCGCGATCTCATCGACCGGCACGACGCGGGCCATTTTCTCGATGTCGGCGAAGCCGTGGAAGGCGTCCGCCAGCGCCCGCACATTGGCGTCGGTCAGATGGTTCTGCGCCTTTCCCGGTGTGAAGGTAGCGTCCCCGTTAACGACCAACACCTTACCCTTCCGTTTTTTGGGCTTAGCCTTGCGAACGATCAGGATCGCCGCCGGAATGCCTGCGCCGTAGAACAGATTGGGCGCCATCCCGATCACCGCCTCGATGATGTCGGCGTTCAGCATCGCCTCGCGGATGCGGCCCTCGGCGCCGCCCCGGAACAGTACGCCGTGCGGCACGACCACGCCCAATATGCCGTCATCCTTCAGCGAGGCGATCATATGCTGGACGAAGGCGAGATCGCCGTAGCCCTTGGGCGGCACCCCATAGACGTCGCGGCCGAACGGATCGCCGTTGCTCCACACCTCATGGCCCCAGACCTTCTGCGAGAAAGGCGGATTGGCCATCACCCGGTCGTAGGCGCCGACGCCTGGCGTGAACTCCTGTGCGCGCGGATCGTACCGCTTGGGGTCGAGGATGGTGTCACCCTTGGCGATGAAGGCGTCGTCGATGTCGTGGAGGAACAAGTTGATCTGGGCGATGGCCCACGTGTCCAGTTCCTTTTCTTGCCCGTAGAGGGACAGGCTGCGTGGGTCTTGGCCCCTGTCCTTCAGGTGCTGGACCGCTTCCAACAGCATGCCGCCAGAGCCGCAGGTGGGATCGTAGATCGACATGCCCGGTTGGGGATTGAGGCATTCGACGATTAGCTTGACGACCTGTCTTGGCGTGTAGAACTCGCCACCCTTCTTGCCCGCGCCTTCAGCGAACTGCTCGATCAGATACATGTAGGCGTCGCCGAGCATGTCGGGCGGCACATCGCTATTGCGCAGCCGATGCGTCTCGAAATGGGCGAGCAGCTTCTCCAGCCGCGCGTCGGGGAAACGTTCCTGATTGGCGAAGTCCACGTCGCCGAACACGCCTCGCAGACGCAGGTTGGCATCTTCGATGGCGGCGAAGGCGTTGTTGAGATGCTGGCCGATCTGGGTGGCGTGCTTGCGAACCTCCTTCCAGTGATGTTTGGGAGGCACATGGAAGCGGTGTTCGTCGGGGTCGGCTGCCTCTTTCCGGCTGCCGGTTTCTGCCAGCAGTTCGTCGTACTCCTCATCCCACACGTCACAGATGCGCCGGTAGAACAGTAGGGCGAAGATGTAATCCTTGAACTTTCCGGCATCAACGTGGCCGCGCAGGATGTCAGCCGCCTGCCAAAGGTGGCGTTCAAGCGCATCCTGCGTGAGGTGTGGCGTGTGTCGTTGCTGCATGATCGTGTTACCCCGGACCGGCACCCTACTTGCCGAGTAGCGATTGGCGGAGCTCAGATCAATGCCAAATACCGTCAAAGTTGAGGATTGGCTCACTATGACCGCAGGGACAGCGGCGCCCGACGAATGAGGAGGCGACAATCCCGGACCTCATATCTCGCACATCTGATTGAGATACGCCTACCTCACACTTCCGGCGCATTGTGCCGACGATCTGCTCGCCATTTTTTCCAACGTGCTTTCTGAGCAGAGCTGATCTTTGCACGTCCCTCGGCCGTTTTCGGGCCGCAGCTCGCACCGCCGTGATTGCGGCACCGGCCGCCAGCCCCGGTTCCCTTCCTCCGGCACGGACGCCCCGACCGTGTCAGCGCACCGCATCGGCGCGCGGATGATCTGTCTTCGTCGCGGACTGTCAGCTTCTTCGCCGCCGCATTGCCAGACTGAAGCGATCGGAAGAGGGCAATAAGCTTTCTGGGGTCCATGCTCGTATGACCATCCCCCGGTGTAATACCCCATAACGCGCGCGCGATAGCGGCGTAGAGAAACTCAATCGTCCAGAAGCGGCTGTTTCCTCACGTCACGCATCAGTGAGGAATTGGTCCAGTCGCCTGCGCTACCCCGAGCACGAATTGTCGTCAACATTGGCTCCCTGTGGATTTGATCTTCGGCCACAGTTCCGCTGTTTGGAGGCGATCGTGCACTTTGCTCGTGATGTGTCTCATATCTGTGAGGGGGGCTGGCGCAGTGTCCAGGCATCCCTTACCTCAGCTCTCTCCGAACAAGCCTCGTTGGCCATCATCCGCGCGACTGGAGAAGCATGCTCGATAAGGTTTCGTCCAACACTGACAAGATCAGCGTGCCGAACATTGCGCTCGGTATGGTCCTCGACAATGGCCGTGCTTCAGCCTATGCGGCGCATCTGCTGGCAATCTCCGCGGCGCACGGGTCTGGTTTTTCGCTGAACAAATGGCACGTCCGCGATACCTACGGTATAGGGTTACGCGGGTTTGCGGCGGGCATTAAACTGTTGACGGACAGCCGAGTACTTCATCGCAGGCAGGCCGGACCAAAGCAATTTGCCCAAGATATCTTGCTCGTATCCACGGCACCACCTTTCGTCCGCTTCCCCCGCGCATTGCTGGGCGAAAACTCCACACTGGTGGCCTTTATCCTCGCTGCCTTGATGTCACCAACGCCGCGACCGGCGGGGGGCATCGGTAAAAGGGTTGGCGTTCGCAGCCGAACCCGTGTCGGTGAGTTGGTGGCCGCTGCCCATCGGCTTGGCGTCGTTGACGTTTCGATCGGTCAACACAACGCGATCTTGGTGGGCAGGCCGCTGATGTCCAAAAACGTGGTGTCCAAGAACGTTTGCACACATAGGATTATGGAAGACGGCAGTATAATGGAAGGCAGGCATCAGCACTCTACGGGACACCCTACGGGTGATCCCGCTGTTTCCGCCTTCGCAAGACTTCTTGAAGTCGCCGAGGACAATCGCCGCCTTTTGGGTTGGCTCTACGACGACGAGGAGAGGGCCTTTGACGCACTGCGTGAAGTCACGCCGGAAGAGGTTGAGCGTGTTCTCGACGCTGAGACCGACGCAGTGCTCCGTGAACACGTACGCAATGCATGCGGTGGCCGGGTGCACGCCGATATTTTATCGCCGCCCGGCTTGGCCGCCATTCGTCACCACGCGGCAGCGATTTGCTGCGTGCATGACACCGTTACTGCCCAGCATGCCGTAACGCTTGTTGTTGATGCCATGCGGCAGCTGATCGGGGCTGAAGGCAAGTGGCTGAACTCGATGGGGGTCATCGGTAAGCGTGTCGGCTTCGCATTGCACGCTGGAGAACCGACGATCGTGGCCGGAGGCTTGCCTATCATCGACGACGAGGAGGACGACTGAAGAGGCGGTGCGAGCAGGCGATTGCCGCAAATGGGCTATCATCAGCATCAGGTCGGGGATCTGCTCGGCGGCCTGAACCCAAGGCCGCAACGGCGAGGTTAAAACCGGCAAGAGGTTCGCAAGCGTGCCGCCGGTTTCGACGGATCAGCTCGGCAACGACCTTATGTAGCCGTCAGGCGCCCAGCAGGCTTCACACTTTGCCGGGCGTCGCACTGATGGTCACACGAGCCTCACGCCCAGCGCAAGGAAAGTCGCCGCGCCGACGGCGATCACCCCGACCTCGAAACCGATCCTTGTCGGGTCGACAGTCCCGCGGCGCTGCGATGCCATCGCTGGGATCATCGCGACAAGCACCAGACCTATCCCACACCCACAATTCGGAATGCGTCGGAGCGGGGATGCGGATCGGGGGCACTGCGCAGAGCGGCCGCCGCCGCGACCACGCCAACGACATTCACCGAATTGATGATGGTTCAGACATGCGAGACCCGTTCCAGCCAGTGTAAAAACTGTGTAACGGCTACTTTTCGAGATCTGACGTTTTTGGTTAAGTTGTTGATTTAATTGGTGCCCAGGGGAGGAATTGAACCACCGACACCGTGATTTTCAGTCACGTGCTCTACCAACTGAGCTACCTGGGCTTGCACTTGCGGAATGGACCAGCGATCGCAAGGCTCGGGCGTTATAGTGGCTTGCCCCCATGCTGTCCAGGGCCATCGCCGCTTGGCGATCCACCATCGTCGCCATCCTCATCGTCGTCCCCGCCTTGGACCGGGATCGCGTAGGCGCCACGGAGCCAGCGCGACAAGTCAATGTCGGCGCAACGTGCGGAGCAGAACGGCCTGTAGCCAGCGTCAGAAGGCGCCTGGCAGATCGGGCAGCGTCCGCGGGAACGTGCTTCTTTCTCGATACGACCCATAGTGAAGCGTTGGTCTCTCCAGCTAAACGCCTACGGTATCGGCTGGCTGGGCCCAGGAAAAATGAACCGGATAGCCCTCGGACATGAGCAGGCCCACAGCTTCCGCCAGCGGCAGACCGACGACGTTGGTATAGGACCCGATGATCTTTTGCGCGAAGCAGCCCGCAAGCCCCTGAATGGCATAGCCGCCCGCCTTGCCTTGCCACTCCCGCGAGGCGATGTAGGCCTCCATCTCGCCTGTCGACAACCGCTTGAAGCGCACCCGGGTATCGGCGACCTTGATCCTGAGACGATCATCAGGCGTGATGAGGCACAACGCCGTGAGCACACGATGGGCGCGGCCGGACAGAAGTTGTAGCGCCGCCAACGCCTCATCGACATTTTCAGGCTTGAGAATGGTGCGGCGTCCCACGGCGACCACGGTGTCGGCTGCCAGCACGAACGCGTCGGCGATGTCGCGGTCATTGGCAATCTGATCGCGGGCGGTCTCGGCCTTGGCACGGGCAAGCCGCAGGGCCAGCGTGCGCGGCATTTCTCCCTTGCGCGGCGTCTCGTCCAGCGATGCAGGACGCAACGCATCCGGGGTGACCCCGGCCTGTGCCAGCAATGTCAGGCGCCGAGGGGAAGCGCTCGCCAGAATCAGCTTCGGCCGCTCCAACGGCTCCCGGCTGCTGCTGCGCGCCTTGGCGAGGGCCCGCCGCAACGTGTCGCGCCGCGGCTCATCTGTCTTGCTGAAGGGCGAAAATAGCCCAAGCTTGCTTGAGATCATGCGAAGTATCTCGTCGATCTCCCATTTTCCGGCCGTCGGACAACCATATGGGGAAACCTGTGGGAAATGAAACCTCCCCGCAGGGGAAGGCGCTGGAGAATGCGCGTTCGGGTCTCTGAAAGCAAGGGGCGCGGGCAGCGCTCGGCAAGCCTTTGGATGCAGGCTGCTCGCGAATTGCCATGATTCTAGATAATCTTCAGCTACCGGATTGTCGAAGCCGCTGTAGGACGAGAGTCAGCATGACCCCGAACGCGAATATCGCGCAAATGCTGCTGAACACGAAGCTGTTTGGGAAGCTCGATGACGCGAGCCGCCTGGACGTCGCCAAACAGATGCGGGAGACGGCGTTTGGCGCCGGTCAGTCGATTTTCGCCCGCGGAGACTCCGGCAAGGAGGTCTATCTGGTTCTGGACGGCCGGGTACGTCTCTCGGTGCTGTCGAGCGAAGGGCGTGAACTCACCTTCAGTCATGCCGGGCCGGGCGACGTGTTCGGAGAGATCGCGGCCCTCGACGGCGGCTTGCGCACGGCGGATGCGACCGCAGTCACACCGGTGAAAGCCATGACGCTCTCGCACACGATGCTGATCCGGCTTCTGGAGACTTCGCCCGCGTTCGCCTCGGCTGCGACCGCGTTCCTCTGCGCCCGTATTCGCGAAACAGATCTCCAGTTCGAAGGTGTTGCGCTGCATCGGATCGAGGTGCGCCTCGCCCGCTTTCTGCTCGGCCTCATTCGCCAGCGTGACGTTGCCCGCACGGCCGCCCGCGAGAAAGTCGATCTTGGAATGTCGCAAGGCGAGCTGGCGTTGCTGCTCGGTGCGAGCCGTCCCAAGGTGAACGCCGCGCTGACGATGCTGGAGGATATGGGGGCGATCAACCGGCAGGATACGATCGTCGATTGTGATCTGGCCGAGCTTAAACGCATAGCCGAGTTCGAGTAATCTCATCGTTCGATCCGGCACCAGCCGCCGATAGCGCCTGAGGAGCGTTTTAGTGGATCGAACCACAAACGACAGCTCAAAGCTTCCAGCCATGCCGGCCGGCCACAGCCATGCGGCAGCAGGGACCGGTGAGGAAGACGCGCCTGCATCGACTGGCGGGTTGAGGCGCGCGGGGATGGCCGCGCGCGGTCTGCTGCAATCCTCGCGCGTGCAAAGGCTCGTTGGCTTCATTGCCTGGCTCGGACAGCTCGGGACCGCCGGCTATCCGCCTGACGTTCGTCGCAGGCTCCTGATCGTCAATCTGATTGCGTATCTCATCGCCATCACCACAGCGGGGTATGCCATCCAGCATATCCAGCTCGACTTCGAGACCTACAGACCGCTTGTGTTCATCAACGTCGGGCTGCTGTTGATGGCGTTGACGGTGCCGGCCATGCACCGCTTCAGCCCCATTGCCGGCGGACTGCTGATCGTCATCAGCGAGTACGTGGCGTTGATGGCGTTCACCTTCTATCTGGGACGGTCTTCCGGTTTGCACCTCCAGTATCTGATCGCCGCCGCTGCGCCGTTCGTCGTGTTCGGACTGGAACGACTGCGTCTGGTGGCTGTCGTTGTCGTAACAGGTCTGGTGCTGCACCTCGTGGCCTGGTTCCGCTTCCCGACGGAAGCCGCGCATTTGCAAGCCGATCAGGCGTTTCTCGATTCGCTCTATATCCAGGCGGCGATGACCACGGTCGGGCTGATCGCAGCCTCGATCTGGTATGCCTTTCGCCTCGTCGAGCGCGCCCGCGGCGAAACCGATGCGCTCTTGCGCAATATCCTGCCGGACACCGTCGCCGACCGCCTGAAGGCGAAGCCAGGCGAACGCATTGCCGACAGCTACGACGAAGCCAGCGTCCTGTTCGCCGACATCTCCGGTTTCGTGGCACTCGCCCGCAAACTGGGGCCTGATCGGATCGTCGAGCTGTTGAATCAGATCGTCAGTGAATTCGACCGGCTGGCGATGCGGCACGGCGTGGAGAAAATAAAAACCATCGGCGATGCCTACATGGCGGTCGCGGGCCTGCCGGAACGGACTCCAGATCATACCGAACGGCTGGCGCGCATGGCCCTGGACATGCTGGCAACCGTCGACAGGGTGCGCGCCGAAACCGGCCTCGCGTTGCATATGCGGGTGGGAATGGCGTCGGGACCGGTGATTTCAGGGATCATCGGGACGCGCAAGTTCAGCTTCGACGTCTGGGGTGACGCCGTCAATCTCGCAGCGCGCCTGGAGAACCTGGGTGCCATCGGCCGTATCCACGTCTGCCCGGTGTGCCGGGACCGGCTGGAGCGCGCGTTTGTCCTCGAATCGCGAGGTCTGACCCAGATCAAGGGCGTCGGCCAGCAGGAAACGTGGTTCCTCAACGGCTCGCGTTAACGGTCAAGGGCGGCACGCCCCTTCCTTCCTCATCGTGCGGTGGAACCATAACTGACGATCCGCGATGACCATTGCTTAACCCAGGCAAACATTCACCAACGGCCGGGACAGCCGTGTGAGCTAGGCTTCCCGCATCTCTGGACTTGGAGAGTTGCTGATCATGAAGACCGTGCGCCGATCCATCATGTGCCTTGTGCTTGCAGGCGGCTGGATCGCATCAGTCCCGGCGCATGCCGCAAATGTCCTCTGCCCGACGGCCCCAAATGCCGGGACGTCGGGCGACGACTTCCCAGGCCTGTTCGATCCCACAACCGGAGCGCCTGTCAATTCGCGGATGGCCCAAGTTGTCAGCGATCTGAGATCACGCGGTCTTTCGTCAGGAACGATCGTCGATCGGCTGGTCGGGGCCTACTGCCCGACGATCGCAAGCCAAAGCGCCCTGACCGACAGCCAGAAGACCGACTTGGTGCGCCGTTTCGCGCATCAAGCCATCACCTACGTTTATGCCGATACGCCATCGGGCGAGACGTCGGTTATCATCGACGTCACCCTCAGCCCCGATCTTCTCGATCGCGTTAACGATGCTGCGGCGGCAGACAAAACCAGCCGTGATGCCTGGATCACGGCTGCCATAGCCAAAGCTTTACCGAAGTAGCGGCGCTCCCGCCACAAGCAAGGACCTGGCGGACAGCCGGTCCTCTCACGCTTTCCGAGGTTACTCAGCCGCCTTGGCGGCGGTGCCATGGGCGATCCCCGACAGCTTCTTCAGCCGCTTACGGACGGCGGGCGTGTTGCCCTGGGGACGGCTGACCTTGGCGCGAGCGATCACGCGGCGGGCCTTCTTCTTCTGGGTCTCGACATTGCGCGCCGAACGTTTCGACATCGGTATGCTCCGGCATCTCGTGCTGTGAAGGGTCGGACGCACACCGCGCCCAGTTGGCGACGATGTAGGCTAAGGCGATGCTCGTGGCAAGCGTGTCGACGGCGGCTAATTCATCAGGAACGATATGCCGTAGCCTGGAGCCAGGAACACCCCCGCCCACAGCAACGAAGACACGACGCTGCCCAACAGGAACAGGCTGACCGGCATGTTCAGCATCCCGGCCACGACCGGGATGAAGGGCCGCAACCCGCCGATGAACTTACCCCCGATGATACTGAGCACGCCCCAGCGCTCGAACAGGATCTGCC
>JAFAFW010000027.1 GCA_023423275.1 Pseudomonadota bacterium
CCTTCGCTGGGTCGCCGCCAGCCGCCACCTTGCCCAGCATGGCGAATGCGATCTTCCTCGCTTCAGCAGCAGTCTTAATCGTCTCTGGGGCGCCAATCTTCACGCGCTTCATGTTTGCGGCGCGGCCTTGGCCCGCAGGCCGGTAAGCGATGATGTACGACCGCGAGTCACCGCGAAGGCGCAGGCCGAAGCCCGTGACTTCCGTATCCCAGATCACGGATTCAGCTTTACCGGCCGGCAAACTGGCGCGGGCCACTATAGCGTCAGTGAGCTTAGTCTTGCTTTGCATCGAAATTTCCTGGGCAGCACCCGGGCAGCACGGCTCTTGTAAACCGACGCGACCTAACATAATCTCAAATAACCAGAAAATCACGATGCTACAAGGAGTTATAAGACGAGTGGTGACCCTCCATGAACTCCCATATTCGGGCGGCCATAACCTTGCCAAGGTTGGGGTCGTGGGTTCGAATCCCATCGCCCGCTCCAGAAATTCTCACGAAATCCGTATGTTGATCTTCGCCTGGAGCGTCGCTTTTGCGCTTTCCAGTGAACGGGTTTCGCTGTGTGCTGGCCTGCCAGTTGCCTATAATGGCCCGCGCGGACCGGAAGACAGCACAGGAGTTCCAGCGACATGGCCAAGTCCAAGAGTGGCGCCATCCGCATTGGCGTTGGTGGCTGGACCTTCGAGCCCTGGCGCGGAACCTTCTATCCCGACGGCCTCGCCCAAAAGCGCGAGCTTGAATATGCCAGCCGCAAGCTGACCTCGATCGAGATCAACGGCACATATTACGGCTCGCAGAAGCCGGAGAGCTTTGCCAAGTGGCACGATGAGACGCCGGATGATTTCGTCTTTTCGGTCAAAGGATCGCGGTTCACCACGAACCGGCGCGTTCTATCCGAAGCTGGAGAGTCGCTGGAAAAATTCTTCACCGGCGGCTTGATGAACCTGCGCAACAAGCTCGGCCCGATTTTGTGGCAATTCATGCCGACCAAGAAATTCGACCCGGCTGACTTCGAGGGCTTCCTGAAGCTGTTGCCGAAACAGATCGATGGCCATCGCATCCGGCACGCCCTCGAAGTGCGCCATGAGAGCTTCAGCTCCCCCGAGTTTGTCACCCTCGTGCGCGCCTACGACGCAGCCATCGTGATCGCCGGCGATTCCAAATTCCCGCAGTTTGCGGATGTCACGGCACCGTTTGTCTACGCCCGGATCATGGGGACAACAGACGACCAGGAGACGGGGTATTCCGCGAAGTCTCTGGACCTCTGGGCGGAACGGGCACGGCAGTGGAGCGCCGGCGAAGTCCCCAAAGGGCTGAAAAGCATCACGCCGCAGAAGCCCGACGCGAAAAGCCGGGACGTCTATCTCTACGTCATCAGCGGTCACAAGGAAGCGAACCCCGGGGCCGCCATGGCGCTGATCGATCGCGTCGGGCCGCTGCCCTGATCGGTGACGTCAGAGCTGGGTCAGGCGCGCGACCACCTTGCCGGCAGCATCGGTGAGCATGAGCTTGCGCTGCTGCTCATCGATCCGCCAGCCTTTGGCCGCGGCCAGGACCTGATGAAATTTGCTCTCCTGATCCATGACCGCAGGCGGGCAGGCTTTGCGCGTACTCGCCAGCGGCCCGAATGCGACGGCAGCACCCGTGATCGTCACCGACCCGGTGAACGCGTTGCACCCCCCAAAACCCGTCGCGCGTCCCTCCGGCGTGATCTCCAATGTCGTCTGCAAGCGGTCGATCACGCCACCGCCATTGATGTCCTCGGCGAGCCAGCGGCCATAGGGGGATAGTTGGGCGGCGCCCGGGCCTGTGCCGAGGGCGAGCACCAACGCGGATATGACAACGAGAGAATGGATTTTCATGAACCGTCTCCATGGAGCTTGGACGACCCCGGCGTGTCCGCTCGCCAAAGGCATATCGAGAGCGACGAAGGAGGATGCAATCCGCACCAACTGCGACAACACTTCTTTGACGGCCGTTCCAGAGTTTCTCCGGTTCACTTGGAACGCCCTGTCGTCATTCCAGGCGTGAACCTCCGGGTCCCGGCTCTGCGCTTCGCACCGGCCGGGATGACAGACGCGCAGTGCGAACTCAATCGGAAAAACTCCGGTGCGCTGACTATGCGATCCCGCGCGCGGTCGTCTCAATCACTTCGCCATTTGCCACAGCCATCCGCTGCAGCACTTCCTGCGCGAAGGCGCGCATCGCCTTGCCGGCGTCACCTGGATATTTCGCCTGATAGGACCGCTCCATCGTCGAGAACCGTGCTGCATTCTGCATGGCGCCGATCCGCGGGATGGTGGCTTCAAAACAGCGATTCTCGGCGTTCTCGCTAAGCCAGCGATGATACTCGTCATCCACCAGAGAGCTTTGATCCTTCATATTGATCAGAACTCCGAGGTTCTCCGCGAACCCCATCTCCGGATTGAGCGTCTTGAAGCGTCTGAAGACCTCCAGCCCGCACGAAGAGACATAGTCGGGCTTGGTCGGAGAGATATGGAAATCGGCCTCGCGCAGCCAGGATTCCGTCAACACCGACAGTCCCGGCGGACAGTCGATCAGGACGATCTCGAACACCGATCGCAAATTGTCGAGAAGACCGCGGATGGTCGAGCGCAGCTTGGCGTGGGAACTCTCGCGGGAGACCTCGCGCTCGAACAGGGTGAGCTGCATGTCACTGGGAATGAGGTAGACCGATCGCGCGTCGTCGATATCCGAGACACCGCGCACGACGAACTGCGGCCACTCCACGGGACGATTGTTGAGGACCGAACCGACGAGAAAATCAACCAGCGTCAGACCGTTGCTCTGAAGCTCGTGCAGGCTCGCGGGCGTCATCAGCATGGAGCTGATGCTCGCCTGGGCGTCTGAATCGATCACCAGGACATTCTTGTTGTGAAAAGCCGCCAGGGTCTCCGCCAGCGCCAGCACGATCGTGGACTTGCCGACCCCCCCTTTGGTGTTCATGATCGCGATGGTATTTCGCATCTTCTCCACAAACGATGACAAACTGGTGATTTACCAAGCGGCGCAAGCGATTGCGTACCTTGGCACCGCAGCAAAATGGCACGAGGAGGCCGGAAAAAAAAGCTCTTCTGCCGCCGCATTCATGCACCACCCCCTTTGGGTTTGGAGCGACCCATCGCGTGATATTCCGAATTCGGCTTCATATCGGTCGCGGCAGCCAGCCTGTTTGACATGTTGTAGAAGCCTGCAACGGCGGCAATGTCCCAGATATCACGATCCGAAAAGCCGGCCTTTCGCAGCCGCTGACGGTCGGCCTCCTCGATCTTGCCGGGCTCTTCGGTTAACTTTACCGAAAAATCGAGCATCGCCTTTTGTCGCGCATCAAGGCGGGCGGCGCGATAGTTCTGCGCGATCAGCTCGCCGAGCTCGGGATCTTCGCCACGCAGCCGGACGGCTGCACCATGGGCCGTCAGGCAGTAGTGACAGTGGTTGACCGAGCTCACTGCCACCGCGATCATCTCCCGCTCCAGCTTGGTCAGGCCGCTCTCACCCAGCATCAGATCGTCCACCATATCGATGAACGCCTTGAGCTTGACGTTATCGAATGCATACGCTCGCAACACATTGGGCACGAAGCCGAGCTTCTCCCTGCATTTGGCGAAATACGCCGCAATCTCAGGTGTCGGCTTGGCGTCCCGCCCCAGATCCAGTGCCGTAACGGCCTCACTGTTTCGTTTCGCCATCGTCATACTCCTCTGTCACCTTAGGATCGTGACACCCTGTGATATGATGAGGCATAGCCTATCGTGCGTATCGTCCGGTAGGCATCCTCGTCGCCGATTATAAGAAACGGAGCTGACCATGGCGCTCGAAGCCGCTCTCGATGAGGACACCATCCTGCAAAGCATCGCGCCACATCTCGGCGCCTCGGCTGACCTCAAAACGCTTTCCGCACGTCTCTTCGCGGGTGCGCCGGACGGCATCGCCCAGTTCAGCCCGGCGGCGCTTGCGGCCATTGCACGTGACAGCCTCGCATTCGCCCAGACCAAGCCGCACGGTCATCACAACATCCGCGAACGGAAGCTATCGCTGGAGACCGTTTCCGGTACCCGCGCGTTCACGCTCATCGATATCGTCAACGACGATATGCCGTTCCTGGTCGACAGCATCATGGCTGAGCTTCAGGACCGCGGCATCAATGCCCGCATGGTCCTGCACCCTATCCTCAAGGTGCGCCGCTCAGCACAGGGCAAGCTCGAGAAAATCATCGGACCGGGCGACCGCAACTGGGGGGACGGAAGCCAGGAGAGCTGGATCGTCCTGGCCCTCGATCCCATCCCGGACGATGCAATCAGAAAACTGACGGATCGCCTGTCATCCGTGCTCGACAATGTGCGCGTCGCGGTTGCCGACTGGCACACCATGACGGAAAGGCTCGATCGCGCGGTTCACGCTCTGGAAGCATCCCCGCCGCGCATCGCGCCTGGTCTGCTGTCGGAATCGCTGGCCTTCTGTCGCTGGCTGCTCGCGGGACAGTTCACTTTCCTCGGTATGCGTGAATATCGCCTCGTCGGAAATGTCGAGACCGGCGATCTCATTCCAATGGACGGAACCAGCCTGGGCGTGCTGCGCGATCCGACGCTCAATGTCCTCAGCCGGCGCAGCACGGCGCTGGCGATGACACCTGAAATCCGCGCACATATATTCGCGCCGCAGCCGCTGATCATCACCAAGTCGAACGTGATGTCGCTCGTCCACCGGCGTGCCTTCATGGATTACATCGGCTTGAAGACCTACAAGCCGGATGGATCACCGGCCGGTGAGTTGCGGATCGTCGGGTTGTTTACATCGCAAGCCTACACGCAATCGCCGCAGCAGATCCCGTTCCTGCGCCACAAGGTGGCAACGGTGCTGACGCAATCGGGATACGCACCGGGGAGCCACGGCGCAAAATCGATCGAGAATGTCCTGGCCACGTTTCCGCGTGATGAACTGTTCCGCATCGGCGAAGCGCGATTGCTGTCATGGGCCCGCGCCATCGTCGATCTCGATCTCAGGCCACGCGTACGCGCTTTCGTCCGCCGCGACCGCTTCAATCGGTTCATATCGGCACTCGTCTATGTGCCGCGTGACCGCTTCTCCACCCAGGTCCGCGAGCGTATCGGTGACGTCCTCGCCAACGCCTTCAATGGCCGCGTCCGGGCGTTTACGCCGTTTTTCCCGGAAGGCCCATTGGTGCGCGTGCACTTCATCATCGGCCTGAGGAATGGCGAGCAGCCCGACATTCCCGAGCAGGAGCTCGAGGCTCGTATTGCTGAAACCACACGCACCTGGGACGATCAGCTCGCCGACGCAATCCACGATGGTGGCCCATCGATTGCTCCGCTGGCGCCGAAGTACCAGGAGGCGTTCCCGCCCGGCTATACCTCGACCTTTGATGCCCGGCGCGCCTTGGAGGATATCGTCCGCATCGAACGTCTGTCGCCGGACCATCCCGTTGCCATCGATTTCCATGACGAAAGCACCGGCGAAGGCAAACGCGTCCGCGCGGCCATCTATCGGTTCGATCAGCCGATCCCGCTGTCGGAACGCGTGCCTCTTCTGGAAAACCTCGGCTTTTCGGTGATCGACGAGCGCAGTTTTCGCGTCACGCCGCGCTTTCCGGATGGTCGTCGGGAAGTTGCGCTGCATGACATGATGCTGGAAACGGCCGGCGGCACACCGGTGGATCTCAGCGTCCATGATGCACGCATGGAAGCCTGCTTCCTCGCTGTGTTCCGTGGCGACGCCGATAACGACGGATTCAATCAGCTCGTTATTTCCGCCGCACTCGATTGGCGTGAAGCCGCGATGCTGCGGGCCTATGCGGCCTACCTGCGCCAGCTCGCCGCGCCCTTCGGACCCCGCTACATTGCCGAAACGCTCAATCGCCATGCGGGCATGGCGCGCGATCTCGTGGAACTTTTCCATACGCGGTTCGATCCGGATCTCGATGTCTCCGCCGAACAGCGTGAGACGAAGGAAAGCGACATCCGCGGCCGCATCGAGAGTGCGCTCGCAAACGTTCCCAGCCTGGATGAGGACCGCATCCTGCGCCTCTACCTGAACCTGTTCGCTTCCACCGTTCGCACGAACTTCTTCCAACGCGATGCGCACGGCCTTCCGCCGCGAACGATCGCGTTCAAGGTCACGCCTCAGACGATCGACGCCGTTCCGGCGCCGAAGCCGTTCCGCGAGATCTGGGTCTATTGCCCGCGCGTCGAGGGCGTACACCTGCGCTTTGCCCCGATTGCACGCGGCGGCATCCGCTGGTCCGATCGCGCTCAGGACTTCCGCACCGAGGTGCTCGGTCTCGGCAAGGCACAGCAGGTGAAGAATACGGTGATCGTGCCGGAAGGCGCGAAGGGCGGCTTCATCCCGAAGCAGCTCCCGCGCGGCGGCACGCGCGACGAAATCGGTAAAGAAGCCGTCGCGTCCTATCGCATTTTCATTTCGGCGATGCTCGACATCACCGATAACATCGTGCAGGGCGCGATCGTGCCACCTCAGCGCGTGGTGCGTCACGACGGAGATGATCCCTACCTCGTGGTTGCGGCCGACAAGGGCACCGCGACGTTCTCCGATTTCGCGAACGAGATTTCTGCCGCGCACAACTTCTGGCTCGGCGACGCTTTCGCTTCCGGCGGTTCGGCGGGCTACGATCATAAGCGGATGGCGATTACGGCTCGCGGCGCGTGGGAATGCGTCAAGCGCCACTTCCGCGAAATCGATACGGACATCGAAACCGAGCCGTTCCGCGTGGTGGGCGTCGGCGACATGTCGGGCGACGTATTCGGCAACGGCATGCTGCTGTCACGCGCAACGAAACTCATCGCTGCGTTCGACCACCGCGATGTCTTCATCGATCCGGATCCGGATACCGAGAAGAGCTATGCTGAGCGCAAGCGGCTGTTCGATCTGCCGCGCTCGAGCTGGCAGGACTACGACAAGTCGCTCATCTCGCAGGGTGGTGGTGTTTTCTCGCGTGCTGCCAAATCGATCCCGATTTCTCCCGAGATGCAAACGATGCTCGGCATCGAGACGGCGACGCTGACACCAGCCGAGCTGATCAACGCCGTGCTGAAATGCGAAACCGACCTGCTGTGGTTCGGGGGCATCGGCACCTATATCCGTGGCTCGCAGGAAACGAACGAGCACGTCGGTGATCGCGCCAACGATGCCATCCGCATCACGGGTGCGGAGGTGCGCGCGAAAGTGATTGGCGAAGGTGCGAATCTCGGTGTCACGCAACTTGGCCGCATCGAGTTCGCCGGCCGCGGCGGACGCCTGAATACCGACTTCATCGACAATTCGGCGGGCGTCAATTCCTCCGATCAGGAAGTGAATATCAAGATCGCTCTCGGACCCGCCATGGCGTCGGGCCGGCTCGATGCCACAGCCCGTCTGGCACTGCTCGCCTCCATGACGGAAGACGTGGCGGCGGCTTGCCTCAAGAACAATTATCAGCAGTCCCTGGCCTTGAGCCTCGCGCAGCGCAATTCGGCCCGCAACCTCGGTTATCTGGCCCGGCTGATGCGGTCGCTCGAAACGCGCGGCATGCTCGATCGCAAGCTCGAAGCCTTGCCGAGCCGTCCTGAAATGGCTCAGAAACAGGCGGCGGGCGAGGGCATGACGCGTCCTGAACTCGCGGTCCTGATGAGCTTCGCCAAGATCGCCCTGTCGTCCGATCTCGTCGCGAGCACCATCCCGGACAATCCGGTTTGTGATCCGGTACTGACCAACTATTTTCCGGAAGCCTTGCGCAAGAACTATCGCGCGGACCTCGAAGCGCATCGTCTGCGCCGTGAGAT
The DNA here is from genome assembly GCA_023423275.1 of Pseudomonadota bacterium. Lineage (GTDB taxonomy): Bacteria > Pseudomonadota > Alphaproteobacteria > Rhizobiales > Hyphomicrobiaceae > ZC4RG25. The sequence goes on from JAFAFW010000027.1 coordinate 7,820, forward strand.
CATCGCGACCGGATTGACCAACGCCATGATCAACCGCTGCGGTCCCGCCATGGCTGTGCGGCTTGCCGACGAAAGCGGCCTGACGGCTGGCGATGTGGCGGCTGCGTTCATCGTCGCCACGACCATCTTCCAGCTGCCCGACCTGTGGCGTGCCATCGACGACCTCGACGGTAAGATGCCGGGACAAGCACAACTCGCCATCTACGCCCACGTGCAGGACATCCTGGTGGATCAGGTCGCCCAGCAACTCCGGCACGAGACCGGCGCAGACCTCGCCGCGACCATCGCCGCGCATCGCGCCGGAGCGGACGAACTGACCGCCAACCTGAAGACCTGTGCGACACCGGAGCAGCTCAACAGTCTGGCTGAGCGGCAGCGCAGCTGGGAACAGCTTGGCGCTTCGGAAGCCGTGGCCTCGCGCGTGGCGCTGCTTGATCTGCTGGCTCAGGCCCCGGCCGTCACGCGACTTGCGCACGAGACCGGGCGCCCGATCGCGGATGCGGCCTGCATCGCCTTTGCCGCGGCTGATTACTTCCGGCTCGATGAGTTGAAGTCGAAGGCCGCCGCGCTGCAATTGCATGATTATTACGACGTGCTGGCCGTGAATGGTGCCATCCATACGCTGGAACGGGCGCGACGGGCCCTTTCGGCGGAAATCCTGCGCACATCGAAGACTCGCGATTTCGCAGCGTGGCTGGCCGAACATGGCCAGCGGCTCGCCCGTGCCAAGGCGGCACTTGACGAGATCGCGCAGACAGGCGACGTCACCGTATCGCGGTTGACGGTGGCCGCATCTCAGGTGCGCGATCTGACCACCGCCTGACGCCGCAGCGAGGGAATAAGGGGGCGCGAGCTTGGCACCAATTCAATCTGCCGAGGCTGGCGGGCCGCCGGCGGGGAGTTCCACGTCGGCGCCGGTGCGTGCGCTGACCGGCTGGGTGCTCGTCGACTGGGCGCTCCAGCCCTACTACACGCTCGTCCTGACGTTCCTGTTTGCTCCCTATTTCACCACCGCCGTCGCGAGCGATCCGGTTCATGGTCAGGCGTTGTGGGGCTATGCCGCCGCCATCGCCGGCGTTCTCATCGCCATCGGCAGCCCGCTGCTGGGCGCAATGGCCGACGGTCGCGGGCGCAGGAAGCCGTGGGTCGCGCTGTTCGTTCTGATCCTCGCAGGCGGGCTCGCCGCCCTGTGGTGGGCGAAGCCAGGCGCGGAAACGACCGTGATCATCCTGATCCTGGCGGCCTTCATTGCAGCCACTGCGGCGGCGGAATTCGCCACCGTATTCTCCAATGCCATCATGCCCTCCCTGGTGCCGCCGTCGCGCCTTGGCCGGCTTTCCGGCATTGGCTGGGCCGTCGGCTATTCAGGGGGGCTCGTCAGTCTCGCCATTGTCGCGGGGTTGCTCGTCGCCAATCCGTCGACAGGTAAGACCCTGCTCGGCCTCGATCCACTGCTGACCCTCGATCTCGCACAGCGCGAAGGAGACCGTCTCGTCGGCCCGTTCGCGGCGGCATGGCTGTTGGTGTTCATCATCCCGTTCTTTCTGTTCGTTCCCGACAAGCCCACTTTGCGCACCGAACATCGCCAGTCGCCTCTCGCCGAGTTGATGGAGACATTGCGTGGCCTGACGAAACAGCGCGATATGCTGCTGTTCCTCATAGCGCGCGCCCTCTACACCGACGGTCTCTCGGCGATCTTCGTCTTTGGCGGCATTTACGGAACGGCTGTATTCGGGTGGCAGGCCTTCGAGCGCGGCGTGTTCGGCATCATCCTGATCTCTGTCGGCATTATCGGCGCAATTCTGGGTGGTCTGTTCGATGACCGGATCGGCGCCAAGCGGGTCATCATCAGCGCCCTCGTCCTGCTCATGGTCGGCGCGATCGGCATTCTTTCGATCGACGGCGCGCATGTGCTGTTCACCCTGCCGGTGGCGGCGAAGGCTGCCGGATCGGCCCCCTTCTCCAGTGCCGGAGAACAGGTTTTTCTTGCGTTCTCGACGCTTGTCGCCCTCGCGGCCGCGCCCAATCAGGCAGCCAGCCGCACATTGCTTGCGCGACTCGCCCCGCCTGATCGCATGACGCAGTTCTTCGGGCTGTTCGCATTTTCCGGAAAGGTCACAGCCTTTCTGGCACCGCTCGCCGTCGCCGCTGTAACGACGATCTCAGGCAGTCAGCGGGCCGGCATGGCGGCGATCCTCGCCTTCCTGTTTGTGGGAATTCTCCTGATGCTGCCAGTACGCGAGCCTCGCGCTCAGAGCAGCTAACGCGTCGGCCGTTGGGCGACCATGAACCATTCGGATTTGCCGCCGGCGGGATCGTGCCAGACCCGTTGCCATCGAAATCCGGCTTTCTCATAGGCACGGACAACCGCTTCGTTCTCAATCGACGCGAAAACGCACACCGCGACGGCCAGCGTCGAGCCGAAAACCTCCTGCTTCAGAAGTCCCAGCGCCTCCGCCCCCACGCCCTGGCCGCGATGGTTCTCCGACGCAATGAAGATATCCAGATCCCAGGTGCCCGGCGCCAGATCCTCAGGCAACTCCTCGCCCCACAACGTTGCGTCCACGGCGTGGGCATACCCGATTGCCGTATCGTCGACCTCGATGATCCGGCAGATGGCGTGTGTACTGCCGAGCGCGAGCAGAACTTCGGCTTCGGCGCTGGCCTGGGGCCCCCACCAGCGTTGAATATCAGGCCGCGCCAACCAACTGCGGATCAACGGCCAGTCGGAGAAGACAGCGGGCCGCAACCGCATGTTTATGTCGTGCGCGGCCGTCATCGCTAGTGCCTGAAGTGGCGGACGCCGGTGAACACCATCGCAAGACCGCGATCATCAGCAGCGCGGATGACGTCGTCGTCCCGCAGAGACCCGCCGGGCTGAATAACGGCCGTGGCGCCTGCATCCGCAGCGGCCAACAGCCCGTCCGCAAACGGGAAGAACGCATCCGACGCCACCACCGAATCTTTCGCGAGCGATTCCGGAAGCCCGGCTGCCGTGGCCGCCTCCTTGGCCTTCCACGACGCGATACAAGCCGCGTCGACACGGCTCATCTGGCCCGCGCCGATGCCAACCGTCGCTCCATCCTTCGCATACACGATGGTGTTGGACTTGACGTGCTTGGCCACACGAAACGCGAATTTCAGGTCCGCCATTTCGCTGACCGACGGCTGTCTCTTCGTCACCACCTTCAGTTCGAGATCATCGACATTCATCGTATCGCGCGACTGCACGAGGAAGCCACCGGCGAGCGACTTATAGAGCACTCCCGCCCCGCGCGGGTTCGGCAGCCCTCCGGTCGTCAAGAGCCGCAGGTTCTTCTTCTGCGCAAACAGCACCGCGGCTTCCGGCGCCACACCCGGCGCGATCACGACTTCGGTGAAGATCTTCGTGATCTCTTCTGCCGCCTTCACGTCGATCGGACGGTTGAGCGCAATGATCCCGCCGAACGCGCTGACCGGATCACAGCGCAGCGCGGCCAGGTAAGCATCGCGCAAATTGCTGGCCCGCGCGACGCCTGAGGGATTGGCATGCTTGATGATCGCGACGGCCGCGCAGTCGTCCGGATTGAACTCCGCCACCAACTCGAACGCCGCGTCCGTATCGTTCAGATTGTTGTAGGACAACTCCTTGCCCTGATGCTGGGTTGCCGTTGCGACGCCAGGACGTGGATCTGCGGTGCGATAGAACGCGGCCGACTGATGCGGGTTTTCGCCATACCGCAACCGCTGGGCAAGACGTCCGCCGAACGCGCACCAGTCGGGAGCGGTCTCACCCATCTCACGTGCGAACCAGCCGCTGATCGCGGCGTCATAGGCCGCCGTCCTCGCGAACGCCTTGGCCGCCAGCGCCGTCCTCAAGTCATGGCTCGTTGCACCGCGGCGGCTTTGCATCTCTTCGATCAGGCGCGGATAATCTTCCGGATCGACAAGCACCGTAACGCTGGCATGGTTCTTTGCCGCCGCGCGGATCATCGCCGGACCGCCGATGTCGATGTTATCGATGCATGCTGCGCGATTGGCACCGCGCGCGACAGCGGCTTCGAACGGGTAGAGGTTGACGACCAGCAGGTCGATGCCATCGATGCCATGTTCTCGGGCCGCCTGCTCGTGATCGACGGCCCCGCGGACATACAGCAACCCACCATGCACTTTCGGATGCAGGGTCTTGAGGCGGCCTTCCATCATCTCGGGGAAGCCCGTGTGCTCGGCGACGTCCTTGACCGGCAAGCCTGATTTTTTCAGCAGATCCGCCGTTCCTCCGGTCGAGATCAGCTCCACGCCGTTCTCGTGCAGATAACGCGCCAGCAACTCAAGCCCGGTTTTGTCCGAGACCGATAGCAGCGCACGGCGGATGACGGGATCGCTCATCATTGTCCTCGGAAACCACTGGCGGCTTTGCCACCGTCCAATGCCGATGGCCGCTAGCACAAAATCGGTTTGGAGAAAATGTCCGAAAGCGAAGGCCAGATCCCTAGCTGAAGCGCCTTAGCGTCCACTGAACGACGGATTCCCCATAACAGGCCCCACGCAAAACGATCTGGAGCGCGCGCCGTGGCCCGGACAAATCGGCGCAGTGGACACCATCCTCGATGGCAAGCTGGGCGCCCTGTGCCCACAGCACCCAGCGTTCTCCGCCCGACAGCTTGATCTCCGCTTGGCGCGTCTCGCCGTTGAACGTGCATCCGGCATCGGGATGCAAGTGGAAGTGGACGGCGAACGGCACGTCGGTTGCGAGACGAAGCTCCCCCTTCGGCGGGCGGAGGCTATCGGTACCGGACAGCATCCATCCATTCGCATCCAGAATGAGACGGCGCCGATGAATGAGACCGAATTTACGGAGATACCCGTCATGGTCCGCTTCGAGCGCGATGGCCTCCTGCTCCAGGCTCTCGACTCTTGCGGAGACGTGTTGCGGAAAGCGAATGGGCGGGGCTCCGACGAGGCTTTCCAGCAAATCGTGGCGAACCAGCTTCGATGACGACCTGCTGCCGATACACAGAGTATTGTGGCTGGCCGTCGCGCGCGCCGCCGCGCGCCAATCCTGATCGGCGGGACCAGGCGAACCGCAATTCACCAGCAGAGGCCAACGGCCCGAGCTCATCTCGAACGAGAGGCAGCCCGCATGGGCTTGTCCCGCCAGCTCGAGCGCCGGTGGCGAACCGACGTCGGCAATGAGAATGGTCTCGCCGCGCTGCAGCCGCGCATAGCCGGATTGAGGGCACAGGGACGGCAAGTTGGCCGGCACATCGCCATAGGCCAGCACGGTAGCGAGGGCATCGACATGGGGGGCGCCCATGCCATTGAAACGCGCCAGACCACCATTCCCGAGACGCATGAAGCGTAGCATCGGAAGCATCCGGTCAATCGCGGCGTTCAAGGCCGCCGGTGCCGGGCGATCGCGCACGCTAAAGCACTGCCGCAACGGCAGAAAATCCAGCAAAAGCTCGACCGGAATGCCGGGATTGCGGCTGATATGCCCACCGTCCGGCAGAATTTGCGCCTCCAGTTCCTCGGCGAACTCCGTCTCGATCTCTCCCAGATGCTTGTCGTGGCCGGCCACGCACAGATCAGCCAGCACGAGCGCCGTGAGCGACATCAAACGGCAGTACCCGGCCGAAGCATCCCGCCACGTCGCCGAGAGCCGGATCAATTGGTCTCCGAGGCTATCCGCGACACGATCGTAGGTCGCCTGATCGACATCCTCGAGCAGCAGCGAGGCGTTGGCGATCCAGGAGATCAAGCGGCGGCCAACGACCGGCGGTTCCCAGGCAACGCCCCCCCGATTGCCGTGACGGCGAATCCAATCGAGCACGAGATCGACGGCCTGGTCGCGCGCCGTGTCCTGATCGGCCGCCCGCAAATGCCGGAGCCAGCCAAACCCATGCAGCTCGCGTTCCCACTCGGGACTGGGCGGTTTGAGATCGAACGGCGATCCGTCGCCGATATACGCCGCGGCGCCGCCAAAACCGAAATGCCCGACGTCGATCTCGCTGGCGAAACTGGGATCGGCGGTCCTCAGCTCCTGAGGAATGATGAGGAGCTCATCGGCGACCGGAGCACCATACCTCCACCGCAACAGCCGCGAGCCGAGCAGCCGCGCAACGGCCGCGCGCCGGACACGATCCGTGGCGAGACGTGCAAGCCGTGTTTGCTCGGTCAACGTGAGGGCAGGCACTGAGAACTCCACTTAGATATGAACCAGATGCCATACCGGTGCAGGCAGCCCTAGGCGTGCTGTCCGTGCCACGGATATCGCCGATGGGAGCGGCCGCGACAAGGCACACAGGGCGCGCCTGTGCGTTACCTGTGAACAGATGGCTCTTACCTGCGTCGAAGTCGTGCCGCGTAAAATCCATCGAGCCCCGACATCCCGTCCTCCGACTGCGCCAAATGGAACGGTAACGTCCTCAAGTCGCCGACGGCTGTGATCCATTCGGGATCGGCGCCGACCTCGTCGGCTGCAATCGGGATGCGCTCGTAATCTCCACGCGCGAGCAGCCGCTTAACCTGCTCCGGCCCTTCTTCCGGTTCCAGCGAGCACGTGCAGTAGACGAGCAGGCCGCCGGGTTTCACCATCCGCGCGGCGTTGTCGAGCAGCCGGGACTGCAGTTCGCTGAGACGTTGGACGTCCTCTGGGCTTTTCAGTCGCAAAATATCCGGGTGACGGCGGATCGTTCCCGTCGCACTGCACGGAGCGTCCAGCAGAACGGCGTCGAAAAGCTCGTCCGGCTGCCACATCGCAGCGTCGGCGTTGACGATTTCCGCCTCCAGACCGAGCCGCTGAAGGTTGGTTTTCAGCCTCCCGAGACGTTTCGCGGATGAATCCACCGCGATGACGCGCGCTCCGGCCGAGGCGAGTTCCGCCGTTTTGCCTCCCGGCGCAGCACACAGATCCGCGATGCGCTGCCCCTCGACCACCCCAAGCAGTTTTGCGGGTAACGCTGCCGCGGCGTCCTGTACCCACCATGCGCCCTCCGTGAATCCGGGCAGATCCTCAATGCGGCCACCACCGGCCAGACGGATCGAACCGGTGCGCAACAGCGTGCCCCCCAGCCGCGTCGCCCAATCCGCTGCATCATCATACTTGATCGACAAATCAAGAGGAGCCTCGCGCAGCGACGCTTCCGCGATCTTGCGCGCCGTCTCTTCGCCGTAAACAGCCAGCCAACGGTCCCATAGCCACTGCGGCGTATTCAAACGCGCGACATCCTGGGCGGCGGCGATCTCTGTGCCCCGCTCGGCCACGCGGCGGAGAACCGCGTTCGTCAGACCATCGAAGCGCCGGGCCTTGGGGCTGCGGCGCACCTGCTCGACAGCCAGATGGATCACGGCATGCGGCGGAACATCGAGGAATACGAGTTGGGCTGCAGCCGTCAATAAGACCGGCGTGAGATTGCCGCGTTCGCGGGGTAGCGGGCGCTCGATGAATGTGGCGATGAGTGCGTCGAGCTGGCCGTGACGCCTGAGCACGGTCGCACAGATGGATCGCGCGAACGCCTTGTCCTTGGCAGGCAAAGATTGAGCTTCGGCACGCACCATGGCCGCATTCAGCGCCTCATCGAGCGTGCGCCCGTGTTGCAGGACCGCCGCCACCACATCACAAGCCAATTCCCGCGCCAACAGACCGGCGGGCACCGTCGGCGCGGATGACTTTTTGGGCTTCGTTCTAACCCGCGCCACTGCAGCGGCTGGCCTGCGCATGCCGATCAACCCCAGGGACCGCGCATACCACCGCTGCTCTGAGTCTCGACTGTTCCGGGTGTCCCCCACTGTGTCGCCAGCTTCTGCAGCTCGGCGACCCTGTTGGTTGTGTTAGGGTGCGTGGAGAACAGATTGTCCATGCCCTGGCCCGATAGTGGATTGATGATGAACAGATGCGCGGTCGTCGGTGACTCTTCCGCGGTCGTATTCACCATGCGATGCGCATAATGCTCGATCTTCTGCAATGCAGACGCCAGCCACATCGGTTGACCGCAGATCTCCGCGCCCAGCCGGTCGGCCTGGTACTCGCGCGACCGGCTGATGGCCATCTGCACCAGCATCGCGGCGAGCGGGGCCAGAATGATCGCAGCCAGTGCGCCGATGACGCCCAGAATGCCACCACCTTCACGGCGGCCTCCGAACAACATGCTGAACTGCATCATGTTGGCGAACATGGTGATGGCACCCGCGATCGTCGCCGCCACGGTCATGATCAGCGTGTCGCGATTGGAGATGTGCGCCAGCTCATGCGCGATGACGCCGGCGACCTCTTCACGATCGAGCATGTTCAGCAGGCCGGTCGTTGCACACACCGCCGCGCGGGACGGGCTGCGCCCGGTGGCAAACGCGTTCGGCTGCTCGCTGTCCATGATGTAGACACGCGGCATCGGCAGGCCCGCGCGTTCCGCCAGATCCCGCACCATCGCGTAATATTCAGGCGCCGTCTGCGCGTCGACCTCATGTGCGTTGTGCATCCGCAGCACCATGCGGTCGGAGTTCCACAGGCTGAACGCGTTCATGCCCAGCGCCATGATGAAAGCGATGACAAGTCCGGCCTGCCCGCCAACCAAGCCACCCAGCGACACCAGGATGGCAGTCAGCGCGGCCAGCAAAACGCCGGTCTTGATGTAGTTGCTCGTCATTCACCTCTCCCGAACCACGCCGCGGCCGCTGTTCATCACCCTTGTTTCGACATGGCAGCCCTGCACTGCAGCCGCGGTCGCCGCAGATCAGGTAAATGGTATAGGGAAGGGACACTGTGCAAGAGGCTGCAAAGGAACCGGCTGCGCCTGATGACAGATAAAGACAAGGATATTGCCCAGCATCCGGCGCCGCTCGTGCAGCGTCCGCTGACGCCTGCCGCCCAGCGCGCGTTGAAAGAAGCCGAGGAACGCCGCCGCAAACTGTCGACCGAACCCCGCCCGAAAGAAGTCGGCGGCCGCGATGGTCCCGATCCGGTCCGGTTCGGCGATTGGGAGAAGGGCGGCATCGCGTCGGATTTCTGAGACGCCCGGGAGCCAGCGATAGCATGTGAGTCACGGGCTCTGTTTCGTCGCTGCATCCGCTCGATGCGCACAATGCGCGGCTGGTTGTTAACCAGATCATCAGCAAGCTCGCGATTGGCGGCCCTTTTCCGTGCCGGGACCGGCCGTCAGGCGAAACCCCGCAGTCTCCCATGACGTTTGAGTTATTCCATTCGAACGTACGGAGACGACCACTATGAGATTTTTCGCACGAAGCCTTGTCGCACTCGCCAGCGCGGTCGTCGTCAGTGCGCCGATCGCTTCGGCCTCTGCCCAGAGCGCGTGCACGGACTGCCGCCCGACCGTGTCCACCACCTATCGCTATAAGACGGTCTACAAAGTTACGACCTCGACGCGATACCGCGACGTCACCAAAACCCGTTACGTCAAACCCGCCCGCTCCTATCGTCCGGCGGCCGACCGGCACGACAGGTGGTTCCGCGACTGGCATTGTCCGTTTACACGGCGCTGAATGCCGGCCTGTCCAGCGGCAGAACACGATCCACGGCCAAGTTCTTCGTGCAAGCATCTTGCGGTTTACGGACCCCGCCCGACCCCATAGAACCGCTCCGGGAATTGGGAAGGGGGCGGTCATGGGGCGCAAGGTTTCAGCCTGCAGTTTGGCTTTTGTTGTTGTCGTGCTGGTGTTGGCGCCTTCGTTTGCGCGCGCATCGACGTCACCTGAGCGCTGCCGCGCGATCGGAAACATATTGGCGAAAAGTCATGGGGAGACGGTACAAATGGCCGCGTTACTACTCGCCACCGGACAAGCCAATGGGGCGACCAACGAGCAACTGGCGAAACTCAGGACGCGGAAGGCGGATGCCGAACAGAGGCGCGACCGGGCTGCGGGCGTTGCACGCCGCTTTGCCTCAATGAAACCCGCGGACCCGGCCACGATAACGATGCTGGAAAATCTGAAAATATCCCAGCTCGAAGCCGAGCTTTCGGCCTGCGGGAAAATGACGGCGTCCTCAGCGGTCTCCGCGCCGCCGCTGGATCAAAAAACGGATTACTTCGGCAACGATATCCGCGGCATGGATATCAAGGGCGGAGACTGGCACACCTGCCAGTCCATGTGCCGGGCCGAGCCCCGATGCATCGTATGGACTCTCTATACGCCGCCGCCAGGCAATGTCGGAGGCTGCTGGCTGAAACACACCAAAGGTCGCTCAACGCCGAACCCCTATTCCATCTCCGGCGCGCGCTAAGTTCTAGAACGCACATCTCTCGCACAATGCAGGGGATGAGGATTCCAGCCTCACATGTCATCCTGGCGATGAAATCTCCTCCATCGACTGGATGATCGCGCAGCACGCGAAGCGCTGAGATCATCCGTCCACATTGCAATTTCGATCTGGCGATTGAATCCTTGTCCGTTGGCGTCCTTTTGTTAACCTGCCTTCGACAACGGTGGCGCCGGGGGGAGAAAGCCGTGCTGCGATATATCTTGGCAATCGTCCTGCTGCTTGCGGGCTCGGCGGTAAAAGCTGACAGCGCATCCGCACAGGACGAGGGGCGCCGCGTTGCGCTGGTCATCGGCAACGCGAACTACGTCAACGCGCCACCTCTCGAGAATCCACGCAACGATGCGGAGGATATCGCGGGTGCGCTGGAGGCCGTCGGTTTCGAGGTCATCAAGGGCTTCGACCTTGACCGTGCAGGCATGGACCGAACTCTGCGCGATTTCGCACGCACCCTGCCCGGCGCCAGCGTGGGATTATTCTTCTATGCCGGTCACGGCCTGCAGGTCTCGGGGCACAACTATATGATGCCGATCGATGCCGAACTCTCCACCGCCGCCGCACTGGACTTCGAGATGGTGCGCATGGACCTCGTCCAGCGTGTGATGGAAAGAGAAATCCCGAGCAACGTCATCTTCATCGACGCCTGTCGCAACAATCCGCTGGCACGCAATCTCGCGCGGGCGCTCGGCACCCGGTCGATCGAGATCGGCCGCGGCCTGGCCAGCATAGAATCCGGACGCGGCACACTTATCAGCTTTTCGACCCAGCCCGGAAACGTCGCACTCGACGGCACGGGCCGCAACTCGCCATTCGCGAAAGCCCTGCTGAAACATATGCACGCCCCCGGCGAGGACCTGTCGAACATCCTGATTCGTGTCCGTAATGACGTGATGTCCGAGACCGCCGGAAAGCAGGTGCCGTGGGAGCACTCGGCGCTGACATCGCGAATCTTCCTCTCGGCGCGGCCGCAGGGAACCGGCGTTCACGTTGCCCAGGCCGCGCCTCCACCCGCAGCCGTTCCGCGGCAGCCGCCACAGTCCGGTCCCGCAGCACCGGTTGCTATGAGAGCCGCCCCCTTCGACGGCCGTTGGCGTATGGTGCGCCAGTCGCCGAATTGCGGAAAGAAATCGGAGCGGTTTGAAACCGGAATCCGGAACAGTAAAATGATCACACGACGGGGCGAAGGTTCCGTCGATGCCAGCGGAAAATTCGTCTACCGGGGAAAGGGTGACGTCCCGGGTGAGTTTTCATACATCGGCCAGCTGAGCGCGAATGCGGGCAAGGGCGACTACCTGTTCATCAATACGCTGCGAAATTTCAAATGCGGCGGGACGTTCACCATGACGCGCATCGGAGATTGAAGCACGCAGGTCTATTGGCCGGACGATGTCGAGGACGGACAGGTTGCAACGGCAGGAATACCACGTCGCCGAAGCGACCTGACCAGCCAAGCTGAAGATGTTGGAGAATCAGGCTACTGCCTGGAAGGAATGGTGCCGCAAAAGGGATTCGAACCCCTGACCCCGTCATTACGAATGACGTGCTCTACCGACTGAGCTATTGCGGCAAGCCATTGAGCTACAAAGCCAATGTAACTGGCTCTGACCCGGCCCGACAGCGGTGAACGCAAGGTTCGCAGTGTCCGCTGGCCAACGGTGCCCGCGTTCATAGCGCCAGTCGCGCCATCCTGCAACCTTGAACGCGTCTCAAGCGGCCAACCGCTGCTTTGACGGTGTGACGGACGCCGTGAAACCTTGGCAGGATCCGAAACGGAGGCGGACGACCGATCAAGGCAAACCGTCGCTGGGTTGACGCACACACTGATCGTGGAAGCGGCCGCCGAGCGGCCTCCTATCACTGCGAACTGACCAGGAGCGTCTGATAGGCGGCGAATTTTTCAACGCCTGAATGATGGTGTACGGGACGGGATGTGACACCGGACGTGAACTGAGAACCAATCTCGGCGCGACGCTCAGGAAGGTGCAGGGCGAACAGGACCAAACCCAGCCAGAAGGTCGAGAGCATCGCTGCGGCCAAGCCGTACATAACGTGTCGCATGAACTGCCTCGGTGACGTTTGCTTTGTAAGACATCAACGTGGATCAGCGACCAAGCGTTCCACGCCCCCTTGGCGATGTGGAAAAGTCATCTGTAGGAAGATGACAGAATGCAGCAACTTCGCCCCCGTGCAGACGTGCAACAGATCGTCGATCGGTCGACGGAGGGTCTGGAGTTTTTCCGACTTGGCGCGCCGAGCGTTTGTCATCCCGGCTGGAGCGAAGCGGAGAGCCG
>JAFAFW010000104.1 GCA_023423275.1 Pseudomonadota bacterium
GACCGTGGCATTGCCTTCCACTGCCGTACTGCCAGGAAGATCGGCACCGCCCGCCACGGCAGGCAGACCTCGGCGTACTTGAAGTCCAATTGCAGCATCACCCGTCAGCACCAGTTCGCGAAGCTCGCCCGGCGCGCGCAGCAGCTCTGCCAACCTGGCCGCCTTCTTGCCACCGGTCAGTTTCTCCGAGAAATCGACCAAGCGGATATCAAGCTTGCCGAATTCATTGATCGCTGTTCGGCCGTACGACCAGACGCCGGTTTGCACCGGACAGGATGCACCGAGGCCGACAAGACTGCGTGCACCACCTTCGGCGATAATCCAGAGCCGAGCAGCGCGATCGCCCAGCGCGTTCAGCAAGTTTGTCAATTCGTCACAGCGGCTGGACAGCGCTGTCATATGACCGTTCGCGGAAACAGGATCGCCCTGAGACACATAAATCAGGTTGACGAGGTCAGGGCCGTTCCCCATGGCAGCGATGACAGCATTCCAATCCGTTTCGGCCGACGGGATATGACTGCCATTCGCCTTAGCTGTTTTCTTGCTCTTCTCCGTTTTCTCGATTGGACGCAGGTTGAGCACCGTCGTCATAAAACCCGCAGCATCGAAAGCCCGCTGCAGTGCGGCTTCCGTGCGTGCCTTCCCACCATTGCCCAAAATGACTACGGATGGCTTGATGAAGGCAGTGCCACTCAACTCGTCATCGATATGGGCAATTGGCGCAGAGGAAGAAACGCTCACACCACTTTGCTGACGTTGTGCAATGAGCAGAAGCGTTCCTGGCACAGCTGGCGCGGTTTTTGTCGCTCCACGTGAAGTTGCAAAGCCGGCGGTTTTCAGAGCCGCCATCCAGCTTTCCGCATCCCGCAGCGTAGGAGCTGAGGCATAGGCGACGCGATGGAAGTTATCCGGCTCCGTCTCGGATATGACAGCCATCGCTCCATCAGCCAGACACGTGGGCAACGCCGCCAGCAGATCATCGCAGCGGTCCAGTTGGCCAAGGCCGTTCACCGAAACGACGAGATCAAACGGCCCGCGTTGCTTGAGAGTTGCCACATCCGCATCAACGCGGAGCAGTTCTACTGCAGGCGAGCGCGACCACTGGCTGGCAGCGCGCGCGACGCGGTCATCGTCAGTATCACCGATCAGATGGCTACCCGAAGCGGCTTCGATGACTGGCGCCAGCGCACTGATAAGCCCTCCGCCGGAAACGCCGAGTTGGAGAACTCTCAATGGCCTGAGCTTCGGCCAATTCGATACTACGGCCTCGACGAGTGCGACCAATTCGTCGATCTGCGCCCGCGTACGCGGCGACGCACATTGGGCATGCTCCAACGTCGCCGCAGCGTGTAATGTAGCATCGGCAGACCGTCCCAACAGCCAAGCTGGCAATTCCCGCGCCACGTTAAGCAGCATGACACTTTCCGCCGACCAACTCGGATCGTCATGCAGGATCGCCGTCAACACGTCCTGCAATTCGGGGAGCAGACAGGTCTCTGCTAACCGCCAGACGCCGTTGCTAGTCTCCGCGAGCTCGCTCTCATAGAGCACATCGAGAAGGCGTTCGATAACGGGGACGCGCGCTGCTGGCGCATCTTCCGATACGAGACCCTCGTCCGCCTCTTGCACGAGCCTCATACTGCGGGGGGTGGACGTTATCGCCGCGATATCGAGAATGCCGCCTTCATCGGCAAACGGCTTCAGCACATCGTAGGCCACGCGACGGGCTGCAATATCGACCAGGAGCAGATTTTCCGACAGCTTCTCCCTTGCCGCTTCGTCGAGGACTGGTGCGACCTGGGCCAACTGCTTGGCAATCCGCGACAGGAGCGGCGCGACACGCTTTTCACCCTCTGCGGGCAAGGCCCGAATGATTTTATCGACATGATAGGCCGCTTGCTGCAGGCGCAGGCGATGCGAAAGGGACGCTGCCCGAAAACGGGCTTCATCAACCGTCGCGATCAATGTCCCGTCAGCATTGAACAGGGCGAAATCAGCCACTGCAGACCTTGCGTTGTAGCTGCGCAACGTAATGCGCGCGGTCGAAACGCGCTCACCCGGGCTGTAGACCCGCAACACACCAATGCGGATCGGAATGTAAGCCTGCTTGTTTTCGCCGAGCTTCAGGCGCGTGAAGATAACGTTCAGCCCATGGAAGCAGGCATCGAAATCGACGGGATGTAGGATGTACCCGCTACCGCCAGTCTGTTCCGTGGCGTTTGGTGCTGTCAGCTCCACCTCGACGTGGTCGTCACCAATCTCCCGGCAGGCGATGACGCGGCGGAATGCCGGGCCGTAATCGAGATGAAAATCCCGCGCCAGACGATAGATCCGATCAAGTGGCGCAGCGGTTGGTTCGGTCTCGCGGACGGGCGCACCAATAACCGGGATTGCACGCGACGGCATTTGCCCAAAGCGCGCACGCATGTGTGTTTGACGCTCATTCGCCGTCAACCGCGTGCGGCTCGAGATGGACACCGTTCCGCTCTCTGGGTCCAGCCGCGTGCGAAGTTCCTGCGTGACGTCGGCCGAGAGCTCGAGAGCTTGAATGAAATCCACATCGCGCAATTCGACGCGATCCGTCCTCAAACCTTGGCTCGCCGCGGCCAGTGCAATCTCCACATATCCGGTCCCCGGCATGATTATCTTGCCATCGACCTTATGGTCTTTGAGGAACGGAAGCATTTCGGAATCGAGCTGCCGATCCCAGATCAGATCCTCCAACCTGAGTTGCGCGCCCAGAAGCGGATGCTGGGTGTGGGCCGGGTTAAATGTCGCCAGGGCTTCAGAGCTCGGGCTCGGCCGAAACGGCTTGTTTTGCCAGGGATAGTGCGGCAAGCGGACGTTAGCAGCTGTCAGCTGTGGACCATATGCAGCTTCGACATCAAAACGCGCGCCGACAACAACGGCACGCGCGAATGCGGTGCAAACCGGATCGAGGTCGGCGCTATCATCCTCACGCCCAAGCGTCGTCACGACCTGGGTTTCGCAGTCGAGGTCCGCAACGCTGTCCTGGATATAGTTGCGCAGGATCGAACGCGGCCCGATTTCCAGAAACACCTGGCACCCGGCTTTTCCAGCGGCACCCAGGGCCTTTTGAAATTCAACCGGTTCGCGGACGTTCTTCCACCAGTAGTTGGCGTCGAGCTCACTCCCCTCGATGATCGTTCCTGTCACTGTCGAACAGAACGACAGGTCAGACGCGACCGGCCTCAGGTCGGCCAAGGCCTCGATGATCGGATCACGCGCTGGATCGAGAAGAGCCGAGTGGAACGGATAGGCAATATCCAGCAACGTTGCGGCGATCCGATCCTTCCGGGTCAGCCTCATCAACTTGCGAATATCCACCTCGGTGCCAGCAACCGTAACGGAACGGGGCGAATTGACCGCAGCAATCGCAATCGTCTTTAGGCGAGCCCTCGCAATGTACTTGCGAACCTCGTCGGCCGGGGCCTGCACCGCAGCCATCAGGCCCAATCCGCGTGCCAGTTCCTGATACTGCGAACGCGCACGGATCACAGCGACAGCTTGTGCCAGATCCAGCGCTCCGGAGATATGGGCGGCCGCAACCTCACCGACGCTATGACCGATTACGGCGTCCGGCTGCAGACCTTGCACAATCAGCGTTTTGGCCAACGCGACCTGGATCGCAAACAAAAGGGGCTGGGCAATCTCGGTATAATGCAGGCGCTCTTCAACGTCGTCGGCGTGAAGCACGCGCTCCAGGCTCTCATCCGTCAGCGCACGATAGTGGCTATCCACGGCGCGGAAGTGCATGCGGAACAACGGAGAACGAGCAAACGCGGCACGCCCCATGCCTCCCCATTGCGCGCCATTACCCGAGAACACGAAGGCTGTCTTCGCCATGCGGCCGACCGCGATTCCGGCGATGACGTTCGTGGGCTGCTGACCGCCGACAAATTGCTCAAGTGCCGATGCAGCCTCTTGCCTGTCACTGGACAGGACAACCAACCGTTCTGGCAAAAGATCGCGGTAATGTGCAGCCGCACCCGCTATCGACGCCAGATCAGCACCGTCGTTGCCGGCCCCATCTCGCAACGCCTGTCCCTGGCGCTTTGCCAGTTCCATCAGCGCGTCGCGGCATTGGGCCGACAACAGCAATGGGGTCCACTCCACCTCGCCATGTGCGAGCTCCGCACCTACGCTGTGAACGCGCTGTGGTTGAGCTGTTGTCCTATCGGCAGGCGCAGCGATCACGACGTGAACGTTCGTGCCGCCGAAGCCGAAATTGTTGACGCCGGCGAGCAACTCTTCACCCTCACCGGAACTCGGAATTACGACCGGCTGTTCCGCGACTTGAAGCTTCAGGTCATCGAACGGAATGTGCGGGTTGCGTTTTTCGACATGCAGCGTTGCCGGTAGCAGACCCCGCTCTAACGCGAGTTGAGCCTTCAGTAGCCCGACCAGCCCTGACGCCGGTTCTAGATGTCCAACATTTGACTTAGCCGACCCAATTGGCAGCGGCGTCTCTCGCCCTGCACCCAGCACCTTACCTAGCGCAAACGCTTCAGCCGGATCACCGACCTGCGTCCCTGTGCCGTGCGCTTCTACAAACGCCAGTCGATTGAAATCGATACCCGCACGTTCATACAGCGCGCGCAAGAGAGCCGCCTGCTGCTCCGATGAAGGCAGCGCCACGCCGGAGGTACGGCCATCCGAGTTCATGGCACATGCGAGGATCTCTCCGTGCACGCGCCGACGCGCGAATTCACTATCGCTGCGCTGGATGACGAGGACAACACCCCCTTCTGACCGCACGTAGCCGTTCGCACGATGATCGAACGGACGGCATAGTCCGTCCGGAGACAACATCGAGGCCGCGCAAAATCCCATAAAGTTGAAGGGACTGAGCAGCGCATTGATGCCACCTACGATGGCCGCATCGATCTTGCCCGCATTCAGATCCTGGATGGCGTAGTCCAGCGCAACCAGCGACGACGAGCACGCCGTATCCAGCGTCAGGCTGGGACCGCGCAGATCGAACTGATAGGACACACGATTGGCAATGATCGACAGGGAGTTGCCGGTCATCAGGTAGGAGTCAGTACCCGCCGGATCGAAAAACTGTCGGTGGCTGTTCTCCATCGAAGAAGCGCCCATATAGACGCCAATGTTTTGGCGCGCCAGCGTCGAAGGCGGGATGCCGGCATCCTCCAACGCCTCCCACGCCAACTGTAGAATGAGACGCTGCTGCGGGTCCATTTGGCGCGCTTCGCGCGGCGTGATTGCAAACACGCCCGGATCGAAGCCCCAAATATCGTCAATGACGCCGGCAGCGAATGTGTACGCCTTACCCGGCTCCCCCCGCCGGTTGCTGCGATACCAAGCCTGAGCGAAGCGTTCCTCCGGCACGGCGGAAACACTGCAGCGCTGCTCAATGAGCAGCTTCCAGAACTCGTCAACGGTATTTGCGCCGGGCAAGCGACATGCGCGTCCAACCACCTGAATACGCGACAACTCTCCCCCTCTCCGCAAGCCAATCGTCACCGTACCAGCCCGCCACCCTGCCACATCCTCCACTACCTAAAGTAGACGCAAAATCAGCAAGGAGATCAACTACACCGCTTACTGAACATCAGCCCGATCATGCGATCGCAGCTGTCTCGTTGAACCCTTCTTTTTAACGTGGAGAGGTTGGAGTGCAAGCGCCGAGAGCCAACGAAAGGCCCTGACGATAAACTGATGGCATCACGCGACAATGCGCTTAAATTATTATAATTGCAGTGGTTTCCAGCGTCCGCACCTCCGTCCTCGTCCCAGCGCCTGCTGAAACGACGCGATGCTGACGGATCATTGCCGATGAAGTGAAACCCGGAAGCCTCACTCACATTTGCAAAGCCGCGTATTGACATGTGTGGCGACCCAGTTATGCGCTGGAATTGGATCGCAGAAAGGCATTGCTGGCGATGAAGCTATCGGGCGACCACCTCTCACACATCGCTATAACGGGTGCCAGCTCTGGGATAGGGGCGGCGCTCGCGGAGCAATATGCATCGTCCAAAAACCTGCTGTCGTTGCTGTCGCGCCGTGAAGCGTCACTCAAAACAATTGCCCAGCGTTGCGAGAACAACGGAGCGTCTGTTGACGTTCAGGCAGGCGACGTCCGCGATGCCGATCAGATCGCGCGCTGGTACTCGCGCATCGAGCGCCATCAACCTGTCGATGTGCTGATCATCAACGCCGGGATCTTTGACGGCCACGGGCCTGATGACGCACTAGAGACGTCGTCAGACGCGCGCGATCTCGTCAACACCAACCTCCTGGGCGCAATCTACACCGCTCAAGCTGCTTTACCGCATATGATGGCCCGCAGAGGCGGACATATTGCGTTTGTGAGTTCACTGGCAGCCCGTCTGCCATCCGCTGATGCCCCAGCATATAGCGCCAGCAAAGCCGGACTGGCTGCCTATGCCGACGCGCTGCGCGAACTCCTGCTCGATCACAATGTCACGGTCTCAACGATATACCCAGGCCACGTCGCGACAGCACAGACGGAGTTGCACATCGGCCCTCTGCCGTTGATCATATCTCCGATGGATGCCGCGCGTAAAATTCGCCGCGCTTTGGACAGGGGACAGACAAACATCGCATTTCCGCGGCGGGCCGCATGGCTCGTCGCGGCTAGCCAATGTCTGCCTTGGAGGTTGCGCGCGCGAACGTCTCGGGGCACTAGGTTCAAGGTGAGGAAGACTTAAGGCGCGCGGTGCGCCGGGCAACGAGGAAGCAGAATTGGCTGCGGCACAGAAGTTTGCCACATCACTAAAAATCCAACTCCGAGTTATAGGAGCGCTGGTGTTGCGCGAAATGCGTGTCCGCTTCGGTCGGTCGCAACTCGGCTACCTTTGGGCCATCGCTGATCCGCTGGCTTACATCGTCGCCTTTTCGGCGATGTTCTACTTCTTGGATCGCCACCCGCCGTTCGGCAACAGCATGGCGCTGTTTTTCGCGAGCGGCATCCTGCCCTTCATTATGTTCCGCAACCTAGGCAACCAGGTAGCCGCCGCTTTCAACTCTAACCAAGCGCTATTGACCTACCCGATCGTGCAACCCATCGATACCGCGATTGCACGTGGCCTACTTGAAGTTGCAACCGCGATGTTCATCATGGCGGTCGTTTTCAGCGGATTGTTCCTGGCGACCAACATTCCGCGCCCGGCAAATATCATGCGCATGCTCGAGGCCCTTTGTCTGCTCGCGCTCCTGGGCTTTGGCATCGGCTTGATCAGTGCCGTGATCATCACGCACATCGCATCATGGCAGAACGTGTTTCGCATGCTGATGACACCGATGCTGTTCTTGTCTGGGATATTCTATTCACTGGACGCTCTGCCCTCACATCTCCGCGAATACTTGGCCTGGAATCCGGTCCTGCATGGCGTTGAAATGTTTCGCAGCGGCTACTACGCAAACTACCGGGCGCCTGATCTCGACGTGTTCTACCTCTTGTTATGCAGTCTGATGGCAACGTTTCTGGCGCTCGCCATGGAGCGCACCATGAGAGGGCGGATCGAATGATCGAGTTCATCGGCGTCCAGAAGCGCTACCGCGTCCGTGACGGCCACAAGGTGATTCTATCCGATCTGACCATGCGCTTGCCGCGGCGGAACATTGCCATCCTCGGCGAGAATGGAGCAGGCAAATCCACCTTGATGCGCATGATCGCCGGTTCCGAGCGAGTGGACTCGGGAGAGATCAAACGCCATACTAAAGTGTCCTTCCCGCTTGGCTTTGCGGGAAGCTTCAACGGCTCTCTGACAGGCCTGGAAAACGCAACTTTCGTTGCTCGCATCTATGGGCAGGACACCGAGACGGTGCTGGATTTCGTAAGGGAGTTTGCCCAGCTCGGCGACCACCTGAACATGCCCGTGCGCACTTACTCCTCGGGCATGCGCGCCCGTCTGGCCTTCGGTGTCAGTCTTGCCGTCGATTTCGAATGCTATCTGGTGGACGAAATCACCGCCGTTGGTGACAGCAGATTCCAAAAGCGCTCCAAGGCCGCGTTCCAGGCGAAATTGCAGACGGCCAACATCATCATGATCTCGCACTCGACCAGCACGCTGCGCGACTACTGCGATCTCGGAGCCGTGCTTCACAACGGACAGCTGACCCTCTACGACAGCCTTCAAGAGGCAGTTGCCCAGCATGAGAAGAACCAGAATAGCTAGGCGCAACCTTGGCAGCTCCGCACGGTCACTGGACAATGACAACGGACGACATGAAACAGAGCGCAGATAGTGCTGTCGGCAAGGTTCTTTCCTCGGATAAGGCCGCCTCCGCCAGCAGCACGCACTCGGCCAAGTCGGTCATCCAGCCGAAGAGTGCCACACCTCAGCAAAAGCGCCGTCGCCGGCTGTGGATGTCCGCCATCTTGTTCGTACTTATTCCCTCATTGGCGGCTACCGCCTACTACAGCTTCGTGGCCGCCAACCAATATGCCGTCGAGGTCAGGTTCGCGGTCCGAGGGCTGGATTCCGCAGGCGGCCCCGATCTGCTGGGCATGTTCACTGGCGCGGCGACCTCAGGTTCGACGCTGACCGACGCCTACATCCTTATGGATTATATCCACAGCAAGGAGATCCTTCTGAGGATGTCGCAGGAGTTCAATGTCCAATCGGTGTTCAACCACCCTAATGCCGATTTCTGGGCCGCATTTTCTTCACCCGGAGCGCCCACCGAGGTGTTTCTGGAATATTGGAAGCGCATGGTGCGAACCAGCCTGGACAGCAGCTCTCGTATTCTCACGGTCGAAGTTCGTACATTTGATCCCGACGATGCTGTCAAAGTCTCGCAATCTATCCTTGGATTGAGCGAAAAGCTTGTCAACGAGCTGTCCGAGCGTTCCCGGCAAGACGCGGTGCACAGCGCAAACCAGGAAGTGGCGCGGATGGAAGATCGCCTGCGTCGCAGCGGCGAAGCGCTACGCACCTTTCGCGAAAAACAACAGGACATCGATCCAGCTCTGACTGCACAGGCCAACCTACAGCGGCTGTCAGCAATTCAATCGCAGATCAATGAGGCCCGCGCCCGGCTGGCGTCGCAGCGAAGCTATATGCAGGAAACCGCGCCGCCAGTTCAATTCACGTTGACTCAGATCAAGGCTCTTGAACAGCAGCTCAAAACAGAGCGTGACCGCCTCGGCCAAGGCGAGGAAACGCCGGGAAAGGCCATCAGCACACTCAGCGGGGTCGTTGAAGACTATCAATCCCTCATGTTGGAACAGGACTTCGCCCAGAAGGCCTACATCTCGGCCCAGAGTTCGCTCGAACGAGCCCGAGTGACTGCCGACCAGCAGCAGCGCTACCTGGGAACATTTGTCCCGCCGCGCAGGCCGGAGACGGCGATCTATCCGATGCGGATGATCAACATCGTGGTGTTCGCCGTGCTCAACCTCATTCTCTGGGCGATTGGCGTGC
>JAFAFW010000044.1 GCA_023423275.1 Pseudomonadota bacterium
TGGCGACCCCGGCAGGATTCGAACCTGCGACCTTCGGATTAGGAATCCGACGTTCTATCCGGCTGAACTACGGGGCCATGTAAGGTTTCAGGCTATTTCAGCCACTGTCTCACCAGACCGTCTGGCCAAACTGCCCGCGCCAGACAACACTATTGCCGCGGCGAACTGAACAACGGGTTACACCCGGTGTTTAGGGCACACCGCGCAGGGCGGCAAGGGGGCCTCGCGCATCGTGGCAGGAAGAAGGTTGACTGCGACCGTGCTTGGCGCTGCGCTCGTGCTCGGCGCGATGGCCGCAGCCGCGCGCGCCATTGCCGCCGAATGCGTAACGGAACCCGGCCCGGTGTCCCGCACCGTCGTCCGCGTCATCGATGGAGAGACCTTTGCGCTGGACGACGGCCGCACGGTCCGGCTGATCGGCGCGCTTGCACCGCGTCGCTTCGAAAACCCGGACGATCCCACCGTCTGGCCACCCGCGCAGGATGCAAAGACGGCGCTCGAACACCTCGCGTTGGGCAAACCGGTCGAACTGGCCGTAGGCGGGCGTCAGATGGACCGGTACGGCCGGCTTCTGGCTCAGGCCTACGTGCAGCACGAGGGACGGCGTGTGTGGGTGCAGGATTACATGCTGCGGCACGGCCATGCCCGCGCCTACATGCTGCGCGACAGCGTTTCCTGCATGAGCGCGCTCCTCGCCGCCGAGGCGGCGGCACGAGCGGCGCGGGCAGGTCTGTGGGCGCATCCGGCTTACCAGATCAAGGCCGCCAACCAGCTTCGTGATCTCCTGCACGATCGCAGCAGCTTTCAGATCGTCGAAGGACGCGTTGTCGATGCGGCAGACATCCGAGGTCAGGTATATCTGAATTTCGGCGACAACTGGCGCACGGATTTCACCGCCAGCGCACGCCCCCGCGAACGCAAGGCGATCGCGGAAGCGGGTCTGGATCTCAAATCCCTGGAGGGCAAACGCGTTCGGATCCGCGGCTGGATCGACCGGAGATCCGGTCCGGCAATCGAACTGCACCACATCAGCCAGATCGAGGTTCTGCCCGACTAGGGTGTCTCTTCCGGTTCTTCTTCATCGGAGGCCGGAAGCACGATCGTCAGCCGCTTCGCGTCCAGGTCGATAGCGGGAACAAAGGCGCGGGTAAACGGCAGAAGTTCTGTCGTGCGTTTTCCCGCGAGCCGGATTTCGAGAATGTCGCCGGCGCCGAAATTATGCACTGCCGCGACTTCGCCCACCGTCGACCCGTCGGCGGCAACAGCTTGGAGACCGACGAGATCCGCGTGATAGAATTCGTTGTCGAGCGTTGCCGGCAGCGCATCGCGCGCAACGCACAGCCGAACGCCTCTCAACGCCTCCGCGGCATTGCGGTCCGTCACTCCGGCGATGCGCGCGACGACACCCTTGCTCGTCGTGCGGATGATCTTCAGCGAGAAGTGACGTCCTCCCGCCTCATCCGCGAGAAGACCATAACTCGCGATATCGTCCGGAGCCTCTGTGTAGGTCCGGACAAGCACATCGCCGCGAACGCCATGCGCCGCGGCGATGTAGCCGAGCACGATGCGGGGACGGTCATTGCCCATGGCTCATCGCCCGATCGAAGTTTGGGCGCCAGCCCTCAGGATTGTGCGGCCTCAGAAGCCGCAGCCTCGGCCGCTGCCTTGGCCTTTTCAGCCTCCGCCGCCTCGCGCTCGCGGCGCTTCTTGCGCGGCTGGCCCTTCTGCGGGTTCGCCTTGGCATCGCGCTTCATCAGACCGGCAGCGTCGAGAAAACGCGCGACACGATCCGTCGGCTGCGCACCAACCGACAGCCAGTGCTTGCAGCGATCCTCGTTCAGCTTGACGCGGTTTGGATCATCACGCTTCAGCATCGGATCGAAGGTTCCGACCTGCTCGATGTAACGGCCATCCCGCGGAGACGCGCTGTTCGCGGTGACGATATAATAATACGGGCGCTTCTTGGCGCCGCCGCGCGACAGGCGGATTTTGACAGTCATACTCGTCGTCCTTTTCTTCCATCAGATTGGTACCGTCTCTTGCAGCCGGCACCGGTTGTTTTGGCCGCTGGCGTCCAGGCGAAATCGCGAGGCCGCCGTCGTCCGGTTCGAGACCTCTACTTCTTCTTCCCCGGAAAACCGGGAAGTCCTGGAAACTTCGGCGCGCCGCCGCCCAATCCGGGCAGGCCACTGCCCAGACCCGGCAGGCGCGGCATGCCGCCGGGCGGAAGCCCGGGCATGCCCTTCGGCATCTCGCCACGCTTCAACTGTTCGATCATCTCCGGCGTCGGCTCGGGCATCGCGCCACCGCCGCTGCCAAACATGCGCGACAGCATGCCTTTGTTCTTGCCCATGGCCTTCATCATGTCGGCCATCTGCCGGTGCATCTTGAGGAGACGATTGACCTCCTCCACCTTGGTCCCGGACCCGGCCGCGATACGGCGCTTGCGCTTACCATCGATCGCTTTCGGATGGCGACGCTCATAGACCGTCATCGAGGAGATAATGGCGCCCTGACGCTTCAGCATGCCGTCGTCGAGATTGCCGGCGGGAATCTGTCCCTTGAGCTTACCCATGCCCGGCAGCATTCCGAGCACACCGGACATGCCGCCGATCTTTTGCATCTGCTTGAGCTGTTCGGCCAGATCGGCCAGATCGAACTCGCCCTTCCGCATCTTCTGGGCGATCTGCTGCGCCTTCTCGGCGTCGATCGTCTGAGCGGCTTTCTCGACCAGGCTGACGATATCGCCCATGCCCAGGATGCGACTGGCGACACGCTGCGGGTGGAAATCTTCCAGCGCGTCCCATTTCTCGCCGATACCGAGCAGCTTGATCGGCTTGCCTGTGACGGCCCGCATCGAGAGCGCCGCGCCGCCACGGCCATCACCATCGACGCGTGTCAGCACGATGCCCGTGATGCCGATGCGTCCCTCGAAGGCTTTGGCCGTGTTGACCGCGTCCTGACCGGTCAGACTGTCAGCGACCAGCAGCACCTCGTGCGGCTGCGTGGCGGCTTTGACCTCGGCCACCTCCGCCATCAGGCCCTCGTCGACCGTGACGCGGCCGGCGGTATCGAGGATCACCACGTCATATCCACCGAGGCGGCCTGAATCGAGCGCACGACGCGCGATCTGTAGCGGCGTCTGGCCAACAATGATCGGAAGCGTCGCGATTTCCGTCTGCTCGCCGAGCACGCGGAGCTGCTCCTGCGCGGCCGGGCGACGCGTGTCGAGGGAGGCCATCAAGACCTTCTTCTTATCGCGGTTCTTGAGGCGATAGGCGATCTTGGCGCTGGTGGTGGTTTTGCCCGAACCCTGCAGGCCGACCATCAGGATCGCCACCGGCGGCTCGGCCGCAATATCGATCGGCTCCGCATCGGAGCCCAGCACCCGAACCAGCTCGTCGTTGACGATCTTGACGACCATCTGGCCGGGGGTGACCGATTTCACCACATCCTGGCCGACGGCCTTGGCCTTCACCCTCTCCGTGAAGTCGCGAACGACATCCAGCGCCACGTCGGCTTCGAGCAGCGCCCGGCGCACTTCGCGCATGGCTTCGCTGACATCGCTGTCGGTCAGCGCACCGCGCTTCGTCAGCTTGTCGAAGATACCAGACA
This sequence comes from Pseudomonadota bacterium, assembly GCA_023423275.1. Lineage (GTDB taxonomy): Bacteria > Pseudomonadota > Alphaproteobacteria > Rhizobiales > Hyphomicrobiaceae > ZC4RG25. Next base: position 3,616 of record JAFAFW010000044.1, read on the forward strand.
GGCGATCGGAGAGACTTTGGAACATCGTTATCCGTTTCGGTTGCGCAGATCAGGACGCCAGCAGCCCGCCCGCGCCCTGGCCACCTGCCAAGAGTTCAGCGCCCGCCAGCACACCTGAATATAAGTATCGCGTCTCGAATTGCGCATGCCTGCAACCGCAGCCTTTGAACACACAGATCCGACCGCCCAAACGAAAACGCACCCGCGGGCGATACTCGCTGGCGGGTGTTGGCCGCCCGGCCTCCCGGCGACTGGCGCCATGTGCTGGGCAGCGGCTCGCTGAAACTGAGCCGGTCTGAAGTGGACCGGACCATATGGCGAACGCAACCGGCTGTCAAACGCCCACAACCAGAGATACCGCCCGGCCCATAGCTGCCCGGCAGGAACAATTAATATTCGGAAAACATACAGCGAACCTGCATTTTTATGTGGCGCTTTGGACACGAATCGTTGCCATAGCAGTCACTCGGCACGTCTGCAGCTTGTAGACCGAATTCTGGATGTTGTAGGTTTTCCGGGCTCCACCCCGATATTTGGCGGTGGCCGGCCTGTTGCCGGATTGCTTCGCGTCTGACCTCCTTGGAGCTCTGCTCCGCGTTCGGCCAGCGCAGGCTACCAAGCAAGTCTCCCCAGTAACCAGCGTCTGTACCGGTCAAGCACCGTCGTCGCGTGTTGCGTCGCATGTTTGCGCACGCCGCAAGGCTCGTTGCTTGTCCGCTTTCGTTCTGGTGCGCCAGTCGCGCGCCGGTTGTGACCTGATTATGCAAGGAGCGACAAGATGGGCTGGACCGACGAGCGCGTGGAGCAGCTGAAAAAGCTCTGGGCCGAAGGACTGAGCGCCAGTCAGATCGCCGGCCGTCTTGGAGGTGTCTCGCGCAATGCCGTGATCGGCAAGGTGCACCGCCTCGGGCTTTCAGGCCGCGCGACCACCTCCCGTATGAAGAGCCATCGTGCGCGCCCGCGCGCCGTAGCCACCAATTCTGCCAAGCGGCCTGCCGTGAAATCGCGGTTTGGCACCGTGGGCAATCCGGCGCTGCGCGCCCTGTATAGCCCTGACGCCGAAGCCTATGTTCCGCCCGCCGAGGAACTCGTGATCCCGCAGGCCGAGCGCAAGACTCTGCAAATGCTGACCGACAGCAGCTGCCGGTGGCCGATTGGCGATCCGCAGACCGAGGAATTCCATTTCTGCAACCGCAACCGGGTTCCGGGCCTGTCTTACTGCGAGCATCACGCCCGCCGGGCCTATCAGCCGCCGCAACCGCGCCGGCGCGACCGCGACGTCAGCGAACCGGTCATCCCGGCAACGCTGCCCATTCCGACAAAAGATCCCGTCGACGCCTGACGATCGACAGGGGCACGAAAAAGGGGCTGCCGCAAAACGCGTGCAGCCCTTTTTAGTTATCTAGAGTCTTTCCGCCTTTGGCGGAATCGCTTGGCCGTCCCGCTCCCCCGCCCGGCCACTCAACGGCCTCATGCTTCGGGGTGGCCGGGCGGGGGAGCGGGTGATTCTGACTGAACCTGAAAGGTTCTAACGCGCTCGCGCCCTGGCGCGCGCGTGGCGGCGGGGGCGGCCCCAATCCTGAATGATATACTGTTCCATGGCATTGATCCGT
>JAFAFW010000095.1 GCA_023423275.1 Pseudomonadota bacterium
ATGCAGGAGCGCGTCGAGCAGCGCCACGATGGAGCGCACCGGATTGTCGGCAAGGTGTGGATAGGCCGCGTGGCCCTGCCGTCCGTTGACGACGAGATCCGCCGAGACCGAACCGCGCCGGCCGATCTTGATCATGTCGCCGAGCGTGTTCGGATTGGTCGGCTCGCCGACGATCGCCGCGTCCCACGTCTCGCCCTTGCCGGCAGCCCAGTCGAGAAGCTTGGTCGTGCCGTTGATCGACGGGCCTTCCTCGTCGCCGGTGATGAGCAGCGAGACGGAGCCCTTGAGCGCTCCATGCTTTTCCACATAGCGCGCGACGGCGGCGACGAAGCAGGCGATGCCGCCCTTCATGTCGACCGCGCCGCGGCCATACATCATGCCGTTCGCGATCTCGGCCGAGAACGGCGGATGCGTCCACGCGGCCTCGTCTCCGACAGGCACGACGTCGGTATGGCCGGCGAACATCAGATGCGGGCCGTTGCCCGAAAGGCGGGCGTAGAGATTTTCGACGTCCGGCGTGCCGTCTTCCGAAAAAGTCGGACGCTCGACGGAAAAGCCGACGGGCGCCAGCATCGCCTCGAGCGCCGAGAGCGCGCCGCCTTCAGCGGGCGTCACCGAGGGGCAGCGGATGAGGGCGGCGAGGTTTTCGACAGGATCGGTCGGCTTGGTCACGCTCGTCTCGCTTAGCTGGGCGCGTTGGTCGCCGCGCCATACTTGTTCGGGCCGCGCTCGCCGGGAATGACGCACAGCGCGATGAAGGCGATGAAGTTGATCAGCGGGACGAACATCGCGACGGCGAAAAGCCCCGGACGGCCGATGTCGTGCAGCCGCTTGGCGGCGAGCGCCGCCTGGCACCAGAGCGACACGAAGACGACGACACCGAGGACCGAGTTCCAGAATTCGAACCCCTGCCCGACCTCTTCCGCGACCGACATGCGATAGAGCACGAAAAAGGTGACGACCGTCATCATCAGCCCGCCGAGCAGGAAGGCGACGCGGCTGATGCGTCCCTTGAGGCCGAAGAACAGCCAGAGGATCGGAAACTGGTTCACCGGATCAAGCCCGCAGGAGGTCGTTGATGGAGGTCTTGGAGCGCGTCTTCTCGTCGACCTTCTTGACGATGACGGCGCAGTAGAGGCTCGGGCCGGGCTCGCCATTGCCCATCGGCTTGCCGGGCAGGGCGCCCGCGACGACGACCGAATAGGGCGGCACTTCGCCATAGGTGATCGAGCCGGTCTCGCGATCGACGATCTTGGTCGACTTGCCGATGAAGACGCCCATGCCGAGCACTGAGCCCTCACGCACGATGCAGCCCTCGACGACTTCCGAGCGCGCGCCGATGAAACAATTGTCCTCGATGATGGTGGGGCCGGCCTGCAACGGCTCCAGAACGCCGCCGATGCCGACGCCGCCCGACAGGTGAACATGTGCGCCAATCTGGGCGCAGGAGCCCACCGTCGCCCAGGTATCGACCATCGTGCCTTCGCCGACATAGGCGCCGAGATTGACAAAGGACGGCATCAGGATTGCGCCAGGCGCAATGTAGGCCGAGCGGCGCACGACGCAGTTGGGCACTGAACGGAAACCGGCCTTCTCGAAATCGACCGCGCTCCAGCCGTCAAACTTTGACGGCACCTTGTCCCACCAGACCGAATCGCCAGGTCCGCCCTTGATGATTTCCATCGGGTTGAGGCGGAAAGACAGAAGCACCGCCTTCTTCATCCACTGGTTGACGGCCCACACGCCATCAGAACCACGCTGGGCGACGCGAATCGCGCCCTGATCGAGCAGGTTCAGCGTTGTCTCGACCGCGTCGCGCACCTCACCCTTGGTGGCGGCATTGATGCCGTCGCGCGCCTCGAAAGCGGCTTCGATCGACTTTTCGAGGGCTGAGAGGTCGTGCTTCGACATGGTAAACGTTCCATTAACGGCTGACTGGATAGATTGGCTGAAAAGCGCGCGGAACCTATGTCATGCACATTATCGGGTCAATCGCGCGGAGGACGGGGAAATTGACATGAACCCAATGGAACAAACCGGCTGGACGCCGCTCTCACACTCAGACGAGGACCTCGAGCGCGCCAAGGCTGTGCCCGACACGCCGCAGACGCGCGCGCCGACCTACCGGCTTGCCTGGAACGACGAGGATTTTTTGACCCGTCGCGAAACGCGTGCCGTCCGGCTGCAACTCGAACTGATGAAGCCGGAACTGACGCTGGCCGAACGTGGCATCCGCTCAACAGTCGTGATGTTCGGCGGGGCGCGCATTCCCGAACCCGGCGGGCCGGCCTGGGCGGCCAAGAACGACGTGCAGGAGAAGAACCTCACCGCCAACGCCAAATATTACGAGGAGGCGCGCAAATTCGCCCGGCTCTGCTCGCAATATTCCGCAACCTCCTATCACCGTGAATTTGTCGTCGTGACCGGCGGCGGTCCGGGCGTCATGGAGGCGGGCAATCGCGGCGCGGCCGATGTCGGCGCGCCCTCGATCGGTCTCAACATCGTGCTGCCGCACGAACAGGCGCCAAACCTCTATGTAACGCCGGACCTCTGCTTCAACTTCCACTATTTCGCGATCCGAAAAATGCATTTCATCATGCGGGCCAAGGTCGTCGCCGTCTTCCCTGGCGGCTTCGGCACGATGGACGAATTCTTCGAGACGCTGACGCTGATCCAGACCGGGCGCATGGAACGCGTGCCGGTAATCCTGTTCGGCTCCGACTTCTGGCACAAGGCGATCAATCTCGATTATCTCGCCGAACAGGGCACAATTTCGCCCGGCGACCAGAACATTATCGACTATGCCGACACTGCCGACGACGCCTGGCAGATCGTCAAGGATTTCTACGAGATCGCCTGACGCCCTTTGACGCACTGGCGGACCTTTCGTCATCGG
>JAFAFW010000106.1 GCA_023423275.1 Pseudomonadota bacterium
TCGTTCTTCCAGTGGTTCCCGTCGCGCGGGCTGACGTCCGAATACTGGGATCAGCTTTCGCTCACCGGCAAGGTGATGGATTACTTCTGGCATCTGACGCTGCCGATCATCGCCATGTCGCTCGGCGCGTTCACGACCATGACGTTCCTGACCAAAAACTCGTTTCTGGATGAAATTCGAAAGCAGTATGTCCTGACGGCCCGATCCAAAGGGTTGGGAGAACATCAGATCCTGTATGGGCACGTGTTCCGCAACGCGATGCTGCTCATCATCGCCGGATTTCCGAGCGCCTTCATCAGCGCGTTCTTTACCGGCTCATTGTTGATCGAGACGATCTTTTCACTGGACGGTCTGGGACTGCTCGGCTTCGAGAGCATCATCAATCGCGATTATCCGGTCGTATTCGCGACGCTCTACATTTTCTCGTTGCTCGGCCTCGTCGTGAACCTCATCTCCGATTTCATCTACACGCTGATCGACCCGCGGATCGACTTCGAGAGCCGGGAGGTCTAGGTCGTGGAGATGCGCACCAAAGACAAGATTGTTTCCGATGGGCCGGACGCTCCATCGCCGGACGACATCGCGCGCATCGAGCAGGAAGACAAAATTGCCGCCGCCGGGTTTCAAAGCCAGCCCACGACCTGGATCGGACAGGCGCGCGAAACGATCGCCGGACGCTTCGGGCTGACGCCGCTCAATCGCAGGCGCTGGGACAATTTCAAAGCCAACCGCCGCGGCTACTGGAGCTTCTGGATCTTCCTGGTTTTGTTCGTTCTTTCGCTGTTTGCCGAGTTCATCGCAAACGACAAGCCGATCCTGGTTCGTTACAAAGGGGAATTCCTGTCGCCGGTGCTGGTGGATTATCCGGAGTCGAAATTCGGCGGGTTCCTCGCGGTCACGGATTACAAGGATCCGTTCATTATCGATGAGATCCAGCAGAACGGCTGGATGATCTGGCCGCTGATCCGTTATTCTTACGGCTCGATCAATCGCGATTACCCGCGCATCAAGGGACCGGAGGATCGCTGTCTGGGTTTCCCCGCACCTCCGAGCTGGGCCACCAGCGCGGAACTCTGCGAGGCGCCGGCCGATCAGCTCGCGCGTTATCAGACATTCGGCAATACCAATTGGTTTGGAACCGACGATCAAGGCCGCGATGTCCTGGCGCGCATGATCTATGGCTTCCGGATCTCGGTCCTGTTCGGTTTGCTGCTGACGATCTTTTCATCCATCATCGGTGTCGCGGCCGGTGCCGTGCAGGGCTATTTCGGCGGGCGGGTCGATCTGTTCTTCCAGCGCGTTCTGGAAATCTGGTCGTCGATTCCCTCGCTCTACGTGCTGATCATCATTTCCTCGGTTCTGGTGCCGGGCTTCTGGACACTTCTTGGCGTGCTTCTGCTGTTCCAGTGGGTGTCGCTGGTCGGCGTGGTGCGTGCCGAATTCCTGCGCGGCCGCAATTTCGAGTATGTCACCGCGGCCCGCGCGCTCGGATTATCCGACGGCAAGATCATGTTCAAGCATCTGTTGCCGAATGCGATGGTGGCGACGCTGACGTTCCTGCCGTTCAATCTCTCCGGCAGCATCACCGCGCTGACGGCGCTCGATTTCCTGGGCCTTGGGCTGCCGCCCGGTTCTCCATCGCTGGGTGAGTTGTTGGCCCAGGGCAAGGCGAACCTGCAGGCGCCCTGGCTTGGCCTCGCGGCGTTCTTCTCATTGGCGACGCTGCTGAGCCTTTTGATTTTTGTTGGCGAAGGTGTGCGCGATGCGCTCGACCCGCGCAAGACGTTCCGTTGAGGCACGCCATGAGCAACGGAACCCCACTCATCCGCGCCCACGATCTCTCGGTGGCTTTCCGATCGGGCCAGTCCACCAACCTCGCCGTGAAGGGCGTGAGCTTTGAGGTCAGCAAAGGCGAAACCGTAGCTCTGGTCGGCGAGTCCGGGTCTGGCAAGACCGTGTCGGCGCTGTCGGTGATGCGGCTGCTATCCTATCCGGCGGCTTCGCATCCGACGGGCGAAATCCTGTTCGGTGATCGCGATTTGCTGAAGCTTTCCGAAGCCGACATGCGCGATATCCGCGGCGCGAAGATCTCGATCATCTTCCAGGAACCGATGACCTCGCTCAATCCGCTGCATCCCATCGAGAAGCAAGTCGGAGAGGTTTTGAGAGTACATCGCGGCATGGAGGAAGGCGCCATTCGCACGCGCGTTCTGGAACTGCTGCACAAGGTCGGCGTACGCGATCCAGAAAAGCGACTGTCGAGCTTTCCGCATCAGTTGTCCGGCGGCCAGCGTCAGCGTGTCATGATTGCGATGGCGCTCGCTAACGAGCCAGACCTGCTGATTGCCGATGAACCGACGACGGCGCTGGACGTGACCATCCAGGCGCAGATCCTCGAGCTGCTGAAAGACCTGCAAGCCGAACTCGGCATGGCCATGTTGTTGATCACGCACGATCTCGGCGTCGTTCGGAAAATGGCCGATCGCGTGTACGTTATGAACGCTGGCAAGATCGTCGAGGAAGGGAAGACCGCGGAGGTATTCGGCAATCCGCAGCACGCCTACACGCGCCACCTGATCAGCGCCGAGCCGAAAGGTGAGCCGCCCCCTGCCGACACCAGCACGCCCGTCGTGGTGGAGACGGACAATCTGAAAGTCTGGTTCCCGATCAAAAAGGGATTCCTGCGACGCACGGTCGATCACGTCAAAGCGGTCGATGGATTGTCATTGAAGCTGCATGCGGGGCAGACCCTTGGGGTGGTCGGCGAATCCGGCTCCGGCAAAACAACGCTGGGGCTGGCGATCATGCGTCTGATCTCGTCGCAGGGCCCGGTCGTTTATCTCGGCAAGCGGATCGATGGTCTCAACTCGCGCGCGATGCGGCCGCTGCGAAAAGACATGCAGGTCGTCTTCCAGGATCCTTATGGATCGTTGTCGCCTCGCCTGTCTGTCGGACAGATCATCGAGGAGGGCTTGCTCATCCAGCAGCCCGGCCTGGGCTACGCGCAGCGGCGCGATCGCGTCGCGCAGGCGTTGACGGAGGTCGGCCTGCCTGCCGACGCGCAAGATCGCTATCCGCATGAATTCTCAGGCGGGCAGCGGCAACGCATCGCCATCGCGCGCGCCATGGTGCTGTCGCCGAAGTTCGTGATGCTGGACGAGCCGACCAGTGCCCTCGATATGTCCGTGCAGGCACAAATTGTCGATCTCCTGCGCGACTTGCAATCCCGGCACAACCTGGCCTACCTGTTCATCAGCCACGATTTGCGCGTGGTGCGGGCGTTGTCGAGCCACGTCATCGTCATGCGGAATGGCAAGGTGGTGGAAGAGGGTTCGGCGGAGAAGATCTTCAGCGCGCCGGAAACGGACTACACCAAGGCGTTGCTGGCGGCCGCCTTCAATCTCACCGTTGCGCATCGTGGCGCGGTTGCCGGTTGAACGAACAATCCAAGGGGACGAGGGGCAATGGCGCTGCTCATTATTGGAGGCTCGCGCGCGGAGCTGTTTGCCAGTGAGGTGCGTGCGCGTCAGCCTGACCTCGATGTTCGGATCTGGCCGGACGTCGGCCGTGTCGAAGATATCCGGTACGCACTGGCTTGGTTGCCGCCTCTCGGTGCTTTGAGCACGCTGCCCAATCTGGAATTGATCGTGTCGGTCGGCGCTGGCGTCGATCACATCTTCCGGGATCCTGATCTGCCGAACGTTCCGGTGGTGCGTTATGTCGACGGCGATCTGACCGGGCGTATGGCCGAGTATATTGCGCTGCAGGTTCTGTTTCACCAGCGTCGCATGTCGGAGTTCATCGAGCTGCAGCGGTCGCGGACGTGGGAGTATCTGCCGGAACCTGCGGCTCATGAGGTGCGTGTCGGTATCATGGGCCTCGGCATCATGGGTGAGGGAGCGGCGAAGGCGCTGAGCGCATTTCGCTATCCTCTTCGTGGCTGGAGCCGCACGCCCAAGTCGATCGAGGGCATGAAAACTTTTGCGGGCAATGCGGAGCTCGATGATTTCCTGGCCGGGACCGACATTCTCGTTTGCGTGCTGCCCTATACGAAGGAAACGCATGGCATTCTCAATCGCGGTCTGATCCGGAAGCTATCGCGCAGCGGACGGCATTCGCGGTTGCCGGGACCGGTTTTGATCAATGCAGGGCGCGGCGGCCTGCAGGTTGAAGCGGATATCTTGGCCGCCCTCGATGCCGGCGAACTGTACGCCGCATCCTTGGATGTGTTCGAGACCGAGCCGCTCCCGGCCTCCAGTCCGCTCTGGTCGCATCCGCGTGTCGTGGTGACGCCGCACAATGCTGCCGAAAGCAAACCCGAGGCGATCGTCACCTATACGTTGCGGCAGCTCTCACTCCATCGGTCGGGACAGGCGCCGGAGAACATCGTCGGTCGCGAGCGGGGTTATTAAATCGCGACGGGAACGATCCATCTTGCTGATCCCTAGACTTTAGGCGAAGCTAGGCTATCAGTGGGATTGACGAAGGCTGAGGTGTGGCTGGTTCGCAGGCAAACATCCGTTACCTGTCTCGTGACGACGTCGCGAGGCTCAAGCTGGGCGGCCGTCAGATGGCCGATGCCATCGAGGCAACGGTGAAGGCCGCAGCGGATGGTGCGGCGCAGAACTTTCCCAAAACCAGCAAAGTTCTGCCGGACGGGCGTTTGTTTCAATCGATCATGGCGGTTGGACTGGGCGATCCAGCCCCACGGATGGCAGCCACGAAGATCGTCGGTCTCTCGCCAGCCAATGCAAAACGCGGCCTGCCGCATCTCGGTGGTCTCATCGTGCTCAACGACGGCGAGACGGGATTGCCGCTTGCCGTCATGGATGCAACTTGGATAACCGAAGCGCGCACGGCGGCGATCAGCCTGATCGTGGCGCGCCGCTATGCACGCGCGGATGCGCGACGGATCGGGTTCGTTGCATGCGGAGGACAGGCCCTCTCGCACCTGTGGGTTTTCAAGGAAGTGTTTCCGCTCACCGATGTGACGGCATACAGCCGCAGCAAGGCGTCGGCGGAAAAGGTCGCCGACGCCGCAAAGGCCATGGGCCTTGAAGCGCGTGTGGCCGATGATCCGAAAGCGGCTGTGGCTGGGCAGGATATCGTCGTTACCAGCGTGCCGGATGCGCCTGGTCTGACGCCGTTTCTTGATGCCGATTGGCTTTCGTCGGGAAGCTTTGCCGCCTTCGTGGATTTGGGCCGGTCGTGGCGCGTTGAAGGCTTCGCTGGATTCGAGCAGCTTATCGTCGACGACCGCAAACAGGCTGCGGCCAGCGCCGCCTATCGCAAACTGACACCCGGCGGCCCCTATACCGCTGACCTGACCGATATCGCAGGCGATGCAAACCTGCGCCGAAACAGTGAGGACGAGCGTGCAGTGTTCACGTTCCAGGGCATGGCTCTGGCCGATCTTGCCGTTGCTGCCCTAGCCCTCCGGGCAGCCGAAGCCGCGGATATCGGGATGCTTCTTCCGGGCTAAAGCCCGCTTCATTTCAACGACTGCGAAAGGTCCAAACTGATGTCAGACGCCATTCTCACCAATATCGCCAACGGTGTCGCAACGGCGACGCTCAACAGGCCGGCGAAGCTCAATGCGTGGGATACGCCTATGCGGCTTGAGCTGGCAGAACTCCTCGATAAGTGGAATACGCAGCCGGACGTGCGCGCCATCGTTCTGACGGGTGCCGGAGACGGGGCTTTCTCGGCTGGCCAGGATCTCGATGAAACGCAGAAATTCCAGGACGGTGCCCAGGGGACGGACTGGTTTTACACGTGGCGCACATTCTACGAGTCGTTCCGTAAGCTCGAAAAGCCGATCGTTGCGGCACTCAACGGCGTCGCGGCCGGATCGGCTTATCAGGTCGCCTTGTTGACCGACGTCAGGGTGGGGCATCGCGGTGTGCGCATGGGCCAGCCTGAAATCAATTCCGGTATCGCCAGCGTGCTCGGCCCGATGCTGATGTACCATCGCATTGGCCTGTCGCATGCGACCGAGATGACGCTGACCGGCCGGATGTTCGGCGCCGAGGAAGCGGCCAGGATCGGCTTGCTGCATCATCTCGTCGAAACACCTGCCGATGTCATGCCGAAGGCGCTCGAAGTTGCCAATCTTCTCGCCTCGAAGCCGCCGGTTGCGATGCGACTGACCAAACAATGGCTCAGGGAAATGACGCAGGCCGATTTCGAACACGCATTTAAAATGGGCGCTCCTATTCAGGCCGCGGCCTATGACTCGGGCGAACCACAGGCTGAAATGCGAAAGTTTTTCGAAGAGCGCGCAAAGCGGAAGAAGTGACGTTCTGCGGCCTGCCGGCGAAATCGTTTACTTCGGAGATTGACGGCTGCCTTCAAGTGACGGAAGCTGATTGTCAGCTCCATGGATACAAAGAGTAAAGGGAGAACATGATGAGCGGAAAGAAGCATCCTACCCGTCTCGGCAAGCTTGACCTGACCCGTCGTCACGTCCTTGCCGGTGGTGCTGCAGTGGTCATGGTTCCGACCTTCTGGAAACAGGCATCTGCACAGGAAAAGCGAATTGTTATTCGCGATCCCGGTGGCCCGTATGTCCAGGCCTTCAAGGAGGCATTCTACGAGCCATTCAAGGCCGCAACCGGCATCGAAGCTATCGGCTTGCAGGGCCAGCATGAACCGACCAGCCTGATCAAGGGCATGGTCGACACAAAGACCTACACCTGGGATATGGCCCATCTTTCGATGGCGGCCTGCCTTCAATCTGCCGACGGCGGATATCTTGAGAAGCTGAATGTGACGTCGCCGGGCATTGAAGCAACACCGGCGGAATACAAGAACGATTATTTCGTCGGCGTAAACGTGTTTGCGACCACCCTGGCCTATCGCACAGATGCTTTCGAGGGCAAAGGAAAGGCGCCGCCGCAGTCGTGGGCGGATTATTTCGACGTCGAGAAATTCCCCGGTCGTCGCGCGATGCGCAAGCATCCGTTCGACACCATTGAGGAAGCGCTGATGGCCGACGGCGTGTCGCCGGATAATCTCTATCCGCTCGATTTCGACCGTGCCTACAAGAAGCTCGACGCCTTCAAGAAGAACGTCGCGGTCTGGTGGACGGGCGGTGCACAGACGTCTCAGCTTCTCAAGAGCGGCGAGGTGGACATCTGTCCCGCCTGGAACGCGCGTGCCCAGGCTGCCATCGATGATGGGGCTCCGGTCAAGATCGTCTGGAACCAGCACCTGTGGTCACCGGAAGGCTGGACCATCCTGAAGGGCTCGCCGAAAGCAGACATGTGCCGCGAATTCATCAAGTTTGCGACGGATGCCAAAAAGCAGGCGGCCTACACGAAGTCACTCGGCTACGGCCCGACGCTTCCGGAAGCCTACAAATACATCGACGCGGAACGGGCCAAGATTCTGCCGACGGCACCTGAGAACATCAAGAGCCGGAGGCAGTTCGACGATCAGTTCTGGTCGAAGGTCAAGGACAAGGAAATCGAGCGCTTCAACGCCTGGATTCTGAGCTGATCGGCCAGGATTCATCTCGATCGAAACGTGCGGGCAGGCCTATCGCGCCTGCCGCACGCCCCTTTGAGCGAATGGCGTGAGGTTTGAACCGCAGTGACGCAACCCAAGCTCAAGATCCGTGAGCTGCGTAAAACGTATGGCCCTGTCGTCGCGTTGGGCAGTGCCAGCATCGAGATGCCTGAGGGCGAGTTTTTAACCCTCCTCGGTCCGTCCGGGTCCGGCAAGACGACGATGCTCATGATGATTGCCGGGTTGGTGCCGCCCGACTCGGGTGAGGTCTGGATCGACGGCAAGCTCGCGACGTACGCACCGCCGCACAAGCGCGATATCGGTGTGGTTTTCCAGAATTACGCGCTGTTTCCACACCTCACCGTTTTTGAAAATATCGCGTTCCCGCTCCGCATGCGCGGAACGCCGGAGGCTGAAATCCGCAACGAAGTAAAGCGGGTGCTGGAGCTGATCCAACTCGCCCATGTCGGTGACAGGCTGCCGCGCGCACTATCAGGTGGCCAGCAGCAGCGGATCGCCCTTGCGCGCTGCATCGTCTATCGCCCGTCGATCGTGCTGATGGATGAGCCGCTTGGCGCGCTGGACAAGAAACTGCGCGATCAGATGAAGCTGGAGATCAAGCGGCTGCACGAGGATCTCGGCATCACCGTTCTCTATGTCACGCACGACCAGGAGGAGGCGATGATCATGTCGGATCGCATCTGCCTGATGAATAATGCGCGTATCGAGCAGATTGGCACGCCCACAGAACTTTATTTCAAACCCAAGACGGCGTTTGCGGCGGATTTCCTCGGTGAATCGAACCTGCTCGAGGCGTCAATCGATGGCGCCGACGGTTCCGAGGTCAGTCTGGTGACGACGTCGGGCGCACGTCTCAAGGCCGCCGTGGAGCCGGGGCGCACCTTCCGTCAAGGTCAGGCCGTGAAGGTCATGGTGCGGCCCGAGATGATTTCCGTCATGAGTAACGGTGCCGCGGCCGACAATGTCATCGAAGGCCGATTGACCGACGCCATTCTGGTCGGAGGCGTGACGAAATACTACGCGCGCCTTGCTGACGGCACCGAGGTCTCTGCGACGGACCTGACCCGCGGGCCAATGCCGCCGTTGGCGCGCGACAGCGTCATCCGGTTTGGATGGCCCAAGGCGAGTGCGGTTGTACTTCCGGTCGGGGAGGACGCTGCGTGACGTCGGGCGCGACCGAAGCCACTGATGCGCCAGCGGGCGATGCCACAGTTTACCGGCCGCGCGCGGCGTGGCAGCGGGCCTGGCCGATCTACCCGATCCTGCTGTTTCTCCTCGCGATCTTCGTCTATCCGGTCGTTCAGCTTCTCTCTCTCAGCGTGTTGACGCCAAGCGGCGGCGGGCTGACGGCCGATCATTACCAGCGCCTGTTCGGCAGCCCGGTCTATCTGCAGGTTTTGCGAAATACGCTGGAAATTTCCGGATGGACGACGCTGTTGTGCATCATCGGCGGCTATCCGGTGGCTTATCTGCTGGCAACGACCGAGCGGGGCACTCGCAACCGGCTGGTGCTGTGGGTGCTCCTGCCGTTCTGGACCAGTTTTCTGGTTCGCACGTTCGCCTGGATCGTGCTGCTGGGACGGCGCGGCGCCATCAACGAATTCCTAATGGATCTCGGGCTCATCGATGCGCCGATCGAGTTTCTCTACAACATGACCGGGGTGATGGTCGGCATGGTGCACGCGATGATGCCGCTGGCCGTGCTGACCATGCTGTCCGTGATGGAGAATATCGATCGCAATCTGGTGCCGGCGGCCGCGACGCTCGGTGCTCGTGGCGGCCAGACATTCTGGCGGATCTATTTTCCGCTGTCATTGCCGGGCGTGGCGGCGGCCGGCCTTCTGGTCTTCATCACCTCGCTCGGGTTCTTCATCACGCCGGCACTGTTGGGCAGTCCGCGCCAGACGATGATCACGCAGGTGATCATCCAGCAGGTCGAGGAGATGTTGAACTATCCGTTCGCGGGCGCGATTGCCATGCTGCTGCTGGTGACGGCCCTGCTGGTTTTCTACCTCTATGACCGTGCCCTTGGCATGTCGACGCTGGCGGGGTCATCGACGTCCGGCCAGCGCGATTCCGGTGAGCGCGGTCTGATAGGCAGGGCGTTCTCAGCGGTCGGTACGCTGTTGACCGCAATTCTCGGCAAGGCGTCCGATGTGATAGCGATCGCCTGGGAGAAGGTCATGGGCGGTCGCGCTGACCGGCCGCCGCTGGCTTCGGGTCGCCTGATCCTTCGCCTCGCCGTGCTGCTGCTGCTGATCTTCCTGGCAGGGCCGAGCTTCTTCATCATACCGGTTTCGTTCACCACCGAGGGCTTCATCGAATGGCCCCCGGTGTTCTTCTCGATGAAGTGGTACGCGGCAATCCTGGAGCATCCGCAATGGATCCCGGCAATCACGCGCTCGCTTGTCGTCGGCCTGTTCGCATCCATCCTGGCGATGGCGATCGGCGCGCCGGCCGCATTCTTCCTGGCGCGGCGACGCTTCTTTGCGAAAACTGCGGCGCTGGCGTTCATCCTGTCGCCGCTGATCCTGCCGCGTATCGTCATTGCGGTATCGCTGTTCTATTTCTACGCCGGGCTTGGCCTGATCGGCACGAATTTGGGGCTGATCCTCGGGCACACCGTTTTGGCCGTGCCGTACGTGGTCATTACGGTCATGGCGGTGCTCAAGAATTACGATCAGCGGCTCGATCATGCCGCGGCCAGTCTTGGCGCCTCGCCGCCGCGTGTGCTGTGGTACATCACCATTCCGCTGATCCGCTCGGGATTGATCGCTGCCTTCCTGTTTGCGTTCGTCACCAGCTTCGACGAGCTGACGATCGCGTTGTTCGTATCGAGCGGTCTTGCCACGACCTTGCCCAAACAGATGTGGGAGGATGCGATCCTGAAGGTGTCGCCGACACTGGCGGCCATATCGACGTTGCTGCTAGTCTTTGTCACCATCGTCATCCTGGTGGCTGAGTTCATGCAGCGACGGTCTGCCGCCAAAGGCTGAGCAAAAAGATGCGCAATGTAGCTGTTGTCGGCGCCGGCATCGTCGGCATGTGTACTGCGGCCTACCTGCAGCGCTTGGGCGTCCAGGTGACGGTTTTCGACCCGGTCGAGCCCGGCCGAAGCTGTTCCTTCGGGAATGCGGGCGGGCTCAGCCCCGGCTCGTGCATCCCGGTCGCCTATCCCGGCATAGCCAAACAGGTTCCGGGATGGCTGATCGATCCCACGGCGCCGCTCGTCCTGCGCTGGCGTTACCTTCCGAAGGCCCTGCCGTGGCTCTGGCGCTTCATCAAGGCGAGCAGCCGGGCGGAGTTCGACCGCAGCGCCGCGGCGCTCAGCGCCATCATGCGGCCGGTCTTCGAGAGTTATCAGCCGCTTCTGGCCGAGGCCAAGGCCGAGCATCTCGTGCAACGCCTGGGGCAGCTCTATGTCTATCAGACGGAAGCTGCCTTCAAGGGCGATAGCTTGGGCTGGGAGACGCGGCGGAAACACGGCGCACGCATCGAGGTGCTGTCGGCGGAGGACGTGCGTCAAGCCGAGCCGGATCTGGCGCCGATCTTCACCCGCGGCGTTTTCATCCCCGAGCATGGCTTCTGCATCAATCCGTTCGGTCTGGTACAGGCGATTGCAGAGACTGTCCGCAGCAAGGGGGGCGGGTTCGTTCAGCAGCGCGTCGTCGACGTGGACATGGACGCAAACGGCATGAAGGCGCTCGTTACGCCATCCGGGCGTCATCATGTCGATGCGGTCGTCATCGCTGCGGGTGCCTGGTCTCACCGGCTCGCGCGCAGGCTGGGCCACAGAGTGCCCTTGGAAACGCAACGCGGCTATCACGCCGTGTTGTCCGAACCCAGTGTCGCACCACGCACGACCGTCATGTGGGCTGAGAAAAAATTCATGGCGACGCCGATGGAAATGGGGCTGCGGTTCGCGGGTACGGTGGAACTTGCCGGGTTGGATGCCCCTCCCGATTACCGCAGGGCCGAGACACTCCTCCGTTTCGGCAAGATGATGTTCCCGGGGCTCGAGGGTGGTTCGGTCAGCCGTTGGATGGGCCATCGTCCGTGCCTGCCGGACTCCGTGCCGGTGATCGGCCGTTCTCCGAAGGTGCCCAACGCGTTCTTCGCCTTCGGTCACGGCCATCTGGGATTGTCATGCGCTTCCACGACGGGACGCCTGGTGGCCGAGCTCGTCGCAACCGGCAGTCCAAGCATTGATTTGGCGCCTTATCGCATCGACAGGTTCTGACGTGCTCAATACCGACGACGGCTTCGTTCCGCTCTTGATGCGCTGCGCGCGCGACGAACCGGATCGCCTGTTTGCGATCCACAACGGTAAGCCGCTGACCTACCGCGCGCTCGACGACATGTCGACGACGCTGGCGCTTTGGTTGAAACGGCAGGGCGTCGAACCGGGCGCACGCGTTCTCGTCATGATGCGCAATTCGCCGCTTGCGATCGCCTTGTTGTTTGCGATCGGCAAGGCGGGTGGCGTCTGGGTTCCGGTCAATGTGCAGAGCCGTGGCGATAATCTGCGTTACATCATCGAGCATGCCGGGCCGGCGGTCGTGGTGGCCGACCACGATCTTGTCGCGACGCTGGAGGAGGACGTCCCCTCACTCGATCGCACGCGCTTGCGGATCGTTGGCGGGGAACCCGGGCCGCACTCGCTTGAAAGCGCGTTGACGGGGTCCGATTCCGCACCATCGTTCGAGGACAAACTGCCGGACGCCGATGCGCCGTATGCCATCATGTACACCTCTGGCACCACCGGACGGCCGAAGGGCGTCATCGTCTCACATCGCATGTTGCGCCTCTCCGGCGAGGCTATTGCACTGGTCTCCGCCGTGGAAGACGGCGGCGTCTTCCATATGTGGGAGCCGCTGTTCCATATCGGCGGTGCACAGATGATCGTGCTGCCGCTGATCCGCAAGGTTCATCTGGCGATGGTTGACCGTTTCAGTGCCAGCAATTTCTGGCATGAAATCAAGTCGTGCGGCGCCAGCCATATCCATTTCCTCGGCGGTCTCTTGCAGATCCTGCTCAAGCAGCCGCCCAGTGCGCTTGATCGCAGTCACGGTGCGCGCATCGCGTTCGGAGGCGGGTGTCCGCGCGATATCTGGAGGGAATTCGAGGAGCGTTTCGGCATCCAGATCCGCGAATGCTACGGGATGACCGAATGCTCCAGCGTGACGACCTATAACAGCTCCGGTGTCCTGGGCTCCGTCGGTCAGACGTTGCCTTGGTTCGAGGTCGACTTGCTCGACGCGGCGGGGCAACCTGTCCCGCAAGGCGAGCGTGGCGAAATCGTCGTGCGCTCCAAGCTGGCTGGCGCGATCACGCAGGGCTATTTCAACAATCCGGAGGCGACGGCGCGAGCCGTCAGACCCGACGGCTTCCATACCGGCGACATCGGCACCCGGGACGCCGACGGCAATTTCTTCTTCCATGGACGCATGACGGACAATGTGCGCGTGAAAGGTGAGAACGTGTCGGCGTTCGAGGTGGAGCACGTCGCAGTTCAGCACCCGGCCGTCGAAGATTGCGCGATGATCGGCGTCGCCTCGGACGTCGGCGAACAGGATATCAAGCTGTTCGTGAAGCCGAAATCCGGCGAAGTGCTTGCACCCGCCACTCTGTCGGCGTGGCTCGGCAAGCGTCTCGCGCCATACCAGAACCCGCGCTACATCGTCGTGATCGATGAGTTCGAGCGCACGCCGAGCCAGCGCATCATGAAACACCGGCTCTCCGGCCGGCCCGAGCCGGCATGGGACCGCTTCAAGCCGTCTTGAAGTCATCCGGTTCGATCAGCCGCGAGGCCAGATAGCCGAACAGGATGCCCCAGAACGGCGCACCGATGCTGAAGATCGACAGGCCCGTCACGGTGATCAGGAACGTGATAAGCGTGCCAAAGCCGAAGCGTCCCTGAAAGGCGATGGTGAATGCGGTCTGGAGAACCTTCAGCATCGCCAGCCCGGCCAATGTCGCGATGAACACGGGTGGTGCCGCCAGCAGGAGACGTGTGAAAAACGGCGCGAGCAGACCGAACGCCAGCGCCAGCAAGCCGACGATGACGGCGCTGGTGTATTGCGTTTCCCGATTTCCGCTGCCGGACAGGATCGCCGTGACCGGTCCCGTCAGGCAGGTCGAAGCGGCACCGACGACAGCTCCGGCCAGGGAGCCAAGTCCGCACGCCGCGGCGATGCCGTTGACCGGAGGGCGATGACCCGTCGCCGTCAGCACCGCGATGCCCTGGCCGTTCTGAACCACCAGAACGGTGATCGCCAGCGGGATGACCAACTCGGCGATGGCCTGCCAGGAGAAGACCGGCATGACCGGATGCGGCGCGGCGAATACCGCACCTCCGCTGGCAACCGGGCTGAATGTCTCGGTCCAGAATATCGCGAGCACGCCGACTGCCAGAGCGCCGATCAGTGGCGGGACCACGGCGGCAGCGCGCGGCAGCCGCATCAGCGCCAGGAACGCCAGGGTCATAGGAAGTGCGATGCGCAAGTCGACGGCGAACGCTCTCACCCAGTCGAGACCGAACTGCAGGAACACGCCAGCAACCATCCCCATGACGATCGGCATGGGGATGGCTTCCATACTTTTGCGCACGAAGCCGCTCAATGCCAGCGCCAGCATCAAGACACCGGTCACGATGAACGCGCCGACCACCTCGGGAAATGAGAGGTGCGTGAGGGCCGGACCGACAAGTACCGTACCGGGAATGGTCCAGAAGAAAACCAGCGGTTGCCGGTAGACCAGGCTGACGGCGATGCTCAGCAGGCCATTGAGAAAAAATGCACCGAATACCCACGATGCGATCTGATGCTCCGCCAGGCCACCCCGGGTTCCCACCGCGAGAATGACGGCGAGCGGACCGGATGCGGCGAAGACGAAGCCGACCACGGCATTGGCGAAGCTCGTGGACGAGAGATCGGCGCGCAGGCTTTGGAGGCCGGCGGGCGGCTGTTCCGGCCGTTCAAGATACATGAGGATGAGACGTGGCTAGTTCGTTTCCAAAAGACGCGCCCTGAGAACTTCCATCGCCGCGAAAACGGAATCGAGATCGCGGACGTGAAATCCCTTGGCGATGTCGGGACTGACAGCGTTCAAGGCATCGTAGAGCGCGCCTGTATGACGGACCTTGCCGTCCGGATCAACCACCATGCCGCTTTTCTGCTCGAAAGCCGCGTTCCAGGCAATCGCATCCTGCCGGCTCAGGCCGGCGGGCAGGTCGAGATCGAGTTTGCCCGCGCGCAAGGCGACCGGATACCCGCCCGGCAAACCGTTAGGCCCCGGCACATGCGCCAGGCAATCACGCCCCTTGGCGAGGGCGATCATCAACGGCACGCCGTTCGCTCCCGAGATGTCGATGACCGGCTCGGGGGTCAATTTGACGTCGGCGAATTTCGCGTAGACGTCGGCGACCTCCTGATTGTCGATCCAGACGCGCGGAACCGGGCCCTTGCGTTCGCTGGCTGGACGGCGGAACGGCGTGATGTTCTGATAATGCGCGAGAACCTTGAGCGGCCCCGATTTGCGGATCCCGAGTTTGCCCATGAACGCCGTCGCGAGAATGGCCACGTTGCCGACGCCGCAGGTGATGGGCAGTCCGCGCGCGGCGATGAACGAGTTGACGACGTCGGCATAACCGCAATTAATAAAATAAGCCGGTGATCCGATTTTCTTGAGTGCCTCCGCAACGCGCACCGAGAGAAGCGCGTTGAAGACAGCCGTTGCACCGAGGCCGCCGTCGGCGACGAGACGCGTCCAGGCGTTGCCCTGGGCTGCAATGACAGCCGAGGTCTGTGCCGAGGCCGCCTGCACGACGAGCCTGGGTTTGAGTTCGGAAAGAACTTCGGCGGCTGCCTCGACATCAACCAGATCGGTCTGGCGTGCGATCACCGTCACGGGGCGCTCGAAGATCGCGGCGCGCGCATTGGCTGCGGTCTTCAGCCAGTCGACGCGCACCGGATTACGCCCGGCGATAGCGACCGTAACCGGTTCGGATGCAGTCGCGGCGATGTCGAACAGAATGCGAGCGGCAAAGCTCCCAGTACCAAAGAGGACGATATCGGCGGTGTCGGTCATGGTGTTCCTCCCGGAGTGTTGGACAGGCTTGCGTCGAATTCTTCTTGCAATCGCCAGGACGCGGCGGGTGTGCCATCGGTAAACCGCTTGATCGAGAAGGCATCGATGGGTGTCGGGCTCGTTCCATCGACGATCAATTCGCTCATCACGAGACCTACGCCAGGGCTGATCTGAAATCCATGGCCGCAGAACCCGAAAGCGTGGAACAGGCGCTCTGTCGTTGCGCTGGGCCCCATCACCGGCAGCATATCCGGGATATACCCTTCGATGCCGGACCAGACGCGGATGACCCGAGTATGTGCGAGTGCCGGCACAACTTGCGCCAGACGTGCCATCGTGGCGAGCGTCTTCGCCGGTGGAACAGGTGCGCGGTTGGCGATCGGATCAGATGGGCCGCGCGGATAGCCCGCGACGATGACATTGCCGCGCGGAATCTGGCGGCAAATGACGACACCGTCGAAAAGCTGAACGGATGGGACCATGAAATAGGGCAGGGGTTCCGTCACGAATTGCGGGGGGCCGGCCGCGAACATCGGCGCCGTCTCGCCGAAGACCCCCGCGATGTCGAGCGCCCACGCGCCGGCAGCGTTCAGGAGGACGTCGCTTTCGATGACGAGATCGCGGTCGGTAACCAGGCGGAAAACGTCTCCGTTTTTTTCGACTGAAACCACCTTGGTGTTTTCGTAGATCTCTGCACCGTTCTGGCGAGCGGCGCGTGCCACCGCTGGTCCGGCGAGGCGCGGATTCGCGACGCCGCATCGTGGAGAATAGGTTGCCGCGACGGGGCCGGGTGCCACCCATGGCCAGCGCTTCGAAATGTCTGCCGCCGACAACAATTCCACATCGATGCCGTTGGCGAGTGATTCCTCGAAGTAGTGCTCTAGCTTCTCGCGCTGAGCGGCATCGTAGGCGAGGTAGAGATGGCCGGTGCGGTGAAATTCGCAGTCCGTGCCGATCAGCTCTGGCAACCGCTCCCAGAGATCATGAGCGCGCAGCGACAGCGGGATCTGCTTGAGGTATCGGCCTTGGAGCCTGAGATTGCCATAATTGACACCGCTGGCCTGCGCGCCGACAGCGCCCTTTTCGAGAACCACGACCGGACGTTCGCGCCGTCGCAGGTGATAGGCCGTCCAGCATCCCATCAACCCGCCGCCGACGATCGCGGTCTCTGTCCGGATCTTGCGCATCTAAATCTCCGTCGCCGGAGCGATCGCAAGCGGCTTCACAGGAGCTTGCGCGCGCAAATATCCGATCGCTTCGAGCGGCAATCCCGTTACCTGGGCCGTGATCTCCGCAGCCGCAAGACCGCAGAACCGGCCCTGGCATCGCCCCATGCCACAGCGTGTGAAGGCCTTGGCACGATTGATATCCCCGGGAGGCAGATCCACTGAGAGGATCTGCCGCAACTCTCCGACGGTGATGTTTTCGCAGCGGCACAACGTGGTGTCGTCGGAGAGGCGGGGCACATCGTCGAGAGGCCACGCAAAGGCACGGGCCAACCCGCGTTGAAAGCGGCGCAATTGTGCCAGCCGCCGGCGTATCTTGAACAGCTCAGGCCCCGACATGGCATGGCCGAGATCGTGCAACACCGCCGACGCAGCAATCGTCCCGCTGAGCTCAGCGGCATCGGCGCCGCCGATCATCGCACCATCGCCGGCCAGATAGAGCCCGGGGGCCGCACGGCCGAAGTCGTCAGTTTCGGGCAGCCATTGCCGGAACGTTGCGTTGAAGACGAGTTTCGCGCCGGCCAATTCTGCAAGTTGCGTTTCGGGCTTGAGCCCAAATCCGTAGGCGACCGCGTCACAATCGATGTGCTGCGGCGTGGTGTCGTTTTCAGAGTAGACGACCGATGAAACCGTCGCGTCTCCTTCGAATGCGAGGAGCCGCGCACCGAATTTCATCGGTACGCCGGATGATCTGAGCCGGGCCATGTAGCCGAGACCGCGCAACAGCGTCGGGATATTGGCCGCCAGATTGGGGGCGGCAAACGCTTTGTTCCGGAATGAACTGGTATCGAGAATTGCAGCGATCTCGCAGCCCATCTTCTTGTATTGCAGCGCCGCGAGATAGAGCAGCGGCGAGCTTCCGCAGAACACGACCCGGCGACCAATGAGGCAGCCCTGGTCCTTCAAAATGACCTGCGCGCCGCCGAGTGTGAAAACGCCGGGCCGTGTCCAACCTGGAACCGGGAGGATGCGATCTGTGGCGCCTGTCGCAAGGATCAGCGCATCAAACGGGACGACGCCGTTGCCGTCCGGACCCTGCGTATAAAGCTTGCCGTCGAAGACGCCCCAGGCCGTCGTCCGGCTGCGATAATCTGACAGCGGCCGAAGCCGGTTGAACGTCTCATGAAGCCGCCGGTACTTGGCGGCTTCCGAGCCGAGCAGGCTGTTCATGTCCAGTGCCAGGTCGGGTGACGGCATGCGATAGGCCTGACCTCCGGGGCGCTGGCCTTCGTCGATGATGATGGGGCGCAACCCGCGACCGACGAGGCGCTCAGCCGCGGCAATGCCGGCCGGCCCGGCGCCGACAATGACAACATCAGTCATGACGCGGGAAGGACTCCGGTGCTGTAGTGCGGACGGCCATCCCCTCGGCGAGAGGTGTCGTGCACGCGCGGACGCGGCCACCGTCGTCGAGCCAGACCCAGCAATCCTGACAAGCGCCCATTATGCAGAACCCGGCGCGCGGCTCGCCACTGAACTCGTTCCGCCGCAGCATCGAACCATTGAGGAGAACCGCGGCGAGAACCGATTGCCCGCCCCAGCCCTGCATGGGCTGTCCGTCGACCGTGAAGCCCACGCGAGCAGATGTGCGCGGAACAGCTTCGACAAGCAGAGGGCGGCTTGCGCCACGCGATCGTTGCTTCGTAACGAGAACCTTATCCGGCATCGACGTTCCCTCGCCGCTTCTCGGTGAGCGTAACGGCACATTTGTGCGCAGACTAGTATCCGCCAGTGAGATATATTCGATGCAGCGATTGCTGCAGCGCCGTTCGACGATGGGTGCAAACCGATCGCGGGCGATAGTTTACGCAGGTGGATTCGCGTCCGGAGGCACCATCAGAGGATCCAGACGCCCGCTTGCGACGACGGCATCGAGCGCAATGGCCGTGCTGTAAGAGAGCCCTTCGGGAGCGAATTTGATTTCAGGCTTGCGGTCGATGTCTGTCAGCACGCTTTCGAGCAGGGAGTGGCCGAAGCCGCGCCGTTCGGGCGCCACCGCCGGCGGTCCACCGCGTTCTTCCCAATTGAAACGCAGGCGCGGGACGCTATCATCCCCGTTGCTCTTTGGCTTCTCGATGCACCACGAGATGTTGACCTGTCCGCCAGGCTGGGAGAGCGCCCCGTATTTCGACGCGTTTGTCGCCAGCTCATGGATGACGAGGGACGTGTTCTGCGCGGCCTGTGCCGATAGCAGAATCTTCGGGCCGGACGCCTCGTAGCGGCCCGCGAAGGCCCGCATCTCATTTTTTACGACGAGGCCGATATCGGCACCGCGCCAATGCGCAGCAGCCAGCGTATCGCTGGCGTTGGCGAGAGCCTGCAGTCTGCCCATCAGGGTTTCCCGCGCATCCCGCATGCTGCGGCCTTCGAACAGCGTCCGGCGCGCAATGGATGAGATGACCGCGAGCAGGTTATTGGTCCGGTGCTGTAACTCGCGGAGAAGAAGCTGACGACGGGACTCGCTCGATTGTCGCTCGGCCGCAGCACTTTCAAGTGCTGAGTGGATTTGCGCGAACTCCAGGGTGGAAAAGTCTTGGTTCGGCAAGGGTTCTCCCCTTCCGAGCTTGGAGGCAGCCTCGACGAGATCGTCGACGCTTGCGTGCAATCGTCTGGCAATCGATACGCCGAGGGCCAGTGCGAGCGCCAACAGAATGACCGAGCCTACGGCGAACAACAGCCATGTATCCCGCAGAGGCGCCTCGATGACTGCTGCCGGAACAGTAACCGTGACGAGCCATCCGGACGATGATGAGCGGGCGAATCCGCGCACGACATCTGCACCGTCGATCCCATGCACCCAGCCGACACCCTGGTCCCCCTGCGACGCCCGAACGAGATAATCCGGCAGTTTGGCTCCGATATTGGTGTGATCATCGGTCGAACAGGCCAGAACGATATTCTTCCGGTCGATGATGCTCCACCGCCAGTCATCCGGACGCAACTGCTTGCTGAAGACTCCAGCCAGGGCTGCGGGCGGGCGTATGATGCTGATGACTGCACTCACCGTACCCTGGCGGCGGATCGGAATACTGACACTCCAGCCGGCTTGGGTCGTCAAGGCATCCACGACCAGGTCGGACACCACGGGGCCATTGCTCGCGACGACGGCGTCAACGCGCTTGGGATTAGGGGTATTCGATAAGGGGGAGCCGAAGGGGACTGCGGTGTCGAGAATCTGCCAGCCACCGATGTCGTACACGACCACACGCGAGCCGCGGGGAACCAGCGTTTCACTCGCGTGGCGGTGGAGACGCGCGAGATCCATTTCGGGGCCTAGCGTGCCGCTGAGCGTCTCCAGCAAAAGCACGCTCCGGTCAATCTCACCATCGAGATCATTGACGAGTTCGCGCGCTGCGGCGTGAATCTCCATTTCGATGGCGCGATAGCGATCGACTGAATAATGGTAGATCAGCACGCCGCACAACGCCAGCACCGGCGCTGCGATCGACAGGCCATAGAGTATGAGCCTCTGCGCGAATGATGGCGGCGATCTCGATCGCATGAGCAGTATGATCGACCGTGTGCACTGAACCGGGGCGCCACCCTCTCGCGGATAAGCGCGGATTGCAACACCGTAGCGTAATGTGCGATGCGATGAAGTGCCGTACCGGAAGGGCGTGCGCGGCCTCGGAGCAGCCGCGGTGTCAGTGTCTCAAGTCTGCCGGTTCGGGAGGGGTTAGCTCAGCGTCCGCATGGCTATCGCGCGAACTGGCCTGTTCGAGGGTCGAGAGGAATTTCGCGGTCCAGTCCCGGATATCGTTGGCGCGCAGCACGGCGAGCATACGCTGATGGCGATACTTGCGCGCTTCGAGCGGCATTTCCAGCGCGAAGCGGATGGCGCTCGCCACCGCTTCGGGTTCGTGGGGATTGACGATCAAAGCTCCGTCGAGTTCGTCGGCTGCTCCGGCAAACTGGGAAAGAACGAGAACGCCAGGATCGGTCGGGTCCTGGGCCGCGACGTATTCCTTGGCCACCAGATTCATGCCGTCCCTCAAGGGAGTGACCAGTCCGACCCTCGCGATCCGGAAGAGGCCAGCCAGCGCCGACCGCGAATAAGCCCTGTTGACGTAACGGATCGGTGTCCAGGTCACCTCTCCGTGGCGCCCGTTGATTTGCCCCGCCAGGGTCGAAACCTGGCGATCGATATCCATGTATTCCTGGATTTCAGCGCGTGATTTTGGAGCAATTTGAAGAAATGTGACTCGCTCGCGCCATTCCGGATACGACGTCAGGAACCGCTCGATCGCATCCATGCGGTTGGGAAGGCCTTTGGAATAGTCGAGCCGGTCGACGCTCATCACGAGGGCGCGGCCACCGAGGCTTTCCCTGGTTTCGCGAATCAACGTCGTCGCGGCCGTCCGTCGAGCCAGTTTCTCGAACCGCTCGGTTTCGATACCGACAGGGAAAGCGCCGAGCGTGACTTTGCGATCGTTGACTTCGAGGCAATGTGGATCGGACGTTCGAAGCGCGCCCTGGCGGACGAGATAGCGGGCGAGGTTGTCGCAATCGTTTTCCGTCTGCAGTCCGATGAGGTCGAATGCGGTGAGTGCGCCGACGACCTCCCGGTGTTTCGGCAGAGCGGTCAGAATGTCGGGAGGCGGACAGGGAACATGCAGGAAGTAGCCGATCCGGTTCTTGTGCCCGCGTTCGCGCAACAACTTGGCCAGCGGCATCAGATGGTAGTCATGCACCCAGACGACATCCTCCGGGCGCAGGATTTTCGATAGCCGGTCGGCGAAGTAATTGTTGACGCGCTGATAGCCCGACAGATCGGAGCGGTTGAATTCGGCAAGATCGAGCCGATAGTGCAGGATCGGCCACAGCACGCGATTGGCAAAGCCACTGTAGTACTCGTTGTAGTCATCCTGCGAGAGATCGAGAACGACATAAGTGGTGCCGCCGACCTTGCGGCTGGTCAGTTCATGTTCCGACTCCTCGGTAACCCGCCCGCTCCAGCCGAACCACATGCCGTCACGGCCGCTGAGAGCTGCCTGGACGGCGACGGCCAAGCCGCCCGCCGAGGCTTCACTGGCGCTCTCAGGCACCGCGACGCGATTTGAGATTACGATGAGCCGAGCAACCATGCCTGCTCCCAATCTTTGGATACGCGTTTGGCCGTGATGATTACACCCGCCATCGAATAGGTTTGCGGCAGGTTGCCCCAAAGCCGGCCGCTTGCCGGATCAATATCCTCCGACATCAGACCATACGGATTGCGATAGCGGATCAAATCCTGGAAGTGATCGCGTGCTTCGGACGTGCGGCCCACGGCCGCCAGCGCATCGGCGAGCCAGAAGCGGCAAATGACGAACGCGGATTCCGGTGAGCCGAAGTCGTCCTTCGCCGTGTACCGCATGACATGACCCGATCTCATGAGTTCGCGCTCGATGACATCGCACGTCGAGACGAAGCGCGGGTCGTTGGGTGCCACGAGACCGATCTCTGCCAGCAGCAACGCGCTGGCGTCGAGTTCCTCCGAGCCGAACGCCGCCGTAAAGGCCTTGCGTTTCGGGTGCCAGGCCTGCCGCAGGATTTCCTCGCGCAGCGCGCGCGCACGTTCGCTCCAGGTTTCCGCATCGCCTGCCAGGCCCACAAGCGCAGCAATTTTGCTCAAGCGATCGCAGGCTACCCAGCACATGGCCGCGGAGTGTGTGTGAACGCGCCAGCGTCCGCGGAATTCCCATAGCCCGGCATCGGCTTGCAGCGCGACGCGCCACGCGAGTTCGCCCAGCTTTTCGAGTCGGCGATATAATGTGACATCTCCCAGGCGCTCCAGGCGACGGTCGACGAACATCTGCTGCGAGGCGAGGATAATGCTGCCGTACACATCGTGCTGGTGTTGATCAGCGGCGGCATTGCCGACACGAACCGGCCCATGCCCCTCGAAGCCTTCGAGATTGGGAGCCGTCCATTCTTCCAGCCCCTGGCCCGGAACGATGCCGTAGACCGGCCGAAGCGGTCCGTCCTTTTCGACGGCATTGGTCAGGTAATCGAGATAGGCCTCCATCGATCGGGTTTTGCCCAGATGATTGAGGGCCTGCACGACGAAATAGGCGTCCCGCAACCAGCAGAAGCGATAATCCCAGGTGCGCCCCGAGTTCGCCGATTCCGGAATAGATGTCGTATGCGCGGCGACGATCGCGCCGGTATCGTCGAACGTACAGAGCTTGAGGGAGATGGCGGCCCGGATGACCGCTGATTGCCACTCATATGGGATCGACAGGCCACGAACCCATTCCAGCCAGTGCCGCCGCGTCTCGTGCTCGAAACGGCGGGCTGTGGCGTCGACGCCGCTCTGGAATGGTTCGTCGGGACCGAAGACCAGCGTCACCGGCCGGGTGAGCGCGAAGGTCGTTTCTTCAGCCACATAAGAAAGCGGCGCATCGGTCGTCACCCGCAACACTTCGTCGCCACCCGAAAAACGCATGTGGCTCGAACCGAGCGTGCGGGAACTCGCCGGCACGCCATAGTGAAATGTCGGACGCACGCGAATACGGATACGCGGCATTCCGGAAAGAGGCTCGATGCGACGGAAGATCTGCGGTGGATGGAAGAGCCGGTCGAACTGCGAGAAGCGCGGAGCAAAATCGGTAATGCGGACGCTGCCGCCTTCCGAATCCGTCAGCACCGTCGTCAGGATGGCGGTGTTCGTCTCGTAGCTGCTTTCGGACCGAACCTGGTCCTGCAGAACGACGTCGGTGAACCCTTTCTCTTCGCTGCCGGCAAGAATGCGGGAGAAAATGGGATTGCCGTCGAAGCGTGGAAAACACCACCAGACAATGCGCGCATTGGTGTCCACGAGCGCGGCGATGCGGCCATTGCCGATGAGAGCATAGTCGAGACCGGGCGCGCTCACGTCGTGTACTCCTGCTGCACGAGCCCAGCCAGCCAAGTGCGGACATCCGCGGCTGAGGGAAATGCCATGATCGCGCCGATGCGCTCCTGACCAACGGCCAATCCCAGTCCATCCCAACGCGGCAGGATGGCGAAAGCCTGTTCGTCCGTCACGTCGTCGCCGATAAATACCGGGCGCCTCCCTTTCCAGGGTGGCAGCTCCATGAATTCCGCAACCGCCGTTCCCTTCGTATAACCGCCGTGCTTGATTTCATAGACGCATTTGCCGGGGATCAAGGTCAGTCCCTCGTCCGAGCCGGCGTTTAAAGCCTTCATGACGACATCGCGGACGCGTTCCACGGCGTCCGGCGCCTGGCGATAGTGAACGGCGATGGCAACCCCCTTATCTTCAATGAGAACCCCTGGAATGTCGTTGAGCGGCGCCAGGAGCCAGCGAACGGCGGGCGATATGATCGGCGTGGGATGCAGCGTGATGCTGTCCGAGGCCTGAAGGCGGATTTCCGCGCCGTGCACTCCGGCCGCCGGCAGCACCAGCGGGGCCAGCAGTGTGTCGATGGCTCGGATCGGCCGGCCGGATACGACGGCAAGAGCACCCCCGAGCCGGCGATAGAGTGTCCCGATCGTGGCAATCAGCTCCTTCGGCGCGCGCACGTCATCCGGACGCAACGCGATATCGATCAACGTGCCGTCCAGATCGAGGAACAAGGCATCCTGAGCGCAGTCAAAATTTATGACGTTCATAGGAAACTTTTATGCGGGCCCATGGAGCGTGTGTGGACCCGTTGTGCACGGGCACTCTCCTAATCAACGGAACGCAAGGGCCGGGTTTCGGTTCCGCCTGGCTGCCAGTCCGGTAGCGCAAGCGCACGGTTAACCTAACGCTACATCCAAATCTGGCTGGAATAGGGCCACTTTTTCGCCACAGAGCAGGCCGCCGATTGTGTGTCTCTTCGTTAGGGCGATTGACGACGGCAGGCGAAATGCGTATTCGAGCGCATATGATCAGCAAACGATACATCGCCGTATGGACGCGAGCCCCGAGGCTCAGCCGCGGCTTGTTGCTGATCGATTCCCTTCTAGACTGAATCGAGAGCCCACGAAGCCGCCGGACAGAGTTCGGAGGGCATCGTGTGTGTTTCGCCTTTTTCCTTTCTCTTCCGGTCGCATGGGCTCCCTCCGTGGAGATGACCATGTACGTTCCACCTGCCTTCAAGAGCGATGATGCGACGGCGTGGGCGTTCGTTGCCGCGCGTGGCTTCGGCACGGTCATCGTGATGGGGAATGGCCTGCCGGCGGCCGTGCATGTGCCATTGCTGGCGACGGAGGACGGTGACGTGCGCCGGCTCGAGTTTCACGTTGCGCGCGCCAATCCGATCGGCGGTCTTTTGACCACGGATGCGCCGGTTCTCGTGATCGTGTCGGGGCCTGACAGTTACGTTTCTCCCGATTGGTATGTGACACCAAATCAGGTTCCGACCTGGAACTATGTCAGCGTGCACGTTGCCGGAACCGCGAAGACGATGCCGCGGACGAAGGCTCGTGCGCATATCGATATGCTCAGCGCGCGCTTCGAAAACAGACTGGCGCCGAAGCGTCCGTGGACAGCGGAGAAAATGCCCGCGGGACATGTGGAGAAGATGCTGGCAGCGATCACCCCCATCGAGTTGCGTGTCGAGCGTCTCGATGCGCAGTGGAAGCTCAATCAGAACAAGTCACGCTCGGATCGTGCAAGCGTCATGAGAATGCTGGCATCGAGCGGCCATTGGTCATCGCTTGCGGTCGCCGACCTGATGCACGAGCAATTGAATGACTGAGGGCGCGCCAGCGGTGGCCCGCGGCAATTTCAAGCGTTGCCGCTCCGGCCGGGATGACAAGCAGACGGTGCGATCTAAGTCCGACAGCCTTCAGGAGGTCACACTAACATCAGCGCAAAATATGCATAGTATCCGTCTTCGATCAGAGGAACATGAGGAACGAGATACACTCCGACCGGAAGGAAGCCGCGTGTGCGAGCCTCTTGCCAGAATTCGTCGATGCGAAACGTTGTGTTGCGGGCGAAGTTTCTGATGTAGTTGAACGGTCGCGATTTGGTTGCCACATCGCCGGTTTCGTATTTGATCTGGATTAACGCCATGCCGCCCGGCTTGAGCATGTCATGAGCCGCCGATAACAGGCGCAGGCCATGTTCTCGTGTCGGCAGAACCTCGTAGACATAAGTGCAGAGGAACAGATCGATCTGTTGCGAGTAGCGGCTAGCGACTGACTCGACGTCGTTCACATCAACGGTTTCCGGGACGAAGTTGTGCAGGCCGTGCTCCTGCATCTGCCGTTCGCACTCCTGCAGCACACGTTCTGAAACATCGACACCGACAAAGCGCTGAGCTTCGGGTGCGAAGACGACGGCGTTTGCACCACCACCGCACCCCCATTCCATGATGTGTTCGACAGGCCGCTTGAGTTCAGCCTGGCGGGCAAACGCTTCGAACAGTCGGAAATGGGTTTTACCTATGGCGTGCCAATCTTCGTCTCGCGAAAATGGGCCGCGCCCCCGTTCGTGATAGACGCCCCCATACGCAGGCTTTGTACTACCAATATCGCGCCAGAAACGCGTGGCGTCATCGCTGAGTTTTTCAGCGCTGTCGTAAAGCTGAAAGCTATGCCGAAATCTTAGAAATTGTCTTTTGAGATACTGCTTGATCGGCGCCGGAATGAAGTCTCTCAGGCCCATGGCAATGACATTCTTCGTTCGGGAATAGGGACGCGGCCGATAGCGCTATTACATCCAATGTGCGAAAGCGAGGCTTCCCTATAGAAATGGTTACGATGTGTGTCAAAGACCGTTGCTGCAGGCGGTATAACAGCGTTCAGATCTGTAATCGGTCATGTTGTCTTACATGGAAGGCGGCGCTCAAGGAGCGCCGTATCCGCCTCCGGTCGGCGTCTTGATGATGACGGCTTCGCCCGCTTCCAGCACGGTCTGATCGCAACCTTCGAGCCGGTCCATGGTGCCGTCGTTGCGGCGAACCCAGTTCTCGCCGCACTCGCCTGCTTGCCCGCCGTCTAATCCATACTGCGCGATACGGCGATAGCCGGAGAGAATGGCGCAATCCATTTTCTCCATGAACCGGATGCGGCGGTACGTCCCGTCACCCGCAGACCATTTTCCGCGTCCACCGGAGCCGCGCCGGATCGAGAATTGCTCCAGCAGAACGGGATAGCGCAGCTCCAGGATTTCCGGATCGGTCAGGCGCGTGTTGGTCATGTGTACGTGAACACCGGACGTGCCGTCGAAGCCTGGGCCCGCGGGTGAGCCCGAACAGATCGTTTCGTAATACTGATACTTGGCGTTGCCGAAGGTCAGGTTGTTCATGGTGCCCTGGCTCGGCCCCATGGCGTTGAGTGCCGCGAACAGGCAATTGGTGACGATCTGGCTGGTCTCGACATTGCCCGCCACGACCGCGGCCGGATATTGCGGTGACAGCATCGACTTTTCGCCGATGACGAGATTGATCGGCTTCAGGCAACCGGCATTCATCGGGATCGGCTCGTCGACCATGACGCGCATGACATAGAGCGTCGCCGCGCGCGTGACCGGAGCGGGGGCGTTGAAATTGTTCGGTTGCTCGGGGCTCGATGCGGAGAAATCGACTGTGGCGCTTCGTGCCTCGCGATCAACCGTGATCTTCACCGAGACGTGCGTGCCCTGATCCATCTCGACACGGAATTCGCCGCCATCGATCCGTGTCAGCAGGCGGCGCACGCTTTCCTCGGCGTTGTCCTGCACGTGGCCCATGTACGCCTTGACGACGTTGAGGCCGAAATGCGCGACCGTCTTTTCGAGCTCTGCCACGCCCTTGGCGTTGGCGGCGACATGCGCCTTGAGGTCAGCGATATTTTTACCCGGAGACCGCGCCGGATAACGCGCGCCCATCAGCAGATCGTGCGTTTCGGCTTCCAGAAAACGACCTTCCTCGACCAGCTTGAAGTTGTCGATATAAACGCCTTCCTCATCGATATGTGTCGCGCGCGGTGTCATCGAGCCTGGCGTGAGACCGCCGATATCCTCATGATGTCCGCGGCTGGCGACGTAGAACAGGATCTCTCCTCCCTTGCCGGCTTTCTCGAACACTGGCGTGATGACGGTGATATCGGGCAAATGCGTTCCACCGTTATAAGGTGCGTTCAGCATGTAGACGTCGCCGGGCTTCATCGTGCCCTTGCGTTCGCGTACGATCGTCTCGACCGAGCGATCCATCGAGCCCAAATGCACCGGCATGTGCGGGGCATTCGCGACGAGCTGGCCCTGCGCGTCGAACACGGCGCACGAGAAGTCCAGCCGCTCCTTGATATTCACGGATTGAGCGGTGTTGCGCAGCGCCTCACCCATCTGCTCGGCGATCGACATGAACAGGTTGTTGAAGACCTCAAGCAGTACAGGGTCGGCCTTCTGGCCCAGGATCTCGCGCTGGCGCGCGACCGTACGCTTCAGGACGAGATGATTGCGCGCGGTGACTTCGAGCTGCCATCCGGGCTCGACGACAACGGTCTGATTGGGCTCGATGACAAGCGCAGGCCCGGAAACGCGCTGGCCGGTCTGCAGTTGGTCGCGCGTATAGACAGGCGCATCATGCCAGGCGCGGCTTGAGAAGAACCGCGTCGTCTTGAACTCGGCGCTTCCGGCAGGAGCGGCCGGAGGCGGAGCAGTTTCTTCGGTCTCATCGATCGCCGCGCCGCCGCCGGCTGCCTCTACCTCGAGCGCGGCGATGAAGACTTTCTTTTCCGGTGAGATGAAGCCGAACCGCTGACGATGCTGGCGCTCGAACTCGGCGCGCATGGCCTTCGGCTCACCGATCAAAATCGGCAGTGCGGTGTCAGTGCCGTCATAGCGCAGATGCAGCCAGATGGAGACAGTCACATCATCCGCGCGAACGCCCTGTGCTGCCAGTTCGTCGCTGACTTCGGCCCCGAGCTTGGCTGAAAGAGTGCTGACCTCCTGCATCGTCGTGTCATCGAGAGGCGCTTCGACGGACTGCTCGCGGCTGGCACGGATGTTGGCCAGTCCCATGCCATAGGCAGACAACAGGCCCGATAACGGATGGATGAAGACGGTCTCCATCCCCAGCGTATCGGCGATCATGCAGGCATGCTGGCCGCCGGCCGATCCGAAACAATTGAGCGCATACTCGGTGACGTCATATCCGCGCTGTACGGAAATCTTCTTGATGGCATTGGCCATGTTCTCGACGGCGATGCGCAGGAACCCATCGGCCACGTCCTCGGGCGCGCGGCCGTCACCGATTTCACCGGCCATTTCCGTGAACGCGCGACGGACCGCCGCCTCGTCGAGCGCTTCGTCGCGATTGGGCCCGAAAATCTTCGGAAACAGGCTCCCGGATAGCTTGCCGACCATCACATTCGCGTCCGTGACCGTCAGCGGCCCGCCGCGGCGGTAGCACTTGGGACCAGGGTTGGCGCCCGCGCTTTCGGGGCCGACGCGGAAACGCGTGCCATCGTAAGAGAGAATCGAGCCACCGCCCGCGGCCACCGTATGAATGCGCATCATCGGTACGCGCAGGCGTACGCCGGCCACTTCGGTCTCGAACGCGCGTTCGTAGTCTCCGGCGAAATGCGACACGTCCGTGGACGTCCCACCCATGTCGAAGCCGATGACTTTCTCGAAACCTGCGATCTTGGCGGTCTCCGCCATGCCGACGATCCCACCGGCCGGACCGGAGAGGATGGCGTCACGGCCCTGGAACATCTTCGCGGCTTTCAGGCCGCCGGACGACGCCATGAACAGGATCTGCGGACCGTCTCCGGAGCCGGACGACAGCGCTCCGGCAACCTTCTCCACATAGCGGCGCAGGATCGGCGAGAGGTAGGCGTCGGCAACGGTGGTGTCCCCGCGGCCGACAATCTTGATCAGCGGCGAAATCTCGTGGCTGACGGAAATCTGCGTGAAACCGAGCTCGCGGGCAAGAGCCGCCGCCGCGGTCTCATGCGCCGGAAAGGCATAGGCGTGCATGAAGACGATCGCGACCGACTTGATGCCAGCCGCAAGTGCCTCCTCCAGATTCTTTCGAAGACCCGCGAGATCGACCGGTGTTTCGATCGTGCCGTCGGCGCGCACGCGCTCGTCAGCCTCTACCACGCGGGTGTAGAGCATTTCAGGCTTGATGATCTTCTTGGCGAAGATGTCCGGCCGGGCCTGATAGCCGATTTCCAGCTGGTCCTTGAGGCCCTTGGTGATGACGAGCAGCGTCGGCTCGCCCTTGCGCTCCAGCAGCGCATTGGTGGCGACGGTGGTGCCCATCTTGATCGAGGCGATGCGGTCGGCAGGGATCGGAGCGTCGGAAGCCACGTCGAGAAAGCGGCGGATGCCTTCGAGTGCCGCATCCTCGTAAGCCTCGGGATTTTCCGAAAGAACCTTGCGCGCTTCGATGTTGCCGTCAGGGGAGCGGGCAACGACGTCGGTGAAGGTGCCGCCGCGATCGATCCAGAAATGCCACTTCGCCGAACCTTCATGCATTGCCGACATGACCATCTCCTCACCGCGCCGCAGCATAGAGCGCGATAGACTTGCGCCAACATATATAAAACGTCAATAAAATGTTGACATATTATTCCACCCTCGACACCCTCGCCCGAACGGCTGGTAATTTCCGGACCACTTCCATGACCCGAGACCGCGCGAAACACTCAGGTGCCGACGCTGCCACTATCGGGCCTATCGTGTCATCCGCTCACCTGGCGTCCGGCGCGCTGCCCGGTTTGTCCGAGGTCGAGTATGGCCTGATCCTGGCCAATCACGCCTTCGAGCGGTGGATGGTGCGGGGGATGGCGGCGGCTGGCGTCCCGAACCTGTCTCCGGTGGAGATCATGCTGCTCCACACCGTGCGCCATCGTGACCGGCCCAAGAAACTCGCGGATATTTGCCTGGTGCTCGGCATCGACGACACGCATGTCGTGACCTATGCCATCAAGAAGCTGGAAGCCGCCGGGCTGGTCACGTCAAAGCGCTCCGGCAAGGAAAAGATGATTGCGGCAACCCGGGCAGGTGCCGAAGCCTGTGAGCGTTACCATCTGGTGCGCGAGAGGCTTCTCGTAACGCCGGTCAAGACGGCAGGCCTGCCGGATTTAACCCTGTCGGAGCTGGGGGCTCTTCTCCGCGCGCTCTCGGGCCACTACGATCAGGCCGCGCGCTCTGCTACGTCGCTGTAGCGAACCCCGCGATCGGCGGTTGAGCAGATCGGCGCTATTTTAAGCGCGACACGGGCACTGCATCGCGAAAGAATGCGGCCCGGACCAAGATCGCTTCCGTCATTGGGTAGACCCGACATGCACGCCGAAAGCATAATTGCCCTCCGTGCCGATCTGCGGGAGGAGTGACGCATGCTACGACGATGTCTTGACGGTCTCTATCTCGCAACCGGTTACCTCGCCGGCCTTTTCCTGATTGTGATCTTTCTGCTGATGATGTCGCTCTCCGTCGGGCGGCAGATCGGCGTCAATGTCCAATCCGGGGATGATTTTACGGCCTGGAGCCTGGCCGCGCTGGGGTTCCTGGGACTGGCGCACACGTTCAAGTCGTCCGAGTTGATCCGTATGGGGCTTGTCGTCGAGCGCCTGCAGGGCCGCCCACGTCAGATCATGGAGCTGGTCGCGCTCACGATCGGCACGTTGCTCGTGGGGTTCATGGCCTGGGCCGCCGTCACCATGACCTACGACAGTTGGCTGCTGAACGACCTGTCGAGTGGCGTCATATCGGTGCCGCTATGGATTCCCCAACTCGGATTTTCCATTGGCTCGGTCGTTCTGCTGATCGCGTTCGTCGATGAATTCGTTCATGTCGCGCGTGGAGGGTTCCCGCGCTACGCAAAGGCCCCACCGAAAACCAAAGAAGAGGTCATCGAGCGCGCTGCATCGGGGAACCTGTGACCATGCATATGGAACTTGTTGAGATCGCGGTTGCGCTTCTCGGCGTCATGGCATTGGCCCTCATTCTTGGCGTGTGGGTTGGGCTTGCTCTGATCCTCAGCGGTATCGCCGCGATGATGTTCGTCAGCAACGTGCCGATCGGCGCGGTGTTCGCTACCACGGTCTGGAGCGCCAACGCATCCTGGACGCTTTCGGCGCTGCCGCTGTTCATCTGGATGGGCGAGATCCTGTTTCGCACCCGTCTTTCCGAAGAGCTGTTCCGCGGGCTTTCTCCGTGGGTGACATGGCTGCCGGGGCGGTTGGTGCATGTCAACGTGATCGGTTGCGGGATATTCGGCATGGTGTCGGGCTCATCGGCAGCGACCTGCGCGACCGTGGGCAAGATCGCTCTGCCCGAGTTGACGAAGCGCGGGTACGACGAGAGGATTGCGATCGGATCGCTAGCCGGCTCGGGAACGCTGGGGCTGTTGATCCCGCCATCGATCATCATGATCGTGTATGCGGTGCAGGCCGAGGTTTCCCTTGTTCAGATGTTCCTCGCCGGATTCCTGCCGGGAGCCGTCGTCATGCTGCTGTACTGCGGCTACATCGCGGTCTGGTCGTTATTGAACCCGAAGAAGCAGCCGCCTCCGGAGCCCCGTGTGTCGTTTGTGGAGGGGGTGAAGGAATCGGCTCAATTGATTCCAACGCTTCTCCTCATCCTGTTCGTCTTTGGCGCTCTGATCTCGGGAACGGCGACGGCCACAGAATGCGCGGCGTGGGGTGTGCTGGGTGCGTTGATCATCGCGTGGCTCCAAGGTTCGCTCACGCTTCAGTCTTTCTGGGGAAGCGTCATGGGCGCGACCCGGACGACCGTCATGATCATGCTGATCCTCGGCGGCGCCGCCTTCATGTCGGCCGCCATGGCCTACACGCAAATCCCCGCCGCGGTTGCAGAAGCCGTCGCCAACCTCAATCTCAGTCCGGGGATGCTGATTGCCTGCCTGACGTTATTCTACGTCTTGCTGGGCATGTTTCTCGATGGCATCTCGATGATCGTGCTCACGATGGCGATCGTGCTGCCTCTTGTGCAGAAGGCTGGCTTCGATCTCATCTGGTTCGGCGTCTTTGTGGTTCTCGTCGTCGAGATGGCTCAGGTGTCGCCACCGGTTGGATTCAATCTTTTTGTTCTGCAATCGATGAGCGGCCGCGATAGCTGGACGGTCGCTTATGCTGCGCTGCCGTTTTTCCTGCTGCTGATCGCGGCTGTTGCGATCATAACTCTGTTTCCGGGCCTTGCCTTGTTCTTGCCGCGGCTGGTGTTTCCGGCTTGAAATGACTTTTCGAACGACCGAGCAACCAAAGGGAGTGAGTGCATGACTATCAGTCGACGAGCGTATCTGGCGGCGACGGCCGCTGTGATCGCAATGTCCGCGGCGGCCACGTCAGCAAATGCACAGACGAAGTGGAACCTGCCCGCAGCCTACCCGGCCACCAACTACCATACCGAAAACCTCATCTGGTTTGCTGAGGAGGTGAAGAAGGCCACCGACGGCAAGCTGGATATCACGGTCCACCCTGGCGCATCGCTGTTCAAAGCGCCGGAGATCAAGCGGGCCGTTGCGACCGGGCAGGCGCAGATGGGCGAGGTTTTGATCTCGATCCACGAAAACGAGGATCCGGTGTTCGGGCTCGATACCATCCCGTTCCTGGCATCCAGCTATGATGCCTCCAGGAAGCTGTGGGAGGCGCAGAAGGCCGCGATCACCAAGAAGCTCGACAGCCAAGGCATCATGCTGCTGTTCGCCGTGCCGTGGGGCCCGCAGGGCATCTACGCCAAGAAGGACATCAACAAGATCGAAGATATGAATGGTCTCAAGATGCGCGCCTATAACGTCGGCACGACGCGCATCGCCGAACTGGTCGGCGCGCAGCCCGTTACGGTTCAGGCCGCGGAGCTGCCGCAGGCGCTCGCCACCGGTACCGTCAACTCCTTTATGACGTCCGGCTCGACCGGCTACGACAGCAAGGTATGGGAGACGATGAGCCACTGGTACGACGCCCAGGCGTGGATTCCCAGAAACGTCACGTTCGTGAACAAGGCCGCCTTCAATGCCCTGCCGAAGGATCAACAGGATGCGATCTTGAAGGTTGCGAAGGCTGCCGAAGAGCGCGGCTGGAAGATCGCGCCGGAAAAGGCGCAGTGGTATGTCGACCAGCTCAAGGCCAAGGGCATGAAGGTCGAGCCTCCGGGACCTGAACTGGAAGCGGGCCTCAAGAAGATCGGTGATCAGTTGACGGACGACTGGCTCAAGAAAGCCGGCGCGGACGGCAAGACCGTCGTCGACGCCTACAGGAAGATGTAGAGGGCAAGGCGCTTGCCGACAGTTCCCGGCGCTACGGATGCGGAGACAAAACTGTTCTCCGCATTTTTCGGCGCCGGGTGATCGGCGGTGGCAATTTTCGATCTCGACCTTGTGGCTTGCGCCTTTGGCCCGTGGTCGATCTGTGAATCAGGAAGGTCGTCCATCAATCGCACACAAGAGGCGTGACGTTCTGCACGCTCTCTTGTGGCTCATTGGAAATCTATTGAGCGGCGATCACACTGATCGGAGCCGACAACCCAGCCACTTGCGACGCGTTGATGGTCTCTGCTTTGGCCATTCCAGCTGCCACGACAATCATACCTGTTGCCGCCAGCATGTAATACAGCGTCCTCATGGGGTCCTCCCTCCCGCTTTTTTGTTTCTGCTCCGTCCCTGATCTGATGCCTCCAGATCTAGCACGGCGTGCCAAGAAATTGACAATGAAACGTGTCGACGGGGCAAATCGTGACAAAAGTGTGGCGATAGAGTTGCAATATTACGGCGCTCGCCACATGAGCGCCTGCTTCACCAATCCACTTCTATGGCGCCGCGAATGCGGTTAAACCAACGCTATGCCCTGGAAGACGATCACGCGAGCGATGGGATTCGGAGAAGGCGGCGCCGTGCGATCGGTGCTGTCAAGCCTTTGTGCGAGCCTCGGACTGGACCAGCCTTCGCGTTCGCACGCGCAGCAAACCAGCGTGGCTTTCACCATGGCGGTCATCGCGCTCTGCGCAAAACTGTCGAAGGCCGACGGCGTCTCGCTGGCTCTTGAAGCGCGCGCGTTCGAGCAGGTGTTCCACGTTCCCCCGGAAGAAGAGGCCAACGTCGAACACCTCTACGATATCGCAAAACAGGACGTTGCCGGCTACGACGCCTATGCCGACAAGGTTGCGGCACTGCTTGCCGACGAACCGCATCTGAAGCGGGACGTTCTGGAAGCATTGTTTCATATCGCAGCGGCGGATGGCGTGTTTCATGGCGCGGAGGATGCCTATCTCCGCGATGTCGCAAGCCGCTTCGGTATCGCGGAACCCGAATATCGGGCGATACGGGCGATGTTTGTGCGCGATCCGACAGACCCATATACCGTTTTGGGCGTATCGCCCGGCGTTTCGGACGGTGAACTGAAGGCGCATTATCGACGTCTGATCCGCGAGAACCATCCCGATTCGCTGATCGCGCACGGGGTCCCTGAAGAATTTCTCGATGTCGCCAACCGGAAGGTCGCCGCTCTGAACGCCGCCTACGATGAGATCATGAAGGAGCGCGCGTTGTGAGTTTTGCGCCTGACAGCGCCTTGGTCGAGGAGGTGCATCCTTCGCCGAACCTGGAGCCGCGCCGCGAAAATATGCGTCCCACGATCCTGCTTCTGCATTACACGGGCCTGGCGGATTGTGGCAAAGCGGTCGATTGGCTCTCGCGGCCGGAAAGCAAGGTGTCGTGCCACTATGTGATCGACGAATGCGGGCGCATCATTCAGATGGTCCCGGAGTCCATGCGCGCGTGGCATGCAGGGCTCTCCAATTGGGGCGGCGAAACCGATATCAACTCCACCTCGATCGGGATCGAAATCCACAATGCTGGTCACGATCTCGGCTATCCGGCCTTTCCTGAGGCGCAAATGGAAGCCGTGATCGCGCTCAGCCGCGATATCATCGCGCGGAACGGCATCCGCCCCGAGCGTGTCCTGGCGCATTCCGACGTCGCGCCCGTGCGTAAGAAGGATCCCGGCGAAAAATTCGATTGGGCACGGCTCGCCCGCGCCGGAATAGGCCACTGGGTCGAGCCTGCGCCGCTGGTGAAATCCGACCGCGGCGTCAGCATGGGGTTCGGCGGCGAACTGATCTCGCTCGTGCAGGAACTTTTCAAACAATACGGCTACGACATCGAACCGACCGGCGAGTTCGAGGAAAAGACCGAATTCGTCGTGCGCGCATTCCAGCGCCATTTCCGGCCTGCGCGCGTGGACGGATGCATCGACCAGTCGACGATAACAACGCTGGAGCGGCTTCTCGCGGGTCTTTCCCATGAGGCTGGGGTCTAGCGCCTCGGAGGCAGCGGTATGCAGAAGGCCGACCCCGCTGCATTGCGGCCGCTCGATGGATGGGTGACCGCGATCATTCTCGCCTGCTGTGTGATCTGGGGCATCAATCAAACCGCAATCAAAATTGCCAATGCCGGGATTCCCCCGTTTCAGCAGGCCGGACTGCGGTCATTGTTCGCCGGATTGCTGGTGTTCGCATGGTGCATGTTTCGTGGAATTGCCCTGTTCGAACGCGACGGAAGCCTGAAGGCTGGGATTGTGATCGGTCTGTCGTTCGCCGCCAATTTCATGATGGTCTATCCCGGCCTGCAGTTGACCAGCGCGTCGCGGGCCGTGCTGTTCATCTATTCGATGCCATTCTTCGTTGCGATCGGCGCGCATTATCTGATCCCCGGCGACAGGATCACGCCGACGAAGCTGGCTGGGCTGATTGCCGCGTTCGCCGGACTGGCGGTGGCTTTGGGTGACGGGCTGTTCAGCACGTCACAGCCGCAAGGCGCGCTGCTGGGGGACTTGCTGTGCCTCGGCTCGGCCATCGGATGGGCGGTGGCGACGCTCATGATGCGAACCACGTCTCTCCGCTACATTCGGCCAGAAAAGACGTTGTTTTACCAGCTCGCCATATCGGCGCCGCTGCTGCTCCTCGTATCGTTCGTCAGCGGCGAGGGGCCAGCATCCTTTGACGATCCCCGCGTCGTGTTGGGATTCGCTTATACGGTGGTGATCGTTGCCTTCATCACGTACGTGATCTGGGTGTGGCTGCTGTCGCGGCACCCGGCGTCGGTGGTTGCCTCGTTTACCTTCCTGTCGCCGGTTTTCGGCGTTCTGGCAGGTGCGCTGCTGCTGGATGAGCGCATCACGATGCGGACTTGGCTCTCACTGGCCTTTGTGGTGACAGGTATTATCCTCATCAACAAACCCACAGCGGCGCGATCGCCGAAGCCTTGACGCGCGGCCGCGATCGCCCCTTATTGAGCTGATCAGCTGGCCGGACGGTCGCTGCCGATGCTTGACCTCGCGTTATGGCGATTTTGGCGACGGTGGAGGAAAGTCCGGGCTCCATGGGAACACGGTGGCGGCTAACGGCCGCCGGGGGCAACCCCAGGGACAGTGCCACAGAAATCAAACCGCCGACGGCGGCTTTCGGGCCGTACGGGTAAGGGTGAAACGGTGCGGTAAGAGCGCACCGCGCGACTGGCAACAGGAGCGGCAGGGTAAACCCCATCGGGAGCAAGACCAAATAGGGGTGGCCGGGCGTGCGGGGCAACTCGCGACGCCAAGCCCGTTTCCAGGCCCGCCACCCGGGTTGGTTGCTTGAGGCGCGCAGCAATGCGCGTCCCAGATGAATGACCGTCGCGGAGGAGCGATCCTCCAGACAGAACCCGGCTTACAGGCCGGCTGATCGCATCAGGACCAGGATTTTCTCGGAAATCCTGGTCCTGCCTCGCCCGGATATCCTCAGAGTTGTGCATAGCAACCTGCGATCGGTAGTGGTCGGCAGGCTCGGCCATATAGTCATCCCACGACTCGCACACGTTGAGCGGGATAGTCGAAGACGGGGGGACTGAAAGCGGTGTGGAGGAAGACTTCGGCGCTATTGGCCGATGCCGCTGAGCTTGCGTCCGGTTATGCCGGCCGTACCCGCACGGCTCCGGTTTCTCAAGCCTCGCGGCGTGTGACGATCATTGGTCCCGGTTGGACGAGC
Organism: Pseudomonadota bacterium; assembly: GCA_023423275.1. GTDB lineage: Bacteria > Pseudomonadota > Alphaproteobacteria > Rhizobiales > Hyphomicrobiaceae > ZC4RG25. The sequence continues at coordinate 37,735 of JAFAFW010000106.1, forward strand.
CTGGCCCGGCTGCGCGGCGACTTGATCGCAAGCCTTCTCGATCATCACCATCAGGTTCTCTGTCTGGCGCCGGACGATCCGACGGATCCCGTCGGGGAACACATCGGCCAGTTGGAAGAGCTTGGCGCGATCTGTGCGCGGTTCCCATTTCGGGCGGATGGCCTGCATCCGCTGGCCGACCGCAAGACCGTGGGCGCGTTGAAGGCAAAGTTCGCCGATTGGCGCCCTCATGCGGTGCTGGCTTATCATGCAAAGCCGATGCTGCTCGCGTCGATCGCTGCCCGCAAAGCGCGCGTGCCCCGCATCGTGCTTCTGGCATCCGAGCTTGGTGAGCAGCTTGGCGGAGCAGATGCCCCCGGCTGGCGCTGGCGTCGGTTGATGTGCGCGGGTTTGTCGAGGAGCCACGCCGTTGTCTTTCATAACCGGAATGATCGTCAGCGCGTGTCGGAGCTGTTCGACCTTCCGACAACGGCAATGGTCCCCGGCGCGGGTGTCGACCTCAATCGCTATGTCCCGCTGCCGCTTCCGAG
>JAFAFW010000038.1 GCA_023423275.1 Pseudomonadota bacterium
GAACGAGATGCCAGCCGAGCTATCGACGGCATTGAACAGCTCAACCGGGATTGAGACCAGGGAGAGCTTGAGATGGCCTTTCCAGTACGCACGGGGCATGGGGCACATCCTGGCAGCGCGCGGGACAGCAGCTACCACATCGAGTGAGACGTCCGAGATCCCGGTCAAGTTCCTGATGAGACGGAACTATGTGCTCCCAACCGGTAAGTATCCGTGATGAAGCTCACAGGTAAGCGAACGGCGGACGCATCCCGGTGACGTTGGGATGCATCTGATTGCGTTCCGGCATTGCTCAGCCTAAAAATCAGGTGTTGCGGGTTGACAGGTAGGTACGCCAGCAGCGGCCCAGACCATTGCCCCGATGATTCCCTTCATCCCGCGACAGTGCGGGGCTGGCAGCCAAACTTGGAATCCCACCCCCGGGGGCCAGCCCCGCACCAAGCTCAATGCGGGTGGCTTTGCCTGAAGGTCCATGGATATCACGGCCATCATCTCGCGCGGAGGCAGTCATGACAGCATTCACCGTCGTGCGTTTCAAGGTCAAGCCCGGCATGGAAACCGTCTTCCTCAATGCCCACCGGAACATTTCCGAGGACTGGCCAGGACTGCGTCACGCCAACATCATTGCAGCTTCTGAGGGACGCTACTGCATCATCGCGGAATGGGAGAGCATGGAGGCGCTGGCGGCCGCTCGGCCGCAGATGATCGCCACGCTTGACAGCTTCCGCCAAACTCTTGTGGAACTCGATGGCGGGTTGGGCGTCACGGACCCCATATCCGGATCTGTTATTCTGTCGATTAAGTAGAATCTAGCCAATCGAAATCGATCCTTACGGGGCGCAGCTTGCCAATGGCGCCGTGCCAGCTTTTCGCGTTGGCGCCCATGACACGCAGTGGCGGCAGGTGGACCCGTCGGCTTTGTCAACGGCGCGGCCTCAAATCGCCCCCAGTCGAGCGTTCTCAGCCATGAGATGACGCAAGCAGTGCGTTTTGTCGCTGATGCGTTTCATGTCCGACACGTGGATCAGGACCGTAGGCCAAAACGTAGGCCAACGATGAATTCGTAGAATTATACAGTGATTTCAGCGATAATTGGCGGACCCCGTCTCCGCCAGTTAACCTTACAATCCATTGAAATCATTGGATTTTTGCGCAGAGCATTTTGCTTTGTCATAAGTTTTGTCATAAGATGGCCGATTTTATCAAGTATTTTCAATACGTTGCGGCAGTAGTCAGGCTCCGCTCAGACCATCACCCGTTCGAATCCTGCCTTCTATCAATCCGTTGACGGATTGATCCGTCATGGTCTAGGGCGGTGGCAGGCATTCGCCGTTTCGCGAGACCACCAAAACAGCCATGCGGCGGGGACTACGCCGTGATTATTGAGGCGTATGATTTGGGAACTTTCTCACCGCGCGAGCGATCTAAGCCGCGAACTCGCCGATAGACACTATAACCGGCAAAAACCGGGGGCGACTGGATTCGTCCCACCCGGTCGGTGCCTTGTCTTGCGCGCAGAGACTGCGACCGGAAAAGCATTTTGGGTCACGTCTTGGCCATTCGCGGAATACACGAAGCATGAATGGGCGGGCGCGTGGATTTGCAGCGCGTTTCGCAATGAGGGTGCGGGTACTGCTTCCGATTTGATCCGTGATGCAGTCGCGGCCACCAAGACATTCTTTGGCAATCCACCACCGCTTGGCATGGTGACATTTGTTGACCGCGCGAAGGTCAAACCGACGCGCGTTCGCGGAAAGGATGTGTGGGGCTGGACTTATTTGCAGGCAGGGTTTCGCGAGTGCGGCGAAACGAAAGTGAATAAATTATTGGCGCTGCAATTGTTGCCGCAAGACATGCCCGACGCAGAGTCGTGGGCAGGCATGCAATCAACGTTGGACCTATCCTTATGAACGGCAAGAAATTGTGCGAGCGCGTCTAAAACATCGCCCGAAAGTAATCCCATACTTCCTTGAGTTTTTGCGCGGCGTCCGTGATTGCCCCCGCACCTGATGCCAGTTCTTTCAGCTTGTCGAATAGAGTCGAGACGACTGCCTTGCTAGGCGTCTTGCTCACTATAACCTGATCCGAGATGGCCTGAACTAGTTCGATCATCTCTTGGCGCAACTGATTGTCGAGTGCTGTATCCCTCAAGATCGCATCAGTTAGGTCTTTCAGGCGAGCGCCGAACTCCTCGCTCTCCGTCCCCTTCGATATTGTGATTGCCGCGTCAATCTTGGCCAAATTACCGGTGTTGATGACGCCAACCGTGGAGTTGGTGATCTGGATATTGTTGAAGGTCTTGGAGCGGGATGCCGCCCTTGCAATCTCCGCCACAGGTATCCTCCCTCCCATCGGACCAACAGGAACTACGGCGTCCATCTCATCGAGAGAAAAATTCAACATGGCTGAGGATTGCATCCACTTCCTAAACTGCACGTCCTCGAACGTAACCCAGCACGACAGGCACAGTGTGTGCGCCCCTCCCTCTACTTCAATCTTGTAGAATGCAGGCCGTCCGCATTGGGTGCATGGCATGGCGAACTGTATAGCCTGTCCAGCATGAGTCGCATCGTGCATTGCATCGCCATCAACAAAATTCCGGGGGATGTCCGTGCCAATCTTTGTCATAAGATTTGTCATAAGATTGGCTGCGTTCAGCAGCGTACAGAGACGGACGGTGACGGACGAACATATGCATTAAGGTGTTGTATCGACGAAGAAAAACGATCAGTGACGGACAATGGCGGACGGATTTTCACGGTCCCCGTCTCCGCCAATGCGTATTGATATTGCTCTATTTTTTCTGTAGATCTGAATTTACCGACACCTCCTACCTTCGTGGGGCGGATTGGCGATCGGTCTACCAACCGACACTACCGTCGAACGCCGTGGTGGGCACGCAGCCAGCAATCGGCGACGGCATGAACCAGTGCAATTGACGCGGTTGCGCCATTGGTCTCACCCTTCTCGAAGTCCCCGATCTGGCCCATCTGGTTTGTCACATGGGCAAAGCAGAGTACCGGCTTGTTCCGCGCCTTCGCGAAAGCATAGAGAGCAGCGGCCTCCATCTCGACCGCAAGGATGCCTGCGGTGTGAGCCGCTTCGATGGCCTCCGGTGTCTCTCTGTACGGCGCATCGGTGGTCCAGGACGCTCCTCGCTCGACCGGCGTGCAGGACTGAGCCAGGGCAGGCGTCACGGTCGCAACCAGTTCCGGATTGGCGATTGCGTAGTCTCCCTCGGCGGGCAGATAGTGATAGCTCGTCCCTTCGTCGCGCAATGCGCGTTCGATCAGGATGAAGTATGGCGGCGCGCGCAATGGCTTTATTTGCCCGGATGAGGTCATGCTGACGAGCAAGCGACAACCTGAGACGAACATCTGCTCGGCCAACAGCACCGCGTAGGATGCGCCGACAGCACAGCCCACGATCCCGTAATCGCGCCCGCCGTGCGTGAAGCGGATCATCTCGCTGTGATAGCAGGCCCAGCCTTCGGCGGGTTGCGCGCGTCCGGTGGCGCGAAGATGGCGCACGATGTCGCCGTCCGGATCGAGGATGCAGATCTCTGGGATCGGAGTATCGGGCAGGCCCTTCTGGCGGCGCGCCTCGCGCAACAGGTTCGCCGGATTGAAAACCGACGCTGATCCGTGATGCTTGGCTCGCAGGATCGGCGGCGCTGCACGCGGCAGTCTGCTCGTCATGAAGCCTCCGGGCGGCGCTTGAAGACGCTGAATTGGAAGGCCTGTACGCCGCCCCAAGGTGTTTGATGCCGATGGGGCTGGGAGCTGACAGGCACGAACTCCCGTCCCAGGATGCTGGCCAAGCCTGCCGGATCATAGCGCATCACCGGCAACCCGCTGCAGCGTTCAGGCCCGTCCAAGGCGAAGGTCCCGATGATAGCGTGACCGCCCGGAACCAGGGCTTGCTTCAAGCGCGTCAGATATGCGGAACGGTCGGCATCGCTCACCATGAAATGGAAGGTTGCCCGGTCGTGCCACACCTCATAGAGGCGTGACGGCGTCCAGGTCAGGATATCGGCGGCGATCCACTCAACAAATCCGGACTTTTCCCCCAGCCGCACCTGCGCCTGGGCGAGCGCCGCTGGGGACAGGTCGAGCACGGTGACGCCGTCGTATCCTCGCCGGACAAGATGATCGACAAGATGGGAGGTGCCGCCGCCGATATCGATGATGGGAGACGACAGCGAGGCAGCAACGGTGGTCACTAGCGTGAACGAAGGCTCCGGCAATTCCTGGTACCAGCTCAGCTTATGCTCGGATTTCGTTTGATAGGTACGTTGCCAATGATCTTGGTGATGGTCGCTGTCCATGGGATGGTGCGCTCATGCAATGTCACCGGTGCCTCAGCGGCCGTAGTGACAACGGACCGGATATATTTAATTATATCGTTGAATAATTGATCGAATGAAGTGTGATGTCAAGTATTGGACCTAAGCAGGCAGTGTTTGCCAGTCTCGCCGAAATCGCCCAGGCGCTCGGCCATGCGCACCGCCTGGAGCTGTTGGAGCATCTCGGACAGGGCGAACGGAGTGTCGAGGAGCTGGCGGTGCGGTCCGGCCTTACCTTCGCAAATGCCTCCCGCCACCTGCAGATCCTGCGCCGCGCAGCTCTGGTTGCGACGCGTCGTGACGGCAAGCGCGTCTTCTACTCGCTCGCAGGAGAAGACGATGTCGTTGCGCTTCTGATGGCGCTTGGGCGGGTCGGCGAACGCAATGACGCCGAGATCGAGCGGGTGATGGCCTCCTACTTCCGCGCGCGCGATCAGATGGAGCCTGTGACGCGCAAGGCGCTGGTCAAACGCCTGCGCGACGGGCTCGTGACCGTGCTTGATGTCCGGCCTGAAGCGGAGTTCGCGTTGGGGCATCTGCCGTCGGCGCTGAACATCCCCTGGCCGGAGCTGGAAGAGCGATTGGCTGAGCTGCCCAAGCGGCGCGAGATCGTGGCCTACTGTCGTGGGCCGTATTGCGTCCTGTCGTTCGAGGCGGTGGCGCTGCTGAGGGCGCGTGGCTACACAGTGCATCGGCTTGAGGACGGGTTCCCAGAGTGGAAGGCGGCGGGGCTGCCCGTCGAAGCCGCTGCAAGCGTGTGAGGTCCGACCTCGCCCGACCTTGGCCTGCACGTCTCAAAAAGCCAAGATGGCGGCTGTCAGTGCAATGACGACCGCAGGTATAAAAATTTGCCGACAGCTGTTGACACGCTCCCTTATGTTCACGGTTTACATGCGAGGGAGCTCAGACCAGGAGTACGAAGAATGAGACATGCTGTAGAAACTGGTCTTCCGCCGATCGATACGCCGCTTGAATGGGTCGTAACAGCCGATGGCATCTTCTACACGGCTCTGGTCGCTGTTAAGCCGGGTGGTGGCATAGAGACGGGTGACATCCGCGCACAAACAACCCAAACACTTGAAAACCTGAAGCACTGCCTCGCCGCCGCGGGCGGGACAATGGACGATGTCACGCAGATCCTCATCTATCTGACCGATGGGAGGGACGTCAAAGCAATGAACGAGATCTACGCGCAGTACTTCCACAAGCCGTATCCCAACCGGGCCACAGTCGTTGTGTCTGCGCTCGTGGTGCCAGGCTGCATCGTTGAAATGGTCGTCCACGCTCATATCGGTTCGAACTCGCCAAAACCGTGAACGTACCGGCGAACCTCCAGTATATCTCGGTTGCTCACGTTACTACCATCTTGCTCCTTCGAGGATAGCCACCAGATTGAGCGAGATTTTCAATCTGATGGAGGCGCTGAAGCGCAGCCTGGAAGGTGAAGCTGGGGCCAAGAAGAAACCGGCGACCCGGAAGAAGAAGACCGGCTAGCGCCGTTTGCGGGTCTGCGGCTGATCGTTGGCAGGCAGGGTGCGGAGGCTCGCCTTCAACGCCGCTTGCAGACCGACCGGACGATGATGCTTCTTCAGCAGGTCGGC
>JAFAFW010000040.1 GCA_023423275.1 Pseudomonadota bacterium
GTTCCGCTGACGGAGGCGGAGACCAAGACGCAGGCTTCCCGCTGCATGGACTGCGGGATTCCCTACTGTCACAACGGCTGTCCGGTGAACAACCAGATCCCCGACTGGAACGATCTGGTGTTTCACAGCGACTGGAAGAACGCCGCGATCAACCTGCACTCGACGAACAACTTTCCCGAGGTGACGGGCCGCATCTGCCCAGCGCCGTGCGAGGCATCCTGCACACTCAACATCGACGACAAGCCGGTCGCCATCAAGACGATCGAGTGCGCGATTGCCGATCGCGGCTTCGAGGAAGGTTGGATCGTACCGCAGCCTGCGGAGCACAAGACCGGCAAGAAGGTTGCCATCATCGGGTCGGGTCCGGCCGGACTGGCTGCCGCGCAGCAACTGGCGCGCGCCGGTCACGAGGTGCACGTCTATGAGAAGAACGCCTATCCCGGTGGCCTGCTGCGCTATGGCATTCCGGATTTCAAGCTGGAGAAGCACGTCATCGAGCGCCGCGTGAAGCAGATGGAGGCCGAGGGCGTCGTCTTCCATTGCAATGTGCACGTCGGCGGCGACGTTTCGATCCGCAAGCTCGAAGCCAAGCATGACGCCGTCTTGCTGGCAGGGGGCTCGGAACATCCTTTTGATTTCTTCGCGAAAGCACCGGGCCGTGAGCTCGATGGTATTCACTACGCCATGCAGTTCCTGCCGCAGCAGAACCGCCGGGTGGCTGGCGAGGCGCTTGGCAAGATCAAGGAGATCAGCGCGAAGGGCAAGCACGTCATCGTCATCGGGGGCGGCGACACGGGCTCCGACTGCATCGGAACGTCGATCCGGCAGGGAGCCAAGTCCGTCACGCAGCTCGAAATCATGCCGATGCCGCCGCAGAAAGAGAACAAGGCGATGTCGTGGCCGCACTGGCCGCTGAAGCTGCGCGTCTCGTCGAGCCAGCAGGAAGGCGTGAAGTCGGAATACTCGATCTCGACCACCGGTTTCTCAGGCAGCAAGGGCAAGATCGAGAAGCTGCTCTACACGCGCGTCGACGCCAAGCTGCAGCCGATCAAGGGCAGCGAGGGTGAGCTTCCGGCCGACCTCGTCCTGCTGGCCATGGGCTTCGCGGGTCCGAATGAAGGCGATGTCGTGAAGGAGATCGGCCTCGACGTCGTGCCGCGCGGCCGCTTCAAGGGTCTGGAAGCCGATGAGCGTGACTACCGCATCAAGGGCCAGAAAAAGATGTTCGTGGCGGGCGATATGCGTCGCGGCCAGTCCCTCGTCGTTTGGGCGATCCGCGAAGGCCGCCAGGCGGCGCATGCGATCGACAAGGCCCTGATGGGCCGGAGTGACCTGCCGCGCTGACGTCGAGCAGCCCGCTTAACACTGCCCGCTCTCGCAGCTTCAATCTCCCACCTTGGGAGTTTTAGCTGCGATCCTTTGGTATCGGCGGCGTAATGGAAGCCGGTGTCGGCCGCTGCTGAGCTGGCCGTTCATCGGCGGGCGGAAGGGTTTCTGCATCGGGTCTCGGCCACCTGAAATCATCGGCCCGCCCCGGCTTCGGGGTCATGCGCTCGCCTTTGACGAGCACCCTGAAAAACGCCGACTGAGTGGGTGCCAATCTCTGCCGCTGAGCTTGCGAACCGACGGACAGCCCCGGCGTGATCGAGTTCAGCACCAGCGTCCCATTACTCACGGTATCGGGCACGCTTTCACCGAGGTGCACGGCCCTGTCCGGGGATGCCCGGCGCGTCACGAGGGACAGAACCGACGACGGTATTGCAGGCCTCAGAATTTCGATATTCACCGTCTCTTCACGGCCGATCCGACCGGGCACCTTGATCGCAACCTTGCTGGAATCAGCTTTCAATTCGCCCGCACCGACTTGTCCCGCCGCGGCATAGGCCGCAACATTGTCAGGCGCCCCCTTGGACCGTCCCTCGCGCTCCTTCGGTGTCGTTTGGACAGCCGTTCCCCAACCTGTCTGCGGAGCCTCGGCCTGTTTCGGCTTGGGGGCGATCCGCTTCTGCTCCGCTTCGGCGCCGGCCAGCGGAATCGTTCGCTCGTTGCGCGCCTGCGTGATGTCGCGTTTGATTTCTCGCTCGACGAAATGCGCCAGTTTGCGATTGCCGGCCGCCGTAAAGCTCACCCCATCGCGTTCGCGCAGAATGCGCGTCTTGCCGGTGAGGTCAGGCCCGTACTGATTGTATTGCCCTTCCTCGTCGGCGAACGCTTCGTAGATGTTGATGAACTTGACGTTGCCGATGAGTGCGCGCTCACGGAAGATCTCGTTCAGCATCTGCACGTCTTCGCTCATATCTGCCCGTCGGACGATCGGCAGGCTGACCCAGTAGATGGCGCTCCCTTGCCGTTTCAGAGTGCGAATGAGGCGGTCGACACGGCGCGAATACTCGGCCTTCCATTCGTCGGCCCCCACAGCGACACGGCGATTGTTCGGGCCACGCAACGGAATGCGGTCACCAATCCCCAGCATGACGACCGCCACGTGGAGAGGCTCACGCCCGATCGCCTGCTCGAACGCGGCGAAATCCTCCTGCTCAATCCGGATCAGGCCAGCCATGCTTTGGGTGCGCCGCGCCATCTGCACGCGCGCATCGTCGGACAGGCTCTCTGTGAGGGCAGATGTCAGGCTGTCGGCCATGAAGTCGCCGATCACCTGCACACGATAGGTATCACCTTCAGGAAATGGGGTGATGTAGCTTGAGCCCCAGCCTTCATCCTGAGAGGCCGCAGGCAGCGGCGCGACGCCGGCCAGCGCCGCATAGACCGCCGTGGCGACCGCGAGGATGATCCCCGCCGCCGGCGACGGACAGGCTCGCCGGATGACATTGGCAACGGCGTTCAGCACATGGGCCTCATTGAAGCTGCTCGCCTATATCCCGGCGCAGCATGTCGAGTAGCTCTGGACTGGGGTGCCCATCCTGCGGCAACCCACGCGTGCGCTGGAAAGCCCGGATGGCCGCACGCGACTGAGTCCCGATGATCCCATCCGGCGTCCCGGTGTCAAGTCCTTGCTGGCTCAGTAGTGTCTGCATCTCCTCCAGCTCATTGCGCGCCAATGCCCGCGATGAGACCGGCCATGTCGCCGCAATCGGATCGGCACCGGCCAGCCTGTCCGCCAGATGACCCACTGCCAAAGCATAGGACACTGCTGGGTTATACCTGAGGATAGCGCGGAAATTATCCGTAACGAGGAAGGCCGGCCCGTCCGCGCCCGCGGGCAGCCTCAACTGCAACGCCAGCCTGGTGTCGCCGATCGGCGTTCCTCCTGGACGCGTGACCCCAAGCCGGCGCCATGCCGCTGCGGACTGAGCGCGCTCCGGTGCCGACAGGCTGTAATCGAACTTGGCAGGCAGAACGACCTCGAATCCCCAGGGCTCGCCCGATTTCCAGCCCGACGTGCGCAGATAGTTGGCTGTGGAGGCGAGCGCATCGGCGGGGTTGGTCCAGATATCGCGCCGCCCGTCGCGGTCGAAATCGACAGCGCGCGCCAGATATGTCGTCGGCATGAACTGGGTGTGTCCCATGGCGCCCGCCCAAGACCCGGACATCCGTTCCGGCGTAATGTCACCACGCTGCACAATGCGCAAGGCGGCCAGCAGTTCCGATTTCCAGTAGCGCGAGCGCCGGGCATCGCCGGCTGCCAGCGTCGCCAACGAACGGATGATGTTGCTGTTCCCGAGATTGGCGCCGAAATTGGTCTCGATCCCCCACACGGCAAGCACGACATAGCGGTCGACGCCATAGGCGCTCTCGATGGCTGAGAGAACCGTGCCATATTTGGCCATCTGCTTCAGGCCGGTATCCATGCGCGCGTTGCTGACGATGCGGCCCATATAGGTCCACACCGGCGTCACGAACTCCGGCTGGGATGTCGCCAGCTCCAGCACGCGCATGTCGGGCTCGAGCCCCCGCGTTGCCCGCTCGAACGTCGCCGCGCTCACGCCTGCGGCAAGCGCTTCGGTGCGCAGTTCCGCCAGCATCGGCGCAAGATTGATCGGCTGCGGTTGTGCCTGGGCTGCCCCCAGCCCCGCTCCTGCCAGAACCGTCATCGCCAAGAGTGTCGCGCACCGTCTCCGCCATCGGCGCATGCCTGCCTCTCCCTCTCGATTATGGCGCCGCGCTGGCCTGCAGATGCTTGAGCAGCCCCGCCGTGGGCCAGCAATCCACTTTCAGCCGTTGCGCCTCCTGATAGGATCCAATCTGCCAACGGGTGTTCGAGCCGACCTTGCCGTCGACTTTGTCGATGCGAAAACCTCTGGATTTCAAACGCCGCTGGATCTCTTCCACGGATGTGCTGCTGAGTTGCGAAATATCCTGCCAGGGTGTTTCGAAGTCTCCGCCGCCAGCGATCCGGTCTGCCAGATGACCTACGAACACGGCGTAAAGATCCGACATATTGTAGCGCCGAATGACACGATAGTTCTCAAGCACAAGGAAAGAAGGGCCATACGCGCCGCCCGGCGACATCAGATAAGCTTCAGTGCCGAGCTGATCGGCGGGGAATTGCCGATTGCGGGTTCGCGTAAAACCTAACGATGCCCATTCTGACAACGGACGGGCATTCTCGGGCCCTTCGAGCGCACACGAGCCCTTGCCGGACACAGGCATGCGCACTTCGTAGCCCCACGTCTGCCCCTTGACCCACCCCTTGCCGGCAAGCTGACGCGCGATAGTGGCGAGTGCATCAGGAACCGAATTCCAGATGTCCTTGCGATTATCGCCATCGAGATCGTATGCCCACTTGTCGAATTCGGAGGGCATGAGCTGCGGCAGCCCGACGGCCCCCGCCCATGACGATCGCAAGGCTTCGCGCGAGATCACGCCATACTGCAGCAATCGCAGGGCATGCAGGAGTTCGATGCGGAACATATCCTTGCGCCGCCCGAGATAGGCCTGGGTCGCCAGCGCCTCAATCGCATAATGCGGCAACCGATAAGTGCCGAACGCGGTCTCGCGCCCCCAGATCGCGAGAATGGCTTCCGCTTCCACACCGATCTCGCGCTCGATCTTCGCCAGTTCCGAAGCGTATTTGGCCTTCAGGGCGCGCCCGGTTTCGGACAGCCGGATGATCTGCGACTTGCTGATGTAGTCCTGCGGCGGGCGCGTGAACTCCGCCTGCCCCCTGCGCGGCGCACGCTGGCGTCCGGGCACCACGAGATCAGGAAGGCTGAGGTCCGGCTCGACGCCACGAAAAGCGGAATTGAATGTCTCGCGAGAGATGCCGAATTCCTCTGCATCCTTCCAGAACACTGCGAGCCAGGTCTTGAAGCCTTCATCTGCCGCCCTGGCCGCCGGCGGGACGACCAGCGCAAGCAGGGCAACCGCCAAGCCGACAAGCCCGCGCAAGCTGATTTGGCGAGCGGATATTCCAGTCCTTGGCGAGGCCGCCGCTGTTTGCGCCATCGGAGCCCTCCCGCATCGCTGCGCCGAACGGTTCGCGCCGACATAGCACTTTGCGCAGCACACCCTATCCCGATCAGAGAATCGCTGAATTTATAGGCGATTTTTGGGCTTTCGGACTACTGCCCGGGTTGTGGAAGCGAGTATACGCCGCACCGTGGCCCAGGCTGGACGAATTGGAAGTTGTCCCGCACCGCAACCATGGCGCCCCGGTGGCGTTGTCATCAGAGGAGCGGTTGGGCGACGTTATCTTGTTATGATAGGAAGCCGACGTATCTCTACGTCGATCATTCTCAGACCCTGGCGGCACTCGGTCACCATGTGGTCAAACAATCATTGGAGCTAACGCGGCGCCAAGATCGCGAACTGGCCGCGACCTCAGCGCCACTGGAACCTATAACGCCTTGAAAGCGCAACGGTTCCAAGCAGACAACGAACCTTGCGGAGATTTTCATGAACACGCCTAACAAGCCGATTCGAAAAGCAGTGTTCCCCGTCGCGGGATTGGGAACGCGTTTTCTGCCGGCAACCAAGGCCATGCCTAAAGAGATGCTTCCGGTCGTCGACCGGCCCGTTATCCAGCACGTCGTCGACGAAGCGCGCGCTGCCGGGATCGAGCATTTCATTTTCGTCACGGGCCGCAACAAGGGCGTCATCGAGGATCACTTCGACAGCCAGTTTGAACTCGAACGCACGCTGGCGGAGCGCGGCAAGAAGAATGAACTCGATCTGCTTTCACGCGATCTGCCCGACGCCGGTCAGACCAGCTTTACGCGCCAGCAGGCGCCCCTCGGCCTCGGACATGCCGTCTGGTGCGCGCGCGAGATCGTCGGCAACGAGCCGTTCGCACTGCTGCTGCCCGACATGCTGCATCACGGCGATCCCGGCTGCCTCAGCGCAATGATCAAGGCCTACAATGCCAATGGCGGCAATCACGTCGCCGTGTCACCGGTTCCCGAGGATCAGACCCACCTCTATGGAATCGTCGGCGTGGAAAACGCGAAAGCGCCCGTCTCGCCGATCACGTCCATGGTCGAGAAACCGCCACGCGGCACTGCTCCGTCGAACCTGCATATTACCGGCCGCTATATTCTGCAGCCTGAGATCTTCGGCCTTCTCGAAACCCAGGAGCGTGGCGCCGGCGGTGAGATTCAGCTCACCGACGCCATGATCAAGCTGTCCTCGAACCAGCCCTTCCACGCCGTCCGCTTCGACGGCCAGATCTATGATTGCGGTTCCAAGATCGGCTTCCTGCTCGCCAATTTTGCCTATGCCCTGGCGCGCGACGACCTTGGCCCGTCTCTGAAGGCGGAAATAAAGAAGCTGCTCTAGCCTCAGGTTGCATTGTAAATCTAAGAACCCGGCCAGCACTCCGGCGCCTGTACAGCAGCAGCCTCAGGCTTAACACTTGCTTGAGGCTCAAAGCATTGCGGCGGGACAGAGCACTTTTTTCGTTTTCCAGCCTGCAGATCTTAGGCAATAGTTGCCGCGTTTGCGAGCGCAGCAGGAGTGAGGCATGGGCGATTACCTGGGTTGGGTCATCCTTGGCGCCATTGTATTGGCGGCAATGTATGCGATCGGCGTCTACAACGGCCTGGTAGGCCTGCGCCAACGCTGTCGCCAAGCGTTCTCCGATATCGATGTCCAGTTGAAGCAGCGCCACGACCTGGTGCCCAATCTGGTCGAGACCGTGAAAGGCTACGCCCAGCACGAGCGCGAAACGCTGGATGCGGTGGTCAAGGCGCGTAATGCGGCTGTAGCTGCACAGGGGCCCGCGGCTCAGGCGGCGGCAGAAGGCGTGCTTCAAGGTGCCTTGCGTCAGCTTTTCGCTCTGGCTGAGGCTTATCCGGATCTCAAAGCCAACACCAATTTCCAGCAATTGCAGACCGAGCTGGCGGACATCGAAAACAAGATCGCTGCAGCGCGGCGCTTCTTCAATAATGCGGCGGCTGAATACAACACGACGCGGGAAAGCTTCCCGGCGGCGCTGTTTGCCAACGCCATGGGCTTCGGGCCGCAGGACTTCTTCAATGTCGATGAGAACGAACGCGAAGCGGTCCGGACGGCTCCGCAAGTGAAGTTCTAGACAACACTGGTCCGAGTGGCCGCGCGCAGGGCAAGGGCCCCATGTTTCAGGCTTACGGCCTTTATTCTCATATCCGCGCCAATCGAATCCGATCCGCGTTTCTGCTGATCGGGTTCGTCGCGCTCCTGCATGCGCTGCTCTATTCGGTGCTGCTTCTCCTCAATGCCTTCAACGGCGGCACCTTTGAAGACATCGCCCAGGACGCGGCCAGCCAATTCGTGCGCTCCTGGCCGGTTGCAATGATTGCCGCCAGCATCTGGTTCGCGATCTCGTGGTTTTTCCACCAGAAGCTCATCAGCTACGCCACCGGCGCCCGCGGCGTGGCCCGCAAGGAGGCGCCGGACCTCTATAATACGCTTGAGAACCTGTGCATCTCGCGTGGCATCCCCATGCCGGCCTTGCAGATCATCGAGACGCCCGCCCTCAATGCTTATGCCGCCGGACTGAAGGACGGCGACTATGTCATCGCGGTCACGCGCGGCCTGATCGACACCCTGTCGGAGCCGGAACTCGAAGCAGTTCTCGCGCATGAACTCACTCACATTCGCAATCGCGATACGCAGCTCATGGTGATCGCGGTGATTTTCGCCGGCATCTTCGCGTTCTTCGCCGACCTTTCGATCCGGAGCTGGAATTTCCCTTACGGCGTCTGGCCGCGCGGCAATGGCCGGCAGGGAAATGATCGCGGAAGCAGCCGGGACGGGGGCGGCGGCGCGATGCTGGCCATCCTGATCGCGATCGCCATCATCATGATTTCGTGGGGCCTTTCCACGTTGATCCGCTTCGCGCTGTCGCGGTCGCGGGAATATCTGGCCGACGCGGGTTCGGTGGAGCTGACCAAAAATCCCGACGCCATGATCGGCGCCCTGCGCAAGATCTCGCGCAATGCCAGGTTCGACGTGCCCTCTCGCATGGAGGCATTTTTCATCGAGAACCCGCTGGGATCGTCAAGTGCCTCATTGCTCTCTACACATCCCTCGATCACGGATCGGATCGCGGCCATCGAACGCTTTGCGGGCGGCAGCGAGAATGATCCCGCGAATACAATCTAAGGGGGCCAGACCCCGCCGGATCCGGCCCCCTGATTCAGTACGGGCTGGGTTCTGACTGCGCTCAGTCCTCGCACGGTACTGAAATCGTCAGTCCTACGTTTGCGAAATAGCGTTTGCACTCCAGCTTGGTGACCACATTTTCCGGCTTCGGCGAACTATCAGCACCCGCCGCCGTGTTCGCCGCCGTCTTTACATTCGCGGTGCTGCCCGTCGACGTTGCAGCCGGTGCATCCGATGTCGCCGTTGCGACCACCGTCTTGTTGGCCTCTTCCGCCTTGGTCCTGGCCTTCGCCTCGGCGACCGCTTTGGCCTTTGCTGCCGCAGCCTTCTCAGCCTTGGCCGCCGCGATTGCTTCGGCCTTCGCCTTCCGCACCTTGGCGGCCTCGATGGCTTGCTGACGCTTCAGCCTGGCGATCTCCGCGCGTTCTGCCCGCTGTTGCGCACGGTAGCGACGCGCCTCGTATTCCTGGGCTTCCATGTGCCGGTGAGCAACAAAGGCGCCGATCGGGAAACCAAATCCGATGCGAACCCCGGCCTCCGCCGTCGATGTCATCGCGACGGTGGCTGCCATGATGCTCGTGGCGATGGCGATCTTCGTGTTCATGTCATCCTCCTACTCGTCTTTGCCGCTGGTGCCGGGTTCGATCTCTTGAGCTTGATCTTGACGGACATCGGGATGTGCCGCTGTTCCCCTGGAGACAGGCTCGATTTTTTCCGCGAGCCCGTTTCAGGCCGCCGTTCCCGCCGCTTCCGCGCGGATCTGGCGAATTTGCGCCGTCGGCAAGGCCGATGCGTTAATCGAGCACGCATCCATTCGCTCCCGGATCTCGGCTGCAAACCGGCGCGTGCGGTCCATCACGACGTGCCGCTGACGGTCGAGCGTCACGACGTGATAACTGTCTTCCAGCACAACCATCTCGACACGACCGGCGAGCCGCTTTTGGAGATGGAACGCGTTGGAAATGCTCGCCCGGTCATCCTCACGCGGATGAAGCAGCAAGACCGGCTGGTTGATCCGCCGCAGCTCCGCGTTAACCGTTTGCGCCAGCCAGCGCAGTTCCAGCATCGAGCGTCCCGGCGTGCTGAGTTGCCCGGCCTGAGAGCTGTCACCGCTATTGAGCGCTGCGGTCACAAGGCCACGCACGCGCGCATCCTTGATCCCGAACGGCTCCCGCTCGACAAAATCGATGAGATCCGCGACGCGCTTGCTCTGCACAAGCCCGAACAGCCGCGCGTACCAAGGAATGCTCCATCCATCGAGCCGCAGCGTCGGAGCAAACAAAGCCAGGCCTTGCACCCTCTGCGGACGCTGTGCGGCCAGATGCAGGGCGAGCACTGCGCCCATCGATAGACCGCCGACGATCACGGTTTCACATTCCTCACATAATTTCTCGTGGGCTGCCTCGACGCTTGCGTACCAATCCCGCCAATTCGTCGCCTTGAGATCGTCCGCGCTTCCACAATGTCCGGCCAGTTGAGGGCACGACACGGTATAGCCCGCACGCGCCAGTCCGATCGCGATGAAGCGCATTTCGATCGGCGTGCCACCAAGTCCGTGAATAAGCAGAATGCCTGTGCGGCCGCCTGAAAAATGCATACTACGGTCATGAATGCTCATGATCTTTGGTCCCTACGACTTCTTGCGATGGCCGTTCAGCCTGGGACGAAGCTAGCGTCAGTGGCGCGCCGCGGCTGTTCCGCTGGGAACCCTTGCGCGACATGTGTCAGCGTCCCGCGGCGCGCGCGTGCATAGCGTTGGCAAACTCATGATAGCGATTACAGAGATCTCGTTTCGCATTCGCAAAAAAGCATTTTTAAAAAGCTATCGTACAACTTTAGTATCGAAATTGGCGCAATCACCAAAAAGAGAAGCAATTCGCGTCGCTGGCAGAATGTCGGCGCTTGTCGAATTGCCACGGCAGATGCAAACTGCGGCCACGTCTGCCGCGACGCCAAACTCTCATAATGACGGCAGACCGTACGAATGCGGGTCAGCCGCTGCCTTTTGGGAGGTTTACGCATGGCAAAGAAGAAGACGGGTGTAACATCTTCACGGCGCACGTTTCTTGCGGGTGCCGCGCTTACCGGTGCTGCAACAATTGCGATGCCGCAGGTTTCGCGCGCTCAAACGGTAGCCCTCAAAGTGCAGGGCTCCTGGGGGGCTCAGGACATTCTGAACGAATACGCGCAGGATTACGTTGCGCTCGTGAACAGCATGGGTGGCGGTCGCCTCAAGATCGACTACCTGAATGCCGGAGCGGTCGTTAAGCCGTTTTCCGTGCAGGATGCCGTTCATTCCGGCGTTCTCGACGGCGCGCATACCGTGCCGGCATACTGGTACGGCAAGCACCGCGCGGCGTCGCTCTTCGGCACCGGCCCGGCCTATGGCTTGAACGGCAGCCAGGTCCTGGGGTGGATCTACTACGGCGGTGGTCAAGCACTCTACGACGAGCTGGTCCAGAAGATTCTCAACCTCAATATCGTCGGTTTCTTTGCCACCGGCATGCCGACGCAGCCTCTGGGTTGGTTCAAGAAGGAACTTGCTGGACCTGAGTCCCTCAAGGGACTGAAATACCGGACCGTGGGTCTGGCCAGCAATCTTTTCCAGGCCATGGGTGCCAGCGTCGCTCAGTTGCCGGGGCCTGAAATTCTTCCGGCCATGGAACGCGGCGTGATCGAAGCCTTCGAGTTCAACAACCCGACATCGGATCGCAGGTTCGGCGCCCAGGACGTGTCGAAGCTCTATTACATGGGCTCGTACCATCAGGCGTCGGAATCCTTCGAGATCATGTTCAATAAGGCCAAGTTCGAGGGCCTTCCGCAGGAGCAACAAGCCATCCTGCGGCACGCAGCGAAAGCAGCAGCCGCCGACAATGAATGGAAAGGCTGGGACAGCTACTCGAAGGACCTCGAAGCGCTGGTCGAGAAGGACAAAGTCCAGATCAAACGCACCCCGACATCGATCTTCCAAGCTCAGCTCAAGGCCTGGGATCAGGTAGAGGATGAACTCTTAAAGGATCCGAACCAGGGTCCCTTTATCAAGAAAGTTCTGGACAGTCAGAAAGCATGGGCCAAGCGCGTCGGCTTCTACTTCTTCAATAACGAAGCCGACTACAAGACGGCTTACGAACACCATTTCGGTGCACTCAAAACCTAGTCGGGTTTTCTCCCGTGCCGCCGGCTGGGCCACACACCCCAGCCGGCTCCCGCCCCTCCGGGAAAAACGCGAACTCAGCGAGTCTCTACGTGATTGATCTCACCCTCTACATCGACCGGCTCAGCGCGGCGGTGGGCAAGGCCTTTGGCTGGTGCATCATCGTGCTGACGCTCGGAACCTGCTACGAAGTTTTCATGCGCTATATCATGCGTGCGCCAACCAGCTGGGCATTCGACATGGCCTACTGCATGTATGGCGCTCTGTTTATCATGGCGGGCGCGTACACCTTGTCCCGGAACGGTCATGTGCGCGGCGATGTCATCTACCGGCTGTTGCCGATTCGCACGCAGGCCATGATCGACCTCGTACTCTATATCCTATTCTTTTTCCCAGGATTCCTCGCGCTGCTGATCTATGGAATTCCATACGCTCGAACATCGTTCATGATGCGTGAAGTCTCGATTTACAGCCCTGCGGGCCTCCCGATCTGGCCGCTGAAGATCCTGATCCCGATTGCAGCTTTGTCCATGCTGATCCAGGGAGTAGCCGAAGTCATTCGCTGTATCGTCTGTCTGCGGGAAGGTGCTTGGCCTCAACGATTGCATGACGTGGAAGAACTCGAATCCGCGATCCTTGCCGATGACCACGCGCGCCAACGCCTTGAACAGCAGCGCGCAACGGGGAGTGTCAGCTCGTGACAAACCCTGAAATCGGCATGTTGATGCTGGGATTGTTCATCTTCGTCATTCTTCTCGGCTTTCCCATCGCATTCACTCTCATCGCAATGGCTATCGGCTTCGGCCTGATGGCGATGGATACGCGCATATTCGATCTGCTCGTCACGAATACTGCGGACGTCATGCAGAACGACGTTCTCACGGCGGTACCCTTATTTCTGTTTATGGGATACGTCGTCGAGCGATCGAATATTCTCGATCGATTATTCCATTCCATTCAGATGGCTGCGCGGAACGTGCCCGGCTCACTCGCCGTCGCCACACTCATTACCTGCGCGCTGTTTGCTACGGCAACCGGCATCGTCGGCGCCGTCGTGACCCTTATGGGTTTGCTGGCGTTTCCTGCAATGCTTCGCGCCGGATACGATACGCGCATCGCTGCAGGTGTCGTTTGCGCAGGCGGCTGTCTGGGAATCATGATCCCGCCCAGCGTGCTTCTCATCCTCTACGGCGCGACCACCGCGACGTCGGTCGTCAAACTTTACGCGGCTGCCTTCCTGCCAGGCTTCCTGCTGGCAAGCCTTTACATCATCTACGTGATCGCACGTGCCACCTTCAATCCAAAGCTCGCACCACGTCCCGCAGAATTCTCCGAGCCTCTACCTTTTATCCAAGTCGTCACCGCGTTGATGACATCCTTCTTCCCACTGGCAATTCTGATTCTGTCGGTCCTTGGGGCCATCCTGTTCGGCCTTGCCACCCCCTCGGAAGCCGCCGCGGTAGGCGCCGCCGGGTCTTTGATACTGGCTGCGGCTTATCGATCCTTGACGTTCGAGCGAATTAAGGAAGCCGTATATCTCACCGCACGCACATCGGCGATGGTCTGCTTTCTGTTTATCGGTTCGTGGACGTTTTCATCGGTATTTTCCTATCTCGGCGGCCATGAAGTCATCGAGCATTGGGTCAGAGCGCTGAACCTATCGCCCTTGGCATTCTTGATCATCGCTCAGGTCATCATCTTCCTGCTTGGCTGGCCGCTGGAATGGACGGAGATCATCATCATCTTCGTGCCGATTTTCCTGCCCCTGCTGAAAACATTCGGAATTGATCCGATCATCTTCGGAATTCTGGTCGCCCTGAACATTCAGACATCCTTCAATACACCGCCGATGGCTATGGCAGCCTACTATCTCAAGGGCGTGTCGCCGCCGCATGTCCGGCTGACACAGATCTTCAGCGGCTCGCTGCCATTCGTCATGATGGTGTTCATCACGATGGCGCTTGTTCATATTTTCCCTGAGATCGCACTCTGGTTGCCGAACAAGCTCTACGGGAATTGATGGATGGAGCATGCCGCGCTGATTTCCCTGTCAGCGACACAAGCACGTTACGAAATTGCGCGCGGCACGCTCTCGGCAGAAGACTACGCCACCGCATGCCTCGAGCGCATCGAAGCGCTGGAGCCCGACGTCCGTGCGTTCGCCCAACTTGATCGCGATTATGCCCTCGCGCAGGCAAGATCGCTTGATCAGCGACGGCGCAACGGTCTGCCGATGGGCCCGCTGCACGGCATTCCGGTGGCCATCAAGGACATCTTCGACACCGAGGATTATCCGACCGAGTACGGGTCGGCATTGTTCGCAGGCCGGCGCGCTCGGCAGGATGCGGCGGCGGTGGCCCGCTTGCGTCAGGCCGGCGCCATCATCATCGGCAAGACCGTCACGACCGAGTTTGCATATTACGCACCGGGCAAGACGCGTAATCCCCACAATCTCTCGCACACACCCGGCGGTTCATCGTCGGGTTCGGCGGCGGCCGTGGCGGCTGGCATGGTTCCCCTGGCGTTGGGTTCGCAAACCAATGGATCCGTGATCCGTCCTGCGAGCTTTTGCGGAGTATTCGGAGCCAAGCCCAGCCACGGGCTCATTTCACGCGCAGGCGTGCTGCAGCTCTCCCGAATACTCGATCACGTCGGCGTGTTCGCGCGCACCCTGGACGACATTGCACTCCTGCTTGATGTGCTCGCCGGCCATGATCCGGAAGATCCCGATACACGGCCCGTTGCGCATGCGGACTTCACGACAGTTCTTGCCGAATCGCCTCCCCTTCCGCCCCGGTTCGCCACCGTGCGAACTCCTGTCTGGGACACAGCCAGCCCGGAAATGCAGGCGGCATTCGCGGATATCGTCGCTCGCCTTGGTGACGCTGCGACGAATGTGGAACTACCCGCCGCCTTCGCGGGCGCCTGGGACGCGCACCGGAAGATCATGTCAGCCGATATGGCGCATCGGCTCGGCGCCGTTGTCGACCGGGGTAACCAAGACGCATCGAGTGAAAAACTGAGAACGTTGCTCTCCGAGGGCCGGGAGGTGACAGCGGTCGACTATCTTGCCTCCTGCGACATGCCTCGACTGTTGGCCCCGGGCCTGGCTGCGATTTTCGAATATTGTGATGCGATCATTACGCCCGCGAGCGCCGGCCCGGCTCCGCAGGATCTCGGTTCAACGGGTGATCCCGCCTTCTGCACACTCTGGACGCTTCTCGGCCTGCCCGCGCTCAATCTGCCCATTCTCCAAAGCGCCAGTGGAATGCCGATGGGGCTGCAGATTGTTGGCATGCCGCGCGACGACGCCCGCCTGCTGCGTACGGCACGCGCTCTGCTTGATCGACTTGCGGGAAACACACACGAGCATGGGCGCAAGACGCGCGCCTAGCGACGACGCTCAATCCTGGCGTGATCGGCGGAACAGCGGAGCAAAAGCATCCTGCCAGAACGCGAAGATCATCATCGCAATCGCGATCAGGCAAATGATCCACAGTGATACTTCGCCGAGCTTGTTGGCAATCGCGCCGACAAAGCCCGCCATCAGAACGATGCCAATAATTGCGCTGATTGCGTCCGTCATTTCGCGTCTCCCGGTCATTGCGCTCGGAATTCTAGCCCGATTGCGAATACCACGCCAATAGCCGAACATGACGAAAACGGAACTATGCGGTATTTTCCCTAAGCACGTCTGGAGGCAAATGTCATGATTGCCGTCATATTTGAAGTCTGGCCGGCGGATGGGCGTCGCGGTGAATACCTGGATCTGGCAGCAGAGCTTGTCCCGCACCTGAAGAAAATCGACGGCTTCATATCGGTGGAGCGGTTTCAGAGTATCACCGACCCTGAGAAAATGCTCTCCCTCTCCATCTGGCGCGACGAGGCCGCTGTCCAGCGTTGGAGAACTCACGCCGCTCATCGGATCACCCAAGCCAAGGGACGCGCCGGTGTCTTCGCAAACTATCGGTTGCGCGTAGCGGGTGTCTTGCGCGACTACGATATGGCAGAGCACCGCGATCAGGTGCCGGCTGACAGTCTGACCGCGCACGCCTGAGATGCGTCCCGTCTGGAGCTTCTGACTCTCGCGATGGGATCCAGATTCAAAAAGGGAGAAGCTTCGGCTTCTCCCTTCCCGTTGAATCGCCCGTGACGGCAATGACGCTTGATGCTCAGGAACGCGGCTTGGCACCCTTCTTGCCGACCGCCTCGGGGAAAACCCACATGGCGATCACGGCAAACACGCCGAACCCGATAACGAACCAGAACAGATGCTCATTGCCGGTCGATCGCTCCCAATAGGCGAATGCGATAGACACCGCGAGCGCGACCACCGATACAATCGCCTTTACATCGCTCGGCATCTCATCAGCTCCACATCTGGTGCCCGGTTCGGCGAAACAGCCTGCATCAATAGTTGCCCAACGGCTCCGATGCAGCCTCATCGGGACGCCTCGGCCTGCCGCGCAGCTTGGCCTTCAAATGATTTGTATCATAGCCGTTGAAGATATGACCCAGCAGCCCGCGATTGAGGTCCGACGTTCCGAACAGCCAGTCGGCAATCGGGAAGGTGAGATTCATGTTCACCTCCATCATCAGCCGCGCATTGTGGTGCGCCGTATGATGGCGGCGCAGCGTATTGACGAACGGACAATGCCGCACGAACCAGTTTTCATCCACGTGACAGCAGAAATGCATGAACTCATAGATCAGATACATCCCGGTCGTCACGCACATGAACAGCCAGCCAACGTTCGGCGTAAAAATGTGGCCAAGGATAATGCCAGCCGGCATCGACATGAGAATGAAAACGACAAGGGCATAGGGCGGAAAGACCGTCACGCGCCAGTCGTGGTGATCACGGAACCGCATCTCCTCGTCGGTGAAGAACTGGTGATGATTCAGCGTATGACGCTCATAAATCGCCCTCAGCCCTTTGATCGGTATGGGACGATGCATGATGTGCTTGTGGACGAACCATTCAAAAACATTCGTGAACAGGAAGGTGATCGGAATCGTCAGCCATTCCAGCGGCCTCACATTCTCTATATGCTGGAGGTAGATGAAAAAGGCGGCTGCGCCCATGGCATAGATAATGGCGATGTGCAGATATCCATCGTACCAACCCATGATGCGTGACCGGTACTCCTGACGAAATGCCTTCTGCCGTTCCGTGACCATTGTTCATCGTCCTTCTGTCCGTGATGCTTTCATCCAGCCACGTGGATAAGAGCGCACAGTGTCGCTACATCATGCCGCCCGCGGCGGCTTTCGGCTTGCGCTCATCCCACTTTTCTTCCTGCTGGACGGCGAAGATGGATGTGTAACCGCCGGACCAATCGGGTGGCAGCAGGCACGGACGCGGATCGTGATAGGCCCAGCGCGCCGGCTTGCCGCGCACGATCGCACCGTAATATTTCGACGGCAGGGGATTGTAGGTATAGGGCATCGCATTTGCAGCCGAATACACATTCAGCAGCAACGGGCGCGGGATATCGGACCAATTCGCCTTCGAATAGTGAAGCGTTCGGCAATTATGGATCGTCACCGAACCAGCCGGGCCTTCAAGATAGACCACCTTGCTCATATCAATGGCTGCCGCATCCGCGGGCTTCATGCAGCCGACCCATTGATCCGCGTCGCTGTACTGATCGACGACCGGGCCGTTATGGCTGCCCGGCAAAACACCCAGCGGCCCTTGTTCCGAATTGCAATCGAAAATGTACGTCCCCGCCGTGCACGGGCTGTAATTCGTGTGCGGCCAGAAGGAAATATCCTGATGCCATTTCACCTCGTCTCCACCCTTCGACCATTTGAAGTTGAGCTTCGACTGATGGAATTTCACATCCGGCCCGACAAGGTCCGCGATCGCGTCCGGCAGGGGAGAGGATGCACCCGAGGCGTACTCCCAATACACCGGGTGATGATCGTTCATGCTCGACAGCCGGCGCAGGCGCGGATTATCCGCCGTATGCCCCTTGTCGACGTCCCAGACCGCATCGGAGGTCGTCACGGCGCGGCTCTTGTCGACCATCTCGTCCGTCGCCGCGCGCAGCCGCTCGATCCAGCTATCCGGCAGGACTTTCTCAAGCAGCAGGTAGCCGTTCTCGAAGTAGAACTCACGCTGCTTCTGAGACAGAATTTTCGGTTTGACCGAAAGGATCTCTTCAGGAGTCATCGTCTCCTCCCACAAGCCGCAGTCATTTTTTGTCCAGACTGCATTATGTCAGCATCGCATCTGATATATCAGATGTACACCCGCACATCCCTGAGGTCAATCGGTCGCCATCTCTTCTCACCTGAAACCGAGAAGAACCGACGGGAGCCACAAGACGAGCTGAGGGAAGGCCGCCACGATCAAGAGGCAGACGAATTGGATCACGATGAACGGCACGACGCCGCGGAACATGTGATTGATGGTGATCTCCGGCGGCGCGATCCCCCGCAGGTAAAAGATAGCGGGCGCCATTGGCGGCGACAGATAGCTGGTCTGGATGATGATCAGGAACAGGACGCAGAACCAGACCGGATCGAAACCCAGCGCCTTCACGATCGGCATGAATACCGGGATGAAGATCAATAGGATCGAAATCCAGTCGAGGATGAAACCCGCAGCAAAACAGATGAGCAGAAACAGCGATAATGTCATCCATGGCCCAAGATTCGCGGACGCGATCAGATGCTCCGTCGTCTGCACGCCGCCGCCGGCAATGAACACACCGGCAAACATGTTGCCGGCCATCAGGATGGTCAGGATCATCACGGTGACTTTGAGTGTCTTCACCAACGCTCCCCGGAGCACGCTGAAGGAAAAATCACCGTAGATCACCGACAGCAACAGAGCGCCCAATGCGCCGAGACCGGCGGCCTCGGTGGGTGCGGCAATGCCGAACATGATCGACCCAAGGACCGCCGCGATCAGCAACATCGGCGGCCAGAGGGCAATTGCCGAAATGCGGCACTTTTCCAGGAACGACGGATCGTCAGGCGACGGGGGAATGCGCGGCCCCGCTTCCGGCCGCACGATGCAAAGGCCGAGAATATAGGCGATGTAGAGAAAAGCCAGAAGCAACCCCGGGAACAGCATGCCGAACATCAGATCGCCGATTGAGACGTCGGCGACCGGACCAAGCAGCACGACGACGATGGACGGCGGGATGATGGTCCCGAGCGATCCACCGGCGCAGATCACACCGGAAATGAGCGGTTTGTCGTACTTGTATTTCATCATGACCGGGATGGTCAGCAGACCCACTACGGTCTCCGTCGCGCCGATGACACCGGACGACGCAGCGAACACGACACACATCAGCACCGTGCCGATGGCCAAGCCGCCAGGCAGACGCCGGGTCCACAGATGAATGGCTTCGAACAGGCGTTCCGCAATTCCCGCGCGCTCGAGCATCGCGCCCATGAAAATGAACAGCGGGACTGCCGCGAGCACGAAATTCGACGCCATGGCGTCGATTTTCTGAATGAACTGGAAAATGATCGACGGACCGAAGGCCCAGTAGCCAAATCCGAATGCGACCGCGATCATCGAAAAGGCAACAGGAAAGCCGATGAAAAGCGCGAATAAAAGCGCTGGAAACATCAGCATCGAGGCAGCACCAAGCATCAGTGAGCCTCCGCCGCGATATCCCGCTCGTACGTGGGACGGGCACCGCGCAAATAGAGAATCGCCTTGATGATCTCCGCGACGATCTGGAGAACCGTCAAAACAAAGGCTACGAAGAACACGAGCTTGAATGGCCAGATCACGGGGTTCCAGGCAGACTGCCCCGACAGCTCGCCTGTTTGAAATGCCCGGATCCAATAATCCCAAAGCGAGAAGGTCACCCAGGTCAGACACGGCAGGACAAAGATCGCATAGCCGACGAGGTCGATGATCGCCTTGGTCGTCTGCGAGAACATCTGCGAAAAGGCATCGATGCGGATATGGCCACTTTCGCGCAACGTGTAGGCAATGCCGAGCAGCGCTTGCGCACCCATCGCCATGTATCCGACCTCATAGGCCCATTGCGTCGGAGCATTGAAGAGGTATCTGGCGAAGACGTCGTAGACGGTGGCGAAGACGAGCGGCAGAACGAGCCAGGCAACGATCTGACCCGACCACCCCGTGATGCGCTCGATCTGGCGCAACAAGACAGCCATTTGCATCTCACTAAGTTTCGGCGGCTGACGGATATGGCCGGAGCGCTTACTCTCCGGCCATGGAAAATGTTCAATATTTTACGTTTCGGTAGCTCGCGGCGTCTTGCCAGAGCTTCTCGAACTCACGCTGGCTTTCCCAGATCTTTTTGAACCAGGGGTTGGTCTTGCCCTGTTCTTCGGCCCATTTGACCGACATTTCCTTCGTCGCCTTCTGAACCTCGGGCGACAGCTCGATGATCTCGTTGCCCTGTTCGCGGAAGAACTTCAGCGCCTTCGCGTCCTCGGACCCGACGCGCATCCAGCTTTCCAGCGTCACCTGCTTGGCGGCCATCTCGACCAGCTTCTTGTCTTTGTCGGACAGCTTGTTCCAGGCCGCCTTGTTGACGCAAAGCTCGAACGGCGCCGACGGCTGATGAACACCCGGGATGATCACGTACTTCGCGATCTTATGAAATCCCATCGAGATATTCTCGTAGAGCGTTCCCCACTCGGTCGCATCGATGGCGCCACGCTCCAGCATCGGATATGTCTCAGGGCCTGGCGTGGTGACGGATGCAGCGCCTAGTGATTTGGAGATTTCGAGCCATGCGCCGGCGGTTCTCAGCTTCAATCCCTTGAGATCCTCCATGGTCCGCACCGGCTTGCGCGAATGCAGAAATGCCTCCGCAGTACGCGTGAACAGCGGCATGGAGATCAGGTCGAATTTCTCCTCGTTGAACTGTCTCCAGAGCTCCAGTCCGCCACCGTCATAGATCCAGTGCAGCATGCGCTCGCTGTCCATGGAGCCTGAGAAGCCGCCCAGCAGGACCGTCGTCTTGTCTTTACCCCAGTCGTAGCCGATCCACGTATGGCAGGCTTCCGCCACGCCGTGCGCAACCGCGGTCCGCGCCTCGAGACCTTTTGCCAAGGTGCCGGCCGGCAGGACCTGGACTTCAATACGTCCGTCCGTCAGGAACTTGATTTTCTCGGCAAATGCTTTGGCGCCGAGCTCCATGAGGGGGCCGCCGCCCCACTCGGTCTGCATTTTCCAATTATGCTCGGCAGCAATGGATGCTGTCGGCAGAAAGCCGAATGTTACGGCGGCGCACGCAACAAGGCCTGCGGATGCGTGGCTGAATAGGCTTCGCATGAGATCCACTCCTTCAACGTTTCCCGGTAATTTTTTAGTTGTTTGCGTGCGGTTTCCTCCTAACCGCCTTCTATTTTGGCGACTGCTGCGCTTATCTCCGCGCTTGTCAGCTGCCAGTCGTTGTCGAGATTGGCGACCACGTTCTGCATGAAGGGCTCCGACAAACGAATTGCCCGTTCCTTGTCGCCGAGATGATCGTAGAGGAGCGCAAGCGCGAGTTGCTGCGGGCTCGCCCCCTCATAGGTCCATTCGAAGCCCCATTTCGTGAATTGTTTGACGGCGTAGTGCTCGTCGAGCGGCTTGCCGTCCACGGTTACGACGAGACCATCGATGTTGCGCTTTCCCTCGTAGTGCTTCATCGCACGGCCCCTCCCCCTTCATGCCGTTGCGACGGCAGTGCCATTCCGGCTTGATATATCAGAAGTATGTTATCGGGCGCGCGCGGTGCTGTAAAGAAATGCTCGCATGAAGCGGCCGGACGGGAAAAGCATTTGAAAAAACAAAGCCCACGGCCGCAATGACCGTGGGCTCCTGAGATCGACGACACTGCGGATCAATGGGGCGCGTAAGCGGATGGCGTATCGGACAACGGTGATGCTGCCGCCGGAACATCTCCCTTGCCGACCAGCGTCGGCCCGGAAACCAGCGTCGGCTCACGTTTTGCGCGTTGCGGGAGAGGCGGATTGGCAGGTGGAGAATTCGAAGCTTGCAGGATTTCTCCCTTGCCCTTGTACTTCTCGACGGACCTCACAAAACACCGGTCAAGATTTTGGCAGCGGCGTTTTCCCGACGGATGCGTGCTCGTTTCCGGCATATTGCCGAATGAGCGGCAAACCTGGTTGAGGCCGGCCTTATCGAGCCAACCGCCCTTGACGCCCTGTTCGACTGCCCAGCAATCGGCCCGCAACTCGCTGTCACCGATATTATGATGCCCGCATTCATGGTGGAACACGAAAAGCCTGACGATTTGCGGCATCCTGCTGATCAGGCTGGGGTTGATGACGAGCACTCCGTGTCCTGCGGCGCCTTCGCTCGGCAGGTTGCGGTCGAGGACATTGCGGACGCTGCCACAGCGCACGCTGCGCCCTGCGATGAACATGGACCCATCGCGTTGGAGCTTAACGGGTCCGGCCGGCGCAGAAGCCGCCTGATGCGCGGTCAGGCCTGAAACGGCCATAGCCGCCAACAGGACGGCAAACAAACTCAATCGACGCATGGACCGGCCCCCCTTCCGATGGTCTCGGTGTGATCGTGTATCCCGGGCCTATAGTTGCATAAGCTATTTGTGCTGGAATTACGGCACTCAGTGCGGCGCCTATTCCTCTGCGAAAGAGTCATGAACCATCGGAACGGCGCTCACGGACAGCGGTTGATACGGATCAAGGCCCGCACGCCATGGCAAATGCCACACTCGCGGGACCTTTTCCCAACAGGGAGGTTGTCCATGAAAGCCCACGAAATTATGACCCGGGACGTCGTCGCCGTGCATCCGGAAACGCCAATTCACAGCGTTGCGGCGCAAATGACCGAAAAGCGCATCAGTGGCGTTCCCGTGGTTAACCAAAATGGAAAACTGGTCGGCATCGTCAGTGAAAGCGATCTGATGCATCGCACCGAGCTGGGCACGGAGCGTAAAAGAAAATGGTGGCTGTCGATCTTCGGTGATCCCAATGAGATCGCCCGCGAATTTGCCAAAACGCACGGCCTCAAAGCCCAAGATGTCATGAGCCGGCCCGTCGTCAGCGTCGGTGAGGATGCCGATCTGAAAGATGTCGCCAACACGCTCGACAGCCAACGCATCAAACGGCTTCCCGTCGTTCGTGACGGCAAGCTCGTCGGGATCATCACCCGCAGCGATCTCGTTCGCGCCTTGGCCCGTGTCGAGACGACGCCGACGACCGCCGTGGTTGACGACGCCACTATCTATGCCAACCTGACGCAACGGATGCGCAGCCAGGATTGGCTGGAGACCCTGTATCTCAATGCGACGGTGACCGACGGCGTGGTCGAACTGCGCGGCTTCATCAATTCAAGCGACCAGCGCCGGGCTTTGCGCGTGCTCATCGAGGAAACGCCCGGAGTTCGGGGCATTAACGACCAGCTTGTGCTCGGCCTTCCCGCCTCCACGGCGGTGTAGCCCGCACTTCAACCGGGCTCCGGCACGATCAGCCGGAGAACCTCTCCGGATGTGCTGATTTTCAGCGACGCGGCGTCCAGCGGTTCGCCATCGATTTGGAACGGCACATCCTGTCCCGCCGGCACTTCGACGTCGCAGCAGGCGACGACTTCGACCCGGGGATGCCGGCCTACAAGACGGAAAGGCACGGACACGAGCACACCGGCCATCTCCCGCCGCGTCTCGGCGTTGACGATCACCGCATGAAAGCCGGGCTCAGACAGCCGCTGTCGAGGCGCGATAATGAAGGAGCCCGCATAGTGGGCGACCTTCGTCACGACCAGCCATGTACATGACAGTTCGCGGCCATCGACACGAACGCGAAAGGAGCGCGGACGCTGCGCCAGCGCGCCGAGGATCGGCCAAGCATATGCCAGCTTGCCGAGACGATGCTTCCAGCGCATGTCGAGGCGTTGGAGAACCCTGGCATCGAAACCAGCGCCCACCATCTCGAGGAAGAGCTGATTGCCAGCACGTCCGGGCATCACCGGAATGGTCGCTCCGGTCAGCAGGCAAGCAGCGACGGCCTGAGGTGTTCTGGCGAGCCCGATCTCTTCGGCGAGTACATTGCCAGTGCCAATCGGGATGATACCGAGGGGAAGTTCGGCTCCCACGAGCCCCGAAGCCACGCCTCTGATCGTACTGTCACCGCCCGCCGCTATGATCGCGTCGAAGCGGCCCGAACGGCTGGCCTCCGTGACAAGCTGCCGGTCAGCTTCAGTACAGTCCGCCTGCTCCACCGTGACCAGGGCTTGTGCCGCAGCCAGCCGGGCGCAGACATCATCCAGCATATCGCGCCGCCCTCGGCCTGCAGCCGGGTTGTACACGATCAGGAAGCGCCTGCGTTGAGAGGCGCGGTCGTCCAATGCTGTTTTCTCCTCATTCGGATGCCACGGCATGCGCTTAGCCGCGCCGAACCAGCAGTACCCCGCAGCCGGCAAGGGCCATCCCCAGCCAGACCGCGGCCGGCATTTCCTCGCCGAACATATACCAGGCAATGGCCGCTGATGTCGGCGGAACGAGGAACAGCAAGGCGCTGGCGCGGGACGCCGCACCATGCCGGATCATGGCGAACAGCAGGGTCGTCGCCACGATCGAATTGCACAGCGCCGAATACAGCAGAGCAAGCACAAACGGCCAGTTCCAATCCACATGGAACTCTTCCGTCGCCACCGTGACGGGCAGAATCACCGCAAGTCCGACAGCGCACTGCAGCATATTGGCGACCACAGGGTGCTGATCGCTTCCGAAGCGCTTCTCATAAAGCGTGCCGATCGTGATGGATATGAGCGCGACGACGGTCATGAAAACCCCGACAATGCTCGCGCTGCCGATGCGTGATTTTGCCAGAATGGCAATCGCGGCTCCAGCGATTCCCAGAAGCAGGCCGAACCACGCCGCCTTGCCGACAACCTCGTGCGCAAATCGCGGCGCCAGCAACGCCACAAGGATCGGTTGCAGCGCCAGAATGATCCCGAGCAGCGCAGCCGATACGCCAAGCCCAATGGCAAGGTTCGCCGTTCCGAAATAGATGCCCTGGATGAGAGTGCCGACCACGATCAAATGCCACCACTGGCTACCTGCCACCGGCAACCGCGGCCTCATGATGAGAAATGCCGGAACCAACACCGCGAGCACCAGAACGTAGCGCATCGCGAGAAGGAGAAACGGCCCGGTGGACTGCAGGCCAATCTTGACGGCGGAATATCCGGCAGACCACAGCAGCAGAAAAACAATCGGAGCAAACAAAAGCCAGATCGGTTCCCGCGCAGCATCGGCTGAACCGTGCATTGCTAGCTCGCCGCCTGCAGGGTTGGCCCGCTCCTGATCCGCCTTGCCTCGATCCATCATCCACAACAATTCCAACCTGAAGCGCGCGCACCCTATCAGATCCGCCCGGACCTGAAGTGGTTCAGTCCGCGCAGCAGACTGGAAAACTTTCCGTCCTGTATCGCAGGGAACAGCGTCCGTCGCAGTAGAGCGCCATGGTGCCCTTATCGGCGGACGATGAGCAACGCCGCAATGAGCAGGACCGGGACAGCCGGCCGGAGTGAGAAGTGTTCAAGGAGTTGAGTTGAGATGAGCACGAAGTTGATCATGGGCGTAACCGCCGGCCTTCTGGTCCTCGCAACGCTGCAACCCCCGACAGCAGAGGCCAAAGGCAAGGGCAAGCATATTTCTCATGCCCACAAGCATCACGTTCACAAGTGGCACAAATGGCGAGTAGTGCCATACCAGTTCGTCAATTTTGACGGCTGCGGTGCTTACTATTGGAAGTGGAAAAACTATGGCGGCGCGTATTGGAAGGAAAAATACTTTGGCTGTGCCGACATTTATTGACACCCCTCTTCGGTTCGGGCGTCCCCCAGTACCCCAGTCCCGGATCGAAGCCTCGGCGTCCCTCAGCCCCCGCTGAGGGACGCTCTTTTTGATTGCGCCTCGATCATGCCGGGGATTCAGCCAACGCGGTCCGCAACGTATCTATAAACCGCCGTGTGATCCGCACCGCTGCCAAGCTGCGCCAATGCCTTTGCCAGAATTGCTTCCACCAGCGTCAGTTCCTCAGCGGGGATCGACAGGGTCTGGGACAAGGCACGTGCCATGCCGACATCCTTCTCCATCAGCGCCAGTGCAAAGCCGGAATCGAATTTGTCATTGAGCATGTAGCGCTCGACCTTGTTCTCGGTGGTATTGTTCCGACCGGTCGACGCGTTGAGAACTTGCGTGATGACATGGCCATCAAGCCCGAAGCGCTGGCCGATCACGAGCGCCTCGCAAGTCGCGATAAGGCCCGCCGCCGAAACGTAGTTGTTGAGCGCCTTCATCGCGTGGCCGGACCCCAGAGGTCCGGTCCGATGAATTTCCCCCATCGCTTTCAGAACCGGCTCCACCCGATCGACAAGGGCTGCCTCACCGCCAGCCATGATCGCAAGCGTCCCGGAGACCGCCTTCGGCACGCCGCCTGAAACCGGCGCGTCGATGAGACCGATTCCGCGAGCGGCCAGATCCTCACCGAGCTTTTGGGTCTCCAGAGGAAAGGACGAACTCATGTCGATGACGAGAGCCCCCGCTGGCATGCTATGCGAGAAGCCGCTTTCGCCAACGACAGCCGCCTTCACCACCTTGCTGTCCGGCAGCATCGTAATGACGATCCCGCAGCGCGTGCCGAGGTCTTCGGCGCTTTTGGCGACATCGATCGTCGGCGTCGCATCCCGGAAGGCCGCCGTAGCCTCTTCGCGGGTATCGTAGATGACGACGGAGAAGCCTGCGCTGGCGAGACATCGCACCATCGGCGCGCCCATATTGCCGATGCCGACGAATCCAATCGGTGCGCTGATCGCCATTCAGTCCTCCGGAGCCGATGTTTGCGCGGAAGATAGACGACGTTGCCGACGGTGCGCCACCACCGTCGTTTCAACGCATCTCTTGCGCAGGCGGATTACCGCCCCTCGCGCCACCAGGCCAGCGCGATCAGGAAAAGGAGCGCGGACAGCGCAAGGAAGCCGGTGAACATCGGCGTCAGCTTCACGCCGCGCGTCACGTAGGCTTCGCGGTCCTGCAGGCCCATCCATCCCGAGCCCGCCAGCACGCGTGCCGACGACAGCATCGTGATGCGTGGCACATCCACCGCAGCCGGATCGGAACTCGCGAACAGTCCGCCGCCGCGGGTCCAGAACACGCCCGCTCCCGTCGATTCCACCAGCGAGCGCATCTTCTGGTCGGTCGCCGTGACCTCGGACATTTCGCGCGGATCGTCGATGCCGGCGTGGGCGAGCGCGGTGAGGTTTCCAGTCGGCGATGTCGTCTGCATCTTATAGAGACCCGGTTCGCGCACATCGATGGTCGAGCGCCACAGACCCGGCCCCGCCTCTTCGAGTGTGACTTCCGAGCTTCCGCCACCCGGAGCGAGGACGTTGACAGCCGGGATGCTTGGCTCCATCGAGCGGCGCTCGATCGTCACCTTGAGACCGCGCGCCGACGCTGTCAGCCGCTCTTCTTCCAGATCCGGCTCTTTCATCAGCCAATGCGAGAGCCTGCGCAGCAGGTCTGTGTGCGGGCCGCCGCCTTCATAACCGCGCGCCCACAGCCAGGCGTGATCCGACGTCAGCAAGGCCACACGGCCCCGGCCCTTGCGATCCAGCACAAGGAGCGGCTTATCCTCGGCACCATTCATGACGATGCGGCCGCGCTCCGGCTGAACATCCACCTGCCTGAACCAGCGGCCCCAGGTCGGATCTTTTTCGTCGGCTCCCGGCAACCCGCGCGTTACAGGATGCTTCACACCTTCGGCGGTGAGCTTCGCCTTGAACGGCTGCTCCAGGACGCGGCCTGTCGGTGTCGCCGGCAGAACGGGTGCCAGCGGTGTCCGCACAAGGCTCGTTTGCCCTGCATAGTCGTCGCCCGCGGCAACCAGCAGCGCACCGCCGTGCGCTTCGACGTAGCGGGCGATATTGTCGTAGTAGAGCAGTTGCAAAATGCCGCGGTGTTGATAGCGGTCGAAGATGATCAGGTCGAATTCACGGATCTTCTGGCTGAACAATTCACGCGTCGGAAATGCGATCAGCGAGAGCTGATTGATCGGCGTGCCGTCCTGCTTCTCCGGCGGCCTCAGGATGGTGAAGTGAACGAGATCGACTGCTGCGTCCGACTTCAACAGATTGCGCCATGTGCGTTCGCCCGCGTGAGGCTCGCCCGAAACCAGCAGCACGCGCAGGTTCTCGCGCACACCCTCGGCAGCGATCACGACGCGGTTGTTGGCCGGGGTCAGTTCGCCCGGCGCCTGCTCAAGCTCGATTTCCAGGATATTTTGGCCAGCATGCGGGAATTGCATCGGAATGGGAATGCGGCGACCGATTTCCACGCGGCGGATCTCATCCGCACGCCCTTCCCGCCGGACCCGTAGCGTCACCGTCTCGCCAGCACGCGCCTGCTTACCCGCCTCACGCACGGCGACCTCGACATCGCGCGTCTGGCCGACGATGGCGTATTTCGGAGCCGAGATGACCTCGATGCGGCGGTCGAATTCGTCCGGGCGCCCCGTCAGAAGCGTATGAACAGGCGCATTGAAGCCCAGCGCCGCAGCCGATTTCGGCACGTCGTGCACCTGGCCATCCGTCACCATGATGATGCCGGACAGCCTGTCCGGAGGCGTGTTGGCAAGCGCCTTGTTGAGATCCTCGAACAGTTGCGTTCCCGATCCCCCCT
The DNA here is from genome assembly GCA_023423275.1 of Pseudomonadota bacterium. GTDB lineage: Bacteria > Pseudomonadota > Alphaproteobacteria > Rhizobiales > Hyphomicrobiaceae > ZC4RG25. The sequence continues at coordinate 28,360 of JAFAFW010000040.1, forward strand.
CGCCATCGGGGCGCGAAGACGAGACCCACCGCACCTCGAGACCGGGAATACGGCTCAGCTTGGCTTCCAGATCGGCTCGGATCGCGCTCGCCTGCTCCGGCCGGCCCGCCAGCGTGTTGCTGAGGCTTTCATCCACGACGACGATAGCAATATTGCCGAGGTTTTCCCGCTCTTCCTGGCGCAGTGTCGGATTGGCCAACGCGAGGATCAGCGCAGTCAGCGCCAGTGCTCGCAGAGCCGTACCGCGCGACCGGCGCCAGATGAGAAGCCCGATGAGCAGCGCCGCCACGACCGCAGCAGCCCAGATGACGGGCCAGGGCAATATGGGCGTAAAATCGATGGACCAGTTCATGCCCTACGCAACCTCACTGTCCGAGCCGCTCCAGCAGCGCCGGCACATGCACCTGATCGGCTTTGTAGTTTCCGGTCAGCGCGTACATGACGATGTTGATGCCCGTGCGGAAAGCCTGCTCGCGCTGGCTCTCGCCGCCGGGGACTGTCGGATATAGGGGGCGGCTTCGATCATCCAGCGCCCAGGCAGCCGCGAAATCATTCGACGTCACGAGGATGGACGTCACACCGTCGGCTTGACGCGCCCTGCGGCTTTCGTCTTCGCCATCGGTCATACCAGCCTCAACCCAGAGCTGCCCGCCGTCCCAGCGCCCCGGAAACGCCCGCAGCAGGTAAAACGACTTCGTCAGCACATGGCCTTCCGGCACCGGCTCCAGCCGCGGAATATCGAGCCGGCCGAGAAGCCGCTGCAGGGCCGTGCCGCTGTTGGCATTGCTCTGCATGGAAAAGCCCAGCGGCATGCCCTGTCCGAAATCGCGGGTGTCGAAAATGATCATCCCGCCTTGCTTCATGTAGGCGTCGATCTTCGACAACGTCGCCTCGGGAAGCGCACGTGCATCAGCCGGAACGGGCCAATACAGGACCGGGAAGAACGCGATCTCGTCGATGGCGATATTCACGCCGATCGGATCACCCGGCTCCACAGCCGTGCGCTGTGTGAGCATTTTGCAGAGCCCGAACATGCCGCTTCGGCTGACCTCGTCCGTCCCCGGATCACCGGTGAGGACATAGCCCAACGTCACTTTGCCCGTCGCCCGCAACGCAAGGAGGTCATTGCTGCTGGTCTGACGCGGGCTCGACGTCTGTGCCTCACCATACGACGGCGCCAGCGCAATCACCGCAAACGCCAGAACTGCGGCCGTCCGTGCAGCGCGTCCGAATGGCCGCAAGGCGAGACCGCCGAGCTGGAGCAGGATGACGGCGAGGATGTCGGCAAACAGAAGACCCAGCGCGATGGCCAACAACGACGGCTTCAGCGGCGTAGAGTGCTGCCCCTCATAGGCGCGTCGATCGGCATTCGCGGGCAGCCCGGGCAGCGGCGCCAGCACCGTGTCAGACGAAATCAGATTGAGCGCACGCGGAGCGCCTTGAGCACCATAATACCCCGGAGGATGGTCCACGCTCGGCGTCAAGGTGGCCAGTTGAGCAACGGAGATGGCCTGCGCCGTCGGCGGCGGCGGTTTCAGGACGCCCCATCCGTCCAGCAACTGCACGGGCGGCAGAACACTCGCATTCGTCTCATTGGCAGACGTACCGGCCGTGTCGGCAGTGGCCGCCTCACCGCCACCCGCCAGTTGCGCAATCGTGCCGATGCGACGCAACATTTCCACGAACAGCCCCGACAACGGCAGGTTCGACCAATCCGAATTGGCCGTCACGTGGAACAGCACCACGTGACCGCCGCCACGCGCCGCCGCCGTCACCAGCGGCGTTCCGTCAGCGAGCCTCGCCCAGACCTTCACGTCGGGGCCAAGGCGCGACGGATCCGCCAGCACCTGCCGGTTCACGGTCACGTCTGCCGGGATCGCGAGACCGGCGAAGATGCTGTCATCGGTGAACGGCGCCAGCGGCTGCGGCGTCGACCATGAGAGAGCGCCACCCAGCGTGCGCCCGCCCGCACGCAGCGGCACCGGCAGGAGATCGTCGCCGCCCTTTTCCAGCCGAGGCCCGGAAAAACGCACCAGCACGCCACCCTTCTTGACCCACTCGTCGAGCCGGTTTCTCACCTCGCCGGACAGTGTGCCGATATCGGCGAGCACCATCACCGAAGCGTTGTGCTTGAGGATGGTGTCGACGCCGGCGACGAGATTGGCGTCCTTGGGATGAACCAGTTCCGCAAACGGCGCCAACGCGCGTTCAATGTAATAGAGCGGCCCCAGCAGCGGCTGGGATTGCTCGCTGCTCTCGCCGGAAATCAGACCGACCCGATGCCATTGCGAACGCGCATCGAGCAGGTTGACGGCACCCGCAGAAGGCTCACCCGCAATTTCCACACGCGTCACCTGGTTGCGCAATTCGAGCGGCAGGTCGAACACAGCCTGCGACGAGGTCTCACCCGGCCCGAAACGGAAAGCCGTCTCGCCGAGCCGCTGACCACGCGCGGAGAAAGCATGGAGCGAGCCTTCCCGGGCCTGCCCACCGGTGCGCACAACCGTTGCCTCCAGCCGGCCGCCGGATCCGACACCGGCCGAAACACCCATGGGTTCATCTCCAGTGCCGGCCTCGATCACCGTCAGGCCTTCACTTGCCAATTGCGACAGCTCGGCCGCGAAAGCTCCGGCCACCGCGTTATGATCGATCCCATCCGAGAGCCACACGACGCTGACACCCGCTTGTCCGGTCAGGGCCGCCTTCATAGCTGCGGCCGCCGCCGCACGATCCGGCGCGAATGGCAGCGGCTGCAGGGCTGCTGCAGCGGAGCGCGCGGAACCGGGGGCCTCGACCTTCACCGTCGGCGAGCGGCCGGTGAATGCGGTGGGAACGACGACAACAGGACGGCTCTGGCTTTCCGCTTCATCGATCAGCCGTTCCACCATGCGGGCCCGCAGCGCCCAATGCGAAGCCGAAGCCCAGCCATTATCGACGACAATCGCAACCGGCCCGGTACCTCCAAGAGCGGCCTGACGGTTGGGATTCAGCACAGGCTCAGCCAGCGCGAAAATCACCAACGCGGCCGCCAGCATGCGGATCAGCATCAGCCACCATGGCGTTTTGGCGGGCGTCTTTTCACGGTTCTCCAGCCCGACCAGGATGCGCGTGGGCGGGAATGCGACCTGCTTCGGACGCGGCGGCACGGTACGCAGCAGCCAATAGATGATCGGGAGCGCGGCCAGACCAGCCAGAAGCCAGGGATTGAGAAACGCCAAGGCGCCAAGGCTCATCCCGCTTCTCCTGCCGCAGTGCCGGCCTGTGCCCAGCGATAATCCCGGCCGCTGTTCTGCAGGCGCATCGTCAATGTCAGCAACGGCTCAGCAGGCGGACGATCGGTGTGATGGACGAGGAACGACCAACCGAGCTTTGCCGCGATCGCCTCCAGTCCCGCCCTATGAGCCTTGAGGCGCGCAAGATACTGCGGCCGCAGCGTCTCCACACGATCCGCGAGCCAGCGATCCTGGCCTTCCATCCCGAGAAATTCGGTACGCCCCTGGTAAGGCAGCGTCTCCTCGGCAGGGTCCATGACCTGCACCAGATGACCAGAGACGCCATCGCCCGCCAGTTGCGTCAGGCGCTCGGAAATGACCTCCAGAGGATCGAGGAAATCACTGAACATCAGCACGCCGGAGAACCTGCTCAGTCTCACCGGTGGCGGCAGACTCTCATCAAGAGCAGGCTGACCGATACTCTGCGCCAGCGTCTCGGCCAGTTTCGTCGTGGCTTTGCGGCTTGCGGTCGGGCGCGATAGCCCCAGCAGTGCGACCCGCTCGCCTCCGCGCACGAGCAGCTCTGCCGCTGCGAGCATCAACACCACGGAACGGTCGCGCTTCGTAACCGCTGACAGCTCGCTGCGAAAATCCATAGAGGGCGACAAATCAGGCCACAGCCAGATCGTATGCGCAGCCTCCCATTCGCGTTCGCGCACGTAGAGATGGTCCGAACTGGCCGAGCGGCGCCAATCGACCATCGCGGCCGCATCGCTCGACTGGAACTGGCGGAACTGCCAGAACGTCTCACCCGGACCGGCGCGACGGCGGCCATGGATCCCGTGAGCAACGGTGCTGGAGACACGCATCGCTTCGACCAGAAGATCAGGCAGGCGATCAGCCAGCCCGTGGGCTTCGCCTTCCAGCGCAAAAACCGATCCGGCCTTGCGCGCATGTGCCGGTTGTTGCCCCGCTCCGGCTGCTGCCACTGCGCCCTACTCCAAAACCGCCGCCAACTTGGAGATGATCGTACCGACATCCTGTCCTTCGGTACGCGCCGCAAACGTCAACGCCATACGGTGCTTCAGGACTGGCTCGGCCAGCGCGATCACGTCATCGACAGATGGCGCCAGACGTCCATCGATCAACGCCTTGGCGCGGACGGCAAGCATCAGGGCCTGGCTCGCACGGGGGCCAGGACCCCAGGCGATGAACCGGTTCGTCTCGTCGCTCGCCTCCGGACCCGGACGCGCCGAGCGGACCAGCTTCAGGATTGCGTCAACGACCTTATCCGGCACCGGAATCTTGCGGACCAGCCGCTGCGTCGCCATCAGTTCCTGCGGCGTGAAAATGGCTTCCAGCTTGCGCTCCTCGGTCCCGGTCGTGGCAAACAGCATGCGCCGCTCGGCGACGTTATCCGGATATCCGACGTCGATCTGCAGCAGGAAGCGGTCGAGCTGCGCCTCCGGCAGAGGATAGGTGCCCTCCTGCTCCAGCGGATTTTGAGTTGCAAGCACATGGAAAGGTGTCGGGACGTCGTGGCGTTGGCCAGCGACCGTCACGTGATGCTCCTGCATCGCCTGCAACAGCGCCGACTGGGTCTTAGGGCTGGCGCGGTTGATCTCGTCCGCCATCAGGAGCTGTGTGAAAATCGGCCCGGGAATGAAGCGGAAGCTGCGCCGCTGGCCGGGATTGTCCTCCAAGACCTCGGAGCCGATAATGTCAGAGGGCATCAGATCCGGCGTGAACTGGATGCGCTTGGCCTCCAGGCCGAGCACCGTGCCCAGCGTCTCCACCAACAGGGTCTTGGCGAGACCAGGAACGCCGATCAGCAGCGCATGTCCACCGGCAAGCAGCGTCACGAGCGTCCGCTCGATCACGACGTCCTGGCCGAAGATCACCGATCCGGCAGCCTGGTGCACGCGCTTTACGCGCTCGCCCGCTGCTTCGATGCGTCCGACAATATCGTCATCAGTGTGTGCGAGGTTTGTCATGGACTCTACTATATGAGTGCGTTCGCTAGTGCACAAACTCTGCGGCACGGAAAGTGTTCACAATATGGAGCGCATTGAAGGGCCGCGCCCTTTCCGGACGCCGCCGAGTATAGGTAAAACATCGAGGCTTGGATGAGGAGATCATGACGCAGCGACCAGTGGCCGTCACGGGCATTCAAGGCCTGGAAACGCTGCTCCGTTCGGCCGAAAGCGCGCGCCTTCCGCCCGTGGAGACATGGAATCCGCCCTATTGCGGCGATATCGGGATGAGAATCCGCGCGGACGGAACGTGGCTCTATCAGAATAGCCCGATCGGCCGCCAGGCCATGGTCAAGCTGTTCTCGCGCATCCTGCGCAAGGATGCCGACGAGCGGACCTACCTCGTCACACCGGTGGAAAAGGTGGACGTCGCGGTCGAGGACGCCCCATTCCTGGCTGTTGAAATGGAAGTGGAAAATCCGGGGAAAGCGCAATCCGTCCTGTTCCGCACCAACGTCGACGACGTCGTCAGGTGCGGGCCGCAGCACCCATTGCGGTTCTCTCTCGAGCGGGGTAGCGGCGGCCTCAAGCCCTATGTTCTGGTGCGCGGACGGCTCGAAGCGCTCGTCACGCGCGTGCTCTATTACGATCTCGTCGAGCTCGCCGAGGCTCGGGCTGCGGATGGCCGGGAGGACCTTGGAATTTGGAGTGGCGGATCGTTCTTCCCGCTCGAAGCACGCAATATCAAGTCCTCGTGATCGCTCGGCAGCTTCTGTCAGAAGCCATCGGAAGACGAGCATGAGTTGATACTCCGTTTCCGGTCGGCATCCCGATGTGGAAGCCTTCCTTGCCCAGCTGATCCTTGATGTAACTGAAGCGCTGATATTGCGTGATGGTAATAGGCCCTGAGTAACCCTCGCTCTGCAGCTTGCGCGGTGGATACTTCAGATAGGTCTGCATCAACTCTTTTATGGCGGTCTCAATGAACAAGAAGCCCGGATTTGAACCCGCCTTCACGTGGCGACACTACATGTTCGGCTACAACGTCGCTGCGGCCACGCTCTGGGTGTTAATCGCCATTGTCTTGTTTGCTACGGTGCTGGGCCTGTCATCGTGGTGGCTGACCAGCTCATAAACAGCACCGACAGCACTGACTTCCATCGAACGAGCACGCAACCGCCCGCCACGACCGTTCAGAATAGATTGGAACGGCGAGACAATTTCATCCGCTGACGCGCTAGTGCAGCACGAGTTCCGTGCCGACCAGACGCACCTCGCTCGGATGGATCAAGGTGCGATGAGCCACGCGCACCTTGAAAAGTTTTCCGTCGAGGTTTTTCGTCCAGAAATCGAGAAACTGCGCCAGCTTCGGAAAGCGCGGGTGCAGGTCAAAGTCCTGCCAGACGTAGCTTTGCAGAAGCGCCGGATAGTCCGGCATGTGATAAAGGATTTCCGCAGTCGTGAGGCTATATCCTTTGAGCTGCGCGGCGAAATTGCTATCAGCCATTTCGTTCTCCTCGGGACACCTTTCCGTCGACCCATCACGGTTTACAAAGCGTACCCGAGTCCTTGCGTGCTGCAATATAATTTCCAACAATTACAGCATACTAGCAGCATGTCGTGACGGATGCTAACAACGCACGCGATCCCTGCGGCGGCGATCCAACTCCAGCGCGACATCACGTCATCGGGATAGCGCGCACGCAGCATTGGTCCCGCCTCACTCTCACCACCATTCCGCAGCGCTATCCTCGACCGTCCGTCGAGTTACATTGTGCAGGATGTCGTGAGGGAGAGACTGCCTTGCTGATCAATGTTGATTCCGTGCGCGATAGCATCCTGGGACGCGGTGTCCTTGCTGCGAGCAAACACGGCCTGAAGTCGCTGTCGCTCGGCGAAATGGCGCGCGATTTTTCCCTGCCGCGAAGCCAGTTGTTCGGCATTTTTCCGTCCAATGACGCCCTGCAGCTCGGCGTCCTCGATCATGCCGCCGCGCTGTTCGCGCGCGAAGTCATCGAGGCCGTGCCGACGGCTCCGGCCGGCGAGCCACGCATCACTGCACTCTTCATGAAATGGCTGAACTGGTCGCGCTCGCCGCGTCTCAGCAGTGGATGCCCCTTCGTGCACGCCAGTGCCGAAGGCGACGACCTGTCGCCGGACGTCAAAAAGCGGCTCACCGAGATTCTCGACCAGTGGAGCGAGGTGCTGCGCAATGCAGCGGCCGAGGCGAAGACCGTCGGCGCGATGCGGACGGATGTGGAGGCCGATCAGTTCGTCTTCGAGCTGTACGGTCTCTACCTGTCTCATCACTTCTGGCACTGGTCGATGAAGGACGCCAACGCCCGGGCCCGGACCAACAAGGCCTTCGAACGGCTACTGGCAAGCAACCGCCCATCCTGACGCCTGTTGCAAGGGCGCCGCGACGGCACCTTGCGTTTCTCGATAAGTCATCGCACATTGTGTGTGTTCCGAGGGGGGCCGGTGGCAACCGGCTGAGATGGCGCTGAACCCGCGCCGCCACCCTTTGAACCTGATCCGGGTCATGCCGGCGAAGGGACGGATACGCATGGTCACCACGACGATACCTCTGACTCTATCTTTATCTCTCGCGTTCGGCATTTACATGCTGGCCGCGGGCATCGCGCTGTTGCGGTACGGCGACCGCATGATCGCCCTGCTGGACGAATTCGAGCGGTCGCCATCGCTCGCCTACGTGACCGGCGCCTTCACCTATGCCCTCGGCGCGGCGGTCATCATCGCCCATCACGTCTGGCTCGACCCGCTTGGCATCATCATCAGCCTGCTGGGCTGGATCATCGCCATCGAAGGATTGCTGCTGATCGTCTGGCCAGACCCGCTCTGGTCCCTCGGACGGGCGGTCATGAAGCCCTCGACAATTCGCATCGCCGCGGCCGTCACGCTCATCGCCGGCGCACTCCTCACCCTTTGCGGTCTGACTGGCACAGCAGGCCCCTTAGCCATCTGAAAATCGGGAGAAATGAAATGAACAAGGTCACGCGCAACAGCGACCTGATGCTGCCCAAAGTCACCACGGGGCCAATCGTCGCCAGCTCGAAAGTCTATAGCGCGCCCGACGCCCATCCCGATGTGCAGGTGCCGTTCCGCGAGATCAAGCTGTCCGATCCCGAGCAGCCGACGTTCCGCATCTACGACCCCTCCGGCCCATATACCGATGCTAACGCCACCATCGACGTCGAGAAGGGGCTGCCGCGCATCCGCGAGGCCTGGGTGCGTGAACGCGGTGGCGTGGAACAATACACCGGCCGCGATATCAAGCCGGAGGACAACGGCAACGCTACCGGCAAACACCTCGCCCGCGACTTCCCGAACAAAGCCGATCCGTTCCGCGGCGTCGCCGACAAGCCCGTCACCCAGTTCGAATTCGCCCGCGCCGGCATCATCACCAAAGAGATGATCTACGTCGCGCATCGCGAGAACCTGGGCCGGCAGGCGGCGCTCGCCCGCGCCAAGGCCGCGCTGGCCGACGGTGAGAACTTCGGCGCCGCGGTTCCCGAGCACATCACGCCGGAATTCGTGCGCGATGAGATCGCCCGCGGCCGCGCCATCATCCCTTCCAACATCAACCACGCCGAACTCGAGCCGATGATCATCGGCCGCAACTTCCTCGTGAAGATCAACGCCAACATCGGCAATTCGGCCGTCACCTCGTCGGTCGAGGAGGAAGTCGAGAAGATGGTGTGGGCGATCCGCTGGGGCGCCGACACGGTCATGGACCTGTCCACCGGCCGCAACATCCACAACACCCGCGAATGGATCCTGCGCAACTCGCCGGTCCCGATCGGCACGGTGCCGATCTATCAGGCGCTGGAGAAGTGCGGCGGCGATCCCGTCAAGCTGACCTGGGAGCTCTATCGCGACACGCTGATCGAACAGTGCGAGCAGGGCGTCGATTACTTCACGATCCACGCCGGCGTGCGCCTCGCCTACGTACCGTTGTCGGCCAACCGCGTTACGGGCATCGTCAGCCGCGGCGGCTCGATCATGGCCAAGTGGTGCCTCGCGCATCACCGTGAGAGCTTCCTTTACGAGCACTTCGCGGACATTTGCGATCTCATGCGCAAATACGACGTGTCGTTCTCGCTCGGTGACGGCCTGCGGCCCGGCTCCATCGCCGACGCCAACGACCGCGCGCAGTTCGCGGAGCTGGAGACGCTTGGCGAACTCACCCAGATCGCCTGGAAGAAGGGTTGCCAGGTGATGATCGAAGGCCCCGGCCACGTGCCGATGCACAAGATCAAGATCAACATGGACAAGCAGCTGCGCGAGTGCGGCGAGGCGCCGTTCTATACGCTCGGGCCGCTGACCACCGACATCGCGCCGGGCTACGACCACATCACCTCCGGTATCGGCGCGGCCATGATCGGCTGGTTCGGCTGCGCCATGCTCTGCTACGTGACGCCGAAGGAGCATCTGGGCCTGCCTAACCGCGACGACGTCAAGGTCGGCGTGATCACCTACAGGATCGCCGCGCACGCGGCCGATCTCGCCAAGGGCCATCCAGCGGCGCAGTTGCGCGACGATGCGCTGTCACGCGCGCGCTTCGATTTCCGCTGGCAGGATCAGTTCAACCTGTCGCTCGATCCGGATACGGCCGTCGCCTACCACGACGAGACGCTGCCGAAGGAAGCACACAAGGTGGCGCACTTCTGCTCGATGTGCGGACCGAAGTTCTGCTCGATGAAGATCACACAGGACGTGCGCGACTACGCCGCCAAGCTCAACGAGGCCCAAGTCGGCATCGCGCAGGAAACGACGATGGTTGACCCTGAGGCCGGCATGGAAGCGATGAGCAAGAAATTCCGCGAACTCGGCGGGCAGGTTTATATCGACGCGGATAAGGTGAAGGAGAGCAACGAGGCGTTGGGGTAGGTGCCAATTCTGCACTGGCTTGGGGGCTACTTTAGAGTGGTTGCCCCCGCTTTTGCGACATGATCAGACCAAGTGCTAATATGGTTGTCTGCGGCATGGAATGTGATCAAATAGTCACGAACCAACAGCAGCGCAGGCTTCATTCATGGCTACAACCAAGACCAATCTGACAAGAAAAGCTGCCTACACAGCTGCTGAATTTTACTTGGATGACTACACCAAAACCTTGTTCCCGCTACGCGCGAACAAGGTGCTAGCAGAAGCCGGATTTGCGAAGCTATTGTCCTTTGCCCGGAGCGGAATTTCAACACACTCTTTCCTACCACAACGCCGAGTATCGGCAATGAAGGTAGGCTCTCACATTCGCCGGACCATCAAGTTGGATCCAGTAGCAGAGGTGTTTTTCTACGACCTAGTATTCAAGCATCGATCAATATTTCGCAAACCCACCTCCCAAAAGCGGGCCAGTTTTGGCTATCGCTTCGCAAGCGGCCGTCCGCTCGACGCAACATCGTCGTATCGCGGATTTAAAGGAGCTGCTTCGGAATACACAAAAACTTACAAATTCGGCCTCACGTTCGATGTGGCATCGTATTTTAATTCAATATACCACCACGACCTAGTGGGATGGATGGGAGAGAAGGTATCGGATAGCACCGATATCGAATTATTTGGAAAGTTCCTGCGCGAAATAAACTCTGGTCGAAGCGTAGATTGCCTCCCCCAAGGCCTCTACCCAGCTAAAATGATAGGCAACGACTTTCTGAAATTTCTTGACAACGCCAACAAATTAAAATCCACGCGACTAATACGATTCATGGATGATATTGCTATTTTCAGCAATAACCGTGAAGACTTGCTGGCTGATTTTTATGTCATCCAGGACCTTCTCGGCCAAAAAGGACTATCGATAAATCCATCGAAAACACGTTTTATTGAAAAAGACAGTGCGGACATTCGTCGCGAGGTCGACTCTGTAAGACGCGGACTACTAAAGAAACGACGTCACCTCATAATAAATGGCTACGATGTTACAATCGAAGAATCCGACTCTCCGCGCAACCTCGATTCAAAAGAGTTATCGCGCCTAAAACAAATGCTAACTCAACCACATCTCGACGAAGAAGATGCAGAACTTGTGCTCGCGCTCATGGGCGCCCACTCCCGAGATGTTCTCCTGCGCTTTGAAGATCTACTGAAAGAATTCCCACACCTAGCGAAAAACATGTACGTTTTCTCTAAAAACATAACAGATCGCACAGCGCTCTGCGATGTTATTCTAAAATACATCAAAAACGCGACCGTAATACCTGAATATCAGTTGTTTTGGATTGGAATGATATTGGAAGACTACTTACTCGATACGAGGCACGCTGGAGAACTGATAGACAAGTTATTCACTCACCCGTGGTCGACGTCCATATCGAAAGCAAAGATTTTAGAAATTTCTGATAAAAAATTTGGACTACCCGAGCTTAGAGAAGAACACCTAAAGGAAGGAAAGTCGGACTGGCTCGCTTGGTCAGCCGCCGTCGGCACAAGAACCGCAAATAAGGCTTCTCGAAACTACGTGTTGAAGTATTTTAGCAATGCCTCCCCTTTGAATAGGATCATTGCGGAAATCGTTTCCGGACTACCGTAATAGCGAGGGATTGCGCGCGGCTAAACTGCGCCGGACCGAGAATTGCTTGGCAGCTTCCTTCTGGCAGACGATCTCGCCTAACCGCCGGCTTTCGAAGCACCGACACAGGGCTTACGGTCATGAAATTGTTCCATGTTTTGACGTTACTTAGCACCATTGCGCTCGCACCATTTTCCGCGCTCCCCGCCGCCGCGCAGACTGAGGGCGGCGACAGCCCGTCACTGACCAAGAAGCTCAACGCCTACGTGGGTTGCATCAACCGATTGTCGGAGCGCTCCCATCAATCCCGCGACCGCTATTTCAGTTGGGCCAGCAAGAAGGGGCCGACCGGCAAGGAGCGGATCATCTACGGCACGTACACGATCTACGACACCCGCGATTGCCGGAAGAACGTCGAGATGGCCAACGCGCTGGATCCGCGCGACGCTGAGCTCGAAGCTGCCGCCACGGCCTATTCAGAAGCTGTCGCCACGCTGGAGCCTCTGCTGAAGGAAGCCGACGACTACTACACGCAGGAGGACTACCGCGACGACAAGATGGCCAAGGGCAAGGCGCTGCATCCACGCCTCGTGGCCGCCTGGGATGCGTTCGCCAAGGCCGACACATCGCTGCGGAACGGCGTCGACTCCATTCGCGACAAACTCGCGTTGCAGCGCCTCGCCGAGATCGAGCAGAAGGAAGGTCGCAAGGCGCGCTATCACATCGAAGCGCTGATGATCGAGGCCAAGGCCGTGTTGGGCGCCGTGAACCAGCCCAAGCCCGATCTCGCGGCGCTCACCAAAGCGGTTGCCAGCTACGAAGCGATCGTCAAGGCAACCGAGGAAATCTCGGGCGACGCGCCCGATACCAAGGTCGGCTCGATGTTCATCAGCGACGCCAAATCGCTGCTGACCACGTCAAAGCAGCTCATGCGCCGCATCCGCGACAAAGTTCCCTACAGCACGGGCGACAAGATGATCCTGAACAGCGGCGGTGGCGGCTGGATGGTCGAGGGCTCGCCGCCACGACTGCTGCGGGATTACAACCAGCTCATCAACGCGTACAATCGCGGGGCACGCATCTGAGGGTCGCGCGATGATCGACACGTCGGAGTTCAAACGCTGGCAAGAGCGCTATTCCACGCCGGACTACGCGTTCGGCAAGGAGCCCAACGCGTTCCTCGCCCGCTGCCGGCCATTGCTGCCGAAATCCGGGAAGGCTTTGGCCGTCGCTGACGGCGAAGGCCGCAACGGCGTCTGGCTGGCGAAGCAGGGCCTGGACGTGCTGGCGATCGACTTCTCACCGGCAGCCCT
>JAFAFW010000046.1 GCA_023423275.1 Pseudomonadota bacterium
CAAAGCTGATGACAGAACGGGATGTGCACGTAGAGCGACACTTCGCTGCCGGGCGGCAATGCGGACAGCCAGCGTGCATATCGTCCGTGATCGACCTTCGACGAGAAGTGAGGCGCTGTCGGATAGCTGGTGTATCTCGGAACCGTCGCGCGATGGGCTGTCATGGCATTCGGGCCGCGTTCTGGGGAACCTGTTCCAATGTTGACCAGGACTGCGGCTGAGGCGCGTTGCGTAAGCGCAATAACCCGATCGTGCGCAGGGCAATTTGCTCTATCACATCCGAAAGCCGCTCTGGCCGCAGATAAAACGCCGGGACAGGCGGCGCCACGATAGCCCCGAATTCCGTAACGGCCGTCATCGCGCGCAGGTGGCCCAGATGCAGTGGGCTTTCGCGCGCGACCAGGATCAACGGCCTGCGCTCCTTAAGGTGCACATCGGCTGCGCGAACGATCAGGTTATCGGAGATCCCACAAGCGATGTTCGAAAGCGTCTTCATGGAGCACGGGGCGACGATCATGCCCGCCGTCGGAACCGAACCGCTTGCGATATCCGCGCCGATATCGTCGCTCGGATACCGCTTGGTGGCACAGCGTTCGAGACGATTGGCAGCGTCGCGGTCGATTTCGATCTCCAGCGTTCGCTCGGCTGCCGGTGAAATGACCAGATGCGTCTCGATGTCTGGTAATTGAGCCAGGATCTCCGCGATACGGACGCCGATGGCGGCACCGGATGCGCCACTGATACCGAGCACGATGCGCTGGCGGCTCATTGGCCGCTCCCACTGATAGCGCGCGACGCGCAATCGAGTCCGAGCTTCGGCCACATCTGATCGACACGATCAATCACCGACCGATCCATCGCCAATGGCCGCGCCCATTCCCGGCTCGTCTCCGGGCCGATCTTGTTGGTCGCATCGATGCCGAGCTTTCCAGCGAGGCCGCTCAGCGGCGAAGAAAAATCCAGATGATCGACCGGTGTCCGGTCGAGCACCATGAGGTCGCGGCCGGGGTCCATCCGCGTCGACAGCGCCCACAGCACGTCGCGATGGTTACGCACGTCAATGTCGTCATCCACGACGACGACGATTTTCGTATAGCAGAACTGCACCATCATTCCCCACAGCGCCATCATCACGCGGCGGGCCTGGCCAGGGTAGCGCTTGCGTATCGAAACCACGGCCATGCGATACGAGCAGGCGTCGGGCGGGAGCCAGCAGTCGACCACCTCCGGAATCTGGCCACGCAGGATCGGAACGAAGAGTTCGTTGAGCGCCTCGCCGATGATCGAGGGCTCGTCCGGTGGCCGTCCGGTGTAGGTCGAGACGTAAATCGGCGCGCGCCGGTTCGTGATCGCCGTGACGCGCATGACAGGAAAGCGCTCGACCGCGTTATAGTAGCCGGTGTGGTCACCGTATGGACCTTCCGGCCCGGTTTCCTCCGCTGAGACCACGCCCTCGATGACAATCTCTGCGTCGGCTGGAACCATCAGCGGCTGGGTCATGCACCTGGCAAGTCGTGGCCGCTCACCGCGCAGCAGCCCGGAGAAGCGCAGCTCGGACATCCCTTCGGGTAGCGGCAGCACGGCCGACAGCATGGTCGCCGGGTCGGCGCCGATGGCAATGGCGACCGGCATATCCTGACCCGCAGCGGCCCACAGCCGGTGATGCGCAGTGCCACCGCGATGGGCGAGCCAGCGGATGATGGCGCGATCGCGCTCCAGCACCTGCATCCGATAGACGCCGGTGTTGTAATCCGCGAGTTCCTCCGAAGCGGGCGGTCGGGTAATGACGAGCGGCCACGTGATCAGCGGAGCCGGCTCATCCGGCCAACAGATTTGAATCGGCAGGCGCGCGAGATCGATATCCTTTTCGACGTATATCTCGTCCTGAACTGGGGGGCGTTTCACCATCGACGGCAGGACCGTCAAGGCGGCCTTGATGAGTGGCCAGCTCTCCCTCAGGCTTTTGAAACCGTCGATCGGCTCGGGTTGCCGTAATCGCGCCAACAGCTCACCAAGTCCCGCGATCCGGTCTCGCGTCACGCCAAGACCCCACGCGACGCGATCGATTGACCCGAAAAGATTGGCGAGCACCGGCATTTGAGCGCTGACGCCTGTGGCAAGGCTCGCAGTCTTGAAGAGCAGTGCGGGACCGCGTTCCGCCAGCACCCGCCGGTGCACTTCGGTCATCTCGTGCACAACGGAGACCGGTGCGGTCACCATCGACAGCCTCCCGGCTGTATCGAGGAAATCGAGAAATGCGCGCAAATCCCGAAAAACAGGCAGGTCGCGGAAGGACAATGCTCTCTCCTGCGGTGTCTCCCCGACTTCTCACCTCGGCCGCAGGGCTTTGCCTTGACTTCGGTTAAGCCGCCGTGCCGCGATATTGGCTAGCAACAGATGCCTGCCGGGGGGACGGCGGGCGCATGAGGAGCGTCATGTTCACTTTGTCGTTCAGGCATGATTTCCGTGTACCGGATCTCATTTCCTCTGCGTTGCGCCCGCTACCTTTGCTGCCGCTCGAGATCGTCCTGCAGCAGTTCGCCAGCAGCATCATTGCGCGCCATCCTGACATCCCCGAGCGCATTGGCCGCAGCCATGTGCTGTTCGGTATCGAGCCCGTGGATGTTCCGTTCGTTATCGAGATCGCCTTGCGCGACGGCGCGGTGAAAGTGCGCCTGCTGCGTGCGTTTGATGGAGGACTTCCTGATGCGCGGATCACCGGGACGCTTGCGGCACTCATGGGGCTCGTCGACGGGGAGGCCGATGGAGATGCGCTGTTCTTTTCCCGCGAGATCGCCGTGACTGGCGATATCGCGGCGGTGCTGGCATTGCGCAATGCTGTCGACGCCGCTGAGATCAGTCTCATACGCGAAGCGGTTGCGTTGATTGGATCGTGGGTCAGCCGCCTTACGATACTGTTCAGGGGGAAAGCACGGACGACGGAATTACACGGCGTAGATGCTGGAGAAGGCCGACCGAACCGATGACACCGACCGCCGCAAAAGATCTGGAGTTGATCTGCCCGGCAGGAACGCCTGCCGCGTTGCGCGTGGCGGTGGATGCAGGCGCCCACGCCGTCTACTGCGGTTTCCAGGATGAGACCAATGCCCGCAACTTTCCTGGTTTGAACTTCAGCCGGCCGGACATGGCGGCGGCCATCGACTATGCGCACCGGCGCGGGTGCAAGGTGCTGATCGCCGTCAATACGTTCCCGCGCGCTGGCGCCGCTGAAGTGTGGCACCGCGCCATCGACGATGTAGCCGCGCTGGCGACCGATGCTGTGATCCTGGCGGATATCGGCCTCCTGTCCTACGCGGCCGCACGCCATCCCAGTCAGCGCCTGCACCTCTCCGTCCAGGCCGCGGCCGCCAATCCCGAGGCGATCCGTTTCTATACCGACACTTTCGGAGTGAAGCGTGTCGTGCTGCCCCGCGTTCTGAGTGTTGCCGAGATCGCGGCAATCAATGCGGCAATCTCCTGTGAAACGGAGGTGTTCGTCTTCGGTGGCCTGTGCGTCATGGCCGAAGGTCGCTGTTCGCTGTCCTCGTATGTCACCGGCCAGTCGCCCAACATGCACGGTGTTTGCTCTCCGGCCAGTCACGTCAGCTATCGCGAGGTTGATGGAGACCTCGTCTCGCGACTGGGCGACTTCACCATCAACCGCATCCCGGCCGGGCAGCCAGCGGCCTATCCCACGCTGTGCAAAGGCGCATTCCGGGCAAACGGCATGACCGGTCACGTCTTCGAGGACGCTGTCAGTCTCGACGCAACCAAACTACTTCCGGCGCTGTGCCAGGCCGGTGTCAAGGCGCTCAAGATCGAGGGGCGCCAGCGCAGTCGGGCGTACACCAAAGCCGTCGTCACATCATTGCGTGCGGCACTCGATGCACTGACGAGCGGCGATGAGATTCCACTTGGCGCACTCGCTCCGTTGAGCGAGGGGCAGAGCGCAACATGTGGTGCATATGTGAAAACGTGGCGCTGAGGCGCCGCGATGGAGTGCAAGCCATGCAGAGCACGACATTGACCCTCGGACCGATGCTGTTCAACTGGCCAGTCGATCGCTGGCGCGATTTCTATTTCCGGATCGCGGATGAGGCGCCGGTCGATCACGTCTGCATCGGCGAGGTCGTGTGTTCCAAGCGTCAGGTATTCTTCGCTGATATTCTGCCGACTGTGATCGAGCGCCTGGAGCGCGCCGAAAAAGAAGTCCTGCTCAGCTCTCTGGCTTTGCCGACACTGAAACGCGAGGTGAGGCATGATGCGGAGTTGGTGAACGGGCGTCACATGATCGAGGTCAACGACGTGTCGCTTCTGCCGGCCGTCGCGGGCCGGCCGCATGCGATCGGTCCGTTCGTGAACGTCTATAATGAAGGAACCCTCGGCTTTCTCGCCAGCCAGGGTGCTCGTCTCGTCGCCCTGCCGCCGGAGCTTCCGAGATCATCGATCGAGGCGATCGCCTCGGCTACGCCGGACGTCACGATTGAGGTCTGGGCGTTCGGGCGCACGCCGCTGGCCATATCCGCGCGCTGCTATCACGCGCGGGTGCATGGCCATTCGAAGGACTCCTGCCAGTTCGTCTGCGACCGGGACGTGGACGGCATGACGGTCGAGACGCTCGACGGCGAACCGTTTCTGGTCGTCAATGGTGTCCAGACACTTTCATATGCCTTCTGCAACCTCCTGAAGGAAGCCAACGATCTGGTTGACATCGGCGTCTCGTCGCTGCGCCTGTCGCCGCACACGTGCGATATGGTGGCCATCGCGCAGTTATTCCGCGACGTTCTCGATGGCCGCCGTGACGCCGACGAAGCGTTCGAACGCAGCCGCGATACGTGTCCATCCGCTACTTTCGCGAATGGATTCATTCACGCGACAGCGGGCGCGCTCTACGTGTGACAGCGAGTTGCCGCAAAACGAGGTCTGCCTAGACCTCGTAAGCAAACGCCATGCATATTGGGCGACTGGCGCCCTACGCTGTTGGGAGTATCAAAACGAGTGCGAAGAGCGCTGCAATAACATCAGCGGATAAAAAGATACGACCGGCTTACGCCTCGAATCGAGCCCCTCGGCACCGACGACCAGCAGTCCCCAGTCGGGATGCGACGAGATCTCCAGCTTGCGCTCCGCCCAGGCCCGGAAGAAGATGACGGCGCCCGCTCGCACCGGTGCATGCCAGCGCAGATGCCGGATGCCAGCGGCCGGCCCGAGCAAAGGGACCGGTCTGCCCAGGCGCCGCAGGCGCTCCGACTGCCATCCGTAATAACGGACGATGCAATGCATCCACGCGGCGGCCACATGCCAGCCAGCGGCTGTCGGCGCAGCGCAGCCCGAAATCGTCTGCTCGCAGCATTCTTCGGATAATCCGCCGGGAAAATATTGTCGCCTGAAGTCGGCAATCCGATCGCCGGTAAACACATACTCGCCGAGCTCAATCGTGTCTCCTTCGGCGATGTCGTCAAAAAACTTGATGAAATCAATCTTGGATCTGCGGTTGGCACGCGAGCGATGGCCCCGTCTCAAACTGCAGTTTGCCTCGTTGGGTTGCTGAACCTCGTTGCGGCGGCGAAAAATGCAATCCGCTTGCCAGCGCAACACCCTCTCGCCCTGGCCGTTGCAAGCCTCGATCATCGCTGCGCACGCCAGCAGGCCGCCGCCGCATACGCACGTCGGTTTCTCGCCCCAGGTTACTTTAACGGAGATCTCGTCGTCGGGTCGGACCGGCTTCAGCCAGATCACCTCCCCTATCCCGGCGATTTCGACATCGATCGATTGCCATGCGACAGCACGCGACAGAAGGTTCGCGATCATGGTGCAGGTATGCCATCCCGACGCCGAGAGGCCGCCAAGCAGGGTGTGTCGGGCAGCATCGTCATCAAGATGAAAGGGCTGCCCATCGAACTCTGCGGCAAACGCGACGATATTCTCTCGTGTGAACGTCAGCCGTCCCAGCTCAAGCGTTGTGCCGGTTTTCAATCCCTCCCATAGAGAGCTCAACATAATGTCGTCCCGAGGATTCCGTATTCGGCGGCCCCGCTGAAGGCTCATATCGCAATCAGCGGTTCAGGCTCGCAGACTGCTGGCTCACGAGCGTGGGCCAAGCTCTAACCGTCCGTCACGCAGATTAGCGGTGCATCACCGGCTCGTTCATAACCGAGGTCAATAGGCGTAATCTTTCAACTGAGTTTTGTGAGAGGCACGCACGCATCAGATATCTCCTCCTCGTTCGACCGCGTTTTTGCTACGGCGCCGGCCGTGCTCGGGCCCACCGATAGCCCGCGCCGACCACAATCTGGTGAGCCGCCAGGGTCGTGCTGATACGACCGAGTTTCGGTTCCTCATCCCACAACCAACGGCGGAATTGCCGCCATAGATCTCCCGGCATGTTGAAGTTGAGCCACGACTGATCGCCAGTCAGTGCGCTGTGAATCCACGCCTGCGTGAATTTGTATTCGACGAAATAGGATCCGCGGCCAATTGTGAACTCAAGTCCCGCCACAATCTGCGCAGCCGGTCCCGCAAACTGATACTCACTCGTGCGCACCGCGCGGCTGTCGCCCCGGAACCATACCTCCGTATGCGGAAGTGCAAACCCGCCACCAACTCCGATGTAAGGACGAACGCGCGATGTGAGGCTGGGGAAACGCACGAGCGGCGTAAACAACAACACGTTATGCCCATGCGTAAACTCGAGCCGATCGAACAGATCCGTCAGTTTCAGGCGCGGCGGGGCCGGCTCGCCCTTGAGCGTTCCAACCGTTTCGACCTCCTCGACAACCGGGTTGGTGAGCTTGCGGCCGTGTGCACCCTTGCCAAGTCTGGCGACGGCTTTGTTGTGCAGGAAATCGACCATGAACCCGAATGAGTGCCACCACTGTACGCTGCGCACACCACCGTCGATAGGGAAGTGCAGCGCATCTCCGTCCCAGCCAAGCCCTTTCAGTTGCAGGTCCGTGCCGTCCGGCCGTGTCAAGTGGACGTCGCTGCGATGATAAAATGGCGCACCGACATAACCGGCGATAACGATCTCGTTTCCGGTAGAAGCGAGCGCATGTGCCTGGCCCAACTCTACTTTACTCGCCTCGGTTGGCGGCTCGTCGAGTGAAGATGCGGCCATCCAGAATTGCGCCATAACAGCGCTAAGCAACACAATCGCGATCAGTCTCGCGACCTTATCAATTAGATTGGTGGAACGGGCATCTGGCTGTACCGACCGCCGAGAACTCCAGACAATCGCGTGCATTGTATCCCCGATTGTCTGGAGCAATATTGGCGAAAAAGACCAGCCACCCGCCGCAGGCGCTGGACACATGCGCCCGGGCGCGCTGTCACACGCCATGGCGCACCAGGACCGCCTCGATGTCACCGACGGTGCGCATCTCCATCATCTCGTCCATTGAAAGTTTGATGTTGAACGTCGTCTCGATCGCGCCCACGAGGGCAATATGTTGCAGTGAGTCCCAGCGGTCCACGTCCTCGGTTGACGTCTCGCGTTTGAGTGGCCCAGCGTGTTGGAACACGTCTTCAAAAATTGCAACGAGTTGCGGATAGGTGAGGTCCGACGCCGGCGTGAGCGCGTCCATTCAAGCCTCCATTTCCAGGGAAACGAACTGCGATCCCGCCAACTTCTGCTCGCGTGTGTCAAAGACCCACGACGACGTCCTCTCATCACCTTCAGCAAGGGCGAAGCCGTTTGCAGAAAAGAAATCCCGGACCATGCCGTTCTTTGCAGTCGCAACGAAGCGTCCGATCACGCGCTTTACGCCGCGCTCGGCGAGAAGGGAGACCAGCGCCGCGAGAAACGATCGCTCGATTTCGCGGCCGATCACGCGGCAGCTCATCAGAAATGTATCGATCTCCGCCTGCGAACCATCAATAGAGATCGTGGCGGCAATCACCATCCCGTGGTCGCCGAATTTGTCCACGACACGCCCTGCGAGTGCGAGTCCGTGCTCGGAATCTTCGACATACGCGGCGATGTCGGCCTCCGTCAGGCGGCGCGTCGTGAGATTGAATTGATTTGTCCGCTGATGCATCTGCGCGACCCGTGCGATCGAGTCGGTGCGGACAACCGAAACCGTGAGCTTCTGCTGCAGTCCGCAAAGATAATCCTCGATGTTGACCGTAGTGTCCTTGAGCGCGCGAGCTCCACGCTCGGCGGCGTACATCTCTGATCGGCGCTCGTCTTCGTCGGTAAGTCGAACCGGCCACGTGCAGACCAGCCGCCGGAGCCAGGAGGGCCTCTGCGCGGGATCCTCGGGCAGCTCGGCAACGATCACCTCGGGGGCCAACCGGCGCATGGCCTCGCGCTCGTGCGGACTGTCATCGATGAACACGAAGCTGTCGAGCCCGAGGTTGAGCTCGCTCGCAATGCGGCGAATATTTGCCGATTTCGGCTGCCAATTGATGGCACTTGCCGCGAAGTCTCTTGCCTTCAGCACCATCCCTGGGTGACGCTCGAACACCGTGATGGCGTCGGGATTGTTTTTGCTCAGAGCGACAAGGAGAAAACCTTGACGCTTGAGCCGAAGGCATTCCTGCTGGAAAGCCTGGAAGGCATTGCCGGGGAAATCCTCACCGCAAACGAGGCGTTCGAGGCCGTCGTCGCCGTAAATGCCTCCCCAGAGGGTGTTGTCCAGATCGAGCACCAGAACCTTGGCCGGACCGAGCGAAACCAGAGACCACACCTCGGCAAAAGCGCACGCGAGCGCCCGCGTCGCGTCGGCAGAGTAGGCAATCCGGCCGTAGAACCACAGCTTGGGATCATGGCGCTGCGATGCCGGGATATCCGCGAGCGCGTGGTCGGCGTCGACCACCAGAATATTGCTGTGTCGTTCCGCTGCCTCCCATAAGCGCCGGTTTATGAGCTGCACGGCATTGCGAAGTCCCGAGATGTGCCGGCTGTCGAGCAATCCCGCTGTCGGAGCAAAAGGAACCGGTATTGAATTGATCAACAAGGGAGCAGGTGTGGACCTGGCGAAAGCGGCGAGCGCATCGCTGAGCATGTCGGTGCGCTCGACCAGCAGGTCCCAGATCTTTGGCGCGGGCATGCGCCAGTCAGCCCCCGCGAAACTGTCGAAATCGAAAAGGAGTATATGTGCCTCGGCCGTGGCGTTCGGCTCCAGCAACGCAGCAAGTGCGCCGCCGAAATCGGATTGCTCGATGAGCGCATTGCGTCCGACTCTGCCAAAAGCCGGACCAAGATCGATCGCAAACGTATGCGTAGTCGAGAAGCCGGCAACCCGAATCCGCAGAGTTGGCAGAGCGGCAAGATGAGAAGCCAGCTTCGGGCGGATCGGTCCGAGCGCTAGTGGCACACGCGGCCAAAACGCCAGAGCCAGGTGACAAGCCTCGTCCAACCCTCCAATGCGCACCAGTCGTGCGACGATGGCTTGTGCGATTTCCGGCTCGATGTTGGCGATATCGGCAAGAGCGCGCAGATCTCCGGTAATGGCGGCTTCGTACTTTACCACGACCTCATTGAGGACATTGAGCACGCGCTGGTCTGGCGTTTGCGCCATCTCCACTGGAACGACGTGGCCTGCAAGCAGGAAGGCATTGACGAGCGTGCGAGGCACGGATTGCTTCTGGCGCACCAGTTTCGCGATTATATTCGCAACGCGAGCGGCATCGATGCGGGACCAGTCGACGGCTTGTAGAAGGATGCGGCGAAGAGCGGCTTCAGGCGCATGATCAATGGCCGCCTCGATGACCTGGTCGAATGTCAGACCATCTGCCGCCAAGCCAGTTCCGGAACCAGACACCGCAAGCTTCTCAGACGATAGCGTCATGCTGACCTCAGATCATCGTCTCACCGCCGGTCACCAGCAGGTTCTCGCCGGCAATGAACGAGGCATAAGGTGAGGCGAGCAGAAGTGCTGCCCCCGCCACATCTTCGACGGTGGCAAGCCTCCGCAGAGGTGTGCGAGATACCATGGCATTCCGCACCCGGTCCGGAACGTTCGCCGTAAGATCGGTGTCGACTATCGAGGGCGATATCATGTTGACCGCGACGCCCTGCGGCCCGAGCTCCTGCGCCAGGTTCTTGCTCATGGCGTGAAGCGCGCTCTTGGCGGCGATATAAGGCAACCAGTGATGTGACGTCCTGCCAAGCGCCGCCGAGCTGAGGATCACAATGATTTTTCCCTTACTTTGTTTAATCGACGGCAAGAGCTCCCGCGTCACGCGGAACGCACTGCCGACGATGTCTTCATAAGCTGAGCGCAGATCCTCCCACGAAAGCTCCGTGAAAGCCGCCGATTTGATCTTGGGGCCGGCGTTGTGAACGAGAATATCGAGCCCGCCGTTCGCGCCGATATCTGCCGCGAGTTGACGGACGTCGGCATCGTTCATGACATTGGCTTTGATCAACCGACACATTCCGCCTGCGGCCAGGATTTCCTGCTCAAGGGTTTCTGCCGCCGCTCTGCTGCGGTGGTAATTGACCCAAACGAACGCTCCTTGATCTGCAAAAAGACGCGCGATCGCTCGCCCAATTCCCCGCGAGGCGCCTGTCACGAGAGCGGTGCATCCATCGAGCAATCGGCCTTTCGGAAATAGCGGAATATCAGCCTGCCGGGGCTGCTCTTCGGTCAATCGCAGAACCTTGACGAGCGCCGTCCCTCTAAGGACGCAAGTACCATCAGCCTTGGCTATCGTCGTATGCAGCGTAACGAGGCGGGTCTCTTCGTCGATCTTTTCCACCGTTGCGCGCGCCTCGACCGTCTCGCCGACGAAGACGGGGCGGGTAAACTCGATACTCTGCGAAACGTAGAGTGCCCCGCGCCCGGGAAGCTTGGTGCCGACGAGGGTGGACAGCAGGCTTGCGTGAAGGAAACCGTGCACGACGCGTTGCGCAAATTCCGTACGCGCAGCAAATTCCTCGTCGACATGAAGCGCATTATAATCACCCGATAGACGCGCAAACGCCTCTACGTCCTCGGCCGTGATGCAGCGTGACAAGGTCTCGGTCTGGCCAAGTTTCAGCTCGTGTAAACGATCCATCCGTCGTCTGCTTTGACGCGCCGTCATATGCGATTAGGCGAGGATCGATATCCAATCACGCGCGCGGGGACCTTGACTTTGGTTAAGTCAGGGCACTGCCACCCTTGTTAGAAGCCCAGGCGATGTATGGGAGTTGTCTTGCCCTATTTATGCGCAAGAGGCTCCGGAAACTCTTGCGCGATGCGTTGGCGCCTTGAACAGGACAGCAGGGATGGCTTCAACTTTCGAAACCGTCGCCCGGATCATCTCGTCGACGGGCGGTGTTCCAATAGAGACGATCACGCCCGACAGTCACGTGATGAAAGATCTTGAGGTTGATAGTCTCGCGTTCCTCGATGTCACGTTTGAGATCGACCAGGCTTTCGGAATACGGCTGCCGATTGAGGATTGGCTGCAGAATGCGGATGGAGGCTACGAAGGCGAGAAGTATTTTATTTTGCGCAACCTTTGCGGTCACATAGATGAAATCTTAGGCGCAGCAGCACCGACCTGATCGGATCAGGCCATGCGCCTCGAATTTTTCCAAATGCTCGACCGGATTGAGCAGCTGAATATGGAGACGGGTTCGCTCGTTGGCCGGGCTAAGGTTCCCAAGACGAGCCCTGTATTCGAAGGTCATTTCCCGGGCCATCCTTTAATGCCCGGCGTCCTGCTGCTCGAGACGATGGCGCAGGCTGCCGGATATCTGCTGCTGACGCTCGGTGGCTTTTCGCGCATGCCGTTCTTTGCCAGCGCCAAGGAGGCGAATTTTCGCTCCTTTGTGACTCCCGGCAGCGATCTCAGCGTCCATGCGACGCGCGTCCATGACGGTTCCGGATACGCGGTGGTGGACGCTTATATTCTGTGTCACGGCAAACGCGTTTCCGACGCTCGCCTCACCATGCGCAACGTCCCGTTTCCGAGCGTAGCGTTGGAGCAGCACGTGCGCCAGGAAGGTGCCCGGCTCCATCTCGCACTTACGGCTCGTACCTGACATGCCGGCGCGACACACCGAAGTGTGGATCACTGGGATCGGGCTCGTCAGCTCGCTCGGAGAAGGTCTCGCAGAGCATTGGCAGCGCTTGGGTCCGCACGCCATGTCCGCCGTAGCGGTAGACAGTGTGCGCCATTCCCCATACCTCATTCATCCCCTGGTTTCGCTCGACTTCACCAGACAGATTTCGAAGACGAGCGATCAGCGTCAGATGGAGCGATGGCAGCGGATCGGTGTTTATGCCGCCGGCCTCGCGCTCGCCGACGCTGGCATCCTCGGCAATCCTCTGCTGCTGGACAAGGTTGA
This sequence comes from Pseudomonadota bacterium, assembly GCA_023423275.1. GTDB lineage: Bacteria > Pseudomonadota > Alphaproteobacteria > Rhizobiales > Hyphomicrobiaceae > ZC4RG25. The sequence continues at coordinate 12,284 of JAFAFW010000046.1, forward strand.
CCTCGCGATTGCTGCCGGAAACGGGGAGCGTGATATCGCCCTGGATACCCGCGTCCTCGAGGTCGCTGATACGGGTGAGTTGTCGGGAGATGAGCTCAATAAACGGCTCATGACGGGGCTGCGACCCACGTTTTACCTGGGTCAGCTTTCCAACCTTCTGGCCGGAAATATCTCGATCGTACACAAGGCGACGGGCTCCTCTCGTACTTTCAAGGGCGAGGAGATGGCCGGTGTATCCGCGCTTGAGGACGCCGTCGCGCGTATTGCTGCCGGCCAGAGCGAACTGATGCTCGTGGGAGGGGCCCTCAATGCCGAACGGGAGGATCTTCTCCTCAACCTGGAACTCGGCGGTGCACTGCTTCAAGGCAGCTATCGGCCAGTCTGGGCACGGGCGGAAACGGGCGGCGGCATGGTGCCAGGTAGCATCGGGGCCTTCCTTGTTCTCGAGGCCCCGGAGCACGCCAGGGTTCGCGGTGTCACAGCCTACGCAAACGTTGGCGCGGTCGTCTCCGACAGATCGCGCCGCAAACCTGGTGATGCCGCGGCCGCGGCCCGGAAACTGATTCAATCCGTGATGCCGCTCATCGACAATCGTCGCCCGCTCGGTGTGCTGAGCGGAGCGAGTGGTGTCGAGCCGGCAACGCGGGAGGAAGCCCAGTTTTTGAAAGAATTGGCAGACGACGATCTTAATATCGCTGTTCGCGCCTATGGCAGCATGCTTGGACATGGCATCGAAGCGCATTTCCTCTCCGGAATCGCACTCGCAGCGCTTGCCCTGTCGAAGGACTCTTTTTATGCGCCCTTCGACGGAGCAGGGCATGAGCGCGAGATACGACCTGGAGAATGCCGGCAGATTGTCGTGACCAGCTTCGGTCATTGGCGTGGCGAAGCCCTCGGCCTCATCGACGCGATCCCGGAGGGCGCATCGTGAGCCAAACGCATCGGGATCATAAAGGCCGACCGGTTGTCGCCATCACCGGAATTGGGGTTGTAACTTCCCTTGGTGTCGGCACGACCGATAACTGGTCGCGACTGTGCGCGGGGGAATCGGGTATCCGGCCAATCGTCCGTTTCCCCACGGACGGCTTGAAAACCACAATCGCCGGCACCGTCAATGCGCTTCAGGTCGAGCCCTATTCCGCGGCAGACCTCGCGACGGTGACAGCCGAGACGGCCGGCCGCGAGGCCATCGCTCAGGCGCGAATTGGTGAGCGCGGCGAATTCCCCGGACGTCTTATCGTGGCAACACCACCCTCCGAGCTCGAATGGCCGCACCTCTATGCGCTCCATGCGGCCGGAGATGGCGCGGCGCCGGGATACGAGCGGCTTCTCGCCGCCGCACGCACCAAAGTTTTCTCCGGCTTTGCGCGTCACGTACGGTTTGCCAGCATCGTTGATCGCCTTCAGAAGAGCTTTGGCACACGCGGCGAGCCGCTTTCCGTCTGTACGGCCTGTGCATCTGGTGCGACGACCATCCAGCTCGGTGCGGAAGCAATCCGCCGTGGTGATCTCGACGCGGCGCTCTGCATCGGCACCGATGCGACGGTACATCCGGAGGGACTCATCCGGTTCTCGCTGCTGTCCGCATTGTCGACCAAAAACCACACGCCTGCGAAGGCCTCCAAACCTTTCGCGAAGGACCGCGACGGGTTTGTCATGGCCGAAGGCGCCGGAGCGATCGTGATCGAGAACTACGATCGCGCCAAGGCGCGCGGCGCACGCATCCTTGGCATCGTTCGCGGCTGCGGGGAAAAAGCGGATCATTATCACCGCACACGCTCCGAACCGAGCGGAGCAGCCATTGTTGGCGCACTTCGCAAGACGCTCGGCGATGCCGGTCTCACTCCGCAGGCCATCGACTACATCAATGCGCACGGCACGAGCACGCCCGAGAATGACAAAATGGAATACCTGTCACTCAAGGCCGTGTTTGGGGAACACCTCACCACAACTCCGATCAGTTCCAACAAGTCGATGGTCGGACATACCCTGATTGCCGCCGGCGCCGTCGAGGCCGTGTTCTCGGTGATGACGATACAGACGGGAACGCTGCCGCCCACCATCAACTACGATATTCCCGACCCGGAGCTTCCGCTCGACGTGGTGGCGAACGTAAAGCGTGATGCGTCCGTGATGACCGTCTTGTCGAACTCGTTCGGCTTCGGCGGGCAAAATGTCTGCCTCGTTCTGTCCGCGGAACCCGCATGAAGCGGCAGAGAAACGCTGGCAGAAGAAAGGCAGCAGCGCGGCACACCGCTGCCGGAAAGGACGCGTGACGAATGCTTGAGGGCGGCAGCGAGGTCTGGATCACCGGCATCGGGCTCGCAAGCTCGGTTGGTGAAGGGAACGCAACACATTCCGATATCCTGACTGGAAGCCTCTCCGGAATGCCTGTCCTCGATGAGATCACCTTCGCGCCCTACCCCGTGCATCGGCTCGCATACCTGGATTTCTCGAAGCAAATTCCAAAGAGCAGCGACCAGCGGCAGATGGACGGCTGGCAGAAGCTCGGCGTGTATGCGGCAGGTCTCGCCCTCGAAGATGCCGGGCTGAAGGATCAGCCCGAACTGCTCGATCGAACCGATCTCGTCGTGGCGGCAGGCAGCGGTGAGCGTGGCACGGCAGTCGACTGCAAGGTTCTCGAAGCGGGCGACGCGCTCGGCATTTCATCTCTGCGCGCCAATGAGATCCTGCCAAGCGCATTGCGACCGACGCTGTTCCTCACCCAACTCTCGAACCTGCTCGCCGGTAACATCTCGATTGTCCATCACGTCACCGGCTCTTCACGCACCTTCATGGGAGAAGAGACGGCGGGGCTTGCCACGATCGAGAATGCGTTTCGCAGGGTGGCTGCGGGCCAATCCGACGTCTGCCTGGCGGGAGGTGCGCTGAATGCCGAACGCCAGGATCTGCTTCTTGGTTACGAGCTTGGCCACAATCTCTGGCACCATCCGTACGCACCCATCCAGGATCGCGCATCTCGAGTTGGCGGCTTTGTGCCGGGAAGTGTCGGCGCGTTTCTTGTCATCGAGCGGCGTGAGCATGCCGAAGCACGCGCAGCACGCCCCTATGCCCGGCTGACGGCAGTCGAAACCGATCGCGACAGTCGGCGATTGAATGCTACGGCAAATCCCCTGGCGCAAGTGATTGCCCGAGTCGAAGAGCACATGGTGACGAGCCCTGCTGGTGTATTCAGTGGCGCCAGCGGCGTCGCGCCGGTTACGGCCTCGGAACTCGCCTTTCTCGATACCCTAAAGACCAGCGGGAAAATTGACTACGCCTGGATCTATGGAAATCTGCTCGGCCATTCCGTTGAGGCGCATTTTCCGGCAGGGATTGCGCTGGCCGCTCTTGCCTTGCGGTCCCGACGTCTATCGCTGGCGCTTGTCGGAGAAAATGCCTCCTCCGACGACTTCAGCTCCGTCGACCGCATCATTGTGACGGCGGTTGGACATTGGCGCGGCGAGGGCTTGGCCCTCATCGAAACCATCCTGTGAAAAAGCCCATGACAACGAGTGTTCGAGACAAGAGGGGTCGGCCGCTCGTCGCGGTCACGGGTTGCGGTGTTGTCAGCTCGCTTGGGTGCGGAAAGGACGAGAACTGGTCGGCGCTCACAGAGGGGCGCTCGGGAATCCGTCAGATCACGCGGTTTCCAACAGACGGTCTGAGGACGACCATCGCCGGAACGGTCGACTTTCTCAAGGTCTCCCCCCTCTCGTCCCCGGCTCTGACCATAGCCATGGCAACCACCGCCGCCGAAGAGGCCCTGGCAGAGGCGAAATTCTCCCGCGCGGAGAGCTTTCCCGGACCCTTGTGCCTCGCGACGCCGCCGGCAGAGCTTGAATGGCCGCAACGCAAGTCGCTCTGGGACGAAATGGCTGGCCACGGGTTTGCAAACTATGAGCGTCTGCTGACCGCAGCGAGAAGCCGCGAGCACCAGGAGATGGCGGACTTGTTTCAGTTCGGAAGTGTCGCCGAGCACCTAGCAGAGCGGTTTGGTACGCGAGGTTTGCCCGTCTCAGTCTCGACAGCCTGCGCGTCCGGAGCGACGGCGATCCAACTGGGTGTCGAAGCCATTCGACGAGGGCAAACTCAAGTGGCCCTCTGCATTGGCACCGACAGCTCTGTGCAGATTGAAGCTTTGATCCGCTTCATATTGCTATCCGCCCTGTCGACCCGAAATGAGCCCCCGCAAGAGGCCTCGCGGCCTTTCTCAAAGGACCGCAACGGGTTCGTAATGGCGGAGGGTGCAGGGGCTCTTGTCCTTGAAAATTATGCGAGCGCGAGGGCACGTGGGGCGAACATCCTCGGTTTCGTCCACGGATGCGGAGAGAAGGCGGACGATTATCACCGCACGCGCTCTAAACCTGATGGAACCGCAATCATCGGCGCCATTCGCAATGCACTGGCCGATGCCGGCATTGAACCTCACGAAATCGGCTACATCAACGCGCACGGCACGAGCACGCCAGAGAATGACAAGATGGAATACCTGTCACTCCACGCCGTGCTCGGAGAGCATCTCGCAAGCACGCCGATCAGCTCCACGAAATCCATGACCGGCCATACGCTGTCCGCGGCCGGCGCAATTGAGGCTGTATATTCCTTGATGGCCATTCGCGCCGGGAAGCTGCCGCCGACCATCAACTACAATCTCCCGGATCCGGACATTCCCCTGGATGTCGTGCCGAACGCTGCGAGAGACGCGTACGTCACAACCGTCCTGTCCAATTCGTTCGGATTCGGCGGCCAGAACGTATCGCTCATATTGGGCACCCCGTGAACGCTGCACCAGAGGGAACCGTTCGGTGCCTCTATCTGCCTGTGAACATGCGGTAAGCAATGCCCATGAACGAGAGAATTCCTACGCTCACGTTTCTGATGCGTACTGCTTCTGGCGGCGGCGCGGAATCGCCTGGGCTGCGCTGCGAAGCGTAACGCGTCTTATCGTAAACGCGCCGAGCTACTCGATTTAGTCGTCGCACCGCAGACTCAGAAAAGTGTCGCTTGCTTTGATCTGCATCAAAGTCGCATTAGCTTTGGCCGGTAGAGTTGATTAACCGACGGCGATGTCTCAGAGTGTTTCGCATATCACAGAACAATCATCGTATACTAGGAACAGACGGTGAGTGGCGCGTATCGCAATTCTGAAGCTCTCGTTGGGATTTTTGCATTGCGCTTGGCGCATTTGATCGAGCCTGCACTCCGGAGAATCCGACGTCATCATGTACGATGACAAGAATTTCGCGTACCTGCCGGGCGAGCGCCGATATCCCCTCATGTATCAACCAGAACAGATGAGCTTGGCATGGTTGCGACATTGACCGCTAACGAGCGTCAGCTCGCATTATTCGTTTCCATCCTCGTCGCACTAGCCGGTGTTACGATGGCCGCAGCGGGTGGCCAGGATCTCATGGGGACGCAGGGTTTCATCATCCTGCTGTGCGGGCTCGCTTGCACATTGGCCGTCATTCGCGGATTTTTCGAGCCTGAACCCGGCGCTGAACGCTTGTCGCAGTACTACGACGAGCCGACCAAGGCTGGCATCGTCCTGGCGATGGCATGGGCGGTGGTCGGCATGTTCTTCGGCGTGTGGGTGGCCGCACTGCTCGCCTGGCCGGAGCTGACCTTCGTCGACGAAGCCTGGGCGAGCTTCGGACGCATCAGGCCGGTGCACACGAGCGGCGTCATCTTCGGCTTCGGCGGCAACGCGCTCATCGCGACCTCTTTTCACGTTCTGCAACGCACCGCGCGGGCGCGATTGCCTGATCAGTTCAGCCCCTGGTTCGTACTGCTCGGTTACAATCTGTTCTGCGTTCTGGCGGCCAGCGGCTACCTGATGGGCATTACTCAATCCAAGGAATACGCCGAACCGGAATGGTATGCCGACATCTGGCTGGTCATCGTCTGGGTGGTCTATTTCCTCATCTACATTCGCACGCTCCAGCGTCGGAAAGAGCCGCACATCTACGTCGCCAACTGGTACTACATGGCGTTCATTCTGGTTGTTGCGGTGCTGCACATCGTCAACAACCTCGCCGTGCCGGTGTCGTGGGGCCAGGCCAAGAGCTATTCGCTGTTCTCCGGCGTTCAGGACGCGATGACGCAATGGTGGTACGGACACAATGCGGTCGCCTTCTTCCTCACGGCCGGCTTTCTCGGGATGATGTACTATTATCTGCCCAAGCGCGCCGGGCGGCCGATCTTTTCCTACAGGCTTTCCATCATCAGCTTCTGGGGCATCACGTTCACGTATATGTGGGCGGGGTCGCACCATCTCCACTACACGGCGCTGCCGCACTGGGTGCAGACCCTGGGCATGACCTTTTCGATCGTGTTGCTCGTGCCCTCCTGGGCATCTGCCGGCAACGCGTTGGCGACGCTGAACGGCGCGTGGCACAAGGTGCGCGACGACGCCACGCTACGCTTCATGATGGTGGCAGCCGTTTTCTATGGGCTTTCGACCTTTGAGGGATCGTTCATGGCAATTCGCGCCGTGAACTCGCTGTCCCATTATACCGACTGGACGGTCGGCCACGTCCATGCGGGCGCTCTCGGCTGGGTGGCGATGATCACCTTTGGCTCGTTCTACGCCCTGGTGCCCTGGATGTGGAAGCAGGAGCGCATGTATTCGCCGAAGCTGGTGGAGGTTCACTTCTGGTTCGCGCTGGCCGGCACCATCATCTACGTCTTTGCGATGTGGAACTCGGGCATCATCCAGGGGCTGATGTGGCGAACCTATAACGATAGCGGCACGCTCGCCTATTCCTTCATCGACAGCCTCGTGAAGATGCATCCCTACTACATCGCGCGCGCGGTCGGCGGTCTTTGCTTCCTCATCGGTGCGGTCGTCGGTGCCTACAACATCGCCATGACCATCCGTATGGCGCGCTTGTGCGAGCGTTCCAACGCGCCGGACACGGACGTTCCCGCGATGCGGCCAGCGAGCGCCGCGCTCCAGCCGGGGGAATAAGCAATGCCTAACTTCCATCGGAGACTGGAACGCAACGCTATCGGCTTCGTGCTCGCCATCATCGGCGTCGCGTCGATCGGCGGCATGGTCGAGATCGCCCCGCTGTTCACCATCCACGAGACGGTCGAAGAAGCGCCGGATATGCGTGTCTACACCCCGCTGGAGCTTGCGGGACGCAACATCTACATCCGCGAAGGCTGCTATGCCTGCCACAGCCAGATGATCCGTACCTTGCGCGACGAGGTGGAGCGCTACGGGCCATACTCGCTGGCCGTGGAATCCCGATATGATCATCCCATGCTGTGGGGATCGAAGCGTACCGGACCGGATCTTGCGCGCATCGGCGACAAGTATTCCGATGCCTGGCATGTTGCCCATCTCATCAATCCACGCGACGTCGTGCCGGAGTCGGTGATGCCTCGCTACGGCTGGCTTCAGCGCAATGCCGTGCGGATTGACGACCTTGATCGGCATCTGACGGCACAGCGCGCCGTTGGCGTGCCTTATACCGACGAGATGATCGCCAACGCGGCGGCCGACGCCTACGGACAAGCCAATCCCGATAGCGTCAATGCCAGAGGTGTCACACAACGCTACGGCAAGGCAACCAACGTGCGTGTCTTTGACGGCGACTCACGCCGGCTGACGGAGATGGATGCGCTTGTCGCCTATCTCCAGGTTCTCGGCCGTCTCACCGATGCGGCGCAGAGGCAGACGGCTACTGCGGAGAAATGAGCCATGGATTTCGATCATCAATCGATCGTGGCGTTCGCCAAGAGCTGGGGGCTTTTCTATTTCATCGCTTTGTCCATCGGCGTGCTGGTTTACGTCTTCTGGCCATCGAACCGAAAGCGTTTCGACCGGGCAAAGCACAGCATCCTCGATAAGGACGACCGACCTGGGGACATGAACGATGGGACATGAAGCGCGCGATCCCGTCACCGGGCGGATGACGACCGGGCACGAGTGGAACGGCATCGAGGAGTTGGACACGCCTGTACCACGCGTCGTCCTGTTTTTCCTTGCCGCAACGATCCTGTTTTCAATTGTCTACTGGGTGCTGATGCCCGCTTGGCCGTTGGGTTGGACCTATACAAAGGGTTTGCTCGGCGTGGATCAGCGGGAGACCGTTACAAAACAGATCGAGGAGGCATCTCGCGCCCGGGCCATCTGGACAGACCGGATTGCCTCGAGCGAGTTCAGTGCGATCGTCGCAGACCCTGTCCTGATGCGCCACGTACGCGAGACAGGACGTACGCTCTTCATCGACAACTGTGCGGTGTGCCATGGCGCGAACGGGACTGGCGGACCCGGCTATCCTAATCTGGCTGCCAAAGCGTGGCTGTGGGGCGGTGAACCTGAAACCATCGCCGAGACGATACGCGTCGGCATCAACTCCACGCATCCGCAGACACGCATCTCCCAGATGATGGCGTTCGGTCGTGACGGCATCCTCGATCTCAACGCGGTCCAAAACGCGGCGGCGTACGTCCACTCTCTCTCCGGTCAGGATCTCTCCGACGAAAGCCGGGCGCGAACGGACGCAGGGAAGGAAATTTACGCCGCCAATTGCGCATCCTGTCACGGCGAAGACGGGACCGGCAGCCGCGATGTCGGAGCACCAAGCCTGACCGACAAGCAGTGGATCTATGGCAGCGATGCCCAGTCAGTCTCGACGTCCATCTTCTACGGACGCCAGGGCCACATGCCGCACTGGGAAGGGCGTCTCTCTCCGGTCGATATCAAGCTGCTTACGGTTTACGTCAGCACACTCGACGGAGGGGAGTGATGAGTATAACGCGCGATAATCCGAAGGCCACCGGTCTCAACTGGCGGTTCGTCGCGATCCTGATTGCCAGTGCGAGCGTCGTCATACTTGTCGCCGCCAACGCCCATCTGGTTTACGTCGCGCTCGCTTCGCAGCCGGACTGCGTGCCACACGCAAAGGCGGTGGGCACAAACGGAATATTTCGCGCGGCTCGATCGGCCTGCTGAGGGAAGAGACGTCATGGCAACGATGGAGACCGCCGAGAGCACCGCCGCTCCCCTTGCACTGCAACGTCGGCGAAACCTTCCGGCCAGAGCGGCTTTCGGTTGGCTCGCGGCGGGCTGGCGTGACCTCTGGCGCACACCGTTGCCGAGCCTCGCATACGGACTCATCGTATTCGCGATTTCGCTGGCCGTCATATGGGGCCTGTTCCGGTTACAGGTGGACTACATCCTGTTTCCGGCACTTGCCGGTTTCATGGTGGTCGGCCCGCTGATCGCGATCGGTCTCTACCAGAAGAGTCGCGACATCGAGGAAGGTCGCAAGGTGAGCTTGGCGCGCATGATCTTCGTCCAGGCGGGATCGGGAGCGCAAGTCTGGTTCACCGGCGCCATCATGTGTCTCCTCATGCTCGTCTGGATGCGTGCGGCCGTCATCATCTATGCGCTGTTCTTCGGGTTGAGACCGTTTCCCGGCCTCGACGATATCGCTCGGATGCTGATAGCCACGCCTGAAGGATGGGGCATGCTCATCGTCGGAACAGCGGTCGGCGGATTGTTCGCGGCCTTTTCCTTCGCCATAAGCACCTTCTCCATTCCCATGCTGCTGGCTGAACGCACCGACGCCTTCACCGCGATGGGCACGAGCATCTCGCTGGTCTGGAACAATCTGCGGGTGATGTTGGTGTGGGGCGCGATCGTGCTCGTACTCTTCCTGCTCTCCTTGGCTACCGCCCTGCTCGGCCTCATTGTCATCTTCCCGCTGCTCGGCCACGCGACCTGGCACAGTTACAGGGCGATCAGATGAGCTGCCGCGCACATCCGGGCAGTCACGATATATCCGGCGGTCGTTCGACTGCACGCGAGGAGGTCTGGATCGCAAGCAGGGCTCTCGGAGAGGGCCGCCATCAGATCGAACTGTCGGTTCCGGGTGTCCACTGTGCGGGCTGCATCCGAAGGGTGGAGACCGGGTTGACGCGGGTTCCAGGTATCGAGGACGCCCGGGTCAACCTGTCGACGAAACGGGTCAGCGTGAAATGGCGCGGCGATGAGGCTCCCGACCTCCTGGGCGCCCTGGAGGAACTTGGTTTTCCGGGACACATCACCGGCATGGATGAGGATCGGAAGGATCCAGAGCTCGGACGCCTGATCCGGGCGCTGGCGATCGCCGGCTTCTCGGCCATGAATATCATGCTGCTTTCGGTGTCGATCTGGTCCGGAGCCGACCCTGCGACACGCGACGTCTTCCATTGGATATCGGCGGCGCTGGCGCTGCCGGCCCTTCTGTATTCCGGCCGTATCTTTTTTGTTTCCGCGTGGGGCGCACTGCGTCGCGGCCATACCAATATGGATGTGCCGATCTCGGTTGGCATCTGTCTCGCGTTTGGACTCAGTCTCTACGATACGATTCACGGCGGCCCGCATGCCTATTTCGATGCCGCAACCTCACTGGTCTTCTTTCTCCTTATCGGGCGAACCCTCGACCACATCATGCGCGAGCGCGCCCGCATCGCCGTGCATGGTCTGGCACGCCTTGCGCCGCGTGGAGCAACGGTCCTGCGGGAAGACGGAAGTCGCGACTATCTGCCGGTCGACAAGATCGAGCCGTGGATGCGGATTACGATTGCGGCAGGCGACCGTATTCCGGTGGATGGCGTGGTCGCCGAGGGCGCGTCGGATCTCGACTGCGCCGTCGCCACCGGTGAGAGCGCCCCGCGAGGCGTGAGGCCCGGATCGACCGTGCAGGCCGGTACGCTCAACCTTTCCGGACCTCTGACTATCGTAGCCTCTGCGCGGGCGGGAGTGTCGTTTCTTGCGGAGATGATGCGGCTTATGGAGGCAGCAGAGGGCGGACGCGCGAGCTATCGCCGTCTCGCCGATCGGGCCGCGGCGCTCTACTCACCCGTCGTCCACGCGACCGCGTTCCTGACCTTCCTCGGCTGGATGCTCGCCGCTGGCGACTGGCACGCCGCCGTCACGATCGCCATTGCGGTGCTCATCATCACCTGCCCCTGCGCGCTCGGCCTCGCCGTGCCGATCGTGCAGGTCATGGCCGCACGCCGCTTGTTCGAGAACGGCATCCTGGTCAAGGACGGCTCAGCCATCGAGCGGATTGCCGAGGTCGACACCGTGGTGTTCGACAAGACGGGAACTCTCACTCTGGGCCGACCGCGCCTTGTTGCGAAGGACGCCGCCTCTCCGCATGATCTCGCGATCGCGTCGAGGATTGCCAGTCTTTCGCGCCATCCGCTGTCGCGCGCGATCGGGGAGGAACCTGCGGCGGATGTGATCCTTTCCGATGTGATCGAGCATCCGGGGCTCGGAATCGAAGCGCGCGTCAGTGGGAGCAGCTACCGGCTCGGCCGACCTGAATGGGCACTTGCCGACGGGATGCGCGAGCAGAATTCCAGCACGGTGCTCAGCTGCGATGGACGACTGGCCGCCCGCTTTACCTTCGAGGACGAATTGCGCCCGCACGCAGGTATGACGATCGAAACTCTGCGCGAGATTGGCCCGCACATCGTCATCCTTTCCGGCGACGCACCGGGCGCGGTTTCCGCGACCGCGGCGCGGCTCGACATCGGTGACTTTGCATCGAGCCTACTGCCGGCGGAGAAAGTCGCTCGGCTGAAGCAGATGGCAGCGGACGGTCGCCGAGTGCTGATGGTCGGTGACGGCATCAACGATGCACCGGCGCTTACGGCCGCATACGTTTCAATGGCGCCGGCCACCGCCGCCGACATCGGTCGCAACGCTGCAGACTTTGTGTTCCTGCGTGAGGGCCTTGATTCAGTTCCGATGACCTTGGCCATTTCGCGGGATGCGGGCCGTCTCGTGCGGCAGAATTTCACTCTGGCAGTCGTCTATAATGCCATCGCGTTGCCCATTGCGATCGCCGGCTTCGTGACGCCCTTGATCGCGGCGCTAGCCATGTCGTTCTCCTCGATCCTCGTCGTCGCCAATGCACTGCGCCTGAAGCCGGGCAAGCTCGCGCAGCACCCGGCCAGCGCTTCGCCGAAACGGGCAGGCTCGCACGGGGTAGCATTGGAGCCGGCCGAATGAGTAGTCTCGCCTATCTCATTCCCTTGGCCCTGCTGTTGGGAGGTGCGGCTCTCGCGGCCTTTCTGTGGTCTTTACGCAGCGGCCAGTATGATGATCTCGATGGCGCTGCGGAGCGCATTTTCCTCGATGCAGATAGCGACAGCGCGGGCGGAGAGCCGGATGCATTGACCTGCCGTGAAGTGTCGAGCCGCGGCCCAAGCCTCCGTGGAAACGATGTCGTGCGGCCACTTCGCCATTGAGGTTTCAAACTGCATCCGCAAATGCGGAAAATGCCGCTCCGCTGCTAACGCGCAGCCCTGATAAACAGTTGAGGAATTGCACGGCAAAAGTCTGCGACCGATTACTCTCTTCCTGTGAAGGTACGTTTTTTCGTCGGTTCGCACCTTGCAGCGGTCGATGTCAGAAACGGCTTTGAATGGGGCACTCAGGCGGCTCGGTTATTCTAAAGCCGAGATGACGCCGCACGACTTCAGGGCCATCGCCAGCATGTTGCTCAACGAGTCCGGCTTGTGGAATCGCGGCGCAATCGAGCGGGCGCTTGCGCACAAGGACAATGACGAAGTTTGCGGCGCTTGCAGCGGAACGGCCGCGCCTGGTGAGAGTGCTCGGGTCTGTCGTTGCAGCGCTAGCTGTGGACGGATTGAGCAGAATAATAACCCGCACCTAGCAGCCTATTGCATTGTCAGGATAATTCTAACTGGCGAATCGCGATTTCCGAGTGGCTAAGGATGCTCGGCGCAGCCGCCGTCCCAATTGCACTGCTGTTTCACACAGGCGCGGCGCTCGGAGACGTGAAGCTCACGTCGAATATGCTCAATGCATTGGCGGCTCGGATGGGGTATTCGGAGCTCCCTCTCCCAACACTGCGTCCGACACGGCGAGATGGCAGCTCCGACCATTCAGTCCCGAAGGAGCAGGCCGAGCCGAGCTTTGATATCGGCAATGAGACGCGCTCTGGACGCAACAAGTTCGGCGAGCGCGACGGCCACATTTGTCATGCCTTCAAACTCGGCCGCGTAAGCGGCATCCAGCGGGACCAGCGTCGGTTTCAGGAGTTCATGGGGCGGCCGGCTGGAGCTAGCGACATACACCAGGAAGGTGCGGAAGAGGGCGTCAGTCAATCCCTCATTCTCATAGAGAAGCTTTACATCGTAGAGATCACGCGGATGCTGGCGGTCGAGCGCTGCGTGGAGCTTGCCCCCGAAAAGGTCGTTGAAGGACACGACAAGGGTCTCTGCGAAGCCGAAGCGATTTTCCACCGATTCAGCAACGCGCCTTTGTGCTGGCGCATGCACGACGCCGCGCACGACCGGCGAGACTTCGATCTTTACTTCGGCAGCGCCGCGCCTTGCGAGAACTCTGGTGTCGCCTCCTCCGCCGCTCGCTATCCGCTGTGCTCGCGCACGCGGAATCGTGGCTTCGATTCTGCCGCGGATGCGCTCGAGAGCGGCATCGATTTCAGAAAGGCTTTCCGCCCGAGCCTTCACGGGCAGGTAGCCGTGAGGGCTTTACAGCTCCATCGCGCTGCTCAGGTGCGGGCTGGTGGCACTCAGCTTGAGACAGCTTTCCGTGCTGTAGCTGCGATAGAAGACATCAAGCCCGAGGCCGTGGACGATTGATGCAAGCGCGATATCAGGCCGTGCCACGAGTTCGGCACCGATGGCCGCACTATGCTGGGCGGTCAGGTCCTCAACAAGACGCGACGAGAGACCGTCAGGACGGGAGCTACCGGCCGGATTCCCGGCGGCGGGCGTATCCGCTTGGCTCGCGAGTTTGTGCGCGTCCTCCTTGCGAACCAGGCCACGCTCGACGGAAAGAGCGCCGCGATGATCGAGACAGAGAATCGCACCGGCAGCGGCAAGAGCTTCAGGCGTCCAGGACTCCAGCGTATCCTCGATGGCATCCAGGCCGTGCGAGACAATGGACGCTGCGAGTTCGTCGATGCCGGCATGGATGTCGGTCTTGCGAACATTGCCGTCCCACAGGGCGAGCTTGGTCAGAGGGAAATATGTAATCTCGATCATGAATGACTCCTTCGGTTGTGAGCCCGCCGCAATGGCGGTCTCGATGCCGAAGCACCTGAGCCGGGCCTTCAGCGGACGCGGAACCGAAGCCGCCGACTGATCAAGGAGGGGGCGAGGTGGCCGGTAACGCCGAAAGCCGAGGGCGCGAGCCCTTGAAGCGGATGCGAACCGGCGCATGATCGGCATCATCAGGAAGACCGCCAAGCGAGCCTGATCCGAAGAGCGATGCGTCCGAGATCCAGTTCCGAGGGCAATTGCCCAAGCGGCCAAATGTACATTTGCCCATGCCGCCGCAATTTCTTCCCAAAAGGATCATTGCTGGTGACCGGCGAAAGGAGGCCGTCGTGGACCAGATAGATCGGTTGGAAGATGTCGTGCATGTCGTGTGCACGCATTTCGGCGTTACTGAAAAGGAGTTGCTGTCGCACAGGCGCACGCGCAGACTGCACATCCCACGCGTCTACGCGGTCTATCTGGCGGACCGCATATCCGGCGCATCGGAACGCGAGATCGGCGCGGCTTTTGAGAGGCATCCGGACATCATCGGTATGTATTGTCGCTCGGTAGCGCGCCAACTCGATGAAGACATGGAAAAGCGCGGCCTGATGAGGGAGCTGGAGAAGATTGTCAAACGCCGTTGGCGATTAACATAATAACGGTGTGATAATGTATCTTATGGGAAATACAAGATCAGGTTTGGCGTCGTTTTCAGTTAAATCGCGGACCCACGCTTTCGAAAGCGACTGACCGTTCACGGTGAAGGCCAAGCGGTCAACGCGTACGAAAAGAGTGCTCCGGCACGCTCAACGATCTTCTCGTCATCCCAGATATCGCCGCCATCTTGAAAGTAAGTATTCAGTGCAAGAGCACTTTCCTTGGCAAGCGCGGGGCGTTTCGTCTTGAACGCAGCATTGCTGAGGCTCGTATTGAAGCGCGGTGTAACAAGGGTCAGATTGCCAATGCTGTGCAGCAATCGCGCACGATCGGCTTCCGCCGCGCCCGTCGCATCGCGCAGCGGATAGTCTGCTGGTTTCCATCTTTGAGGCAGGATGTGTTCGACGCTGAGTTTCTTCGGATCCGTGCGATATTCGTGATGATCGGGGCTGAGCTGAAGCTCGATACCTTCGAGAATGGCCTGGACGCGACGGGTATTTGCGCCCTTGTAAAGCTGATCCCCCTTCCACGAATCCCTAAACCTCTCATCGTCTGGCCATACCTGGCTGTCGCCCGATAGGGCCTTCAGCTCAGCCAGGAGATCGGCAGAGTCCGCACTCTTGGCACCGGCAAGATTCGGCAGGATGCGCTTCATGAATGTGCGGTTGTAGCTTTGCGTCGTCAGCCCCACGACGAAACGCCGAACGAAGTAGCTTTCCAGATAGGTCAAAGACCTTACGAAATCCGGATCGGCGGGCTGCTTGTGTTCGAGCAGATAAAGGACAAGCGGGATATGAGTGGTCGTATCCAGAAGCTGCATTCGGCGCGAGAACCGCTCAAGAGGTGTAGCATGACCTGGCGCCGCGATTTTCTCGAACACTGCTGCGTGCCGCGAAATCCGCTGAAGCTCCTTCTCAAGGTCCCGGCTCGGCTCCTCGTCCCACCAGGACTTGAACTCGTCGAATACGTGAGTGACCTTCAGATCGGCTCGCTTGTTCAGCCCGCTTAGGAAATAGAAGAACGTGTCGAGGCGGGTTGTCTTCAGGCGCCCCTGACGGGATTCGACGCGCCAGAATTTCGGCCCCTGCGGCTTCGAGGGATTGTCCGGCCTTTCGTCGAACAGGCGCCAGTAGTCTTCATAGAGGCTGTCAACTTCGTTCCCTGACCGCGACGCGCGCAGGAAGATGAAGTTGCGGATCAGGTCGCCCGGCGTCAGAGGCGCGCCGCGGGCGTTGAGAGTCTCGAAAATGATCTGAGGGTCGTCCTCTGCGTCGAGCTGAAGACGCATGATCTGGAAGCACTGCTGCAAGGCCTCCAGGAACAGGCGGCCTTGTTGTGCATCGGGCGCCTTGCCGGCTTCCAGGGGAATTGCAATATCGGCGCTCTTGTTGATCGCGCGGATCACCGATTGCGCAAAGGTCTGCTCTTGCCGTGAACGCGGCGTCGCCATGACCTGATCATGGGAGATGCCGTGAAGAAGTCCCTGAAGCATCGCGTGAAAGAAAATATATGCCTGAACCGGTCCCGGCCACTCGTGCCCCTCCTCGCCCGTAGCGGTCACCGGAAATTCAGCGAGCACTTGATTGACACTGCCCGCAGCAGAAATCGCCTTCATCACGTCGCGCGCGACGTTCGTCGGCAGAACCTTCATGTGATCTGATTTCTGCTTATAGGTTCCTCTGTTGTAGGTCAGCGTCTTCAATTCGTCATCGATGCCTTCGTCTCCGAGCGCCTTGAACACATCGCGCGCCGCGAGAAGCATGATCTGGAACGTAGTGATACGCTGCTGCCCGTCGATGACTTCCCGGCTTGGTATTTTCTCTGTATCGCCATGATCGGCCGGGCCGACAATGATCGCTCCGAGGAAATGCTTACGAAGCGGTTTGAGCTTGTCGGCGCCTCCTACGCTCTTGGCATTCTCTCTGTGCTCGGCCAGAGCTTCAATGCGATCGGTAATATCTTCCCATAGCGGACAGATTTGATCGGCGAGTGTCCAGACGTAACCGCGTTGAAAGAGCGGTACGAGATACTGCTCGCGTTGCTGGAAGAGATCGGCAATGGAGATCTTGGCGGGCTGCATGGAACCTAAGCGCTTTAGGGTTGAACGGATATGGAAGACAAATCCAGGCGCTGCCGATGCCAGGCAAGCTGCGGTAGGTGGGCTGGCGCGATCTTGCTGAGGCGCAGACCAGGATGAATCCCGAGCGCCTTGCGGTCGCTCTCACTCAGTGTGGCCGAGATCAGGATGCCGCCATCGTCGCTGAATGAAATAAGGAGAGCATCGAAGGCGGCGTCAAGATGAGCCGCCAGAAGCAGGCCATTGTAGACGTCCAACCGCTCGGCGTCCGTCGTGCATTCGCTCCACGGCTTGATGTGGCTTGCGCGCAGGAGACGTGGCTCACTGACGCCAAGTACGGCGCAGACGCCGCCCCAATACTTCATCAGGGCGCTGCGGAATATGTCTTGGCCAACGCGCTCGATACGCGCACGCTCCACCTCGGTCGTACGCGGCATGGAGCGCGTTTGCGCCTCAAACACCCGAAGTGGTTCGATTGGCAGCGCCTGAGCCAATCGCCACATCTCTCTCACGAGGTGATGCAAAGGCGTCGTGTCGTGGACGACAAAAGCGACGAAACCGGAAGGCGCGCCCGAGGACCATGTCTGCCAACGCGTGGCGAGATCGTCGGCAACGCCACGATGATTGGTTGCAGCCACGAAACCCTCTGGGCCGCAAGCCAAACGCAACGAGGCCGGCGCATTGAGGCTGTCGAAGGTCATCCAGCCGTCAACGTCGCCGCGGTCGATGCCAAAACCTTCGTCCTGAGCTGCCTTGCGAAGGCGTATGCGGTCAATGGGGGAGATCGTGATTCTTGTCATAAATCGCACCTCAGCAGGCGTTCGTCCGCAGGACTGCCGTGAAGCGTCAGACGAAGCCATGGCTCTCGGTTGTATCCCTCGGGCGGCTGGGTGGTTGTCGTAATGATGTATTGAAACAATGGCGCCTCCCCTGCCTCCTCGAGCTTGCGGGACAGCCCGAAGATGCGGCTGTAAAGGCTCATGCCCAGATCGGCTTCTCTCGGACTATCGTGGATGAGGAATTCCGGCGATAATGCCTGATCCTCGATGCTCAGCATCAGGGCGGCCAGATCGAGCGCAATGATTTTCAGAGATTCAATCGCGGCGGTCGATCTGTCCCCGCCAAACTGAACCGTTAGCGCCAGCCCGTCCGCGCCAAGAACCGCCCTTCCTGTTGCGTGGGGCCCAAGGATTGCACGAACCAGGGTGTCGAACTTGAGCGAGAGGCGCGAGATGACCGACGATTGCTTATCCCGAAAAACAGCGACGCGGCCTGAAGATTGCTTGATCTTGTCATCGGACTTCCGGAAGTCGGAGACCGCCGCTTCGCTGCGTCGGATCAACTGGCCGTAGCGCTCCACGTCGTCCTTGAGACGTTGAGATTCGTACCAAGACGCCCGTTGCCCATCTCTCGTCGCCTCAAGCTTCTGCAGTTGCTCGCTGTGCCGCCTGACGACCTGTTCGGCCAAAGCGATCTGGGCTGGAAAGTCCTTCAGCTCGGCTTCGAGGGAACCCAGGTTTCGCTTCTCCTCGGCCAGTTCGTCAGTACGCCTTTGCCGTCGATCGCGGATCGATTGCAGATCGGGTAGCTTGTCGGAGAGCTTGCAGCGTTCTGCAAGCACACGGCTGATCGGCACCTCACAGATCGGACAAGCGGGCTCTTCGGCCTCGGCTTCTGAATAGGAGAGCCCGGGCATCTCCGCATTGATCCTTGCGATCAGTTGTTTGACGACGGGGATCTTGGCGTCGATCGCGGACTGTCTTTGGAGAATGAACCCAAGCTCCTTTTGCGCGTCATCGAGGAGCTGGCGAACCTTGGCGATTTCGTCCCTGCCGTCCTGCGATCTTGTGGGCGTCGCAGCCGCAAGCCTTGCTTCTGCGGCGGCTGCGAGCGGTGCGACGCCCATCTGACCGGGAATCGCTGTCGTATCGGCGACCTGGAGCGCTGCGGCCAGACGCAAGCGTTCATCCTCGCACGCCCTCGTCAGATAGTTCCGGTCATTCTCAAGGCGCTGCCGATTGGTCTCCTCGCGCGCTATATCGCCACGCAGGACGTGCTCATCCGGGTCCAGGGCAGTCAGGCAAATGCGCAGGACGTCCAGCTGCTCCGCGCGGGTAAGGCCGCGCACAGGCGATTCAGATTCGGAATCGGCGGCACGCCAATCGAGTGCATGATGGAAGCGGCATTCCTGGTCTCGCGTCAGCCATGCCAACACCATGAGCCAGAGTTCTGCGAGCGGCTTGTTCTTGGGAACAAGCGGTAAGACGGATGAGGGGAAGAAAGTGCGAGCTGCGGCCTTGGGAAACGCGTCGTAACTACTGTCAGCGTCAGAAGCCGTCAAAGCTTGATCGAGCGTCTTGCCGCTGACGGCTATGTGTTTGCGACGGGCGGCGAAGGGACGAACGACCGACCACAATTGCCCCAACAGGATGATCTCGGCGCCGACTGCCCCGTCGGGCATTTCCTCGGCAATGCGCTGACGCTGACGTTCCGCAGCATAGCGCGGCTCTCCGAGGCAATAGCGTACCAACCGGCAGAAAAGGGTCTTGCCTCCGCCGTGACCGATAACATCCTCAACATCGTCTCTGCCCTGGTCGCCGCCATCCGGCGACCAGACGATATTGAGGCCTGGGCGAAGTGAAATATCGCGGATGGGCGCCTGCGCCTGATCTTTCCAGATAACCAGCCGGCGCATCCATAGCCGGGGCTCTTTCCGCCCCTTCGGAGGAGTGAGCTTCAGCTCATCGCGGGGAAGAAGATCAGGCTGCCTCGGCATCCACCCATCTCCTCGCCTCTTCCGGCAATGCGTCAAGGACGGGCTGATCACCCTGCGATTGCAGGAACGCGAGAACGAACTGAGCCCGCCCATTCGGCCAGCCCGCCGTTTCGATCTTGTCGAGGCCTGTGCCCGGTGCCCACGTATTGGCTTCCTCAATGAGAGTCCCGCGCGCACGCAAACCACGCAAAGTAGCACCCCAGGTCTCATCGGCAGGCGGAACGAATTGCACCGCGCTCTTTGGCAGAGGTTTCGCCTCATCGCCAATGAGCCGCTGCCACTCCGTCGATTTTTCCTTTTCGAGCTGCGGTACCAGCAGTCGCGGCTCCAATGCAAGAATGGCCGCAATGCGGAGCTGGCGGATCGGTGTCGGTGCCTCAATGGCCTTCAGCAATGCTGCAAGCATGGCGCCGGTCTCACCGCGGGCATCCGTTCTAGGCCGCGCCCAGGCACCGTCCGCAACCGGACCAGACGCCGTTACCGGCGTACGCACTTGGATCTTGTCGGAGTCGAGGCGCACAACCTCAGTCGACAGTGTCCCGGCCGTCAGTTGATCATATGCCTGCAGTACCAACTTCGCAGTCCGATACTCTCCGTACTTAGCAACGTCGTTGTTCTTCAAGACCCGGAACGTCTCGGAGGGGTAGTGGGTGCCGTAGACGTCAGACGGGTCGAGGATGTAGCGAAGCTGGTCGCGCGTGAGGCTATAAAGCTTTGCGATCTTGGCATCGAGCTCTGCCCGTAGCAGCGCCCTGCGGTTGTTGCTCCAGGTGAACGGTGTCCCGGTGTAGCCCAGATCTTCTCCAAACGGCTTCATTGAGTCGGTTGTGTAGGTCAACTCCAAGACCCGAGGCAGAATGAACTGAATATCCTCCTTGGTGAATGCGTTGGGGTCTGGAATGGGCATTTGCTCCACCATATAGAAGCTCAGATTTATGCCCCCAACCTTCTGCCGAACTACGTAGTCCACACAGATGGAGTTTGCGACGGAGAGGAACGCTGCAATCTTTGATGCCTCGATCTCAGGCTTTGTGAGAAAAAGGATAATGCTGTCACCTACAGCTGCATCGCACAGAGGTGTGAGTATCCAAGTCCGCTCGTCATTTGATCGAACGATCTTTCGCCATCCGATCATCCACGATCTGTTCCATCTTCGACTTCGCAGTCTGTTATCCCGCTCCTTGGCGCTGACCCAATAACGGGGCATCACATTGAATTTAGGGTCGCCTTTCACGACCCCTTCAATAGGGCCGACAACTGGTTGCCCAGTGCCAAGCGAATAAGTGGCCCAACGATGCTCGTACTGATGCATCATCTTGGCTTCATACAACGGAACCCACTTGTCACTGGGATCAAGATCCCCTTGAAATATCGCCCCGGGCAATTCCGAATACTGTCCAGAATGAAAGTAAGAGAGATTTTTGAAGCACGCGGCATCTTCGGCCATATGAAAGAAACGAGCAGCAACCGATGCGCCCCAAGGATTCCCCTGCGCTCCCCTCGCTTGATCAACAAGAACGGGTATACGCGTATAAATATTCTTTGTGAGTTCGGCATCGGCGCGCGCGCGAAACACAGGGGCGGTCTTAGTGTTGGGGTTAATTGCAGCGATCTCGACGGGCGTCAGGGAAAAGCGGCGATCGTCGTCCGCCATATGCGTCGGATTGGTGAGGAAGAACGAGAAGCGTGCAGCCTTTGCCCTCGGCGCAAGGGCAAGCAGCGAGAACTTGTAGCTCCGATGAACCCCTGGAAAGATGGCGTCGCGGTTCTCGAAATCGACGAGTGCCGATAGCCGATGCTTTTCGACGAGATACGCAAAAAATGGGGCCGTTGTCGCATCGGTCGCGATCCCGGTCGGCACGATGACACCGGCGCGCCGCGCACACCTTGCAAACAACTCGGCAAAAAGGGCATACGTGTTGACATCGCCCAAGCCGGTCAGCGGAAAGCGTCCGCCCTCTTCCCCGGCGACACGCGCAAAGATGCTCAAAGCCTCAGCAATTCGTTTGGCGACACTGAACTCACCAAAGAGTGCGCGCTTGGCCGAGTTTGCAGGTGCGGACGCCAATCCATCGATCAGTCTGTGCCTTGCCGCTGCATTTGGAGCGTTTGCGATCTCGGGATCGCGGCTAGCAAAGAACTCCTGCTCCTGCAGCTTGATGCGCTCCCACGGCGGATTCCCGAGAGCGAGGTCAAACCCGGCGATCCCTCCCTTCTCCGGAAAGAACACCTGCGGGAATTCAAGCGGCCAGTGAAAGGCTCGAGCGGCCGTCGCCACCTGAATGGCATCCGCTTCCAGATTGCTGACAGCGAGCAGTCCTGAGAGCTTGTCGCGCACAGCGCTTGTCGTAGGAACCGTGACTCCCTTGGCTCCCGCAGTCAGCGCAGGGGGCTTCACTTTCAGAAGCAGGAACGCAGCTATGTATAGATCGCACGCTGTCTTGATCCGCCAGTAGGATTCTCCTTCGACGAGCGCTTCAAATGCTTTCCGTTTCGCCTCGACGCCCGCAAGATCGTCCTCACCTTGGGCATCGATCTTCTGCGCCGAGGTCGCAAGCTCATCGGATACTTTGGTGAAAGCCAGCTCGATCGTCTTATCATCGCGCTCACGAGCCTGCTTGTTGAGTTTCCTCCACGCGGCTGCTGCGGGCTTGGCATCGCCAGTCAACGGCTTGTAGGCATCATCGGGAATGCCGATCTGGAGCGCTTTCAGATCATACACTCCAAGCAGGCTATCACCGCATCTCAGATGCGCGTCCAGAAACGAGAGCGGCTTGCCGGGCTCGACGGTCTCGATCCAGAGCGCGACTTTCGCAAGCTCGATGGCCATGGGATTGCGATCGACGCCAAAGAGGCTACGGCGCGCAACCTCGCGCAACCAGTGTCGATAGTCATCCTCGCTTGGCGTGCCGGGACTCGACAGGCGGGCGATGCGCGATGCAAGCCGCCGCGCGGCGGCAAGCAGAAAGTGACCGGAGCCGCAGGCAGGATCGATGATGCGCAGGTCAAGGAGGGATTCGATGGCGGCCTTGTCTTCTTTACCTGCAACCGTCTCCTCGATCAGCGGGTCGAGGGTCTCGTCGAGAAGCGCCTGAACCAGGCTGTCAGGGGTATAATAGCTGCCTGACACCTTGCGGGCATTGCCCCTCGTCTCGTCGCCCTCGGCAAAAGTGAAAGTGCGCGTGTCAGCGCTTGCAACCGGTGTCAGCTCCAACAGGCTTTCATAGACCGAGCCTAGCTCTTCGGTTTCCATGTCGCGCCAGTTGACGCGCGTGAGTGGATGACCGTCGGGCCGCATCCACGCCAGCCGCCAGATCGCGGCTAACAGCCGGCGGTTGTCGATCTTGCAGGCGGTGAGATTGGCAAGCTGCCCATGGGCAAACAGACCGCCAAGCGCCGGCAGCCCCAGACGCGGTTCCCCCTTTCCCAATGCGGTGAAAGTGGCTTTGAGCCCTTCCCAGGCGTCGCCATGACGGTCCCAGGATGTGCGGCGCATGCAGCGCTCGCGCAAGCGCGCCAGTGAATACCCTTCCGCATAAGCCTTCGTAGCTGACTGTGGTGCGGCGGGCGCATGCAAAAGCTCCCGGTCCTCGGCGGCAAAGAGGAAGATGAGACGATA
The DNA here is from genome assembly GCA_023423275.1 of Pseudomonadota bacterium. Taxonomy (GTDB): domain Bacteria; phylum Pseudomonadota; class Alphaproteobacteria; order Rhizobiales; family Hyphomicrobiaceae; genus ZC4RG25. The sequence goes on from JAFAFW010000046.1 coordinate 35,456, forward strand.
GACGAGACGCAGGAGCTCCTCGAAATAGCCCTGGCGTGTAAGTCCGCCTTCGATCAGTGATTGCCGAAGAGTGCCGTTGGCCTGATGTTCGATGAACCCCTGCCCCAATTCGATGAGCGCGGCTTCGACGCCGCGCCGCAGCTTGTCGCGAGCGGCCACGCCTTCAACGCGACCGGTGTCGCGCCAAGTCTCGAGGGAGGACTCAGTGGGGGCGGATCTAGGGTTGCCGAAGCGGCTCTGATGGATCAGGAGCCACAACGCAGAAAAGTCAGGGAACAGCCCCTCGGAGAAAATCTTGGCAAGGTCGGCCTCGATCCAGGCCGGACGCGTGAGACTGACATTGTCGCGCATGAGACGCAGCGTGAGGCCGTCGATGGTCAGGCCCCAGGCAGCCTCCTCGCTCGCATTGAGATATTCCTGCAAGAGGAGCGTGGCCGAGCGGCGACGCCCTCCATCACCGAACTGCGCCAGGCTTTCATCTAGGCCCCGCCGGCGGGCCACAGGAGGCGGAGCGGGCGCGATGACAACAGGAATACGTCCAGCAAGAGCGGCATGACCTATCGGAAATTCGCGCTCGCCCAATCGGATCATTGCCTGAGGTTTGAGCGTATCAAAGCCGAAGCACTGCTGCAGGAGATCAAGAGCAAACTTCCCGGAAGCCGCAGGACTGTTCACACGCGCCGCATCAAACTTCGCCCATAGGGCTTCGGCGATGCGAAAATAGCGCGCGATCTCATCGCGGATCTTCAGACCGTCGGGTACGCGGTAGCTGTGTTCGTCCTGGCCATGCGCCTCAAAGGCTGCGATGCGCGCGACTATGTCCGGCGTCAGCAGACCGCCGATAATCTCGATGGCGCCGAACTCGAGGCGGACGGCGCGACGTGAGGAACGAAGGCGAGTGGTGCGGCGTGCCATAGTCCCTCACAGTCTCGGCATCAGAACATAGAGGCCGATGACGTCGACCGGCGTGACAGCCTCCACCTTCACCGCGGCCCTGGACCCAAGGGCCTGACGCACGCGCGTGTGATCATCAGCCAGAACGGCTGCTCGCTCCGAGGCGTAGGCGTTGAGCGCGGCACGGAGTTCGGGAAGGCCTGCGATCGCTTTGGAAATCTGCTCGCCGCGCACGCGATCGGAAATGTTGCCGCTCAAGGCTTCAAAGAGTGCGAATGCGGTTTCGCCGTCGGCCGCGCGTTTGGCGCCGTGGAAGGCGATCGCAGCCGCTTCCTCGGCCATGGCGAATTGCGGGCCAAGCTTTCCCCGCGAGTCGATGCGGTGGCGAATGCGCAGCAGGAGTAATGTCGTTACGGCGATGACGCCATCGGCTTCCCACACCCCGCAGCGCGGCAGCGTCGACGGCACGTCCTGTAACGCATTCCCATCGAGCGCAGACTCAAGGAAGGACTCGGCAAGTATGCTCGACAACGGGTGTGCGCGGTGAATGGAGATGAAGCCTGCGCGCGGACGGGCATCAAAAGCGATCTTAAGCGGTTTGGGCGACGCGGTCTCATCGAGAAGACCCTCGGCCTGAAAGCGCTCCTTCAAAAGATCGGGGGCGAGGTGAAGCGGTGCGGAATAGCCTCCTTTCACTTCTGTCATTGCGGCATTGAGGCGAGCCAGGGCGCGAGCGACGAAACGCTCGGCATCCTCGAAGCTGCCAAGAGCCCGCCGCGTTGCGTTCCACTCGGGAAGAACCTCGTCTGGTTTCAAAGTCCTCTGCGCGAAGATCGTTCGGGATTTCTTCTCAGCCTCGAAGGCGTTGGTCCAGGCGAGATCAATGTCCTTGGCCGCCTGGCTGTCCGCGACGGTAAAATCGAGTAAGAGCTGGCTTTCCTGTCTGGCGCGGAGCAGCACGGCCGACATAAGCGCCTGGGTGAGGCTGCCGCCTTGATCCGGCATCGGCACGCGCACGCCTGTTTGCTTCTCGATGGCCTGCGCCTTGCGCAGAATGACTTCCAGAACCGCGCCGTCGACGGGATTGTTCTCGCCATACAGCAACACAGTGCTGACGGATGGGCTCTTCTGGCCGAAGCGATCGACCCGCCCTTCTCTTTGCTGATGGCGCGTCGGGTTCCAGGACAGGTCGTAGTGGATGACGGCATCAAAATATGCCTGCAGGTTCACGCCTTCCGAGAGGCAGTCGGTTGCTACGAGAATACGCTTGTCGTGCTCGCCAAGCGCTTCGACGCGGGCTTCGCGATCGTCGGACGGCAACGTGCCAGTAACCGCCTCGACCTTGAACTGCTTGAAAGCAGCCTGCAAAGCTGCGGCAACGGCCTCCGCCGTGGCTATGTAGCGGCAGAAGATGATCGGCGAATAGCCCTCACCCGTAAGCTTTTTCGCGATGCTGACGAGAGCCGCGAATTTTGGGTCGCGATCCATGTCCGCGGCGAGAGCCTTGGCCTTAGCAATCAGGCCGGCCAATCGTGGATCTTCAATAGCGGCGCCTGGTTCGCGATCGTCCTCGGCGGTGTCTTCGTCATCGAGGGCACGTGCCGCAAGCTCGTCAACCTCCGTCTCGTCGCCTTCTACGAGTGCACGCGTAAGGAGCGCCCGCGCGGCGGCGGCCGGACTCGAGCCAACACAGCGCATCAGGGCGAGCGTGCCCCAGAAAGCAAGTCTGCGGCGGCGATCTCCCTCCTGGGCTTCAACGACCTCGGCGCAATATCTGATGACGTCGGAATAGAAGGTCTCGTAGGCGCCGGTGAGACGGTATTTGATCTCGGCGGAGCGCTTGTCTGGAAAGAGGCCCGGTTCTTTCCAATCCTTAATGTCCTCGCGCCGCCTTTGGATGAAATATCCAGCCAGGCGCTCGCGAAGTGCTCGATGATGATCGCCGGATACTTCTCCAAGCGAAGCAAAATCCGGATGAAGCAATCCAAGAAGATTGTGAAACGCCTCATCATCGCCGGAATGTGGTGTGGCGGTGAGCATGACGATGTTGCGATCAGGTTTCTGAGCGAGCTTGCTCAGAAGCTCGAAGCGCCGATGGCGCCCTTTGCCGCCGGAGACGGCAGCATGGGCCTCATCGACCACGACCGTGTCGGGGCAGGCGCGCAGGAAATCGTCGAGACGCCGGTCGCTCTTGATAAAATCGAGACTGACGACAGTGAACGGATAGGCGTCGAACACGCTCGTTGTGTTGGGAAGGTCGCGCTCGAGGCGTGCCGCCTCGGCAGCCGTCACCGGCGTTGCATTGATAGAGAACTTCTGGTCGAGTTCTCCTGTCCACTGCTCGACGAGATGCGGCGGGCAAAGGATCGAAAAGCGGTCAATGTCGCCTCTGTCGAGCAACTCGCGCAGGACCATGCCGGCTTCGATCGTCTTGCCGATTCCAACATCATCGGCAATCAGGAGTCGGGCGGTCTCCTGCCGCAGCGCCATCATGAGCGGGGCAAGCTGATAGGCCCGCGGCTCAAAATTGATGCGCCCTGCGCTTCGAAACGGACCGGCGCCGCGACGCAGCGACAGCCGCAGCGCGTCGCGCAGAAGAAGTGCGGCCTCCCTCGGTCCCGTCCTGTCACCTTTGGGAGGAGCAAAAGAAGCGGGACCGATCGGGTCCGTCTCAAGCTCCGGAATGACGGTTTCCGCGTCTTCCTCCGAGCCAGTCAGGGGCCGCAGACGTAACGTCTCGCCGGACGAAAGTACGATCCACTCGCGCCCTCTGGCCCGTACCAGTTCACCTGCGGAAAAATTCGCGGTCACGCTCATCAGGCGCCCCCGTTGATCAGGGCTGCGAGGCCGGCGATCGCCTGTGCGCGCTCGTTCGCTGCGCTCGGCAGCACGACGAGACGGACGCCTTTCGCGGCGAGCTGAGCTTCGAGCTTGTCGGAAAAGTCAGCCTGGTTCACGGCAGCGACGCGCACGGAGCGCCATACATAGGGAATGGAAATGCCGTCGAGATGCAGAGGTTCGGGATCGGGGGGCGGGCAACCGTCGAGACTCTCATCGGGAGATGAGGCTGCTGTCTCTTGCGGGACGGCAAAAGCAAGGCGGGTCAACGCTTTCAGCGCATGCAGGTTGTGCGTGTTACGACGCTCAATAAACTCATGATCGGGTTGATTGAAGTACGAGAGGAGGCAGCGATAACAACCGGCCACGCAGTGGGCGTTTGCATCCGCGACAAGCGCTTCGGGGCCGTTCTTACTGGCTGCATCAAAGCTCTCGGGCCTGTAATGCATGATGGAGAGAGCTTCGCGCGCAACGGCGCCAAAAGCATTTATGTCGTGAATGAGCCGTGAAAGAGCCCCTGCTCCACCTTCGACAGCCTCGTAGAAGAACAGCGCCTTCCGGTCCTTTCGGCTCGGAGTGGGTTCGGCAAGGACCTCTCCTTCTTCGAGCTGGAAGACCGTTTCGATGCCTCGCGTGAGCGCGTGTTGGATTGTTGCCAGCACGACGTCGCGCGCATCGCCGAGTTCTGCGAGCCATGCTGTCGGAAACCTGATGAGTAGCGCGTTCTTGTGATCCTCGACGACGGGTGTGATTTTCTGCCTGACCTTGAGAGGGGACGGAGTATCGTCGTCCTGCTCTCCCGGTGCGCTCGCCCAATAGCCGCTCTTGGCATCGATCCAGAAGCCAATGTCACTTTCCTCTTGTCTCCGCCGGAGCCCTTTGTTGATTCGTCGAACCGTGGATGCAGGCGCAAAAGTCGCGGTGAGGACTTCGCCATCGCCGTCGCAAAGGGCCCGGGCAATCATCGCGCCCGCGCGATGGAAGGAGAAGGTGGTCTGGAGGTCAAATCCCTGACGTCGGCGCTCCTCGTCGTTGGCCGTAATGCGCTCGGCCTGTTTCGTTCCGACGTTGTCGATGCGATGAAGCTGCTGAATAAGGTTGGCGTGACTGAGGGGGTGCCTGCAAACATGGCACTCCTCCGGCGGTTCGTCGTCATGGCCCGCGCCGCACATCGGGCAGATGGCAACGCTGAACGTAGGCAGGAGTCCTTCCGGACCGCTGCCGACCTCCTTGAGCAGCGCGCGGTCCACGCGGTAAGCGCGCCCTTCGTGATAAACGAGGCTCCGGGGTCCGAATTCAGAGATGGCGAGGAAACGCGCGCGTTGAATGTAGCGCTGGCCCTTTCCTCCCTGACCGCCTGGGACGAAAGCCATCAATGGCAGGCGCGGGAAGTTGTATCCTGGGAGGAAGCCTTCGGTCGCAAGATAGCGATAGACGTAGAAATCCGAGCCCTGACTCTCGCCGCCCCTTATAAGGAGCTTAACCTGGGTATTGCCGGCAACCTGGCGTGCTTCAGCAGAGCGGCGCTCATCCGCAGAGATGGAGTAGTCTTTGAGTGTCGCGGTGGCGTCCTCAATCTGGCGCTCAGCGGCAGCCAAGAGGTCGCGCCATCGTTGGAACGAATTGGCGAAGCGTTCGGGCGCCGCCGCGACGACGCTCTTGGCGCGATCTTCAATAGAAGTGAGCCAGGGCGGTGTATCCTGATAGTCCTGCTTTAACGCCGACAGAATGGCGAGCACCCGCGTCTCGGCGGTCTTCCGCGCGGCCTCTGAGGTCAAATGATCCGCGTAGTCATTCAGAAGCGACTTCGCCGGGCCCGCCATATCAAGATTGTCGGCAATAGAGGGCTTAAGAGCGACGCCGGTTGCAGCCAGCCATTCGGCATTGAGATGACTGTCCACGAGGTCGGGGTTGGTCAGATCGATTGATGGCGGTCGCACCACACCGTGAACTACAGCGCGCGGGTCGGCGAAGAAATACTGGTCGTGCGGACTCTGCGCGGCACAATAGGTGACGACGAGTGCCGCCTGCCCACTGCGACCGGCGCGACCGCTGCGCTGTGCATAGTTTGCGGGCGTAGGCGGGACGTTCCGCATGTAGACCACGTTCATCGACGATATGTCGACGCCGAGCTCCATGGTCGGCGAACAGAAGAGCGTCGGCAGGAATCCGCTGTCTTCACGCAGCTCTCGCAAGCGATCGGCATTATCGGCCAGCTCCTTTTGGTCGTCAGCTTCGTATCTGAACCGGCACTCGCGCATTTCCCTCAATTCGCTCTCGACCTGCGCCGTATGCTCGCGCCCCTCCAGGCCGAATAGGGCGTGGCCTCCAGATGAGAGAAGTTCTGCAATCTGCTCGTAGAGGGATCGGAAGAACTGATTGTCGCGCCCTGGACGCCCGATGGATGGTCCGCGCTTGAAAGCGATGGCGGACCCAATCAGGCGCCAGCCATCCTCGTCCACCGGGGAGGCAACTTGGGTGGCTATCCCGTAGTTGGCGGCGGCCTTCAAAAGTACATCAACAATCTCTGCGACTTGCCTCGTCGTGGCGCGCTGACCATTGAAGATCAGCTTTTTGAGGTCCCGGCCAACGGCACTTTGCGGACTACCGCGCAGGATAAGGGCTTCATCGCGTGCGCGGATCTCCCGCCTCTTGGGAGGCTTTGGGACGAATGTCACTGATGCGGTGTAGCGCTCCTCATCCAGACTCCAGGGTGGTTTGATGGTGCTGCGCATGCGTGCAGCCAAGCTCTCGATCTTCACGCGGTCCAGGGCATCGGTTTCGACGGCCAGCCCCTTGCGCATGGCATCGAAGACAACGCGGGCGGCCTGAAGCCGCTCTGCGTTGGAGGCCGCCGCCAACAAGGCGGAGCCGGCGAACAGCGGATCGTCTTCAACCATCTCGTCAAGGGAGACATAGGACGCTTCGATGAGACCGAGATCTTCAAGATTGGGGTTGGTGAAGCGCCAACCGCGACGTTGGTCGACCCAGAAGCGGTGCGCCAGGGCTGCACGGATGGACCTCTCGGCGTCAATCAGGTTGGCTCCCTTGAGATCCTGCTCGAAGAGCCATTCGGATCGGCGTGCTTTGTTGGCTCCAAGAAATCCGAGCGCAGTCTGGATGGCATGACCGGCCGCGTCATCAACCAAGCCATCCGGACGTTGGGCGAGCGCGCACAGGATTGCGCCGCGCAGCAGAGTGACGAAGATGAAATCGTTGAAGTGGCCGGCCTGAAGGGCCGCATCCTGGCGATTGTCCGTGAAGGCCAGGAGCTTGCGGGTCGTCTCCTTGAGTGGAGAATGAGGATTGTTCATCCATCGCAGAATCGAGCTCACGATTATGGTCGTGGCGGAGCTGCGCCCTTCGGCGCTGAGAGACGCGAGCCTGTTAATGTCGCGAGTCGAATCCGCGTGCGCATCACCGCAGGTTGGACAGAATTTGAACCGGCCGGGAAGAAACCACGCGCGACGTCCGCCCGGTTCGCACCGTCCATCGGGGTGGACGCTCAGCAATACCGCCCGGCTCTTGCGATAGGTGGATTTGAGGCGCAGATCTCCTGACGAAGTCTCCTCAAGCCAGGAATCCGGATAGTCCTCGTCGCGTCCTTCGAAGTCGAACGGTCCATCCACGGGCTCCGGCATGACAAAGCCCCACTGGCTGGACTCACCGATGGCCTCATCGTCGTCATTGGCGGGAATGTCGTCGATCTCGCGCTTCTCAATGCGCTTCTCACCGTGAGAAGTTATCAGGGTGACAGGATGGTGCTCCTGCCAGCACTTGCGGCAGAAGTGCGTGGCGAACAGACGCTTCTCCGGATTTTTGGGATCGAATATCTGGCCGTCAAAGGTGACCGTTCGCGAGCCGCTCACATCAAGCGTCGTGTAGAGACGGCCCGCGCCCGAGATGAACTGATGGAGCTTGAAGGCAAAGAGCGGCTCGGGCGCTCCGCCGGAAATACCGCGGTCGCGCTCGGGCAGGCTGTACGCCAGGAGCGCGCGCTTCAGGGCACGGACGCACTGATCGAGGGACTTGTTGGATTCTTCAGCGAGACGTTGAGATGCAGCGCTGATGGAGAGGGGCGACGCCCGCTCGGGCTTGCTGTTCACGACCTTGAGACCGAGCCGAGTCTCGACCCAGATCGCTAGGGCGTCCTTTGCTATTTCCGCGTTTGACTTGCCTGCATAGGGATCGCCCGATGCGGCGCGGTCCACGGCCTGGCCAAGGTCGGACAGGCCGGTATCCGCGCTGCGCTCAGGATCGGTCGCGCGACGCAGTGTTTCGGTTATGATAGCGTCGCGAGCGATCTTCGTCCCGAAGAGGCGGGATGCAACGTCCGCAACGATCTGGTTCCGATCGCCGTGGGTGTCCTCGCTGGCCATAGTGGCGGAGGTCCCGATGCAGATCGGCGGTCTCTTGGGATCTCCGATCCGGGCTCGCAACCGGCGCATGAGCATCGCCACGTCCGCGCCTTGCCTGCCCCGATACGTATGGAGTTCATCCAGAACGATAAAGCGGAGTCCGCGACAATTCTCAATGACGGTCTTGTCGAGCTCCGACTGCCGCGTCATCAACAGCTCGAGCATCATGAAGTTCGTCAGCAGTATATCGGGCGGGTTGCTCTTGATCCGCTCACGCTCCTCGGAGGTTTCCTGGCCCGTATAGCGAGCGTAGGTGACGCGCACGCCGCCATGATCGGTATCAAGGAATCTCTTGAGCTCCTCGCGTTGGCTATTGGCGAGGGCGTTCATCGGATAGATCACAATCGCGCGCGTCGACTGTGCTTCGCCGTTCCGCCTAGCCTTGATGATGGCGTCTACGATGGGAATGAAAAAGCAAAGAGATTTTCCCGAGCCCGTTCCGGTCGTAACGACGTAGCTCTTGCCGTCGAGCGCAAGTCCGATCGCCTGTTCCTGGTGACGACGGAGTTTAAGACTCTTGTCGCTGGCGTCAGCGGGAGCTTTGGCGTTCGTGAATATCCTGGCACAGTCCTCTGAAAGACCATCGGGACTGACCAGTTCTCGAAGCGTGCCCCCATCCTCATAGTGCGGGTTGATCTGAATGAGGGGTTCGGGCCAGAACGGCCGACCGCAGTAAAGCTCGTCGACCTTACCCTGCAGCTCGCTGGAGCGGATGCGCGTGAACGAGCGCGCAAAGGCCGCATATTGATCCAGCAGTTTTTCATCCAGGTTGAATACATCCATGAGCGCCCTCGATTTCACGTAACCGCCTTGGTTCGGCTTGGCGCCGATTGGGAAATGAATTGCGCTTTTGTTGGAAGGCGGCGGACTGAAGAACCCAAATGCTTCTGAGCTTGGTGCAGATCGTAAGCTGCCTGCAAATTCAACCAGAACTCCGGTCTTGTACCAAACCAATGTGCGAGGCGTAGGGCCGTATCCCCGGTAATCGCGCGTTTGCAGTTGATGATCTGGCTGATGCGGTTCGGAGGGACGTCGATCTGGCGAGCCAACTCGGTCGGCGAAACGCTGAGCGCCGTGAGTTCATCGGCAAGAACTTTGCCGGGATGTAAGGCTGGACGTGGCATAGGGCAGCGCTCCCTGAAGCTGCACCCCGACCATGCCCAGTCATGACGCGTGACGTCAACCGTCTGCGGAGTATTTGGTGTGGGTGAAATCGGGGCCATTGCTGCTGCTCACGATACAGGAGAGCGGCGGGGCATCCGGCCTTACATTAAGCCGGCTTGGCGGTTGGCTTCTTGTTGTTGCTGTTGGCCGGAATGATATCCATCGCCTTGGCACGGCGCTCCATGATCTGCACAGGCGTGGCGGAAGACAGAACCGTCCCTGCCCTCGTCTCGACCTTGGAGCGAAAGGTCTGCTTCAGGGTGTAGTCGTCGCCCTTGAGACGGTCGGCATCCTCTTTCGTGAAGGCCTCGGCACCGGTGATGTTGGTGGCCGGGACGTAGCGGTCGGAGCCGAGATTTACGAGCGCAACGCCCTGCTCTTTGATTGCGTCCAGGGATTCCTGCGCCAGCTTCGAGGATTTGTCGCCGAACTCGATGCGGATGTTGACGCGAGCAGCGTCGATGTCGATGCCCCTCTTTTCCTTCAGCGACTCCTGCGTGCGGGCCTTGTCCTCGTTGCTCATCGGGCGGATGAGGCGGATGGTGTCGAGCGGCACCAGCTTGGTTACGCCTTCGTGGGTTGTGTATTTCAGGGAATGGGCAGACATGATCATCCTTCTGGTAGTTGGGGTTGAACCGCGAAGGATGATGCCAAGCTGACGGCTTAAGTCACGATGCACCGCAGCAAACAATTCTATGGAAATAGGACGAGTATCTGCGCGCGCCTCGCGCTTCAGCTGCACGAGGCTGTTTGTCAACTGCCGGGGCATTGAGGCCAAGGATCTGCCAGCCCGCAAATTCTGACGTGATACATTTTTCCGATTTCTGATCACCAACCATCGTCCGGAAATGCCCCGACACGCTCTGCGTAGTCGATGATTGGCAAATGCTTGTCCGAGACGAAGACGTCGAGATCGTAGAGGGCGCCGATGGGAGCCCCGCGCATATCCTCGCCACCCTGACCGGGACGATATTTGGAGCGCAGGGCGTACATGATGTGGGTCTTGATGGTGGCCCACGCCTTGCTCTGCTGGATGATGGCGAGAAGGTCGGGTGGGAACGTATAATGGAAGTACCCGTCTTCCTGCTCCTCTTCCTTGTTGGTGCCGAGCAGGTGCACGCGAAACACCGCCATTTTGCCGGTCTGGGAGTCGCGGGCCCGCACCTTGGCCCATGCACCCATCAGCGTATCGAAGGCCTGCTCAAGCCGGTCATTGCTCTGGTGGCTGCCGCGCAAGGATGCTTTCAGCACCTTGTGGACGGGCGTTTCGAGGATGTTGTTCCACGCATGAGCGAGGAGCTGGTTGTAAAGAATGGTTTCGCCGCGATTGAGCGGGGTCAGCTCGATAATATCGACGAGTTCCCGGGGCTTGATGATCTGCCCCATATTGGCAGGATCGAGCGGCTCGCCCGTCACCTTGATGTCGGTGGCAAGCAGGTCTCTGGCAGGCCTTGTCTTCTCTTGGTCTTCGAAGTCGCCGGCGAAGGAGCTTATCGTAACAGGGGTCGTCTTTGATCTCACGATTATCAGACTGCGGATCGAAAGGTGAGACGTCAAGACATCAATTTCACCTTTCCCGAAGGGCTGCGACCGGGCGCCCAATCTCTCACCTTTGGAATCCGACCAACGGCGCGGATTGACTGACGCGACTCCATCAATCGCCCGGTTTCTCACCTTTTGCATCTGGTGATGCGATGCCTATGGATGCGGCGGCCGCCCAATGTCTCACCTTTAGCTGTGTGTGAACCGAAGGAATCTCTTGGCTGGAATCCAGTTCGCCCGATTTCTCACCTTTCGATGGCGGCCCAGGCTGCGGAATCCCTGATGCGGCTCCGGGAACAGCCCAATTTCTCACCTTTCAGTCCGCACGCGCCCTGATGGTCATCACGTTACCGATGAAGGTGCCGGTTCCTTGAGAATGTTGACACCGTCGATCTCGAGCTGCTGGACGAGACCATGGGCACGCAGCACAACGTGCTGGCGCCCGGCTGGATCAATCAGAATGTGCTCCACACCAGGGAGCTCCGGAAAGAACAGCGTGTCATCATCCGAACGGCGCGCCGGTTCTGCTGAGACTCTCAGGATCGTCTGTCCTGCCGGCGGCATCCAGATGTGTCGGGACTCAAGGGCCGTCAGAGACGGCTCAACGAAAGGAGCGGAGCGCCCACGCTTCAGCACGAGGCGATGGCTCGTGCATCCGCGTGAGAAGCGCTCCGCTCTCCAATCGAGTGGCAACTTGATTGCGCTTAAGGTGCTCGCGTGCCTCGTCCTGATAGGCGGGGTCCCGGCGCAGGCCTTCCCAGGCCCAATCACGCGATGTCAGCGCGCGCGTGTAATCATAGGCTTCCAGAATAGGCGGCCATGGCGGGCCGACGTAATGCCGTACGCGATACATTGGCATTTCCTCCTCTGAGCACATTGTTGGCGGTTGTCGATGGCTTCCTTTTTCGTTGGTGATCGAGATGGAAGTTTGAAAGGCTACTTCGCGAGCTCCGCGATCCGCGCGAATGCGGTTGTGAAGCAATCAAGGGCGACGCAGCCGCCCGGCACGCAGGTCGAGAACAGAACGGTTTGGCCAAGCGGCTTGTCGTCGAACGCGAACCGGCCGAGAGTGCCAGACCGAACGGGAGCATGAGTCGAGCAGCGAAATATCGGCAATGCTGTAGTCAGCACCTATCACCCAGTCGCGGCCCGCGAACCGTCCGTCGAGTTCAGATCGAGTCAGCCGGCGTATTGGCAGGAAAGTCCTTTCTCGGGATCAAACACATTATGCCCAGGGGACGAATTTCTGTATCCTTTCTCATTTAGCTTTTGAAAAGGATTGGCCGGCCGCAGTCGTGGCTTGGGCTGCGGCCGGCCAGGGGGCTCAAGCGTCTACCGCAATCCCTGGTCGCGCCGCGGCTAGGGCCGCCGCCCGTTCAGCCTTGGGTGGGTAGATCAAAACCGAGTTGATCTGCTGCTTGAGCTTCTTTGCCTCAGGGCCATGCACGATGACTTTCCGGTCCCAGCCTTCGCAGAAGGCGGCGCCCCAGGGGCCGAGATCGAGGCAGGTGACATAACGCTCTTGCGTGTAGGGCATTGTCGGCTGATCGAGCAGGTCGGCGGCGGCATTATGGCCAGCGAACCGGCCCAGCGGCATGGCATGCTGGCAAGACATGAGCGTTTGGTTGCCGAGATCGTCGGTTGCTGCACATGCGGCGTCGCCCGTGGCGAAGATCGCCGGATTTCCGGGAACACGAAGGTCCCGCTCAACCATCAGCCGGCCAAGCGCATCGCGCGGTGCGTCGATCTGCTCGGTGAGCGGTGTTGCGCGCAGGCCACCTGTCCAAATGACCGTCGCACTCGGGATACGGGTGCCGTCGTCGAGCGTGACGCAGGTCGCGTCCACCGAAGTCACCGCCTTACCCAAGACCAGCTCGACGCCAAGCGATCTCAAGGCCTCTTCGATAACCAGCCGGGGGCCGGGGCCGAGATCCGGGCCGATCACATTGGCGCGCTCGACGACAACGACGCGGACCTTGTCGCTGTCGCCAAGCACGGATCGCATCCGGTGCGGCAACTCGGCCGCGGTCTCGATTCCTGTAAAGCCGCCGCCCGCGATAACAACGGTGTCACGCTCTGGCGAGCTGGGCCGTGACGCGAGCTGACTAACGTGTTGCCACAGCTCATCGGCTTCGTCGCGCTGATCGACGCTGAAAGCGTGTTCAGAAAGACCGGGGATCGGTGGATGAACGACACGACTTCCCGCAGCGAGGATGAGGCGATCATAGCGCAGCGTTAGGATCTTGCTGTCTGTCTGTTCGACAGAAATTGTGGGTTCTGTGCTGCTGATCGTGCGGACGAAACCCTCGACGAACCGCACCCCGCTCACCTCGAAGAGTTCTTCGAGCGGCGCACCCATATGGAGAGGATCATCTTCATATAGACGGGGGCGTACATTCAGGATGGCCTCAGGCGCGACGACGATGATCTCGAGATCGGATTCCGCAGTCACGGAATCGCGAAGGCGAGCCGCGGCCAGCGCGGAATACATTCCGGCAAAGCCTGCGCCGATGATGACGATCTTCTTCATATCTTCTCCTTTCGCATGATGTAGACACAGCTCTCCCGTGGCGGCCCGTGGGTCCGCTTCGGCTTTGTCGCTCTGTCGTCCGTTATTCCTGGCGCGACTTCTGACGCGCCTGCTTCACCGCCGCGACGCGCGCAGCACGACGTGAATTGCTACGATCCTCGATCCATGAAGCTGCCAACGGGTCGAATTCTGGTGGTCGCGCCACACCGCGCGCGAGCTTGGCGAGACTGGTTCGAGCCAACTCGGCACGCATTCGATTCTCCGCGCGCAGCATGAGGCTGTGGATCCCGCACAGGCCTGCACTGGACCAGTCGGGAGGCGTACCGCCGAAAAGGACGCATCCCCTGCGGATTTCCTTGCAGTCGAACAGCCGTCGGCCGCCCTCGATTGCGTCGACCACGTCCAAGACTGAGATCTCGTCCGGAGACCGCGCCAAGGCGTAGCCGCCCATGATTCCATCCATGGAACTGACGATGCCGGCTTTCTCCAGGCGCGGCATGATCTTAGCCATCGTTGCCATAGGCACGCCTTGAAGCTCCGCAAGGTTGCGGCTGCTGGCGCGTTCGACGCCCTCGCCTACCAACCACAGGATACAGTGGAGCCCATATTCGATCGATGCGCCATACAGGCTGGTGCCCGCGCGTCCCTGCTCCACCGAACTACTGTCCGACGGCGGGGCTCGGGCGGCTGAGGAAGGGGCAAATTCGTTTGTCATAACTCGACCTCTACTGGTCCGAGTTAGAAATCGATAGGACCAGAAACGTTCGGAATGGCTAGGCCAAAGGAAAGCCGACGCCGGCAGCGGAGGCGATTCCGCAAGATCATCGCGTCCCTTGAGCTTGAAAGGCGCCGGAGAGAAAACCAAGCGCGGCGGCTAGGTGAAAGGCTGCGAATAGGACCGGACGTCTCATATTGGGGATCTCCATCCCTCGGTGCGGGACACAATTGTGCCGATAAGAGGAGGATATTCCCGTGCCACACCATGGACGGAGGCCCAAAAAGTCATTTTCGGCCTATACTAAATCTCAGCGGGAACCTGCTCGCCGGTTGGCACCAATAAGACAGGTATCGGGCGACGGCTTTGTCGCACCGGCATTGCCTTCCGGCAGATCGCCGACCATCTCGAGCAATCGGCTGCAATCCTGATTGATTTTCCGCTCGAGCACGTTGGCAACCGCGAGAAGCAGGCCCGAGCGGGACCGCGTTGCGGCAGCAAACCACGGGGACAATGGTGCGGGTCCGAGACCGGCGGCCCGAGCTTCCACCACCAATCTTTGGTCATCGAAGCCATTGGGTAGAGGCAGAAGTACGGACAATCCTGCTGGCACCGCAGTATCGATGCCGTGCTTCGCGAGCGTCTCAAGAAGGCATCGTCTTCGGTGCGCGTAGAGCCGACGCATTCGGCGCAGATGCCGCAGGTAGTGGCCCTCGCGCAGAAATTCCGCGAGCGCCACCTGAAGAGCGACGTTCGGTGGCGCGCCGAGCCAGGTTGCGACATCGATTAAACGACGCGCGAGAGGCAGCGGCGCGACGAGAAATCCGATGCCCACCATTGGGCTGATGGTTTTGCTGAACGTACCAATGTGAATGACCCGATCGGCGCCAGAACCAGAAGCCAGCGCGTTCGGAGCCCGGCCCGATAGATGAAGTTCGGCCAGATAGTCATCCTCGATGATCCAGGCTTTGGATTCAGTCGCCCATTGAAGGAGCTCGGACCGGCGATGCTCTGCCAACGTCGCTCCGCTCGGAGCCTGCTGTCCAGGCGTGACGACGGTCAGCGCCGCTCGCGGCGCTAATCTCAAACCGTGTCCAACATCCAGTCCGTCATTGTCCACCGGGACTGCGATGGGATGTATGCCCGAAAGCTCCAGCGCAAGTCGCGTAACGGGATAGCCGGGGTCTTCCACCCAGGCCTGCCGACCCATCGCACCTATCGCGCGGAGCGTGATCGCCAATCCTCCTCGAAATCCCGTCGTTACGATGATTTGCTCCGGTGAGCATTCGATCCCTCGTGCAATGGCGACATGCGAGGCGAGTGCTGATCTGAGCTCGGCCAGCCCGCGTGAATCGGAATAGCCGGTACGTAGCGACGTAGCTTGCACAGCTCGTCGATGCAGCCGAGCCCAAAGCGTGGCTGGGAAAGCGTCGTGAGCCGGCACTCCCATTTGGAAGACGAGGGTCTGTTCGGAACGGTGATGGAAATCCCCCTCCGGAAGCAAGCTTGCCGCCTCCGATGTGGTGGGTACAATTTGCGCCGGCAACGGATCGACGACGCGCGTTCCTGCTGAACCTGCGGTGATGAGAAAACCTCGATCGATCAGCTTCTCGTAGGCCGCTCTCACAGTTCCGCGTGCGACGCCGAGTTGAGCAGCGAGATCGCGCCAGGAAGGTAGCCGCCCCCCAGCCGGGAGTGAGCCTTCAGCGATTGCAACTTCGATGTGGCGCGCAATCTGATCGACGAGCGTCACTGGGCCGACACTATCAAGCGTCAACTCGTCGATCTTCCAGGACGTTAGATGCTCCATGAGCTTACCTGCGCGTCGGAAGACGGAAGTCAGGGTGCCAGCCCAAATCGATCAGCGCCTTCTCGATCGACATGCTCTCCTCAGCTAAAAGCTGACCTCTCAATGACTGTTGTCAGGGGCCACTATTCGGTTTCCACGTCGCCGCGAGAGACGTAGCGAGACCGCATTCCTGTGATGCGCGCGTTCTCGCGCGCCGTCTGCCGGTCGGCGAACCAATCCCGCACCTGACCGGAGAAACCTTGAGGCATGCCCTTCTTGAGGACGCCAGCCGCAAGGGAGGCGAGGCTGGTCTTCGCCAACTCCTCGCGCAGAATTTTCTCGGCTCGCAGCATCACTGCGTGAATACCGCAGACGCCCTGGGTCGACCACTTGGGCGGCGTGCCTTCGAAGAGAGCGCAGCGTCCTCTGATTTCCTGGCAATCGAACAGCGGCTTCCGCCCCTCCACCGCATCCACGACGTCGAGGACAGTGATTTTTTCGGCAGGCCGAGCGAGGCGGTAGCCGCCGCGTATCCCGCCGGTGGCCTCAACGATCCCGGCCTTCTCCAGCTTCGGGAAGATCTTCTTCAGGAAGGTCGGCGAGATCCCCTGGATCTCCGCAAGATCACGACTGCTCGGCGGTTGCTCGAGCGGGGCAGCGATCCAGAGGAGACAGTGCAAGGCGTACTCGACGCCGGTTCCGATATAGGGCATAACAGTTACTATAATAGTCCCCGTTATGCTTCGCAAGCGCAGGGGAACCCTTATGGCATGTCGACAATCAACGTACGCGGCCCGACAGGCAGGCGGCAAGCCGGTGGGTCGTCATCCAGAACCCGCTTGCGCCGGCAATGACCGTGGAGGCACGAGCCTGCGTGGCGAAGCGACCTTCGATCATCTCGAACAGCGCCAGCCGTTCCGCTGCCGGCACCGCACGGATCAGTCCGGGCAGCAGCACGAGTGTCACCATCGACACGCCGCCAATCCAGTGCACGATAGCCAGCACGTGCAGCGTCCGAGCGATGGTGAGATCGTCCATGATCACGCCATCCTCAATGGTGCAGCCGTGGAGAGGAAAAAGCGCGCGCGTTGCCACAGGGCTGGTGAGGCTGGCGACTCATGCGCCGTCCTTGCCCGCGGCGTAGACCGCGGCCTCGGTGACGATCACGTCCATCGCGATGTCATGGGCCTGCGGGACATAGCCCTCGACACGGCCTGCCTCCAGCCCGACGCCGATGGCCAGCGGTTTGGGTTCCATGGCAGCAAGCGTGCGATCGAAGTAGCCGCCGCCGTATCCGAGACGATAGAGCCCCGAGATGCCCACCAATGGTGCGATGACCACGTCGGGAATAGCGAGTTCGCGCCGTTCCGGCACCATGATGCCCCAGAACCCGCGCATCATCGGATCGCCAGGCCGCCACGTCCAATACTCGAGCGGCGCCTGCTCCCGAACCACGACGGGCAGCGCCAGCCCGCACTTCTTGCGCGCGCTGATCCCGGCCGCCCATGTCCTGAGATCGAACTCCCCCTGGATGGGCCAGTAGAGGCCAAGCGTCCGACAGGGTCGGCGCTCAAGCACGGTGTCGAGATTGCGTGCGATCGCCGCCGTCAGGAAAGCGCGGTCCACGGAGGACATGCCTTGCCGTTCGCGCTTCAGGCGCGCGCGTTCCCGGACACGCCAGGCCCTGACCTCCGCGTCCATCACGTCTCCGTGCCGGCTGTCGTGACGGGCGATCTGCGCCGCATGGGCGGCACGACGGCGTCGCCGCGGTGGAGGGCGATGCCGAGCTGGAGCGAGTCCGCGATGCGGTTGGCACGATCGATGAAGACCTGCGCCGCATCAGGCGGGCAGATTCTGATCGCCGTAGCCTGGAACAGCGCGAGCCAGCGCTCGAAATGCACGGTCGCAATGTCGGGCAGCTCTGCGTGCGCCTTCATCGGCGTCCCCTTATAGCGGCCGGTCATCAGCGTCACCGAGGACCAGAACGCGCACAGCTTGTCGAGATGGGCGGGCCAGTCCTCGATGCGCGCGTTGAAGATCGGGCCGATCAACGGATCGCGACGCACGCGCGCATAGAATGTGTGCACCAGGTTGCGGATCATCTCTTCGGTGATGCCAACCTCGACGCCTGGAGCCTTGGGATGCGGATCACGCGCCATTGGAATCCATCCTGGATACGTGGAAACATTTCATTGCGAAGCCCCGGTTGCTGATGTCCAACGTGCACTGGCGATGGCCGCGGCAAGGACCAGTACGAGCTTCAAGGCTTCGAGGCCGATATAGAGATTATGCAGCGCGCTCGGCGGAACACTGCGGCCGGCCATGATGTCGAGCACCCGCGCATCGAGGATCGGCCGCAAGAAGAATGTCTCGACGGCCAGCACGGCGGCGATGGCAACGAGTGCAATCATGACCCATCTCCGACCTGCGGCGACTTGCAACCGACAAGCCCAGACCAGCAAGGCGGCTATCAACACCAGGCCCCATTCGATCAACGTCAGGACATGGAATGTCCAGCGGCCGACATCGAGCGCCTGCGGCAGTTGCAGGCTCGGCGCCAGGAACTTCGCCGGCGTGGCCACGAACGAGACACCGAGGAGCAGTCCCGACCAGATGAAGAGGAACGGAGACACGATGCGAGTCATGAGTCTGTCCCCGGTCGGTGGAACTCGACGAAAAAGGCGCTGTCTTCGTCCAGCAACTCCACATGATGCAGCGACTCAGGCTCGATCACCGCTGCGCCACCTTCAACCACCACATGCGTGTCCGTCGACTCGCCATCGAGGCAGTAGCGGACACGACCCCGCTCGACCCGCAGCAGTCCCCACATGCCGGCCTTGACGCTGTGCTGCGAGAGCAACGCCGGCGGTACGGTCTCCCGCGTGAACAGCGGCGTACGCCGGACAAGAACAAGACCGGGCGGCAGCGCTTCCCGTATCCGCGTCATGTGACGTCCTCGGTCTGAGCGGGATCAGGCGACAGCTCAGCGGCCTTGCCGCTGCGTCCGTTCTCCGCGTCTGCGTTCGGCAGCGGCGCTTTTTTCCCTGTGATGTTGGGCCAGCGGTCCGCGTAGGTGCGGTTGATCTCAAGCCAGTGATCCGTCGCCGCCGGCTCCGTGTCCGAGAAGATCGCCTCGGCCGGACATTCAGGCACGCACACGCCGCAGTCGATGCATTCGTCAGGATGGATGACGAGCATGTTCTCGCCTTCGTAGAAACAATCCACCGGACAGACCTCGACGCAGTCCGTGAACTTGCACTTGATGCAGTTCTCGGTGACGACGTAGGTCACGTTAAAGAGCTCCTGCTGCCACGCGCCAAGGCCGTCAGTCGTTCGACCGCCTCATCGGCGAGTTGTCGGGTCAGCTCTGCCGCTGGCATCTCGCGGCCGAGCGATGCCGCCTGTCCTGCCCATAAGGAAGAAAAGTCGCTTGAGCCCTTGGCTTCCGCCGCCGCCTTCAAGGGCGCGAGCGCGCCACCTGCCAGCGGAAATGCGGGCGCGTCGTCCGAGATCGGCCCGACTTCGCGCATCACGCGATTGATCAGACCGCGCGCCGGGCGTCCGGTGAAGAGATTGGTCAAGGCTGTGGTGTCGTCGCTTGCGGATCGCAGCGCCGCTCGGTGCAGCGGCGAGACCTGTGCTTCCGGGCAGAACAGGTAGGCCGTGCCGATCTGCACGCCGCTGGCGCCAAGCGCAAAGGCTGCCGCAATGCCGCGGGCATCGGTGATACCGCCCGCGGCAATGACCGGAACCGAGACGGCATCGACCACCTGCGGGACGAGCGCGAAGGTGCCTGCCTGCGACGCGACATCGTCTGTCAGGAACATGCCACGGTGGCCGCCCGCCTCGTTGCCTTGCGCGATGATCGCGTCGCAGCCGCGCTCGGCAAGCCACTTCGCTTCACGTGCTGTCGTGGCCGAAGCAATGACCTTGCAACCGACGGCTTGCACGCGCTGCAGCAGCCGATCCTCAGGCAAGCCGAAATGAAAGCTCACCACCTCGGGCTTGAACTCCTCGACGATCGTGCAGGAGGCTTCATCGAACGGGGCACGGCTGCTGCTCGGCACATCATCGGCGTCCAGACCGAGCTCCGTATAGTAGGGGCGAAGCCGGGCACGCCAGCGCGCCTCACGGGCGGCGTCGGGCGCCGGCATGCTGTGCGTGAAGAAGTTCAAATTGATCGGCTTTGCCGTGCGCTGGCGGATGACGCCAAGTGCGGAGCGAACCTGGGCGGCGCTTGACGTGGCGCAGGCAAGAGATCCGAGCCCCCCGGCCTCTGAGACGGCAACCGCAAGCTCTGCCGTGCTTGGCCCTGCCATCGGTGCCAGCATGATCGGATGCTCGATCTGGAACATCTCGAGCAGTCGGCGGTCGGGCCACATGAGGTCAGCTCCCCTGTTCATCGGGCATTGTCGCCGGGCGCGTTGAAGTCCCGTGCCAGAGCATCGTGTCAGGTCGTGGCCCATCCATCTGACGCCTCAACACGCCGCGCTTGCGATCCGGCGACGCTATTGCCTAAATAGGTACCGATGATACCTATTTAAAAGGCCGACGCAACACCGAGGTGGCCCATGCGACTGACTGTCATGACCGACTATGCGCTCCGCGTGCTGATGTACGCTGCCACGGCGCCCGAGCGGCTGGTCACGGTCGACGAGATTGCACGCGCCTATGCCATTTCCGGCAACCACCTGACCAAAGTGGTGCAGGAGCTGGCACGTCATGGGTTTGTCGAGACCCTGCGCGGACGTGGCGGCGGTTTGCGTCTGGCACAGCCGGTGGACACCATTACGATCGGCAGCGTCGTGCGTGCCATGGAGGAGGACTTCGGCCTGGTCGAGTGCTTTCGCACCGGCGACACCTGCTGTCTGACACCCGTGTGCCGCCTGCGCCGCGCGCTCGACGACGCGCTGCGTGATTTTCTTGCAGCCCTGGATCGCAGATCACTGGCCGACCTCGTCGCCCAGCCCAAGGCCCTTCTTGCCAGCCTTCATGAAGCTTGAGGCCATACGGGCGGCGAACTTGCACGCGGACAGCCGTTGAGAGCAGAGTTTTCTGTTCCTGCATGCGCGATGCAAATTTAACGACGAATGCGATGTCGCCTGATCGCTTCCGGCCCATACGTTTGACATCGCCGGCCCGCCCCCATAGGCTTTGCAGCGCGGTGCAAGCCGCATCCGGACCCGCGGGAAGGGCAGAGCCCACTTGCAGAGCGAGCTGACAGAATTTTCACCTTTGTGCAGCCGTGTTGCGGGTCGTCGGCGTCTGATGCACGGAGGTTCTCATGCTGCCGCTGCCAAGCCGGCCCGATATCGATCACTTGAAAAAACAGGCGAAGGAGCTATTCGCAGCCTACAGGCGCGGTGCTCCCGAGGCCATCGATCGCTTTCGCAAATCTCTACCCGCAGCAACCCACCGGAACGACGATGCGATCTCACAGTTGCATCTGCGTTTGCACGATGCGCAGTCGTGCGTCGCTCGCGAATATGGCTTCACGTCCTGGACCGATCTGAAAACCTTCGTCGAAATGCTCCGGTTGCAGTCCTCCCATCCGACGGCTCTGACAGCCGCCCTTGCCCGCCTGATATACGCGGGCGATATCACGGGCGGGATGAATCGTGCGCGGCCTTCAGCAGCGGCTCGATTGCTCGCAAGCAATCCCAGCCTGTCCGCGCACAGCCCATGGATTGCATGCGCCGTCGGCGACATCGCCACGGTGCAGCGCCAGATTGAAAGCGATGCTTCGTGGGTCAACCGGCCTGGCGGCACGCTCGACTTACCTCCGCTTGTGGCCGCGACACATTCGAGCCTGCTGCGGGATGCCAACTATAGGGACAAGATTCATCGGACTGTTGATCTGCTTCTCGACGCTGGCGCCGATCCCAATCAGTCCGTGAGCAGCCGTTGGCCTCCGGCCTCTCTCGCTGCTCCCTCCGCGGAACACAGGATTTCGGCGCTTTACGGCGCGGCCGGACAGAATCACGATCCCGAGCTGACGCGCCGCCTGCTCGCCGCGGGGGCCGATCCAAACGACGGTGAGTCCCTCTATCATTCGCTGGAAGCCCCCGCCTGCACGCGGCTTCTCCTCGAGGCCGGCGCGATCGTCACGGGAACGAACGCGCTCTATCGCGCGCTCGATCTCGATGACATCGATACATTCCGGCTGCTCCTGTCACACGCACCCGGGGCACGGGAGTTGAGCGAGGAGCGATTGCTCCTGTGGGCGATCCGGCGGCGGCGGTCACCGGCGCACATCGAAGCCTTGCTCGCCGCAGGCGTCGATCCAACCCTGAAGGCAGCAGATGGTGCCGGTCCTCTCACACGAGCTTTGCGGTATGGCCTGCCGGATGTCGCCGAAGTTTTACGCAAGGCAGGCGCGACTGAGGAGATCACGGATGAAGACCTGTTTGTCGCTGCATGCGCCAACGCCGATCGCGACGCGGCGCAGCGCATCAAAGCACGCCGCCCCGATCTGCCCGACGCACTGAACGATGAGCGACTTCGGCTCCTTCCGGAACTGGCAGCACTGGGCTGTACGCAAGCCGTTCGCGTGATGGTCGAGCTCGGCTGGCCGATTGCCGTTCGTGGCGGCGATTGGAATGCAAGTGCGTTGAACCATGCAGTGTTTCGCGGCGATGCGGCGCTTGCGCGCTTTCTGCTCGAACGTGGATCGTCATGGACCGAGGAGCATGGCTTCGGGGACAATGCCTGCGGCACGTTGAGCTGGGCCTCGGTCAACCAGCCGATGGATGATGGCGATTGGGCCTCATGCGCTGAAGCACTCCTCGCGCATGGCATGCCAATGGCTCAACGGGACCATAACGATCCGACCCGTATCCTTGTCGATGGTAAAAGTCGGGCATTTTCCGAAGATGTTACGGCGGTACTCCTTGGCGAGGATATCGAAGCGGCGCGCTGATCAACCCACCGTCTTCAACGCGCTGAAAAATCGCGACGCAAAGCGCGCCATCCCTCCGCCGTATCGCTGGCGGTATCCGCGCAACGGAGATCAACCGTTGCGCTTTTTTCCTCCTCCTGTCCGTACGTCGCCATCGTCCTTGACGGCCTCCATGACAACAAAGGTCGACGTGCTGGCAACGTACGGCAACGCCGAGATGCGCTCACCGAGCACCTCACGATACTTGCGAATATCCGCAGTTCGCACCTTCAAAAGATAATCGAAAGGTCCAGCAATCATATGGCACTGCTCGATCTCCGGCACCTTTCGTACGGCATCGTTGAACGCCTGCAAGGCAGCCTCCCGGGTGTCGGAGAGCTTGACCTCCGTGAACGCGATATGGTCGAGCCCGAGCTTCTTTGAATCCAGCACAGCCCGAAAACCGAGAATGAAACCATCGTCAATCAACCGGCGCAATCGCACTTGGCAAGGAGATTTCGAGAGCCCGACCCGCTCGGCAAGATCGATCACCGGAATACGGCCATCGTGCTTCAGCACCTCGAGGATCCTCTGGTCCAATCGGTCCAATCTCCTTCTATTTTCCTCTCTATCCACCACTTCACCTGCATTTTGAGAAACACTCAGGACTTTCTCCCGGTATTTCATAAAAATCAAGCCGATCAACGGAGGGCGATGCCAGTAGACTCGACGGCAGTTTTCCGGCTCATCGGGCCGACCTTCGAAAGGCTTCGCTATGCCACACGCTGCCGCCGGTGCCGCGACATCGCCCGCTCCTGTCTCGCCCCTCTTTTCAAATTTTGCACCTCCGCTTGCGCCCCGCACACCGCTGCGCCGTGCCATCACAGCAGCCACGCGCCGTCCCGAACCGGAGACCCTTCCTCGCCTCATCGAGGCTGCAACGCTGCCGGACGAAATGCGCGCCGCCATTGCCGCAACCGCCCGCAGACTGATCGAGGCTCTGCGAGCGAAGAATCAGGGCAACAGCGTTGGAGCGCTAATCCAGGAATACTCTCTATCGAGTCAGGAAGGTGTCGCGCTGATGTGCCTTGCCGAGGCGCTCCTGCGCATCCCCGACCCGGCGACACGCGACGCTCTCATCAGGGACAAAATCTCGACAGGCGATTGGCAGTCGCACCTCGGCGGCGGACGCTCGTTGTTTGTCAATGCGACGACCTGGGGCATGGCGATCGCGGGGAAGCTGGTATCCAAACGCGATAGCAAGTCGCTCGCTTCGGTGCTGACGACTCTGATTGCCCGTTGCGGTGAACCGGTCATCCGACGCGGCGTCGATGTCGCCATGCGGATGATGGGAGAACAGTTCGTCACCGGCCAAACCATCGAAAAAGCGCTCGACCGCGCCCGCACTCTGGAAGCGGAGGGGTTCCGCTATTCTTATGACATGCTGGGCGAGGCCGCGACAACGGCCGAGGATGCCGAGCGCTACTATAGAGATTACGAGAACGCCATCCACGCCATCGGCGCGGCGTCCCAGGGCCGCGGGATTTACGAAGGACCGGGCATATCCATCAAGCTTTCTGCTTTGCATCCGCGCTATACGCGCGCGAAGGGCACGCGCGTCATGGGTGAGCTTCTCCCACGCGTGATCGCCTTGGCGCGTCTGGCCAAACGCTATGACATCGGCCTCAACATCGACGCCGAGGAAGCGGACAGGCTCGAAATTTCATTGGATCTGTTTGAAGCCCTTGCTCTCGATCCCACGCTGAAAGGCTGGGATGGTCTGGGCTTTGTCGTTCAGGCCTACGGCAAACGCTGCCCATACGTGATTGACGGCATCATCGATCTTGCCCGCCGCGCCGGCCGCCGGATCATGGTCCGGCTGGTGAAGGGGGCTTATTGGGATTCTGAAATCAAGCGCGCCCAAGTTGACGGTCTCGCGGATTTTCCTGTCTACACGCGAAAAATCTATACGGACGTGTCCTATGTTGCTTGTGCCAGGAAATTACTGTCCGCCCCGGATGCCGTTTATCCGCAGTTTGCAACACATAACGCGCAAACACTCTCATCCATCTACCACATCGCCGGGCCGGAATACCGAACGGGAATGTACGAGTTCCAGTGTCTGCACGGCATGGGCGAGCCGCTCTACAACGAGGTTGTCGGCACGGATAAGCTCGCAAGACCGTGCCGCATATACGCGCCGGTTGGCACCCACGAGACACTGTTAGCCTATCTCGTACGCCGCCTGCTCGAGAACGGAGCCAACAGCTCCTTCGTCAACCGCATCTCGGATCCGACTGTGAACGTGGACGACCTCGTCGCCGACCCTGCGGCGCTGGCAAGCGCGATGCCTCGCATTGGCGCGCCACATGAGGCTATCGCCTTGCCGCCGGATCTCTTCGGAACACGACGCAACTCACCCGGGATTGACCTTGCCGACGACGATCAGCTGGAAAAGCTCGAAGCAGCTCTGAAGCATAGTGCGAATCTTGATTGGCATGCGGCTCCGACCCTGGCGACGGGCTCAGCAAGGACCGCGCCCCAAGCCGTCAGCAACCCTGCGAATTTTTCCGATGTTGTTGGCCACGTCATCGAAGCCGACGTCGCCGAAGTGCAGCAGGCTGTCCGCGACGCATTCAGGTTCGCTCCAGAGTGGGCTCAGGTTCCTCCGCAGGACCGGGCCATGATGCTGGAACGTGCCGCGGATCTCTTGCTTGAGCGGATGCCCATGTTGATCGGTCTCCTCATCCGCGAGGCTGGCAAGTCGGCAGCCAATGCAATCTCCGAGGCGCGCGAAGCTGCAGACTTCCTGCGCTACTATGCTGACGAAGCGCGCCGCACACTGAAGCCTGCGCATGAACCGCTCGGCCCGATCGTCTGCATCAGCCCTTGGAATTTTCCTCTGGCCATCTTTACCGGGCAGGTTGCCGCCGCCCTTGCCGCTGGCAATCCCGTCCTCGCGAAGCCCGCCAACACGACGCCTTTGATTGCCGCTGAAAGCGTGCGGATATTGCATGAAGCGGGGGTTCCTGTCCCCGCACTGCAATTCTTACCGTGCCGGGGATCCGTTGCCGGCCGGATGATCGAAATGCCGGAAGTTGCCGGCGTCATGTTTACCGGATCGACGAACGTCGCGCGCACCCTCCAGGGTCAGCTTGCAAAGCGCGTGTCCATCGAAGGGAAACCGATCCCGCTGATTGCGGAGACCGGTGGCCAGAACGCGATGATCGTCGATTCATCCGCCCTTGCCGAGCAAGTCGTCATCGATGTGCTTGCCTCTGCGTTCGATAGCGCTGGCCAGCGTTGCTCCGCACTCCGCGTTCTATGCCTGCAAGAAGATGTCGCAGATCGTATTCTCGCCATGCTGAAAGGCGCCATGAGCGAGCTCGGCGTTGGTTCCACCGATCAGCTATCGAACGATATCGGGCCGGTTATAACGGCAGGTGCCAAGACGACAATTGACGCCCACATTGCGGTCATGCGAGCGCGCGGCCGCGACGTTTTCCAAGTCGATCTTTCTCCGGAAGCGGAGAGCGGAACGTTCGTTCCACCGACGCTCATCGAGATCGACCGCGTATCGGAACTCACAGAAGAAGTTTTTGGACCCGTCCTCCATGTCGTGCGCTATCGGCGCGCCGACGTGATGCGCATGATCGACGACATCAACAACACCGGCTACGGCTTGACCTTCGGCCTGCACACGCGGCTCGATGAAACGATCACCGCCGTTACGGGCCGCGTGCAGGCTGGGAATGTCTATGTCAATCGCAATACGATCGGGGCGGTCGTCGGTTCACAGCCCTTTGGTGGACATGGTCTCTCCGGCACGGGTCCAAAGGCCGGCGGCCCACTGTATCTCGCCAGACTATCGAAGAAGCACCCAGATCTGGCAGGCGTTGGCACCGCACAGCCCGATCCGGCACTCGTAGATTTCACTCAGTGGCTCGACGGCCAGGGCCAGAGCGACGCTACACAGCGCGCCCGGCAACTTACCGAGCGTTCCAAAGCCGGCGGCAGTATCGAATTGCCCGGCCCGGTTGGCGAGCGCAACGTCTATGAGCTGCATCCGCGTGGCCGCATCCTCCTGTGCCCGCAGACCATCGATGGGCTCGTGGCGCAAATTTCCGCAACACTGGCGACCGGCAACGACGCCATCATCAGCGCTGACACCGAACTCAAGAGCTGGTGTGCCACTCTACCCCCAGGTGTGCAGAAGCGGATATCCTGGGTGCCCTCGCTTGACCGCGCGGATGGTTGCGCCGGCGCACTTCTGGAAGGAAATGCAGACTCCGTACGCAGCCTTGGCCAGAGCCTGGCAGCGCTCCCGGGGCCGCTCATCATCATCCAAGCCGCATCAATCGATGAGGTCCGCTCTGCGACGCAGCCCTATTCGCTCAATTGGCTGATCAAAGAACGGACGATCTCCATAAATACGACGGCCGCAGGCGGTAACGCATCCCTGATGGCGATGGCATGACATCATTCACCACCGCGATCGGTAGCGATATGGCCGGCCCATAGGGCCCGCAGACCGTCTCGTCGTCTGCAGGTCTTAAGAGTACGTTACCCTCGGGAGGGGGGAACGCCGATCAATAAGGCAATGGTATGGCCTCCTTGGCCGGTGCGCAACCTTCCCGCGCTGGATGACAATCCACTGGAAAAACAAAAGCCAAGCGTATACGGAATGCCCAGGGGGTAACGAAATCACCCTGGCCAATAAAAGTATTCCGGGAGAACGCTATGAAGTCTGCAAACCGCAGGACGTTCCTGCAGACGGCCGGAGGCGCGGTGCTGGCCGCGCCGCTCATTTCGCGTTATGCGCACGCGGCCGAATTCAATTACAAGTTCGCCAACAACCTTCCACTTGACCACGCGATGAACGTGCGCATGAAGGAAGCGGTGGAACGCATCAGCGCCGACACCAACGGGCGCGTGGCAATCCAGATTTTCCCAAGCAACCAGCTCGGCTCGGACACCGATACGCTCAACCAGCTACGCTCGGGAGCCGTCGAGTTCTTCACACTGTCCGGCCTGATCCTCTCTGCCCTCGTCCCGGTCGCATCGATCAACGGCATGGGCTTTGCCTTCAAGGACCACGACGCCGTTTGGACGGCGATGGACGGCGAGCTCGGTGCTCATATCCGCGCCGCGATCGCCAAGTCCGGCCTCCACGCCATGGAGAAGATTTTCAATAACGGCTTTCGCCAGATCACGACATCCACCAAGCCGATCAATGGTCCTGCCGATCTCGAGGGTCTGAAAATCCGCGTGCCGGTCAGCCCGCTGTGGACGTCGATGTTCAAGGCGCTCGGCACGGCGCCAACCAGCATCAACTGGAATGAGACGTATACCGCCCTGCAAACCAAAGTCGCCGACGCGCAGGAAAATCCGCTACCGACAATCGCCGCCGGTAAGATCTACGAAGTGCAGAAATACTGCTCGCTGACCAATCACATGTGGGACGGTTTCTGGTTCCTCGCCAATCGTCGCGCGTGGAACGCCCTGCCCGCGGATGTCCGCGAGATCTGCGAAAAGCACATCAATGCGGCAGCCGTCGCCGAACGCGCCGATCTCGTCACACTGAACCAGACCATCCAGAAAGATCTCGAAGGCAAGGGCCTGACCTTCAATTCACCTCCCACGGAAGGCATCCGCGAGAAGCTGCGCACCGCCAAGTTCTACGAGGAATGGAAAGGCAAGTACGGCGACGAAGCCTGGGCGCTGCTGGAAAAAACCACCGGCAAGCTGGCCTGAAGACAGACCGGACATCCGGGCTGCCGCTTCGCACGGAGCGGTGGCCCGACCGATAGCGGGCCCGTACGAGGTTCACCCGGCGGCGGGCCCGATTCTCTTCTGACCCGTTCGCAGGCCAAGCATGACGATAGCAGAAGACCGCATGGAGATTCCGCAGGTCAGCGAAAATACCGACGCGCGCCCAGGCTCCATCTACCTCAAGCCGTTTGAATTCATCGCGTCGATGCTTCTGCTCGCGGTGCTTGGCCTGCTTCTCGGCGGCGTGATCTCGCGCTACGTCTTCAACTATCCTGTCATCTGGATCGAGGAAGCAGCTTCCATCTGTTTCCTCTGGCTCGCCATGCTCGGCTCGGCCATCGCGCTGGACCGCAATGAACATCTTCGCCTCACGCTATTTTTGAAGATGCTTCCCGATGATTTCCGGAAATTTGTGGAAGCGCTCGCGCTCGTCGTCGTTGCGACGTTCCTCGTCGCGCTGATGTATTCGGCATTCGAATATGCCTATGAAGAATGGGCGATCACGTCTGCCGCGCTCAACATTCCCAATACCTTCCGCGTCGCCGCCATTCCCTTCGGCATGGTGATGATGCTGTGCATCGTCACAGTGTATGCGCTCCGCACCACGGCACGCCGCGATCTCATCATTTCGGTTTTATTGATCGCCGCGCTCGCATTCGCGCTGTGGACGCTGTCGCCAACCCTGAGATCGATGGGAAGCGCATCCCTTCCTCTGTTTCTCATCGGCTTCGTTGCAATCTGCCTCGCGGCGGGGGTCCCAATCGCTTTTTGCTTCGGCATCGGCACCCTGAGCTATCTCGCGTTCGCCACGCACGTCCCGGTCATCGTCATGATCGGCCGCATGGATGAAGGCATGTCGAGCGTCATCCTGCTGTCTGTACCAATCTTCGTGCTGCTCGGGTGCATTCTCGATGCGACCGGCATGGGCAAGGCGATCGTCGATTTCCTTGCCTCGCTGCTGGGGCACGTACGCGCCGGCATGTCCTATGTGCTGCTCGGGTCGCTATTCATCGTGTCCGGCATCTCGGGGTCCAAGGTCTCCGACATGGCGACGGTAGCGCCGGCGTTGTTTCCGGAAATGAAACGCCGCGGAAATAAACCACCGGAGATGATCGCCCTCCTCGCCACTGGTGCGGCGATGGCCGATACGGTGCCGCCGAGCATCGTCCTCATCGTGCTCGGCGCTGTCGCAGGCGTTTCGATCGCCGCCCTGTTCACCAGCGGTCTTGTCGTTGCCATCGTGCTGCTCGCCGTGCTCGTCGGACTGGCACGCTGGAAAGCCCGCAACGAAACCACCGGCGGCGTGAAGCGCGCTTCGCTCGGTCTGGTCGGACGTACGATGCTGATCGCGGTGCCGGCACTCGTATTGCCGTTTCTGATCCGCTCGGCTGTTGCCGGCGGCATCGCGACCGCGACGGAAGTCTCGACAATCGCCGTCGTCTACGCCTTCTTCATCGGCGTTATCTTGTACGGAGGAATCGGCTGGCGCAAAGCCTACGCCATGCTGGTGGAAACATCCGCGTTGACCGGCGCGATCCTGATTATCCTTGGTACCGCGCTCGCCATGGCCTGGGCCATCACGCAGGCAGGGGTCGCGCACACAATTGCCAATTTCATGAAGGATCTGCCCGGCGGCTGGATCAGCTTCATGGGCCTGACCATCGTTGTGTTCCTGATCCTCGGCTGCATCCTGGAAGGACTGCCCGCGATCGTGCTCATGTCGCCGCTGATGTTCCCGATCGCCAAGGGCCTGGGCATCCATGAAGTCCAGTACGCGATGGTCGTCGTCACGGCCATGAACATTGGCCTGATGACGCCGCCGATCGGCATCGGTTTTTATCTCGCCTGCAAGATTGGCGGGGTTTCGCCTGACGAAGCGATCGGCGCGATCTGGCCTTACATCATCGCGCTCATTGTCGGCCTCGTTATCATCGCGGCGGTGCCCTGGATTTCGACCGGCTTTCTCTAAGTCAGGCCTCAGGAATTACTGCGCGCGGCTCAGCGCGCAGGCCGTATAGAATGAGAGATGGGCAGAAGGACATAACCGAAAAATAAGAGCTGCTGCAGGCGCCTCGTACGGAATGGGGAAGCGCACATGTCACTGAAAGCGAAAAGTGCCCTGATCACGGGAGGGGCCTCCGGCATCGGTTTTGAGGTTGCCTCCCTTCTGCGGTCGCGCGGATGGTGGGTCGTATTGCTGGATCACAATGCGAGCACGCTCAATACGGCGTGCGATGGCCTGCCGATCGACAGATCCTCCGGCATCACGGGCAGCGTGACCAACGAAGCCGATGTCGACAACGCCATTGGCCGCGCGGCGGAGATCGGCATACTCGCGGCCGTCATCAATTGCGCCGGGATCGCCATGGACAAGTCGGCGCTGGATACGAGCGTCGATGAGTTCCGGCGGATCGTCGATGTCAATCTGACGGGGACATTCCTGGTTGCGCGCGCCGCGGCCCGGTATTGGATCGCTACGGGGCAACCCGGTTCGATCGTCAATATCTCGTCGGTGTCGGGCATGCTCGGCAACAAAGGGCGCAGTGCGTACGGCTCATCCAAGGGCGCCGTCAATCAGCTCACGCGCATTCTGTCGACCGAGTTTGCGCCGAAAGGCATCCGCATCAACGCGGTAGCACCAGGCGCGATCGACACGCCGATGTCACGCGCCGTACACACCGATGACGTCCGCAATCAGTGGCATGAGCGCATTCCCCAGGGCCGCTACGGCGCGCCCCGGGAGATCGCGTCAGCCGTCGCCTACCTGATTTCTGACGATGCGAGCTATGTCACGGGTCAAATTCTCGCGGTTGACGGCGGGTTCTCGACAGCCGGCCTGATGATACGCGACACCACCTGACCGTACATCCGGCATCGACCATGTCCGGAGCCGCAGCTCCAGACCCATCGAGCTGAACAATACGCGCTCAAGCTTTACTCAAGTCGGTCGCTTGCACCGCGTGCCTTGCAGCAAGACGCATCGGTCCTCTGGGCATTCGCAGGCGCTTCCGGCTCGTAGCGGTCGTGGTGACGCACCCATTCCATTTTATGGGAGACGTCTCGCTCGCCGCGCCCCTTGGGTGTGAGGTCGAGCAGCCGGTAGGTTCCCATCATGACTTCAACGCCCCGCCCGTAGGTGGAGTAAGTGTGAAAGACATTGCCGCCATCATCTCTCCAGAAAACGCTGATGCCGGGCCATTCTTCGAATGCATAAGGCCAAGTGCCGTAATTGTAGGGAAGTTCACCCTTGGTGACTTCTTCCGGCGTAAAGCTGACACGGAAGTCATAGTTGAAACTGGTGCCGAATGAGGAAAGCCATTTGAATTGCCAGCCCATACGTCGCCGAAAGTGCTCTATTTCTGTGAACGGGGCGCGCGAGATGGCAACAAAACTCACATCACGATGCGCGAGATGCACGGTCATGCCATCGATATGATCGGCCATGTACGAGCAGCTCGGGCAACCTTGTTCAGCACCAGGCGGAAGCATGAAATGCTGCACAATAAGCTGGTGACGGCCGTCGAACAGATCAGCCAGGCCCTGCCGGCCGTCGGGTCCTTCGAAAACATAATCCTTATCGACGCGGACCCATGGCAGCCGCTGGCGCAACCGAGCGACCTGATCGCTGCGTCGCGTTAAATCCTTTTCAGCAGCCAGCAGATCGCACCGCGCTTCCAGCCACTTCTCGCGCGATACCGTGGCGTGTGTCGTCATCGTGTATCTCCTTCTATGGCCCCGCGCTTGCGGAGCAATATGAGTGGGCTAGATTAGCCGCGGGCGCCGGAGGGTCGGGAGTGACAAGTGTGTCGGGATTTCATGGCGCGAGGCCTCAATGGACTCACTGATCACGGCGG
The DNA here is from genome assembly GCA_023423275.1 of Pseudomonadota bacterium. GTDB lineage: Bacteria > Pseudomonadota > Alphaproteobacteria > Rhizobiales > Hyphomicrobiaceae > ZC4RG25. The sequence continues at coordinate 67,849 of JAFAFW010000046.1, forward strand.
CAGGGCGCGCGCTCGCCATCGGAGATCCACTCAACGCGCTGAATTTTATTGCCCTGCGCGATGATGCGCCGGCCCTGGCGCTCCGCGGCATCGCGATGGCTCAGCTTGGCGATCTCCATCGCGCCAAGATATTGCTGAGGCGCGCCGCCCAGGCCTTTGGTTCGCGAGAGGAAGTCGCTCGCGCGCGCTGCGTAGTCGCCGAAGCTGAAATCGCACTCGTTTCGCGCGACCTTGCGTGGCCGGCAAAACCACTCGATTCCGCGCGCCTGACGTTGGAACGACATGGTGACGAAGCCAACGCCGCGCACGCTCATTATCTGGCAATTCGACGTCTGCTACTCATAGGTCGGCTCAACGAGGCCGAGCGCCTTACCGCCGGCTTCGACCCCAAGGCGATGCCCGCCGCATCACAAGCCGCCTATCAACTCGTGGTCGGCGGGATCGCGATCCGACGTCTTAGCATAAAGTTCGCTCGCGCCGCTTTCGCTCAGGCCAGGCACCTCGCACACAAAGCCCGTATTCCTTCACTCCTGGCGGAGGTCGACAGCGCGACCGAAGCTCTTGACGTCCCTGCGGCCCGGCTGATCGCGCACGGCGAGATGCGGCAGATACGGCTCGATGATATCGAGGCCCTGCTGGCATCCAATGCGCTGGTCGTAGATGCCTGCCGCCACGTGATCAGTCAGTCCGGCAAAACGATTTCGCTCGAAACGCGCCCGGTGCTGTTCGCGCTGGCCCGTACCCTTGCCGAAGCCTTTCCCAGCGGCGCATCGCGTACCACGCTGCTGACGCGCGCGTTCCGTGCCAAACATGCCGATGATTCTCATCGCGCTCGCCTGCGCGTCGAGATTGGCCGCCTGCGCAAGGCATTGCTTGACGTCGCGGAGATCGAAGCGACCAAGGATGGCTTTATGCTCGTACAGCGCCGCGGCCGCGGCATCGCTGTGTTGGCTCCCCCTACCGACGAGCCGCATGCCACAGTCCTCGCGCTGCTGTCCGATGGCGAAAGCTGGTCCAGCTCCGCGCTGGCCCTGGCGCTCGACGCGAGCCAGCGCACAGTGCAACGTGCCCTCGACGATCTGTCTGCAAACGGCAAGGTTCAACCCATTGGCCGTGGGCGCGCGCGGCGCTGGATGGCATCGCCGCTGCCGGGTTTCCCGTCAGTCTTGTTACTCCCGGCTGCGCTGCCGGGCGGCTAGGGTTCAGCTCATCAGGCACACAGCGAAAGGATGAGCCCATGAAACATTCAAAAGCAAATATCGTCCGCGAATACGGTCCATTCCCGGACGTCAGCGCCGTGCACGGCGTTAGCTACGATGGCGCACGCGTCTGGATGGCGACGGGTAATGCGCTGGCTGCTGTCGATCCGCAAAGCGGCAAGGTCGTGCGCACGCTTGATTTCCCCGCGCATGCGGGTACGGCTTTCGACGGCCAGTATCTGTTTCAAATCTCGGGTGATCACATCCAGAAGATCGATCCAGAAAACGGCCGCGTACTGGCAAGGATCCCGACGCCTGATGGCGGTGCGTCCGGCATGGCCTGGGCGGAAGGCTCGCTTTGGATCGGACAATACCGCAATCGAAAGATCCATCAGGTCGACCCGCAAACCGGCACGATTCTTCGGACCATCGAGTCGAAGCGTTTCGTCACCGGGGTAACATGGGTTGATGACGAATTATGGCACGGCACGTGGGAATCTGAACAAGCCGATCTGCGCAGGATAGATTCCAAAACAGGGGAGGTTCTCGAGCAGATCGATATGCCGCCTGGCGTCGCTGTATCGGGACTTGAATCGGACGGCGGTGACACGTTCTTCTGCGGCGGTGGTAGCTCAGGCAAAGTCAGAGCAGTCCGTCGGCCCAGGTGAACGGGTTAGGGCTTGCGTTTCACAACGGGTTGCCACGGTGCGCTGGAATGCAGCTCACGTGTTTTCGCGGTCTCGCGAGACTCTGCGATTGAAGAGGCGGCGGCAGCAACATCCGCCATCTCTTGCAGCGAGAGCTGTCCGGTTGTCGCCAGCAGGGCGTAGGCCGATACGATCAGATCGCGCTCGCTGGCGGCGAGCCGCACCTCGCTGGCGGTCAGTTCGCGTTGTGCGTCGAGCCCCTCCACCGTCGCGCGTTGACCGAGTCTGATTTCCTCACGGACGCCTTCAAGCGCCTTTCGGCTGGAGTCGACCGACCGCTGTTCGAAAGCCAGCCGTTCCCGCCCCCCGGATAGGCGCGCCCAGGCACCGGTCACGCTTGCATGGATCCGTTCGCGGACAGCGCGCGCCTCCTCGGCGAGACTGGCGTTGATGTGTCTTGCCTGCTGGACCCGAGCCGCATTCTCGCCGCCGTCGAACAACGGCAGTGTGACCCTGAGCGCAACGTACGCACTATCACGACTGAGTTCGTCGCTTCCCGAGGACAACGACCGCTCCCCCTCGATGCCGCCGCGCAACTTCACCTGCGGCAGGCCGTCAGCCGCCAGCCTGTCGATCCCGTAGCGCGAGGCTTCTTCCTTGGACGCGGCGGCCGCCGTCGCTGGATGGCGCGACATCGCGCTTGCAATCGCGCTATCGATCGAATTCGGCAGCAGAGATTCCGGCACTTTTGGTCGAACCAACTTCCGGGGTGCGCGGCCAACGACACGCTCGTACTCAGCCAAGCTGACCTTGGTTTCCGCTCTGGCCACGATCAGGTCGGCGATGGACTGCGCATGGCGCGCACGGGTTTGCGCGACATCGGTTTCCGTCCCAACCTTGCGCTTCATGCGCTCCAAGGCGGCCGCCACCTCCTCCTCGAGCATGGTCTTGCTGCGCGTTCGCAGGATTTCGATCCGGCGGTCGCGCACGACATCTGCGAACGCGACGACAGCCTCCAGCAGCACGGATTGTTCGGCAACTCGCACCTGTGACGTCGCAGCGTCCGCGCCCGACCGTGCCTCGGCGACCGCGCTTTGCGTTCGCCAGCCGTCAAACAGAGGCTGTTCCGCGCTCAGAGAATATCCCCAACGGCCACCCCAGCCTTCGTCGAACGATCGTGAATTGGACTCGCCCACGCTCGATCCGGAACCGGCGTACAGCCCGCGGCTGCCACTTGCCGCACCGATATCGCCGGAGGCGGAGACACGTGGATAGTAGCCCGAGCGCGCGATATCTATTCCGACGCGAGCCGCCTGATTGCGCTCTTTCTCGGCGCCAAGCGCCGGATGATGCGCCGCTGCGGCTGCCATCGCCTCGGCGACGGTCTCGGCGTGCCCGGGCAAACTCAGCGACATGAGAAGTGCTGCGATCGCGATGCCGTGTCCCGTGACAATGCGGAATCGCTCAATCATTACCGTTTTGGTCCAACGCGCTTTCATGCTTCCCGATCATTCCTCGCGAAACGCATGCGCGATCTGGTCGACGAGCGGCTTCGTCAGATAGCTCAGAACCGATCGTCGATCCGTCTCGATCAAAACGTCAGCGGGCATGCCCGGCAGCAAGGTCTTGCCGTGGAGGTGGCTTTGGGCATCCTCCTCAAGAACGATGCGAACCTGGAAGTAATCGCGGGCTTTGACCTCGTCGCGCATCAGATCGGCGGAGACACGCTCGACCTTCCCTCCGAGTGATGGCGTCGTGCGCTGGTTGAGGCTCGTCATGCGAACGTGCGCTACGAGCCCGGCGCGAACCTGGTCGATATCCTGTGGCTGGACCTTCGCCTCGATCACCAAACCTTCAAGCGACGGTACGATCTCGCCGATGGTGGCGTTCGGAGGAATGACGCCGCCAACCGTATGCGTCACCAGATTGTGCACGCGTCCTGCCACCGGCGCGCGGATCTCAGCGCGCGCCAGACGCGACTGAACCCTTTCCTTCTGGCTGCTGAGTTTTGCGATTTCCCCCGCGATGGCTGCCGACTCCCGCTGCAACGACGCGACACGGTTCTGAGCGACCAGTCTCTTTTCGAGCAATTCGAGAAGGTTCTTCAGCTCATCTTCAATCAGTTTGATCTGCTTGGAACGCGCCGCGATTTCTTTATCAAGCCCTGCAATTTCGCTCGTGAGTTCGCGGGCGTCGAGCGATACGAGCAAGCTGCCTTCCTGGACGATATCGCCATTGCGCACGTGAATCTGTGCGATCACGCCACCGTCGAGATGCTGGATCGCACGGCGCTTGCCTTCGACGGCGAGCGTTCCGTTCGCTATGACAGCGCCACTGATCGAGGACGCCGCCGCCCAGCCGCCGAAGCCGGCGATCAACACCACCGTCACGATCCATGAAAGGCGAAACAGCCGCACGATATCGGCATCTGCCGCCAGATATCGTGCGCCATCATCCGCGGTTGGTGGCGAGCTGGGCTGCAGCATTGCTGCCATGGCGTGGCTCCGTATCGTTTTGCGCGCGTGGCTTACGCAGGACCTTACCCGGTGCACCGAAGGCGATCTGCCGCCCGTCTTTCAGCACCAGCACACGATTGACCGCGGCCAGTACGCTCTGGCGGTGGGCCATCACGACCACCGTCTGCCTGGCCTGACGTGCGCGCTTGATGGCTGCGACAAGAGCTGCCTCGCCTTCAGAATCGAGATTGGCATTCGGCTCATCCATCACGATCAATGCCGGATTGCCGTAGAGCGCGCGCGCCAGGGCGATCCGCTGACGTTGACCGCCGGAGAGCGCGACACCACCTTCGCCGACGCGGGTGCCATATCCGTCCTCAAGGCGGAGGATCATTTCGTGGACACCTGCCGCAGTGGTCGCGGCAAGCACGGCGCGCGGATCAGGATCAGGTGCCAGGCGGGCGATATTCTCGACGATCGTACCATCGAAAAGGGTCACGTCCTGCGGCAGGTATCCGATGTGCCGCCCGAGATGCTCCGGGTCCCACTGATCAAGCTCGGCGCCGTCGAGCCGAACCTCGCCATGACGGATCGGCCAGACGCCAACCAACGCGCGCGCCAGAGAAGACTTACCGGCAGCACTCGGCCCGATGACGGCCACCGCGTCCCCTGGCTCTAAACGGAAATCCAAACCCTTCAGGACAGGCTCGGTACGCCCAGGAGCGGCAACGTACAGCTTGGAGACCTGCAGGATACCTTGTGGATCAGGCAGCGCGATACGCTGCTGCGATGGCTCCGCGTCCTTGAGGCTCTTGCGGCAGCGCTGCACGGCGCCCGCGACGGTGATAAGACTGCGCCACTGCGCGATGAGTTGCTCGATTGGTGCCAGGGCACGCGTGGCGATGATCGACGACGCGATCATTGCGCCGGGCGACATCGCATCATTCAGCGAGAGATAAGCGCCGGTGCCCAGAATCAACGATTGCAGCAACAGCCGGCCAATTTTGATAGCAATCGAAAAGCCGCTGGCAATGTCGTTTGCCTGAAGCTGGCGCGACAGCGCAATTCTATGCTCTCCGAGCCAGCGCGCGCGATGCGCCCCCGCCATGCCCATGGCCCGCAACGTCTCTGCACCTCGCCGGCCGGCTTCAACGATCGCATGCGTTCGCGCCAGCTCCTCGGTGGCGCGCGCGAGCGGTTTGCGGGTCATCACCTGATTGACAATTGACAACACGACGAGAATTGCGGTGCCGCACAGCGCGACGATACCGAGCAGAGGATGAAGCAGAAAGATGAGCACGATATAAAGCGGCGCCCACGGCAGATCGAAGATTGCGGCTGGCGCGGGCCCGGATACGAACTGGCGAATCTGCTCGAGATCCCGCATGGGCTGCAGTTCCGCTGCGACCGGTTTCGCACCGCCGATACCAACAACGCCGGCGAGCAGTTCCGGCCCCAACAATCGGTCGAGGCGGAGCGCGATGCGGGACAGAATGCGCGTGCGGATCACATCGAGCACGCCAAGGAAAACATAAAGTCCGACAAGCAGTCCGGTCAGGACGGTGAGCGTTTCGAGGCTGCGGCTGGTCAGGACGCGATCGTACACTTGAAGCATGTACAGCGGCCCAGCCAGCATGAGCACATTGATCACGAAGCTGATCGCCGCATTGCCGAGAACGGCCTGCCGGCAAGCCGCGAATGCGCCTTCTATCGTGATCGGCTGACGAGCCTGCGGCTGCGCAGTTGGCTTGGCAGAAGAAAATCGGATTGCGGTTTCATGCCCTGAGCCTTCGGCCAGCGTCACTGGCGCACCGACCGGCGCATGCGAATGCCAGACCTGCGATGCTTCGCGATGACCGGAGCGATAGAACACAGCGCGCGTCACCGCCAGGCCAGTTGCGAGGCAGGTGGCAAGCACCGCCCAGATGAGTCCCGCCGCGGACAGCAGATCGAAAACGGGCCAATGATGCAGATCCTTGACCAGCGCAATGGTGGCGAGCGACACCCAACAGGTCAGCGATGCACTGCCAATGAACGCCGATCGCACCACGTGCCGAAGCGACAGATGCGGCAGTAGCGGGCGTTCACGCCGCCGCGATAGAGGAAGCACATAGGCATCGATCAGCAGTGCGACCACGACGAGCACGCCGATCAGGATCAGCTTCGCAACCAGTTTGTTGGGAATGCAGATCCCCCCGAACTGAACGACCATGCCGGGGTCAAGCGCGCACCAGCCCGGCATCCGCAAGGCAATGAGCGCGCCCCCCGAAAAGAGCAGCAGAAAAAGCGAGCCGGCAATGATGTGATGCAGCGCGGTGAACAATCCACGGCGTCCACGCATTCGCGACAACAGAATCGCAACACCGAGGCCGTCAGCAGCCGCTACCGTCAGGAGCGCGACCAACATGCCAACCCAATGGGTAACGACTAAAACGTGGAGCAAGCCCGCTTCGTCCAGCATCCGCTGATCACCGATGATCTTGATTTCTTGCTTTAGGTCGGCCAGCACGGTGTGCTGACCGACATCGGCAGGGCCGACCTGACAGAGGAGAAATTCAGTCGAGTCGGCCCCGCCGAGTTTCCTCAGCGGCTACGCGGCCATCAGCTCCGCCCCATGGCTGTGCATGTGGCCGTCATCAACGACAGGCGGCGTGACCGTGCCCGTGTCGGAATCGACCGGAGCTTCCGCAACCGGAGCCTCCGGATCCGGAGATGCCTGATCGAGTTCAACGACGTCGGCGTCACCAGCGACGTCCTCCGCGATCATGTCCCCGATGAGATGGTCATCCATCAGATCCGTCAGACTGTCCGTGTCGGCGGTCAAGGACAGCTCACCGTTTGCGACCGTGTATGTTTCGCCACTGCCGACGAAATGGAACAGCTCAACCCGGCTGACGTTGTCCGTATCGCCATTCGCGTCGGTGAGTTGAACACGAGTGCCGGTGACGTCGATGGCGTAGTCACCAATCGCCCCAGCCAAAAGCACGGCATCGGTTCCTGCGCCGCCGTTGATCGTATCGCTACCGGCGCCTCCCATCAGAATGTCGTCGCCTGCACCGCCTCGAAGATCATCGTCTCCGGCCCCCCCGAACAGGACGTCCTCCCCGCGACCGCCTCTCACTCCATCGTTCCCGGCACCGCCATGCAGGATGTCGTTGCCGTAGTCGCCGGTAATGAGATCATCTCCGTCGAAGCCACCGATGATGTCGTCACCGTGTCCGCCGTGGATGTGATCGTTGCCGGCACCACCGTCGATCAGATCGTCGCCCATGCCACCGGATAGTGAATCATCGCCATCCAGGCCAACAAGCAGATCATTTCCACGGCCACCGCGACCCCGGTCGTCACCTTCGGTATAGATCAGAGTGTCATCACCCTGCGTGGCAGCCGCGCCGGGCGCAGCATCGGCTGGCACCTCGAAGAGGGACTGGAGGACGCCCAGAGTCGGCGCGGTTCCCGGATCGGTGCCTGTGTCGGTACCGGGATCGGTGCCTGTATCGGGATCGGTTCCCGTATCTGTTCCGGGATCCGTTGGGTCCACAGGATCCACCGGATCAGGTCCGGCCGAGGACGCCGGATTGAGAGGTGAGATCGCCTCGTTGATCTGGCTGATGTTACGGACGATGCCGTAGGTCGGATTGGCATCGATTGTGAAATCATTCGCGGTCATCTCATTATTCAGAACAGCCAGCGTACCGATCAGATCGAGATGATGCGCACCCGCATTGCCCTGATTGGACCGGAGATGCAGAACGGAATCATCCGCCTCCCCATCTCCATCGACATCCGCCATCTCGATCTTGTAGACCTCGGTCGTGTGCCCGGCGATCGTGAGTTTATCGCCCTCGGCTTTATTGAAATCGGTAATGACGTCGTTACCGATGCTATCGACCCAATGGTCGTGCACGAGATTATTCTCGCCCGCCACCCCATTCATCGAATAGTCGATAATGCCGGTATTGGGATCCGCGTGCTTTTCGAGAATTTCCCGCTTTGCATTGATGAGTGTTTCGATACGAAACTCGTCGGCGCCTGCGCCACCCGTCAGAATGTCATCGCCTGGAAGTCCGGCCTGATTGGCATATATTCTCCTCGTCGCGGCATCGACTTCACCGTTTGGATCGTTCGTCCCATTCACCTCCTGTGCGATCTCACCCTCGCCGGCATCGGAGCGCGATACGATAACGTCATTTCCATCGCCGCCTGTGAGGCTGTCATTTCCGCGCCCGCCGTCGAGCCGGTCGTTACCCTGACCACCCGACAGGGTGTCATTTCCATAATTTCCCCAAAGCCTATCGTTTGAACCGTAACCGTTGATGGTGTCGTCGTTGATTGACCCGTTCAATCTCGCCATATGTGGACTCTCCTTACTGGCTGGATCGGGGGAGCGTTGTGGCAACGCTCCGGCGCAGCCCGCACGGCGCGTCAGCGCCATGCGGGATTTCTTGCGAACGCCAACAGGCATTCGCGTAAACGTGCTTTTCTCAGTCGCGATCAATCGCAGCGGCTGAGGCCGTGCGGCGAAGCAATGGCGTGCGGCGTCTCGCTGAAGAACTCAGCTCGACTCGCGCAAAGCTTTCTCGATTGGGACAGGAGCGTTATCGATGATGATCGGCATCGGCGACCTTTCAATCCTGGCGAACATTTCTATTCGCCGCTGTATGTCGTGGAGATGCCAATTCCCCGGTCGCCCATCTCCAACGCTCGCCATTCTACCTACAACGGTGGCGACATTGAGGTAAGTCATTGAAATACGGAGTTTAAAATTGTTTCTCTTTATATCAGTCCGACCAACTCGTATTTGATGAGAAGGCGCCCTCCAATGCTCTCCGCCTCGTGGAGGCGTGCCTACTCCCAACCCTTCGCCTTCGCATCGTCGGTCATTGCAATCGGCAAAGTCGGCGAACCGACGGTCGCACCAGTTGACACCTCCCCTATCGCGCATGAAGTCGCTCAGCGTGAGCAGGTCGCACTGCGCTGCATCGCTCATCGGTTGCTGCTGGACCTGGTCCTGGGGCGCACCTCTCCGCGAGGGCCTGCTCGATTTCTACCCGCACGGATAAGCCGATCGTCGGCGCTGTCTCGCATGAAATATATCCCGCCGGCCTCGCGCCCATCCACTCTCATAAATTTCTTTATTGCAACTCATTCTCATTTGCCTTAAATCTGAGACTGGGCCGTCACGCGTGACCGGGGCGCAGCGGCGTGTGTGTGACCAACGAATTGATCATGAGTGGAGCAAAGAGGATGATCTGCCGCATCACGCGGAGAACTGCCGCCGGGCTGCTCGGTGCCGGGGCAATGGCTGCAATGGCTGTCTCACCGGCAGCCGCGCAGGAAAAGTTCAAGGCCGTCACGACCTTCACGGTCATTGCCGATATCGCGCAGAACGTGGCGGGCAACGCTGCGATCGTCGAGTCCATCACCAAGCCAGGCGCTGAAATCCACAACTACCAGCCGACGCCGGGTGATATCCAGCGTGCGCAGGGTGCGAAGCTGATCCTATGGAACGGCCTCAATCTCGAACTCTGGTTTGAGAAGTTTTTCCGCAATTTGAAGGATGTCCCCAGCGTCGTCGTCTCCGAAGGCGTGAAGCCGATGAGCATTGTCGAGGGCCCGTACACCGGCAAGCCGAACCCGCACGCCTGGATGTCGCCGACAGCATCCCTTATTTACGTCGACAATATCCGCGACGCTTTCGTGAAATACGATCCGCAGAATGCGGATGCGTATAAGGCCAATGCAGAGGCCTACAAGGCGAAAATCCGCGCTGTCATCGAGCCCATCAAGGCTGAGCTGGCTGCGGTTCCTGAAAACAAAAGATGGCTCGTTTCCAGCGAGGGCGCCTTCTCGTATCTGGCGCGCGATTTCGACCTCAAGGAGCTGTATCTCTGGCCCATCAACGCAGACCAGCAGGGCACGCCCCAGCAAGTCCGCAAGGTGATCGACGCGGTCCGCAAGAATGGCATCACGGTCGTGTTCTCTGAAAGCACCATCTCGTCGAAACCCGCCGAGCAAGTCGCGCGCGAAACAGGCGCCAGGTACGGCGGCGTCCTCTACGTCGACTCGCTCACCGACGGTGATGGTCCGGTTCCCACATACCTCGACCTTTTGCGTGTGACCACCGACACGATCACGAAGGGTCTGACGCAATGACAGTTCCCGTCCGAAGCCTGATCCGCCCCGCATCCCTGGATGCAGGGTCAGGGATCTCGGTACAGGATGTGACCGTCACTTATCGTAACGGTCACACCGCGATCAGGGACGCGAGCTTTCAAATTCCAACCGGCACGATTGCAGCGCTGGTTGGCGTCAACGGCTCCGGCAAGTCGACCTTGTTCAAGGCGATCATGGGATTTGTCCGGCTGGCGAAAGGTGAGATCAGCGTGCTCGGCATGCCGGCCGCGGACGCATTGAGAAAAAACCTCATCGCCTACGTGCCGCAGGCGGAGGACGTCGACTGGAACTTCCCGGTTCTGGTTGAAGATGTCGTGATGATGGGCCGCTACGGCCACATGGGATTCATGCGTATTCCGCGGGCCGCCGATCGCGACGCCGTGGATACCGCACTCGCGCGCGTCAATATGAGCGATTTCCGCAAGCGACAAATCGGCGAACTGTCCGGGGGGCAAAAGAAGCGCGTTTTTCTCGCCCGCGCACTGGCCCAAGACGGGCGTGTCATACTCCTCGACGAACCGTTCACCGGAGTCGATGTCAAAACGGAAGACCAGATCATTACGCTGCTCAGGGAATTGCGCGAAGAAGGGCGCGTGATGCTGGTTTCCACGCATAATCTCGGCTCCGTTCCGGAGTTCTGTGACCGGACCATTCTCATCAAGGGAACCGTCCTCGCGTACGGCCTGACCGTCGACACCTTCACGCAGGACAACCTCGAAAAGGCATTCGGCGGTGTCTTGCGCCACTTCGTCCTGACCGAAGCCCAAAGTGGAGGACGGACCTCGGTTGGTGTCTTCTCCGATGATGAGCGGCCACTGATCCTTGAAGGTGGCAAGGCGACATCCCGAACACCGGGCGACGGTGAGCAGGGGCGGACGTGATGACCTGGCTCCTGGAACCGTTTTCCTACAACTATATGCAGAACGCCATGTGGGTGTCGGCCCTCGTCGGCGGGGTGTGCGCCTTTCTGTCATGCTATCTCATGCTCAAAGGCTGGTCCCTGATCGGCGATGCGCTCTCTCATTCCATCGTGCCCGGCGTCGCCGGTGCCTATATGCTAGGACTTCCGTTCTCGATCGGTGCCTTCTTTGCCGGCGGTCTCGCTGCAGCGGCGATGCTGTTCCTCAATCAGCGCACGAAGCTGAAGGAAGACGCGATCATCGGCCTGATCTTTTCGGCATTCTTCGGCCTTGGCCTGTTCATGGTCTCGATCTCGCCGACCTCAGTGAACATCCAGACGATTGTCCTCGGCAACATTCTCGCCATCACGCCTGGCGACACGCTGCAACTCGCCATTATCGGATTTGTTTCGCTCGCGATCCTGCTTGTGAAATGGAAGGATCTGATGGTCACGTTCTTCGACGAGAGCCACGCCCGCTCCATCGGTCTCAATCCGACCGCCCTCAAGATCATGTTCTTTACGCTGCTCTCGGCCTCGACGGTCGCCGCGCTGCAAACTGTTGGCGCCTTCCTCGTCATTTGCATGGTGGTGACGCCGGGCGCGACCGCCTATCTGCTCACGGATCGCTTTCCGCGGCTGCTCGTTACCGCGGTGGCAATTGGATCGATCACCAGTTTCGCGGGCGCTTACATCAGTTATTTCCTCGACGGCGCGACAGGCGGCATCATCGTCGTGCTTCAGACGACGATCTTTCTGATCACATTCTTTTTCGCGCCGAAACACGGCATGATCGCCGCACGCCGGCGCGCCATGCAGGCGCTGGAGGCGGGCCAATGAGCATCGTCACAACGCTGCTGATGCCATTCCAGTTCGAGTTCATGGTCAACGCGCTGATCATCTCGGTGCTCGTCGCGATCCCGATGGCGCTGCTGTCCTGTTTCCTGGTGCTGAAGGGCTGGTCGCTGATGGGCGACGCCATTTCTCACGCCGTCTTTCCTGGCGTCGTCATCGCCTACATTGTCGGCTTTCCCTACGCGATCGGCGCGTTCATTGCGGGGATGTTCTGCGCCATCGCGACGGGCTTCCTGAAGGACAACAGCCGCATCAAACAGGATACTGTGATGGGTATCGTCTTTTCCGGCATGTTCGGCTTCGGCCTCGTCCTTTACGTGAAGATCCAGCCGGACGTCCATCTGGATCATATCCTGTTCGGCGATATGCTCGGCGTCTCGTGGGGCGACATCGGCCAGTCCGCGCTAATCGCCGTCCTCACGGCCGGGATCATCGGAATCAAATGGAAGGATTTCCTCCTGCACGCGTTCGATCCGGCTCAGGCGCGAGCCCTGGGCCTGAGGGTCAACTGGTTGCACTACGGCCTGCTCAGCTTGATCTCACTGACAATCGTGGGAGCCCTGCAAGCCGTTGGCATCATCCTGTCCATCGCGATGCTGATTTCGCCCGGGGCCATCGCTTTTCTGCTGACGCGCACGTTCAGCACCATGCTGATCGTGTCCGTGGCGGTGGCCATGGCCGGCTCATTCCTCGGCGTCTATCTGTCATTCTTTATCGACAGTGCGCCGGCGCCGACCATCGTGCTCGTGTTGTCGGTCGTGTTCGTCTTTGCCTTCATCTACGCCGTGCGAAAATCGGCACGGATCGAAACGCGGGAAGTGGCTTGAAGCACCGCGTTCAAGCGCTGCGCGATCCGCGGCGTTCACGCTTGCCTGTTTTGCTCAGGGGCCTGACGAAGATTTCGAGCTTGTGGCTGACGATCTCGTAACCGTGCTTGCGGGCGATCTCTTCCTGCAGCCGCTCGATCTCGTCAGACCGGAATTCCACCACTGCCCCGGTCTCGACATCGATCAGATGATCGTGGTGCGCCTGACTGGCCGATTCATAGCGCGCACGGCCGTCGCCGAAGGTATGACGCTCAAGGATCTCCTTGTCCTCCAGCAGCTTCACCGTCCGGTATACGGTGGCGAGCGAAATGGTCGGGTCGATCGACATGACGCGCCGATGCAGCTCGATGACATCGGGGTGATCGGTCGCCTCGGAAAGCACCTTCACAATGACCCGCCGAGGCCCCGTGACGCGTAATCCGTGCGCCCGGCAAATTTCCTCGATGTCATCGCCCAAAGTCGGCTTCTTGCTCAAAAGCCCAGCCTCCGCCTGGTTCGCCCCGTTTGCCGATTTCGCTCCTTCTTCTTCTCTAGGCCTTTACTTCATGCCCAGGCCAATGACCACTGGCAAAAGGACAAATCCTCATGCTTCAACCCGCCGATTTTGCCAGCCTGAACCCGCGCATCACGGCTCGACACGCCATGGGCGATTTGCTACAGCAGCGAAGCCGACGGTCCCCGCAAGGGGATAACAGGGAATTCGGTGCGCAGGCTCTGCCTGCAAGTCCGAGGCTGCCCCCGCAACTGTAGGCGGTGAAGGGTGCTCACGTAAGCCACTGGACCGGCATGGTTCGGGAAGGCGAGTACCCAAAGCCCGCGAGCCAGGAGACCTACCGCCGGAAATGAACCCCATTTGAGCCGGTCGGGGTGTGTCGGCGGAGGTCTGACAACGATGCTGCGTGTACGCTCGCGCTCAACTTTTGCGCCCCCGATAGACTGCCCTTTTCGGACGACGACGGGCTGACCATGGCACTGCCGCGACG
>JAFAFW010000088.1 GCA_023423275.1 Pseudomonadota bacterium
CGCCCATGCCGCGTCCGCCCAAGTCCAACACCACACCTCGCCCGCGTCCCTCGCGTGGGCGATCCGGAAAACCTGTTGCGCCGCCACGGGAAACCGCGGCCGGCACGCCCGGATTCGAGGAGGCGCCACAGGCCGCGTTCCGTCCGCAAAGCACATTGCCCGCGCTGCGTACCGCAGGAACGCCGCTGGACCGGCCGAGCCCGTCCGCAACGCTGGACGCCTTGTTGGCGCGGCCTGACCAGCGTTCAGACTCGGCCAAGGCCTTGTTGGCGCGCGAGCCGATGATTGCGTCGCATCCGCTGGTGTCCGGCGGCATGCCGATGTTCATGCCGCATCGGCCGCCGCGCCCAGAGAAGTCGGAAGGCGGCATCGCGTTCACCCTGGTGTCGGAGTTCGAGCCCAAGGGCGATCAGCCGACCGCGATCGCGGAATTGGTGGACGGCGTCAATCAGGTCGAGCGCGATCAGGTGCTGCTCGGTGTCACCGGCTCCGGCAAGACCTTCACCATGGCCAACGTCATCGCGGCGACGCAGCGTCCGGCCTTGATCCTGGCGCCGAACAAGACGCTGGCAGCGCAGCTCTACGGCGAGTTCAAAAGCTTCTTTCCGGACAACGCGGTCGAATACTTCGTCAGCTACTACGATTATTACCAGCCGGAAGCCTACGTTCCGCGCACCGACACCTATATCGAGAAGGAAAGCTCGGTCAACGAACAGATCGACCGCATGCGCCACGCCGCGACGCGCGCGCTGCTGGAGCGCGATGACGTCATCATCGTCGCCTCGGTGTCGTGCATCTACGGTATCGGCTCGGTTGAGACCTACACGGCGATGACGTTCACGGTGAAGACTGGGGAACGGCTCGACCAGCGCCAGCTGCTGGCGGATCTTGTGGCGCTGCATTACCGGCGCAACGATCAGGCATTCGTGCGCGGCTCGTTTCGCGTGCGCGGCGATACGGTCGAATTGTTTCCGGCCCATTTGGAGGACCGCGCCTGGCGCTTCTCGCTGTTCGGCGATGAAGTGGAGAGCATCACCGAGTTCGATCCGCTGACCGGGCACAAGACCGACGAACTGAAGCTGGTCAAGATCTACGCCAACTCGCACTACGTCACGCCGAAGCCGACGCTTCAGCAGGCCATCAAGGCCATCAAGGCGGAGCTCAAGGAGCGGCTCGACGAGCTGTACGCGACCGGCAAGCTTCTGGAGGCGCAGCGGCTGGAACAGCGCACCGTCTTCGATATGGAGATGATGGAGGCGACCGGGTCCTGCGCGGGCATTGAGAACTATTCGCGCTATCTGACAGGCCGTAATCCTGGCGATCCGCCGCCGACGCTGTTCGAATATCTGCCCGATAATGCGCTGGTGTTCACGGACGAGAGCCACGTCACCGTCCCGCAGATCGGCGGCATGTTCCGCGGCGACTACCGGCGCAAGGCGACGCTGGCCGAATTCGGATTCCGGTTGCCGTCGTGCATGGACAATCGTCCGCTGCGGTTCGAGGAATGGGATGCCATGCGCCCGCAGACGGTGCACGTCTCGGCGACTCCGGGCGGCTGGGAGCTGAACCAGACCGGCGGGTCGTTCGTCGAGCAGGTGATCCGTCCGACCGGCCTCACCGATCCGCAGATCATCGTGCGCCCGGCCAAGAGCCAGGTCGATGACCTGATCGACGAAGTGCGGCAGGTCGCGAAGGCGGGTTATCGCACGCTAGTCACGACGCTGACCAAGCGGATGGCGGAAGACCTCACCGAGTACATGCACGAACAGGGCATCCGCGTCCGCTATATGCACTCGGACATCGAGACGCTGGAGCGCATCGAGATCATCCGTGATCTCAGGCTCGGCGCCTACGATGTGCTGATCGGCATCAACCTGCTGCGCGAGGGTTTGGACATCCCGGAGTGCGCGCTGGTGGCAATCCTCGATGCGGACAAGGAAGGTTTCCTGCGATCGGAGACCTCGCTGGTGCAGACCATCGGCCGCGCCGCCCGCAACGTCGATGGCCGCGTCATCCTTTATGCCGACCAGATGACAGGCTCAATGGAGCGGGCCATCGCGGAGACCGATCGCCGCCGCGAGAAGCAGGAAGCCTGGAATAAGGCCAACGGCATCACGCCGGAAAGCGTGCGCAAGAATATCGCTGACGTCATGTCGTCGATTTACGAGCAGGATCACGTCACGGTCGACGCCGGCTTTGCCGAGAAGGGGCAGGTCCTGGTCGGGCACAATCTCGCGACCGTCATCGCCGATATGGAGAAGCGGATGCGCGAGGCCGCTGCCGATCTCGAATTCGAGACCGCCGCCCGGCTGCGCGACGAGGTCAAGCGGTTGCGCGAGACGGAACTTGCGATCTCCGACGATCCGCTGGCGCGCCAGATGGACGTCGAGGACAAGGCCGGCCGCTACGAGGGCGACCGCAAGTTCGGCGGCAAAGCCAATGTTCTGAACAAGAAGAGTAAAGCGGCGCCATCGGACGGCTCGAAGATCGAGCGCGAGTACCAGCCCGTGCAGCCGACTTATGCTCAGTCGACGTCGCGCCCGCACAAGCCGTCGCTCGACGAGATGGGGCCCGGCACCGATCTGCCGGTTCCAGCCCGGGCACCGAGGGTCGATCCCCGAACCAAGGCCGGAGCTTTTGGAGAGGCGGTCCGGGGACCGCACAAGCCGACGCTGGATGAAATGGGCCCTCACGCCGAGCGTGGGCTTCCGGTCGACAAGTTGAAACCGGCCAAGACGATTGAAGTCTCGACCGAAGACGAGCGCAAACGTCGCCGCGGCCGTCCGAAGAAAACAGGGCGGCCGGGGCAGTAGGGAACGCCATTGCCTGGTCAACCCAGAATTATTGCCCGGACCAACAAGCGATCATCTATGGGGCCGGCTGGTTTCCTCGCGGTCCAAGCCTCAAACTCTGCGTTTGTTGCTCTGCGCAATTCCAGGTCACTACTATGTCCCCAACTGCGGAGGTAATGACGGCAGTCAGCAGATTGCTTGAACCGGCGAGCCCCATCTTCATCGGGAGAATTAAAAGCGAGAACTGCCGTGTTGTTTTTGATTAGCGTCCATATTTTGTTCATACCCATTCCTTTCACACAGTCGTTCCGACGTAACGAATCGAATTCTCTAAGGGTTATATAGTCGTACGCTGGTTGCACTTCGAATATGTTCGCGAGGTTGCGGGATAGCCGCCTGAAATTTTGCCGCAAAGCCGCTGGAGATTGCGCAGTCTCCGTCATCCATCTGAGACCCAATGCTCACACGCCGCCGGATTCTCCAGTCTGTTGGGCTAGCGGCGCTCGGCGCCTTGTCACTTGGCGGCTACGCCTTCGGTATCGAACCGCTCCGGCTGCGTGTGCAGCGCTATGCGGTGTCGCCCAGCGGCTGGCCTGAGGGCCTACATCTCAAAGTCGCGGCGCTGGCAGACATTCATGCCTGCAGGCCATGGATGTCGGTCGAGCGGATCGAGCACATCGTCGAAGTGACCAATTCCTTGAAGGCCGACGTCATCGTGCTTTTGGGTGACTATGCAGCCGGGCATCACTGGGTCACCGATCAAGTCCCTTCAAACGAGTGGTCCAGAGCTCTGTCCGGCCTCCAGGCTCCGCTGGGTGCGCACGCCATTCTCGGCAATCACGATTGGTGGGATGATCGCACTGCGCAGGAAAGGGGCAGCGGCCCGGTCATCGGCCGTCAGGCCCTCGAGCGTGCAGGTATCCCGGTATACGAGAATGAGGTCGCCAAGCTTCATAAAGGCGCGAACGCGTTCTGGTTGGCGGGGCTGGGCGACCAGCTGGCACTGCTATCAGGCCGGAGATGGGGACGCAGAACCTTGGAAGGTGTAGACGACCTTCCGGGCATGTTGGCGAAGATCAACGACACGGCTCCAGTTGTGCTACTCGCGCACGAGCCGGACATCTTCCCGCGGGTACCCGATCGCGTTGCACTGACCTTGTCAGGGCACACGCATGGCGGGCAGGTCCGATTGTTCGGATACTCACCGGTCGTCCCGTCGCGGTTCGGCAATCGTTATGCCTACGGTCATGTGACCGAAGGGTCTCGCCATTTGATCGTCTCGGGCGGGCTCGGGTGTTCGATCGCGCCGGTCAGATTTGGCGTGCCGCCCGAGATTGTCGTCGTCGAGATCAGCGCTCCGGCGGCCTGATCCAATGCTGGCCTTACGGCCGGTCATCCAGATCGAACAGCTCGACCGGCGGGATCGTCAGATCGACGGCCATGCGGATCGCCACCGCGAGCACCAGCAGCGCCAGCAGGATGCGAAGCTGCTCGGCATTCAGCCGTTGCGCGATGCGGGTGCCGTATTGGGCACCGACGACGCCACCGAGCATCAGAGGCAGCGCCAGCATCAGGTCGACGCTGATATTCGATGTTGCCTGCAGGACCGTGGCGTAGGCGGCGAGGAACGTCACCTGGAACATGGATGTTCCGATCGCGATACGGGTCGGCACGCGTAGCAGATAGATCATCGCCGGGACGATCAGAAACCCGCCGCCGATACCCATGATCGCGGTCAACAGGCCGATCAGAAGTCCGATCATCACCGGCGGGATCATGCTGATGTAAAGCTTGGAGGTCTTGAACCGCCGCTTGAAGGGCAGTCCCTGGATCCACGTGTGCTGACCGCCGCGGCGTGCCGGCGCATTGGGTAGCGTCTTCTGCTTGCGCAACGTCGACAGGCTCTCGATGAACATCAGCCCGCCGACCACGCCCAGTACGACGACGTACGATAGCGAGATGAAGACATCGAGCTGGCCGATGGCTTTCAGCAGCCGTTGAATGCCGACGCCCGCCGTCGCACCCACCACGCCGCCGAAAAGGATCAGGAGGCCGAGCTGGATATCGACGTTCTGGCGTCGCCACTGATTGATGGCTCCCGAGACGGATGAGGCGACGACCTGGCTGACGCCGGTGCCGACCGCGACCAGGGGCGGAACGCCCATCAGGATGAGCATCGGGGTCATGATGAACCCGCCGCCGATTCCGAACATCCCCGATAGCACGCCGACCGCCAGTCCCAGGCTGAGCAACAGCGATCCGTCGATCGCCATGCCGGCGACGGGAAGGTAGATCGGAAAAATCACTATCAGGGGCACAGCGCGAGATCCCGATGGGACGTGGAGCGGCCGAAGGCTGGTTTGTGCGTACCTAACACGAGCGCTCGGATGAGTCTCCGCCAAGGCGCGCTTGCGTCGTGGCGCGTTTCGGCGCAACTGTCCAGGGAACTAGCGCCGCACCCAAGAACTGGCCACCGGGGAAACGCATGCTCGAAGATCCACCGCTACTCGTCATCCGCAAATCATTTTCGCGCCCAGCCACAGAAAAGCTGAAGAAGCTCAAGGGTGTGCAGACGGGCCACGTCGCCGATGCCATGAATGGCCGCGGTGCGCTCGACGCGACGATCAAACCGGTCGATTCGTCGAACGCGCAGTTCGTCGGGACAGCGATCACCTGCGAGACTGGTCCGTCGGACAATCTGGCGATCATGGCGGCTGTGGCGTTGGCCCAGGCAGGCGATGTCGTGGTCTCAGCATCCGATGGCTTCATGTCTACCGCTGTGTGCGGCGATATTGTTTCCATGATGGCCGCCAATGCCGGAATCCAGGCGATCGTCATCGACGGCATGGCGCGTGACAGCGCCGGAATCGTGGAAGTGGGGTTGCCGGTATTCTCGCGCGGCATCACGCCCAATTCGTGCGTCCGTACCGGTCCCGGCAAAGTGGGGCACCCGATCGTCGCCGGTGGCGTGGCCGTGCAGCCGGGGGACGTGATCGTCGGAGACCGGGATGGAGTTGTCGTCATTCCGCAGGCCAGGCTTGACGAGGTGATCGCGCGGGTCGAGGCGATCCGGAATGCGGAAGCCGCGGTGATTGCTGATGTGAGGGACAAGAAGCTGGCGACCCGGCCCAATATCGCCGAACTCTTGCAGTCCGACCGCGTGCAATACGTGGACTGAGGGGCAATCATGAAAGTCACGGCGATTGAAACCATCCGGGTCGATGAGTTTCCCAATATTCTTTGGGTGCAGTTGCACACCGACGAAGGGCTGGTCGGACTCGGAGAGACGTTCTATGGCCCCGCCGCTGCGGAAGCCCATATTCACCAGTTGATCGCTCCGAAGCTCATCGGGCGCGACCCGCGTAATGTCGAGGCGCATCAGAACAACCTGATCGGTTACATCGGGTTCGTCGGGTCGAGCGCTGAAATGCGAGGACGGGCGGCCATCGATATCGCGCTCTGGGACATCCTGGGGCAATCGGCGGGTCTGCCGTTGTGCGATCTGCTTGGCGGGCGTGTCCGGGACAAGATACGTGTCTACAACACGTGTGCGGGCTATTCCTATGTCCAGACCCGTCCGACGCAGGGGACTGACAACTTCGGTCTCACCGCCACGCGTGGGCAGTACGAAGACCTCGACGCGTTCCTGAACAATGCCGACGAGCTGGCCCATTCCCTTCTGGAAATGGACATCACGGCGATGAAGATCTGGCCGTTCGACTACGCGGCCGAGGCCTCGTCGGGCCAGTGGATCGGCGCGGAGGATCTGAAGCGCGGTCTGGAGCCATTCGAGAAAATCCGCAAGGCCGTCGGCGACAAGATGGAGATTGCAGCGGAGCTTCACTCGATGTGGAGCCGGCCGATGGCGGTGAAGATCGCCCGTGCGTTGGAGCCACTTTCGCCGATGTGGGTCGAGGATCCGGTGTTCATGGATCATCTGGCGTCGATCGGCGAGGTGGCAAGGTCCACGCGCTGTCCCGTTGCCGTTGGCGAGACACGAGGGTCGCGGGCGGATTTCCGCCAGCTTCTGGAATTGGAAGCGCTTTCCATGGTGATCATGGACTTGTCGTGGTGCGGCGGGCTGTCGGAGGCGCGAAAAGTCGGCAACATGGCCGAGAGCTATCATGTGCCCGTCGCCTTCCATGACTGCACCGGGCCCGTGGTGCTGACGGTCTCGACGCATCTGGCACTTCATACCCGCAACTGCTGGGTTCAGGAGGTCGTGCGCGCCTTCTATTACGGCTGGTACCACCGCTTCGTGACCGAACTGCCACCGATCGTGAAAGGCGAGATTACGGTGCCGCCGGGACCGGGCGTCGGGACGGCCTTGCAGCCGGATGTGGTCAAGCGCAAGGACGTGCATGTGCGGCGCACAACAGCCGCCGATATCTAGGCTCGGTTGGGCCCGCGGATACAGCGCTGTGAGCAGACGACGGCGCGCCGATGAACTGTGCCGTCGTCCATAACGTGACCTGGATTTCCGCCTGCGCGGAAATGAGGGTCGAAATACCGCTTACTGCTGCGGCTTGGGAGCGTCGGCCAGCGCCTTCTCGGCGGCCTCGCGGGCAGCCTTCTCCTTCGCAAGCTGGTCGGCGGCTTCCTTGGCTTGCCTTGCGGCGGCGTCCCGCTCCGTTTCTGCGGCGGACAGCCTCGCCTGCAGATCCTTGAATGCCGCTTCTGCGGCAACCTTAGCATCGGACGCGGTTTTACCGGCCTGCTGACGAAACTCCGACAGTTCCCGCTTGGTGGTTTCGAGTGCGGATTTGGCCGTTTCGGCGGCTGATGATGCTGCCTTTTCAACCGCTTCCCGTGCCGATTTGGTATCCGACAGCTGAGACTTCAGGTCGGTGACGACTTTCTCGAAATTGGTGCGTGCGGCTTCCGCGTCGGCGGCCCGCTGCTCAGCGGTCGTCGCGGACCAGTACTGCCAGCCTGCAACCGCGAGTGCGCCGATCGCGACGCCGAATGCGAATTTGGTCATCCCGGATAATGCCATGGCCTTCCCCTTCCCATTTGCTGCTGCCGATTATGCCAAGCAACGTGCCGCGCAAAAAGCCCTCCGTTCGGTGCTGTGTGGCTCAATAGTCACCGAGGATGTTGGGCCGATGACAGCCGCCGGCCGCCGGAAACCGCAACGAGGCCGTTGTTGATGCCCGCGACGCGGGATATCCTGAAGCCGGTCAGTCACTAGGCGTCTTGAGGAGGAACGCCCAATCTTGCGTATGCGCGCTGGTCCCAGACCCGCGATGCCAGGACGCCAATCCACTGAGCAATCCGAGACAACGGTAGCCAAGAGGATACGCCACCCATGAAAGTCGTTTCACTGACAGTCAATGGCCGCCCGGTGAAAACCGAGGTGGAGCCGCGCACGCTGCTGGTGCAGCTGCTGCGTGAAAAACTCAATCTCACAGGCACTCACATTGGGTGCGATACCAGCCAATGCGGTGCTTGCGTTGTCCTCGTCAATGGCCGGGGCATCAAGAGTTGCACGACGCTGGCAGTGTCGTGCGAGGGCGCCGACGTCACGACCATCGAAGGTCTCGCCGATGGCGACACGCTGCATCCGATGCAGGCGGCCTTCCGCGAATATCACGCGCTGCAATGCGGGTACTGTACGCCCGGGATGATCATGGCCGCGATGGATATGGTCGGCCGCAAGGGCACCAGCCTCGACGAGCACACCATTCGCGAGGAGCTGGAAGGCAACATCTGCCGCTGTACCGGCTACCATAACATCGTGCGCGCCATTCAAGCTGGCGCCGCCGCGATGGAAAGCGCCGATCTCAAGCAAGCTGCCGAATAACAACGCCCGTTTTCGAGGAAACGACCATGACCACTTCAGGTATTGGCGCGTCCGTACGGCGCGTCGAGGATCAACGGTTCATCACCGGTGCTGGGCAGTATGTCGATGACATCAA
>JAFAFW010000089.1 GCA_023423275.1 Pseudomonadota bacterium
GTCTCGGACTGGCGCTGATGAATGGTCTCCGCCAGTCGGGCGAGCACGTCCTCAGTCATTGAATTGGGCTCCAGTAGAACGGCCACGATGCCGCGTTGGCCGGGACTTTCAGCAAGGAGCACGCCCCCGTCAAGTCGCTGCCCGGCGACAGCGTTCACACGCCGCTTATGCCGTCAAATATAAGAAAGGCCGAGACCATGTGCTCGTCGCACCGGATCCCAGCCCTCATTCGCATCACGGCTGGGATCGCCAGCACCGCGTCGGATCGCGTTAAATAGAGTTCGCCCCTGTCACGCGCATGCGGATGTAATCGAGCTGGTCGTAGTTATTGTATTTGATGACCAGCAGGCCGCTCTCGCCCGACCCGCGCTTGATCTCGACCTTGAGACCAAGCACATCGGTCAACTCCTTCTCGAACGCCAAAGTGTCCGCATTCTTCTCGCGGCGCGGACGTGGCGGCTGATCGGCCGCCTGCACCATCGCCTCGACATCGCGGACGTTCATGTTGCGATCAATGATCCGCTGAGCCAGGACCTCGGCATCGTCGCGGCCGACGAGGGCGCGCGCATGACCCGCCGTCAGCTTGCCGCCCTGCACCAGGTCCTGCACCTGCTCGGGCAGCTTCAGCAAGCGCAACGTGTTGGCGAGATGGCTGCGGCTCTTGCCGATCACCTCGGCCAGCTGATCCTGCGTGTAGTTATAGCGCTCGATCAGCTCCCGATATCCGGCTGCCTCATCAATCGCGTTGAGGTCGGCACGCTGGACGTTCTCGATGATACCGAGCTCGAGGACTTCCTGATCGGTCAACTCGCGCACGATGACGGGCATCGTATGCAGGTTGGCCCGCTGTGCGGCGCGCCACCGGCGCTCACCGGCGACGATCTCATATCCGCCGCCCATCCGGTCGGGACGCACGACGATCGGCTGCACGATACCCTTCTGACGGATCGAGTCCGACAGTTCGACCAGGTCTTCTTCCTTGAATTCCTTGCGCGGGTTCAGTTTACCGCCACGGATCTGGTCAATGGGCACCATCCGCTGTTCGCCTTCCGGCGGCAGCTTGGGCTCAGCCAGAACGGGATCACCAATCAGCGAGGCGAGACCGCGACCGAGCCGGCTTTTCTGAAGTGGTGTCGACGACATCTTAGATTCCGTTCCCCTGTGACGTACGTACCCACGGCGTCCAAGCAGTGCTTACGCTGCTTTGTAACGCCGCTCCCGCTCGATGATTTCCGCCGCGAGCCTCATGTACGCCTGACTTCCGGGGCTATTGACGTCGTAAAGCAATATCGGTTTGCCGTGCGAGGGCGCCTCGGCCACGCGCGTGTTGCGCGGGATCATGGTCTCGTAGACCTTCGGCCCGAAGAACCCGCGGACGTTCTGCGCGACTTCTCGCGACAGCGATGTCCTCTGATCGTGCATGGTCAGCACCACGCCCTGGATCTCCAGACCCGGATTGAGCGTCGCCTTGATCTGCTCGATGTTGTCCTTCAGCTGCGAGATCCCTTCCAGTGCGAAGAACTCGCACTGGACTGGCACCAGAACCGCATGAGCCGCCACCATCGCATTCAGCGTCAACAGATTGAGCGATGGCGGGCAGTCGATCAGGACATAGGTCACCGCGATATCGGGATTGGTGCGTTGGCGGCCGACCAGTTCGGTGACGGCATCGCGCAGCCGGAACGGCCGCGTCGGCTCCGCCATCAACTCGGATTCGATACCCACCAGGTCCGCATTCGCCGGAACGATGGTGAGACCCGGCACCTGCGTCGCAATTGCCGCTTCGAGCAGCGAGCAATTCCCCGAGATCACATCATAAGTGGTTCGGGTGCGCACTTCCGGCGGCACCCCGAGACCGGTCGATGCGTTGCCTTGAGGATCAAGGTCCACGACCAGAACGCGCTCGCCGGAAGCGGCAAGCGCAGTACCCAGGTTGATGGCGGTGGTGGTTTTCCCCACGCCACCCTTCTGGTTCGCGAGCGCGATGACCCGCAGACCCATGGTCTTGCCCGACACGGCTCAACCCTCCGTCTTGGCTGCCACGTTGCGCACTACGGCAATTCGGCCCTCGGCATCCGTTACGCTTGCGACCAATTCAAGGTCAAAGCGCCATTCAGCCTCCGCAGCCTCGATCTCGCCCTGGATATCGCGTCCCTTGAGGAACAATCCAACGCTACCCGATGCAAAGTACGGTGCTGACAGACTGAAAAGTCGGCTCAACGGAGCCAGGGCACGTGCCGTAATGACATCAACTGCCTGCACCTTACTCCGAGTCTCGGGTTTTTCGATCCTCGCCGACAGGATGTCCACAGGGGTTCCCGTCTGCCGGGCGACTTCCCGGAGGAATGCGGCTTTCCGGTTGTCGCTCTCGATCAGAGTGACGCGCAACGGGCCGCACTCCGCGAGAACTATTGCCAGCACCAAGCCGGGAAAGCCGCCCCCGGCCCCCATATCCATCAGCGACTGTGCGTTCGGAGGCACAAGCCGGGCAAGCTGGGCACTGTCGGCAAAATGGCGGCCCCAGACATCATCCAAGGTGCCCGGAGCGACCAGATTCACGGCCTTCTGCCATTGCCGCAGCAATTCCTCGTAGCGGATCAAGCGCTTCGACGTTTCACGTGAAACGGAAAATTCACGTTCAAACGCTTCCGGCCCATCGATCGGGGCCTTTTTATAGTTGGTCATGCACTTTTACGCCGCGGTGCGGCCTTCTTCAGGCGCGCCAGCAGGATCAACAGGGCCGCTGGGGTCATTCCGTCGATCCGCGCGGCCTGGGCCACCGTCGCCGGGCGATGCTTGGTCAACTTATAGCGCGCTTCATTCGAAAGACCGGGGATGGTGGTGAAGTCGAAATCTAAAGGAATGGCCACCGCCTCGTCACGGCGCAGCGTCGCGACATCCTCATCCTGCCGCTTGACGTATGATGCGTACCGGGCATCGACCTCAAGCTGAGCGGCGATCTTCGGCTCTAATGCCGCCACCTCCGGCCAGATCGCACCAATGCGCGCGAGATCGACGCCGGGGTACGCCAGCAGTTCAAAGGCGTTGCGGCGGCGGCCATCGCGATTGATATCGAGGCCATGCCGTCCGGCTTCCGTCGGTGTCAGCGACAGGCGCTCAAGGAGAGACTGCCCCGCCGCCAGAGCGTCTGCCTTCGCCCGATAGGCCGCCGACCGGCCGGAACCGACGCATCCGATGGCCTCGCCGACGGGCGTCAGGCGCTGGTCGGCATTATC
>JAFAFW010000099.1 GCA_023423275.1 Pseudomonadota bacterium
CGCTGGAGCTGTTGCCGTCACCGAAGACGCCGTTGCCGGAGAGCGAGCCGGAGGTGGAGTTGAGGCTACCGAACACGAGGTTGCCCGCGCCCGTTCCATAAGCGGTGTTGGCGCTGCCGAAGACGGCATTGCCGGACCCGGTTCCACCGGAGCTGTTGGCATCGCCCTCCACGACGTTACCTGATCCGGTGCCGCTGGAACTGTTGCCGTCACCGAAGACGCCGTTGCCGGAGAGCGAGCCGGAGGTGGAGTTGAGGCTACCGAACACGAGGTTGCCCGCGCCCGTTCCATAAGCGGTGTTGGCGCTGCCGAAGACGGCATTGCCTGACCCGGTTCCACCGGAGCTGTTGGCATCGCCCTCTACGATGTTACCTGATCCGGTGCCGCTGGAACTGTTGGCGTCACCGAAGACGCCGTTGCCGGACAGTGAGCCGGAGGTGGAGTTGAGGCTTCCGAATACGAGGTTACCCGCGCCGGTGCCGTAGGCGGTGTTGGCGCTGCCGAAGACGGCGTTACCGGACCCTGTACCGCCAGAGCTGTTAGCGTCACCAACGACGACGTTACCTGATCCGGTGCCGCTGGAACTGTTGCCGTCGCCGAAGACGACATTGCCGGAAAGGCTGCCGGAGGTGGAGTTGAGGCTGCCGAACACGATGTTACCAGCACCCGTGCCGTAGGCCGTGTTCGCGTCGCCCTGAACGATATTACCCGATCCGGTGCCGCCCGCGCTGTTGGCATTGCCGGAGACGACGTTGCCCGACAGCGGTCCGACGGCGCTATTCAAGCTGCCGTCGACATCGTTGCCTGACGCGAAGCCGGCAGCCAGGTTGGCAAAGCCCGAAACGCGATTGCCGGACAACGTGCCATAAACCGAGTTGGCATCGCCATCGACGAGGTTGCCGGAGCCGAGGCCGCTGGTGGTGTTGCCGCTGCCCTGAACGAGATTGCCGGACAATGAGCCATTCACGGTGTTGCCGTCGCCGATAACCCCGTTGCCTGATCCGGTTCCCGTGGCGCTGTTCAGGCTACCTATGACGATATTGCCGGACCCAAGGCCGTTTGCCGTATTTCCGATCCCGATGACACCGTTGCCCGTGAGGCTGCCGGTCGCAGTATTGCCCACGCCAAGGACGCCGTTACCGGAGAATGATCCGTTGGCGGTATTGAAGTAGCCAAGAACGACGTTGCCGGAACCCGTGCCGTTCGATGTGTTGAAGCTGCCGAGCACGAGATTGCCTGATCCGGTGCCGGTTGTGGTATTGCCGTCGCCAAAGACGAGGTTGCCCGCGAGGCTGCCATTGGCAGTGTTGCCACTGCCGAACACGCCATTGCCGGTGATGGACCCGTTGGCGGTGTTGAGGTCTCCAACGACGATGTTTCCGGAACCAGAGCCGGTGGCGGTGTTGTTATCGCCGAACACCAGATTACCGGATAACGCGCCGGTCGTCGTGTTGTTTGAACCTTGGACAATGATGCCAGAGAGGGAACCGTTGATTGTGTTGAAATCGCCGGTGACGCCGATACCGGAGAGAGCTCCGGTGAATGTGTTGCCCGTCCCGGAAGAGAACAGGCCCGCGCCGGCGCCAATGGCTGTGGACAAAGGTCCATTCGCATTCGAAAACGCACCGTAAGCGGTAGCACCTTCGCCAACGGACGTCGCGCCGAGGCCGCATGCAGTGCCTGTGATTCCGGTTGTGCTAGCGCCAGCATCATTGACGCTAAGAACCGAAGGGATGAAGGGTATGTTCAGAGGGTTCGTCGACGAATAGATAGTAACTCCGGCTATCGTAGTTTCGTCGCCAACCGGCCCTCCCTGCACGCACTCGAAGCCAGGTCCATTTTCAGCGGATGCTGGCGTCCACGCCAATCCCGATGCCGCTAATCCGAGAGCTACGGTGCTGACCGAGCCAAGCAATATCTTGAGAGCGTCGCGCAGAGGCGAAGCCCTTCCGCAATGTGTCGCCGCCATTATTCCCTCCGCTCACCCAAAATCGTGAAGCGGAAAATTGATACACGTAAAAGTTGAATATTAAGGATACATAGCCGCCACAGTTGAGGCGCATACAGATCATAAATCGCGATATGTCTTTTCTTTGCGCGTTAAATCTTCCAAAAGTGCATCTTGGTTGTGATCAACTGTAGGTTGCAATTAATCTACACGGCAGCGTCGGTCCGTTTTTCGCCACTTTAGGCGAATCATCCGCCACTGATTCGCGCATTGGTTGATGGATGCCAGCCTGCCGGTGGGAACTCTGTGTCCTAGCGCTTCGTTGGACAGGTGCTGGACAACAGGGACGAGACTGGTCACCAAACATTCAGCATCGTTTGGAATGCGGAAGGCGGACGATGCGTGCGTTGCGTAAAGTGGGCGGGCGTGCCGCCAAGCAGGATGCGTCATGAACCAGGTCATCGAAGCTGAGACCCCATCACATCTCGGGACATCCAGCTATCCGGACATGGTGTTCGTTCCGGGCAGGACGTTCGCGATGGGATCGGATCGGCATTACCCGGAGGAGGCTCCAGTTCATCGCGTCTCGGTGGATGGATTTTGGATCGACGAGGCACCGGTGACGAACGCGCAGTTCCGTCAGTTCGTCCAGGCCACCGGATACGTGACGTACGCCGAGAAAACGCCGAAGGCCGAGGATTATCCCGGCGCGCTCCCACATATGCTGCGCGCGGGCTCACTTGTCTTTCAGCGGCCGCCCGGGCGCGTGGATTTGCGCAATTGGGCGCAGTGGTGGGAATTCAAATTCGGCGCCGATTGGCGGCACCCGTACGGGCCGGGCACCTGGATCAAGGGGCTCGATGATCATCCGGTCGTACACGTGACTTACGAAGATGCACGGGCCTATGCCATCTGGGCTGGGAAGGATCTGCCGACGGAAGCCGAATGGGAGTTTGCCGCCCGCGGTGGGCTGGATGACGCGGAGTATGCCTGGGGGGATGAATTGACGCCGGGCGGCCAGCATATGGCCAATACCTGGCAGGGCAGCTTTCCGCACGAGAATTTGAAGCAGGACGGCTATGAGCGGACGTCGCCGGTGCGCGCATTCGCGCCGAACGGCTACGGGATTTACGACATGATCGGCAATGTCTGGGAATGGACCAGCGATTGGTACGCATCCAAGCACGAGGCCGATGTCGCGAAAGCCTGCTGCATTCCAAAGAACCCGCGAGGACCGTCTTTGGATGCGAGCTTCGACCCATGCCAACCCGAAATCAAAATTCCGCGTAAAGTCCTGAAAGGGGGCTCGCATCTGTGCGCCCCGAACTATTGCCGCCGCTATCGCCCGGCCGCGCGACACCCCGAGCCGATCGATACATCGACGAACCATGTCGGATTCCGCTGCATCGTCCGTGCTGGCGGCCCGCGTTGAGGCCAGGTGGATAGCTCCATTCGCCGGCATTTTCCTACGGTGAGTCGACGTTGCGGCGGTCTCCCCTTATCGTAGGTCGAAACGCCACGACTTCAGCCAGCGCCGCGCCAGCACGGCGCAAACACGTGCGAGAGGATGCCATGGACGACCTGCACCGCAATATGTCGTTGGAGGACATCGACCGTGAGACGGTCTTTCATCCGCTGACCTCCATCGCCGATCATCAGAAAAAGGGACCGGTGATCTACTCGAATGCGCGCGGGGTGCGCATCAACGATCAGCATGGCCGCGATATTATCGACTGCGGCGCGGGCCTGTGGTGCGTGAACGTCGGCTATGGCCGTCAGGACATGGCGGATGCCGCCAAGTCGGCGATCGAGAACCTGGCCTACTATCATATCTTCGGCGGCGCCTCGAACGAGCCGATCATCCGCCTCGCCGACCGTATCCTGCAATTGTTCCACGAGAAGGCCGATGCACCGCAGATGTCGAAGGTGTTCTTCGGCAATGGCGGCTCGGATGCCAATGACACCAACTTCAAGCTGGTGCGCTACTACAACAATCTGCGCGGCAAGCCGGCGAAGAAGAAGATCATTTCCCGCCTCGGTGCCTACCATGGCCTGACCTATGCCGCGGCGAGCCTGACGGGCATCCCGAGCTATCACAAGGCATTCGATCTCCCGGTGCCTGATGTGCTGCATGCGTCGTGTGCGCATCATTATCGCTTCAGCAATCCGGGGGAGAGCGAGGAGGCTTACACCGATCGCCTGGTTGCGGAGATCGAAGCCATCATTGCCCGCGAGGGCGCGGACACGGTTGCCGCGTTCATCGCCGAGCCGATCATGGGAACGGGTGGGGTGCTGATCCCGCCCAAGGGATACTTCGAGAAGCTGCAGGCTGTTCTCGACCGGCACGACATCCTGTTCATCGCGGATGAGGTGATCACCGGTTTCGGACGCATCGGGCACTGGTTCGCGACGGGCGGCATGAAACTGAAGCCGGATATCGTCACGTTGGCCAAGGGCGTCACCAGCGCCTACTTCCCGCTGTCGGCGTCTGTGATCTCCGACAAAATCTGGGACGTGCTCTCGCAAGCGTCTCCGGAGATGGGACCGGTGATGCACGGCTTCACCTATTCGGGCCATCCGGTCGGCGGTGCGCTGGGGCTCGTCAACATCGGCATTATCGAGAACGAGGGACTGGTTGAACAGTCCGCCACGGTTGGCGCGTACTTCCTCAACGCCTTGAAGCAGCGCGTCGGCGATCATCCCCTGGTCGGCGATGTGCGCGGCGCAGGACAGATGATGGCGGTGGAGTTCGTTGCCGATAAAGCCGCGCGACGCTTCTTCGATCCCAAAGCTGTACCGCATCGTATCGTGGCCGCTAAGGCGATGGAGCATGGAATCCTGACGCGGGCGCTCCCGTACATCGAGGTGACGTCGTTCTCGCCACCGCTCAGCATGACAAAGTCGGAAGCCGATGAGGCCGTCGGGCGCTACGGCCAGGCGCTCGATGAGGTCACCGGAGATCTGATGCGGCTGGCTGAGAAGAGCTGAGGAGCCGATAAGGTTACGCCGTTGGCTGATCGTGTGTTACGGTCGGTCACGGCGCGGCTTGCCATCGCCGATCTTCTGCTGCCTCACCCGTGATTCCCAGCCCCTATGATTGATGACAGCACGATTTTCATCGCGGGTGTTTTCGCCGTCGCGGGTCTCGTCAAGGGCGTGATCGGGCTCGGATTGCCGACCATCGCGATGGGACTTCTGGCGGTCGTGATGTCTCCCGTGGAGGCAGCGGCCATCCTCATTCTGCCGTCGTTCGTCACCAATGTCTGGCAAATGCTGGCCGGGCCGTCGTTGCTCGCAATCGTTCGAAGACTTTGGCTGATGATGGCGGGCGTGTGTCTGGGCACGTGGGCCGGAATGGGGCTGATGTCCGCTATTGGCGCGACTTACGGCACGGCATTTCTCGGGATTGCGCTTGTACTATACGCCATCGCGGGGCTGGCATCGTTCAGGATGACGGTGCAGTCATCGCAGGAAGGCTGGCTCGGGCCTGTGGTCGGAGGCGTGACTGGGCTTATCACCGCCGCAACCGGCGTATTTGTGATTCCGGCCGTTCCCTATTTGCAGGCAATTGGTTTGACGAAAGAGGATCTCGTCCAGGCGCTGGGTTTATCCTTCACCGTGTCTACGATTGCCCTGGCGGTCAACGTTGCGGTGGAAGGTGGCTTCAATATCAGCGTAGCGGGCGCCAACTTCGGGGCGCTCGCGATGGCCTGCCTTGGCATGTGGGCTGGCCAGACGCTGCGGTTGCGCCTTCAGCCAGAAAAATTCAAGACCATTTTCTTCGCCGGGCTTCTTGTCCTCGGCGTTTATCTGTTCGCGCGCGTCGTCATCTGATTTGCGCGCGCGAGGGGCGCATTGAAGCAATCAAAAGCCCGCAGCCATGCCATCCTTACGCGGATCGGAGCCGGCCACGTATCCGCCCGGGATGCGATGGACGAGTTGCGC
The DNA here is from genome assembly GCA_023423275.1 of Pseudomonadota bacterium. Lineage (GTDB taxonomy): Bacteria > Pseudomonadota > Alphaproteobacteria > Rhizobiales > Hyphomicrobiaceae > ZC4RG25. Next base: position 5,894 of record JAFAFW010000099.1, read on the forward strand.
GCCGCCGAACCCGAAGGCTTCTTCCGGGGACTCGTGAATGAGCTGATGGCCGCGCGCTTCGAGGTCTGCCAGCTCCTTGGCATTGCCTGAGGTCTCGACGGCCACCTTGTTTCCCGAAATGACCCGCCAGCGCGGAGCATCCGCGGCGGTCTGCGGATCCTGGCCCCAGATCTGCGTGCGCAGGAACATCTGAACATGACCCTGCGCCTGCATCGGTCCGCCCATGAGACCGAAGGCCATCCGCGGTTCCGCACCTGCCATGATGAAGCCGGGAATGATCGTGTGAAATGGCCGTTTGTTTCCGGCGACGTAATTCGGGTGTCCCTTCTTCAGCGAGAAGCCGAAGCCACGGTTCTGCAGGCTTATGCCCGTACCTGGCACGACAACTCCGGAGCCGAAGCCAGCGTAGTTGGACTGAATAAAGGACACCATCATGCCGGAGGCGTCGCCCGTGGCGAGACAGACGGTGCCGCCGTCGCGCGGTGCGCCAGGACCGAAAATCTGTGCTTCGCCGTGCTTGATGAGCTTGGCGCGCTGCGCGAGAAAATCCTGATCGAGCAGCTTGGGCACGGTAACGCCGGTCATCGCATGGGGATCGGCGACGTATTCGTTCACATCGGCGAACGCAAGCTTCATTGCCTCGATCTGCAAATGCCAGCTCTCGGTGCTGTCGGGTGCCAGATTGGCGATGTCCGTATGTTTCAGGATGCCGAGCGCCATCAGTGCCGCGATGCCCTGACCGTTGGGCGGGATCTCGTGCAGGCTTTCCGAGGAAAACTGCTGTGAGATTGTCCCGCACCAGTCATTCTTATGGGCGGCGAGATCGTCGCGGGTCATCACGGCGCCGTGCTCCGCGGCATAGGCCGCAATCCGCTCCGCGAGTTCTCCGCGATAAAAGCTTTCGCCCTCGGTTTCAGCGATCAGCCGGAGCGAGCGTGCCAGCGGCTTGTTGACAAACAGCTCGCCCGCGGCCGGCGCACGGCCATTCGGCATGAAAGCTTCGGCAAAGCCCGGCTGTTTGCCGAGCAGCTCCGCGCCGCGCTGCCAGAGATAAGCAATGACCGGGGAGACGTGAAAGCCGTCTTCGGCATATCGGATGGCTGGCTCGAACAGCGCGGCGAACGGCAATTTGCCAAACCGGCGTGAGAGGTCGACCCAGGCCGAGACCGCGCCGGGCACGGTGACGCTTTCCCATCCGCGTTCGGGCATCTGGCTACGATCCGCGAAGCGTTCGGGTGACCATGCCGCCGGTGAACGCCCCGACGCGTTCAGGCCGTGCAGGTCCTTGCCGTCCCACAGGATACAGAACCCGTCGGACCCCAGGCCGTTGCCGGTCGGCTCGACGACAACCAGAGCGATTGCCGTAGCCAAGGCCGCATCGAGCGCGTTGCCGCCGTTGCGCAGCATCTGCAGACCGGCTTCGACGGCAAGCGGTTGCGATCCCGCCACCATGTTGCGGGCGAAAACGGGAGAGCGACGTGACGGGTAGCGCGCCTTGAATGCGAAATCCACGGGTAACGGTCCTTCTTGTCGTCAACAGCCGAGCTGAATGCCGGCCACCCTATCTTATCTTCGCCAGCAGGACCGATGCCAGAAAGATATAGCCCCCGACCGCGTACTGGCGGCCGAGGGCTGCTCGGGGGAGGGGAGGTGATTTGAGCTTACAAGCGCGCGGTCATGCCGAGTTTGACGATGAGACCGGGCCCGGCAAAATTGTCAGTGGTCATAGCGGGCACGTAGTACTCATTCGTCAGGTTCTCGGCGTTGAAGTTGAATTCGAGATTGTCGTTGACCTTGAACGAAGCGAACGCGTCGTAGAGTTGGTAGCTGTCGATGGCGACCACCGTGCTGCTAGCGAGGTACTCGCTTCCGGACACGTCGCGGATGCGGCCGCCGATCGTAATGCGCTCATCCGCGAACCGAAGACCGGCCGTCAGGGTCCAGACATCCTCTGGCTGATAGGGAAGCACACCAAGTCCGTTTACTGTGGGCAGATCGTTTGTGATGTGGGCATAGCCAAAGTTCACGAAGGCAAACCTGGCATCGTAGCCGAGTTCAAACTCGAAGCCCTTAACCCTCGTCGTGCCAGCAACGTTGTCATAGTAGAAGCATGGTCCCGCGCCACCACAATAGCCCGCGAAGGATGTGATATAGTTCTCAACGTCGTTGTCGAAGTAGTTGGCTTTCATACGAACGTTGTCCCTCAGCAGGAACAATCCGTCATAGGAAGTGTTCAAGCCAATTTCCCAACCGCGGGTGCGCTCCGGATCAAGAAACGGGTTCGGGAAGAAGCGAACTGGAACGCCGCCCGGATGGCTCCCCGCAATCAAAGATTCGGAAAGTGCCGGCGGACGGAAGCCCAGCCCATAAGAACCATAGACCTGCATCCAGTCCGTCGGTCTAAAGGCGAGCGTGCCTTTGGGGCTGACTGCTGTTTCAGATTTATCAACCGAGAACGGGCCAGGCGGAACGGGCATCGGAACTCCGATCGGCGGATAGTTGTTCACGCCGGAACCCGTCAGGTTGTAATGATCCACGCGCGCTGCGCCGATCAGATCAAATCGTCCCCATGTGGCGGTGACTTCCGAGAAGGCGCTGGCGATGCCGCGCTCTCCCTTCGGAGTCATGCCGGGGTAGCTTTGATCGGGGCCGACGTCCTCGGTTTCGACCCAATCGTAAAAGCCTTCAATACCGTACTTCGCCTTGAAATCGAGACCCAGAGCGTGGAACCGGGACGTATTCGTCAGGTCGCCACCGATCCCATCATCGTTATATGTGACCCGCTCACCTGCAATGAAAGCGAAGTAATTCTCTTGAAGCTTAGTCTTGGTGTAGAATGTATTGAAGCGCAGATCGACGAGCGGGTTCCACGCCGGATTGAGGAGATACTTGCTTGTAACCGTTAAAACTTCGACTTTGTTGTTCGAGGACGTCGAACCGTACTCATTGTTGTACGAGATGATGCCCAGGTTCCATGTTTGTGCGTCATCGAGACGGAAACCGAGCTTGCCGAGACCTGAAACGAGTTCCTGTCCGGTGTTGAGAACCGTATTGCCGCGCCCGTCCTTATAGTCGCCCGAGTCACGGAAGCTGAAGGCGCCGAAGACGGAAACGCGGTCGGTCTGGAAACCGGTCGCGGCCATCGTCGACCAGTTGTATCCGTTGCTTCCCAAAACGGTCGTGACTTCTGCGCCGTAGTTTTTGCCGCCGGTCAGAATGTCTTCCAGTTCGACCGTGCGGAAGTTCACGGTACCACCGAGAACACCCGCACCGCCTTCAGTGGAAACGGTGCCCTTCTGGATATCGATGGATCGCACGAGAGCAGGATCGACATAAGCCGTGCCATTCGCGCCGTGGCCGCTGACCTGGAAATTCTGCCGCGCGCCGTCAACCGAGACGCCGACGCGTCCGAAATCCTGCATGCCGCGGATATTGACCGAAATGCCTGGCGAACCAACCGAGCTTTGCGTGAACACACCGGGCACCGTGCGCAACAGATCGTCCGCGCGGTTGGCGCCAAGCTGCTTGACCTCTTGTGGTGTCACGGTGCGAACTGGGGCGGGCGTCGTGAAGTCGGCCTCGCGGCCGGTAAAGCTCGGCGCGACATCGGCAACGGGCTCGACCGGCTCGACAACAGGCTCCGCCACCTGAGTGGCCGCCGGCGCGGGTGCCTGCTTTTGCTTGGTCGCTTTTGCCTTCGTTTTGGGTGCGGAAACATCCACTGTCGGAAGACTGCCGGCTTGCTGAGCGTGAGCGCTCGTCAGTGCCAGCGCAGAAACCAATCCGGCAGAGATGATGATCGGAAGCGTGATTTTCGTTTGCCGTTGGCAGCACTGATTATGGTTGAGTGGAAGAGCCACACGCCGTGTCATACCCGCCCCCATCGTAGGTACGTGCGTCGGCTTCCGCCGACCTGGATCCGTTGGCTGGCGCAGTTGATGCGTGGCTGACGAAGAATTCAGCGATCAGTCACATAACATGACAGATGTCGTCAACATTATCGGTGGCGTCCGCGAACGGACTCTCATAGAGGTGTGGCGCAAAAGTCGCCAGTGTGCCGCCTATGGTTGTCGTCGTTTTCGGGAGCAACGCAGGATGGTCGACGAACGCGGGCGCGCGCCAAGCAGTTACGTCCGGTGATCCGGAGAGATATCCTGAGGAGGATCACCCATCGGACGATCGTCCAGCGCGCGCCAGGCGGCGCCGTCGAGGTCATCGAACTGACCTTGCCGCAGGGACCAAAGGAAAGCCGCCAGGCCTAATCCTCCAAGAAACAGGGCAGCAGGAATAAGCCAGGCAAGTGCCGTCATCGTTCACAGCTCCAGGCGCTTCGTTTTGAGGCGGACGGCGTTGGCGGTAACAGCGATCGAGGATGAGGACATCGCGATGGCTGCGATCAACGGTGTGGCATAGCCAGCAATCGCGAGCGGAACGAACAGAACATTGTAGCCCAGCGATATTGCGAAGTTCTGCAACGCCATGCAGCGCGCGGCCTTCGCCGCAGCAATGGCCTGGACGACAGCATCGAGCCGTTCGCCTTGAAACACGATATCCGCGGTGGTCTGACTGACATCCGCGGCGCTCGATGGAGAGATCGAGGCATGGGCAGCCGCGAGCGCAGGAGCGTCGTTGAGGCCATCGCCGATCATCAGGACCTTTCGCCCTTGTGCCTTCAGCGCTTCAATACGGGCGATCTTTTGCGATGGTGTCTGGCGTGCGCGCCAAGCGGTCAATCCCACGTCACGCGCGGCGGCGTGGACGGCTGCCTCACGATCTCCTGACAGCAGTTCGACCTGATAGCCTGCCCGCATCAATGTCGCGATCGTCTCGCGTGCGTCAGGCCGCAGGCGATCCTCGAAGCGGAAAGCAATCGGCAAGCCTCGCGCAGGCTTAAACCAGAGCGTTGCAGCATTCTCATTATCCGCTCCGCACCACGTGGCGGAGCCAAGACGTTCCTCTCCCTCGGGCGTTGCGCGTGAGAGGCCCGCGCCGGGAACCTCGGTCACGTTGCTTGCTGCGACGGCGGCGAGACCACGCGCCCGCGCGACGCGGACGACGGCACGTGCATAGGGATGACGACTGACGGCGGCCAAGGCGACTGCATGCCTCAGCGTCTCCTCGGGGATCGCTTCGGGGTTGGTGAGGTGGGGTTCGCCGAGCGTTATGGTCCCGGTCTTGTCGAGGACGATCGTGTCGACCTCAGCCAGCCGTTCCATGCCATCCGGAGACTTCACCAGGATGCCGCGCGCGAACAGACGGCTGGTGGCTGCGACCTGCACAGCCGGCACCGCCAAAGCCAGCGCGCACGGGCATGTGATGATCAGGACGGCGATGGCAGCGGTGAGGGCGGGTTCCCAGCCATGTCCGGTCAGCATCCAGCCGATGAAGGTCGCTGCACCCAGAAGATGGACTGCCGGTGCATAATGCTGCGCAGCGCGATCGGCCAGCCGCACGTATCGGCCACGCCCTTGTTCGGCGACCGCCATCAAACGGCTGATCTCCGCGATGAGCGTCCGGTCGTCGGTGGCCGTCGCTTCGATGATGAGCGGAGCGCCGAGATTGAGCGTGCCGGCAAAAACCTCTCGTCCCGGCTCGGCCGTGACCGGATTGGACTCGCCCGTGATCAGGCTTTCATCGATCGCGCTGTGTCCCTTGACAATCCGGCCATCGACAGCAATCCGTTCGCCGCTCGCAACGAGGATGCGCATTCCCGGACGAAGCGCACGTGCTGGAAGACGGTCGGTGACGTCTTCCGGGCCGAGCACGGTTGCCATGCTACCCTTCAAGCCGAGGAGGTTGGTCGCCGCACTGGCCGCACGGGTTCGCATGTGGCGATCGAGAAAGCGGCCGACCAGAAGAAAGAACAGCAGAGCGATCGCGGCATCGAAATAGACCTGATGGCTGCCGCGCAGGGTTTGATAAAAGCTCATGCCGGTGGCGAGCAGGACGCCGAGAGAAATCGGCACATCCATATTGAGCCGCCGCGCGGACAATGCCTGCACCGCGGAACGGAAAAACGGTTGCCCGGAGTACGCCACCACAGGCAACGCGATGAGTGCCGACAGCCAGTGGAAGAGCGTTTGCAGCGACTTGTCCATATCGCCAGCCTGCCCCGACCAGACAGACACCGACAGCAGCATGATGTTGGCCATCGCGAAGCCGGCAACACCAAGCCGTCGCAGAAAGTCCTTGTCGGCTTTTTGTGTCGCGTGCGCGGGATCGTCGGCCAGCGGTGCGGCCTTGAATCCGGCGTCGGCAAGTGACGAGACGAGGTCGTCGATGGAGGGACGCTGATGCGCACCCGTGACCACGGCACGGCGTTGAGAAAGATTGGCGCGGGCGTGGACCACACCAGGAACCGCAGACAGCGCCTGCTCGACCTTCCGCATGCATCCGCCGCAATGCATATTCTCGATTGCCAGGACGGTGATGTCCAAGGTCGGCATATTGTCGTTGCCCGGTGCTACCCGAGCGGACATCGGCGGCTGAGTCTTGAGAGGCGTCAGGACTTGAGCCATAGCCGTTTCCTCGCTCGGTAAATAGGCTCTCGGGTTTCGCTGTACGGCCAAATGGCGTCGAAACCGGCCAGCCATGTGCCCGGCTCTATCGAATCCAGCGTAGCCGTGTATCGGCCCGGCTGCTCCTCGCTGAAGCGCAGGACAATGTCGTGCCGGTTGGTCGACGGGCGGCCAAACGTTCCGGTGAGGCGAAGGCCGGAGACAGGTTTGCCGTCTGCGTTGGTCAGCAGCACGCTCAACGTATTTCCTGTCAGCACGACTTCATGTGACCAGCCGAGCTGATCCTGTTCGGCGCCTGCAGCGATGCGATCGTTATAGTGGAGTCCCTTGCGGTATGGCTCTTGCGCGACGACGCCGGTGTACGTCGACAGCGCGGAATAAAGAAACATGCCGTTGACAGCGAAAATAACTCCGAAAAAGCCCAGGCACGCGATGAGGACGTGTTTGCCTTGGAGTTCTTTCGTGGCGCGCGGTCGTATCATGCTGCGTCCTTCCCTCATGGCAGCGGCGCACTGACGTGTGGACTGTGGAAAATGGCCTCGCGCCGTGTCGTGTCCCCGGAGGTCGCATCGCGGACGACGACGTGGAATTTTGAGGAGGGCGGAGACAGGGATAACAGACCTTGGGCCGGCACCGTCACGAGCAACCGCAGTTCGCGCAGATTATCCGGCGGAACGGTTACTTGCGACTGATCCCCGCCCTGGCCGACAAGCGATATCTGCGCTTCCGAAAACCCTTCGACTCCGAGAGCCACGTCGCGTGGTTCATGCAGCTTGTTCAGAATCTTGATGGTGTAGCCATTGCGTACGCTGCCGTCGGATAGCGGCACGAAAAGCACGCCGCGATCGTGAAGCACATTCACTTCGAGTGTCGAGCGCACGGCGAGTCCGAAGCCCATCGCCGCCGTCGCGATACAGATCAGCGCCGCGTACAGGACAGTGCGCGGCCGTATCAGGCGTATCGGCTCATGGTTGACGCCAGTGGCCGACGCCTCCTTTTTCGCCATCGTGTCATAGGCGATCAGGCTGCGCGGTTTGCCGACCTTGTCCATGATCTCGTCGCAGGCATCGATGCACAGCGCGCACTGAATACATTCCATCTGATTGCCATCGCGGATATCGATACCCATCGGACAGACGGCCACGCAGGCCTTGCAATCGATGCAGTCGCCGCGGTTCGCCCACCCCTGGGATTTGCGCAAGGGTCCGCGCGGTTCTCCCCGTTCGGTGCGATAGCCGATGAGCAACGTATGCTTATCCGTCATCGCGCCTTGGATGCGCGGCCAGGGGCACATGTAGATGCAGACCTGTTCGCGTGCGATGCCGCCCAGCAGGTAGGTGGTGGATGCAAAGATGGCGAGGAAGAGATACGCGATTTGAGGTGCGGTACCGGTCAGCAGTTCGCGCCACAGCGTGGGAGCATCGGCGAAGTAGAACACCAGCGCGCCGCCGGTGGCCAAGCCGATCAGAAGCCATGAGATATGCGTCATGACTTTCTTGAAGATCTTGATCGTGCTCCAAGGTTCCTTGTCGAGACGAATGCGTGCATTGCGATCGCCCTGCCAGAACCGCTCGACCGCGATCATGAGATCCGTCCAGACCGTCTGTGGGCACGTATACCCGCACCAGACGCGCCCGGCGGCGGATGTCACCAGGAACAGCGCCAGCGCTCCGATCACCAGCAGTCCGGTGATGAAATAGAGTTCCTGCGGCCAGATTTCGATGAAGAAGAAGAACAGTCGGCCATGTGCGAAATCCAGCAGCACTGCCTGGTCCGGCAGACTGCCGCCGCGCTCCCAGCGGATCCAGGGCAACGCATAATAGATGCCGAGCGTGATGATCATCACGACCCACTTGGCCGTTCTGAAACGGCCAGTGGCGCGTTTTGGATAAATCTTCTGGCGGCTGGCGTAGAGGTGGCGATCGGCCTTGCGGTTGACGGCCGCGACATCGAGCTTTTCGATGCCGGGCGCAGCCTCGCGATGAATAAAGTCCAAGGCTTCGAATTTGGCTGGCGGTTCGACGATGTTCATCAGCCGACCTTTCTTCCGCTAGCTACCTAGTTATGAATGAGCGAGAGAGTGGTGAGAGACGACGATGCCACCCGACAGTCATCGCCGCCTCCCACCGAACACCTCTCGCCGAACGGCCAGAGGACGCTCACTGTCCACCTCCCAAAGAGTGCACATAAACAGCGAGCGATTTCAGAGTTACGGGATCAAGGCGACCGTCCCATGCGGGCATCATTCCGCCGCGACCGGTGCGGATGCTTTCGAGCACCGCGGCCTTGGTATCGCCGAACAGCCAGATGGCATCGGTCAAATCCGGTGCGCCAAATTCCTTGCTGCCCTTGCCGGCCTCGCCGTGACACGACACGCATTGCTCGGCGAAGATTGTTTTGCCACGCGTAACTGCGGCTTGATCCGTTGCCTTGCCGGTGAGAGACAGGACGTACTCGGCGGTGTCGCTGATCTGCGCGTTGTCGAGCAGCTTGTCGATGCCGAAGCGCGGCATCTGGCTTTCGTGAGCGCCTTTGACGCCGGAGCGGATGCCGAAGCGGATGGTGGTCAGGATGTCGTCAACGTGACCACCCCACAGCCATTCATCGTCGTTGAGGTTGGGATAGCCGACGAATCCCTGAGCACCGCGACCGTGACATGGGGCACAATTCGTAGCGAACGAGGCGGCGCCGCCAGCCATGGCAAACCGCAGCAGCTCAGGATCGTTCTCAACCTGATCGAGCGGTGTTGCGGCAAGCTTGTTGCGGAAGGTTGCCTGGGCGCCTCGGGCGGCTTCCAGTTCCTCGGTGACGGCAGCACGTTCGCTATAGCCGAGGAGCCCCTCGGTGTAGCCGGTTTTCGTCGGCCATGCGGGATACAGCACCCAGTAGCCGATCGACCAGATGATCGAGGCATAGAACGTCCACAGCCACCACTTCGGCAGGGGCTTGTTCAGCTCCTTGATGCCGTCCCATTCGTGACCGGTCGTCTCGACGCCGGTGACTTCATCGACTTCCTTGCTGCTCATTTGTGGCCCTCGCCGGAGACGGAATTCCTGTCGAGATCGAGAGCCTGTTTCTGAGCTTCGTCGAAGCGGCGGCGATTGCCGGGCCAGAAGACGTAGGCAATGACGCCAAGGAACAGGGCGATGAACAGGAGAAGGGATGCAATCTGACTGAACTGGGCGACGGTGTCGTAATTCATGATGCGCTCCTCATCTCAGGTTCGGGCCGGCGGCATCGAAGCTGGTGAAATCCACCAGTGTGCCGAGAACCTGCAGGTAGGCGATCATCGCGTCGAGCTCGGTCACTTCGCCGCCGGGCTTGCCGTCGAACTTGCCGACGCGGGCTTTCGGGTAGCGCTTGAGCATGTCGCGTGCGGCGCGAGAGTCCGGATCGGCCTGAGCGAGGAGATCGGTCTTCGCCTTCTCGATCATGTCGTCCGTGTAGGGGACACCTACCGCACGCAGCGTCTTCAGGCGTTCGGCGATATTTGCTGCATCCAGTTTGCGGGCGGCGAGCCACGGGTAGCCCGGCATGATGCTTTCCGGCACGACGGCGCGGGGATCGACCATATGCTCTGCGTGCCATTGGTCGGAATATTTGCCGCCAACACGCGCAAGATCCGGGCCGGTACGCTTCGAGCCCCATTGGAACGGATGGTCGTACATGCTCTCGGCGGCGAGGCTGTAGTGGCCGTAACGCTCGACCTCGTCGCGCAGCGTGCGGATCATCTGGCTGTGGCAGGAGTAGCAGCCTTCGCGGACGTAGATGTCACGCCCGGCCTGCTCCAGCGGGCTGTAGGGCCGCATGCCTTGCACTTTCTCGATCGTGCTTTCGACCCAGAACAGCGGGGCGATCTGCACGATGCCGCCGATCGAGACGACGATCAGCGTGCAAACAAGAAGCAGGATGGAGTTTCTTTCGAGAGTTCCGTGGTTGATCATCGCTGCCTCCCCTTATTCCGCTGCAACCGGACGCAGCTCGGGCGATGCGGCGATGCGCGGCTGCTCGGCGATATCGACCGGCTCGTCGCCACGGATCGTGCGCCAGACGTTGTAGGCCATGATGAAGCCGCCGCTCAGGAACAGCAGCCCGCCGAACGCCCGGATCATGTAGAAGGGCTTCATGGCTTCGACCGTTTCGACGAACGAGTATTGGAGGAAGCCGAGGCTATCGTAGGCGCGCCACATCAGCCCCTGCAGGATGCCCGACACCCACATCGAGGTGATGTAGAGAAGGATACCCAGCGTGGCAGTCCAGAAGTGCCACTCGACGAGGCGCAGGGAATACAAGCCTTCCCTCTTCCAGAGCCACGGCACCAGACAATAGACGGCGCCGAATGAAACCATTGCCACCCAGCCGAGCGCGCCGGAATGCACGTGGCCGATGGTCCAGTCGGTGTAGTGGCTGAGCGAGTTGACCGCCTTGATCGACATCAGCGGGCCCTCGAACGTCGACATGCCGTAGAAAGCAACCGACACCACGAGCAGCCGCACGACGGGATCGGTGCGCAGCTTGTCCCACGCACCTGACAGTGTCATCAGGCCGTTGATCATGCCGCCCCACGACGGCATCCACAGCATGATCGAGAACGTCATGCCCAGCGTCTGCGCCCAGTCCGGCAACGCCGTGTAGTGCAGATGGTGCGGACCGGCCCAGATGTAGATGAAGATCAGCGTCCAGAAGTGGACGATCGACAGACGGTAGGAATAGACCGGACGTTCGACCCGCTTTGGAATGAAGTAGTACATGATGCCGAGGAAGCCTGCGGTCAGGAAGAAGCCGACCGCGTTATGGCCGTACCACCACTGCGTCATGGCATCCTGGACGCCGGAGAACACTACATAGCTCTGCGTGCCGGTGAGTGACACCGGGATCGCCAGGTTGTTGACGATGTGCAGCATCGCAATGGTGACGATGAACGCGAGGTAGAACCAGTTCGCGACGTAAATGTGCGGCTCTTTCCGGCGCATGATCGTGCCGAGGAAGATCATCAGGTAAACCACCCAGACGATCGTCAGCCATATGTCGGCGTACCATTCCGGTTCGGCGTACTCCTTGCTTTGGGTCACGCCCAGCAGGTAGCCGGTGCCGGCGATCAGGATGAAGAGTTGATAACCCCACACGACGAAGTAGGGCGCCCATCGCCCCGGCAGCCGCGCGTGGCAGGTCCGTTGCACGACATACAGCGAGGTCGCGATCAGCACGTTGCCGCCGAAGGCGAAGATCACCGCTGAGGTATGGAGTGGCCGCAGACGTCCGAAGGATGTCCACGGCAGGTCGAAGTTGAGGGCTGGGAAGGCCATTTGCCAGGCGATGAGGTCGCCGACAGCGAAACCCGCAATGCCCCAGATCACCGAGGCGACGGTTGCGACTTTGATCGGGCCGTCGAAATAGCCGTCATCGGAGGTTTTTGCCGGAGCATCGCTTCCAAAGGAATTGGTGAGAATGATGCCGCCGCCGATCAACCCGGCCAGCACCAGAAGCGTGCCATGAAAAGCCATTGCGCCGTCGCGCGTGCCGGTCAGCAGAAGGAAGCCGATTGCAGCTCCGACAACGCATCCCAAGACCGAAACGGCGTCCGCGAATGCTCGCCGCTCGATTGCTGTGTCTGCCATGTTGACTGTGCCCCGTCCGTGCCCACGCCATTGAGGAATGTTGCTTTGCGATATGAAGTTTCGCGGAGCAGGCGAGCCTTGATCCAAGTCAAGGCCGGGCGCTTGGGGAGCGGTCGTGGGGCGTGAATTGTGTCGCAGGGTGATGGCTCGCGGCGCACCGTGGCGCCAAGCGGGAACCGGATACCGTCGTTCCTGCTTTGCCCCTCAAGGCCGGACTGGGGCGGATACCGAATTGATCTCAGTCATACCCTTGAAGGCCGTCAGATGCGAAGTGCGCTGTAGTGCTCGCGCCGTCACCTGAATCGGCCTGAGCTTATGATCATGATCGCGACGGAGCAGACCGATGACCAGGATGAAAGCGGCCATATTCGTGGAGCCCGGCCGCATCGTGCTCGACGAGAAGCCGGTTCCGGACGTCGGACCGCTCGATGCGCTGATCCGCATCACGACCACCACGATCTGTGGCACGGACGTGCACATTCTGAAGGGCGAGTATCCGGTGGCGCGCGGGCTGACGATCGGTCATGAGCCTGTCGGCGTGATCGAGAAGCTCGGCTCGCTCGTGACCGGATTCCGGGAGGGCCAGCGCGTCATTGCCGGTGCGATCACGCCATGCGGGCACAGTAACGCTTGTCAATGTGGGCGCGGGGCTCAGGATGGGCCGGGGACGCCGAATGGCTGGAAGCCGATGGGAGGCTGGCGCTTCGGAAACACCATCGATGGATGCCAGGCTGAATACGTCCTGGTCCCGGATGCGCTCTATAATCTTGCCGCGGTGCCGGATCACCTGAGCGATGAGCAGGTGCTGATGTGTCCTGATATCATGTCGACAGGTTTCAGCGGCGCGGAACGCGGCGAAATCCAGATAGGCGATGCGGTGGCGGTGTTCGCGCAGGGGCCGATCGGCCTATGTGCCACGGCCGGGGCGCGGTTGCTTGGCGCCTCCAGGATCATCGCGGTCGATCGCGTTCCGGAGCGTCTGGCGCTGGCCAAGAAGCTCGGCGCGCACCATGTGGTGGATTTCAGCAAGGTCAATCCGGTCGAAGAAGTCATGCGGCTGACGGACGGTCGCGGAGTCGATGTCGCGATCGAGTCCCTCGGCACGCCCGCGACATTCGAATCCTGTCTGCGCGTGTTGCGCCCAGGCGGGACACTTTCCAGCCTCGGCGTCTATTCGACCGACCTCAAAATCCCGTTGGACGCATTCGCGGCCGGCCTTGGCGACTACCGCATCATCACGACCTTGTGTCCCGGCGGAAAGGAGCGCATGCGCCGGCTGATGTCCGTGATCGCATCGGGACAGGTTGATCTTTCAGCAATGGTGACGCACCGCTTCAAGCTTGATGATATCGAATCCGCGTACGATCTTTTCGCTAACCAGCGTGACGGTGTGTTCAAGGTGGCGATCACGCCATAGTTGTCAGAGACAGAGCCCGGAAACGAGACGGTGTGCATGACGAACAGCATCGATCTGGACAATGACTCCAATGGATCGCAGCTCAAGCGGTTGCTGAAGCAGGTCGAAGGGCTCGATCCGGTTCGTACCGCCGTCGTGCATCCGAAAGATGCGTTGTCGCTGTGCGGCGCGCTGGAAGCTCGACGCATGAAACTTATCGAGCCGGTTCTGATCGGTCCGCGCGAGAAGATCATGGCTGCGGCGAGGGAGGCGGGAGAGGATCTTTCGGGCATCGAGATCATCGCCGTCGAGCATAGCCACGCTGCCGCAGCGGAGGCCTGCCGGCTTGCGCGTGAGGGTTCGGTCAAGGCCGTGATGAAGGGCAGTCTGCACACCGACGAGCTCATGGCGGCTGCGATTGATCGCAACAATGGGCTGCGCACCGACCGCAGGATGAGCCATGTTTTCATTCTTGATGTGCCAACCTATCCGCGGCCGCTGTTGCTGAGCGACGCTGCGATCAACATCGCACCGGACCTCGCAACCAAGAAAGATATCGTTCAGAACGCCATCGATTGCGCGCATGCGCTGGGTGTGCTTCAGCCGCGCGTCGCGGTGCTGGCAGCCGTCGAAACCGTTCATCCGGCGATGCCGGCAACGGTTGATGCCGCAGCGCTATCCAAGATGGCCGACCGGACGCAGATCGTTGGAGGCTTGGTCGATGGTCCGCTGGCGTTCGACAATGCGATTTCGGAAGCCGCCGCCAACGCGAAGGATATTGAATCTCAAGTCGCGGGGCGCGCTGATGTTCTGATCGCTCCGAACATCGAGGCTGGCAACATGATGGCCAAGCAGCTTGCGTATCTGGCTCATGCGCAGTCGGCTGGAATCGTCATGGGAGCCAGAGTGCCCATCATGCTGACGAGTAGGGCGGATGGTTCCATGTCGCGTCTCGCTTCGTGTGCGGCTGCGCTGTTGGTTGCGCGCCATGAGAGAACGAAGCCGCTGCGATGACTGATTGCATCCTCGCGCTCAATGGTGGCTCATCCAGCCTGAAATTCGCTGTCTACGAAGGCGGCGAGCGGTTGGACCTGATCGTCAAAGGACAGATCTCGAAGCTCGGGTCTGCGCCACGGCTCACGGTGAAGAAAGACGGCAAAACCGTCAGCAACAAGCCGCTCGGATCTGAGCCTATGGTGCTCGAAACGGCGGCGCGTGAAGTCTTCGCCGTTCTGGCTGAGCATGACCTTTTGCAGCGGATCGATGCGGTTGGCCATCGCATCGTACACGGTGGGCGGATTTTCACCGAGCCGATGCCCGTGGACGACACGGTGCTGGCGCAGTTGCGTGCCTTCGTTCCGCTGGCGCCGCTGCATCAGCCCTACAATCTCGATATCGTGGCGGTAGCCGCCGAATATCTTCCGGGTGCGGTCCAGGTCGGGTGCTTCGATACAGCCTTTCACGCCAAGCGGCCGCGTCTGGATCTTCTATATGGATTGCCTCGGGCTCTGGCGGATGACGGCATCGTCGCCTACGGGTTTCACGGTCTCAACTATGCGCACGTCGCCAGTGTGCTGAAAGAACGCGACGGCGACCGGGCCGGTGGCCGGACGATTGTCGCGCACCTTGGCAGCGGCGCCAGTCTGTGCGCCATGCAGTCGGGCCGCAGCATGACGACCACCATGGGTTTCTCGGCGCTCGACGGACTCGTGATGAGCCAGCGCTGCGGTGCTCTCGATCCCGGAGTTATTCTGCATCTCCTGACCGAACGACATATGTCTCCAGAAGTGATCTCAACATTGCTCTATGAGCAGTCTGGATTGCTCGGTGTCTCTGGCGTCTCCGGAGACATGGAAACGCTGCTGTCGAGTTCCGATCCCCGCGCCGCCGAAGCCGTCGATCTTTTCGTCTATCGCATCGGTCGCAGTATCGGCTCCCTGGCCGCAGCTATCGGTGGACTCGATACGTTGGTGTTCACGGCCGGGATCGGAGAGAACGCGCCGGGATTGCGTGCGCGGATCGGAGAGGCCGCCCGGTGGCTGGGGGTCGAGATCGATCCTGCGCGCAACGAAAGCAAACAGATGCGGATCGCACGTGATGGTGCTGCGGTCGATGTTCTGGTGATCGCCGCCGACGAGGAGCGTGCCGTGGCGGGAGATACGCTCGCCTGCATCGGCGGATTTGGGCGGGAGTGATACAGCGGAATGGTGGAAACCGAGGTCAAGGCGCCGGTCATGCAGGCCTATGCGCGGGCGCCGGATCAGGTGCTTGCTGCTTTCGACAGCAGCGCCACCGGTCTGACGACCGGGGAGGCGGTTCGGCGGCTGGAGCAATACGGCCCGAATGAGCTCCCGGCTGCTCCCAGGCGACACCCGATATTCCGCTTCCTGTCACAGTTCAACAACGCGCTGATCTACTTCCTGATGGCGGGCGCGCTGGCGGCGGCGATTCTGGGGCATACCATTGACGCGTCGGTGATCATCGTTGTCGTCCTCGTCAATGCGATTGTCGGTACGGTCCAGGAAGGCAAGGCCGAAAATGCGCTGAATGCCATACGCAGCATGATCGCGCCTCGAACCGATGTCCTGCGAAATGGGCATCGCACCAGCGTCGCGGCGGCGGATTTGGTGCCGGGCGATATCGTCTTGCTGGAAGCGGGCGACCGGGTTCCTGCCGATCTTCGTTTGCTGCGCGCGCGCGGTCTCCTGATCGATGAAGCCGTTCTGACGGGCGAGTCGGTCGCCGCGGAGAAAAACGAAGCGCCGGTATCGCCCGATGCTGCACTGGGTGATCGCAAATCCATGGCCTACTCAGGCACCATGGTAGCGGCAGGGCAGGGGACCGGCGTGGTAGTGGCCACGGCTCTGCGGACGGAAATCGGCCGCATCAGTGAATTGCTGGGCGGTGTCGAGGAGCTGACAACGCCGCTGCTTCGGCAGATCAACGCGTTCGGCCGGCGCTTTACCTGGATCGTGCTGTTTTTCGCGGCGCTTCTGTTCACGTTCGCTATTGTGGTTCGTGACTACGACTGGTCCTACGCGCTTATGGCGGTTGTTGCGCTTGCCGTCGGCGTTGTGCCGGAAGGACTTCCGGCGGTGATTACCATCACGCTGGCGATCGGCGTGCAGAGGATGGCGGCGCGGAATGCCGTGATCCGCCGTCTGCCCGCGGTGGAAACGCTAGGGGCAACGTCGGTGATTTGCTCCGACAAGACCGGAACGCTCACCCGCAACGAGATGACGGCGCGTCGTGTCGTAACGGCCTGCGGCGAGACGATGGTGAGCGGCGCGGGTTATGCGCCGGATGGCGCGTTGCTATTCGCCGACGATACCAGCAAGGCGCAACAGGAGCCGACGGCGCGGATGCTGGCGCAAGCCGGCATGCTCTGCAATGACGCGCGGCTGCACAAAGAAGCCGCTGGCTGGATGTCCAACGGCGATCCGATGGAAGGGGCGCTGCTGGCGTTGGCGATGAAGGCGGGCCTCGATCCCGACAACGCGCGCGAAACATGCGCACGTGTCGACGAAATCCCGTTCGACGCCCAGCATCGTTTCATGGCGACGCTCAGCGGTATGCCCGAGGGTGGGCGGATCGTCATGGTGAAAGGCGCGCCGGAACGCGTGTTGGGCATGTGCATCGTACAGGCCCATGGCGATCAACATCGCCCACTTGATCATGCCTATTGGAGCGAGCGGATTGCCGCGTCGGCGTCCCAGGGCGAACGCGTGCTTGGGTTTGCCATGAAGCGCGCGGAGGCGACCGCGGAACATCTTGCCTTCGCCGATGTCGAACAGGGGCTAATTTTCCTGGGTATCGTCGGGTTCATCGATCCGCCGCGCGAGGAAGCCGTGGCGGCGATCGCCGAATGCCGGACGGCGGGCATCTCGGTTAAAATGATCACTGGAGATCATGCCGCGACGGCAGCCAGTATCGCGCAGCAACTGGGATTGGGAGATGCCCCCCGGGTTCTTACCGGCCACGATTTGGACGGTATGTCTGACGCTGATCTCGTCCGCGAAGTCGACGACACGGCTGTCTTTGCGCGCACCAGCCCTGAGCACAAGCTGCGCATCGTGCGGGCACTGCAATCGAAAGGCAAAGTCGTTGCCATGACCGGCGACGGTGTCAATGATGCGCCGTCGCTCAAGCAGGCCGATGTCGGAATTGCGATGGGGCTCAAGGGCACCGCAGCGGCCAAGGAAGCCTCGCAGATGGTGCTGCTGGACGACAACTTCGCCTCGATCGTGGACGCGGTGCATGAGGGCCGCACCGTGTACGACAATATCCGCAAGGTCACGGCCTGGACGCTTCCAACCAACGGTGGCGAGGCGTTGACGGTGGTCGCGGCGATCCTCGCCGGCTTCACGATGCCGATGACCCCGGCGCAAATTCTTTGGATCAACATGATCCTGACGATCACGCTCGGGCTTGTCCTTGCATTCGAGCCGCCCGAACCGAACGTGATGCACCGGCCACCACGGCCCGTGCATGCCGGGCTTCTTTCGCCGTTTCTGGTGTGGCGGGTGGTTTTCGTTTCGCTGATCTTTTTAGCCGGTGCGCTCGGGATTTTCTTTTACGCTCTCGGCCAGGGATACGATCTCGACACAGCGCGGACGATGGTAGTGAACACAATTGTGTCTCTGGAGATCTTTTATCTCTTCAACGTCCGCTATCTGCACGCAACGTCGTTCAGTTGGCGCGGCGCGCTTGGCACGCCGCCGGTTCTCATCGCAATCGCTACCGTCGTGGCCGCACAGCTTCTCTTCACATACTGGCCCGTGATGCAGAGCTTATTCGCGACCAAGCCTATGGGCCTGACGGATGGCTTGCTGATTATCGGCGTCGGCGTGCTGGCAATGATAATCCTGGAGGCCGAGAAACATCTGATGCGCCGGCTAGGTCTGTTGAAGGTCGACGGATAGCCGGAATCGGGAAAAGCGAAGCAGCATTCGTGCTCCGCCCCGATCAGCTCTCGATGTGCCAGACGGCGGCTCAGGCCGCCTCTGCCTCGCCGTTCGCCACGCTTTCAATCTGATTGATATCGACCAGCCTGACTTCGTTGCAGCGCGGCAGCTCAAGAATCCCCATTTTCCTCAGCTTGGTGAAGGTCCGGCTCACCGTCTCGATGGTGAGGCCGAGGAAATCACCGATATCGGTACGCGTCATCGGCAGTTCGAAGCGCGTCGGGTCCTGGCCGCTGCGTGCATTGCGCCGCGACAGCGCGAGCAGGAAGCCGGTCAGCCGTTCCATTGCGCTGCGCTGCCCCGTGGTCAGCATCAGATCGCGTGTTGCAGCCAGCTCGCGGGCGAGAGCCTCGTACAGCTTCAGGCACAAGGCAGGATTGTTGGCAGTCGCCTGCCGCAATATGGACACCGGCAGACTGCGTAGCCGGGTTGGCTTCACTGCCTGGGCGTTCATGACATGCTCGCCTTCGACACCCAGGCCGATCAGGTCGCCCGGGTAGGCGAAGCCCATCACCTGGCGACGGCCGTCGGCGAGGATCTTGAACAGCACCACGGTGCCTGTTTCGATGCGGTATAGATGCGAAACGCGATCGCCATCGGCAAACAGGAATTCCTTCGCTTCGAGACGTCGCAGGGATCCGCGTGCCAAGCACGCGTCGAGATCGTTTGCTGGCGCCGGGTGCGGGCCACACGACGCCCTGAAGTCACGGGCACTCGAAAACTGCTCGGTAGAGGTCTGCATCGCTGAGGCTCCATGCCGGAATTAAGCCTCTGCAATCGACCATGGCTTCGTCGTGCGCGTACGATCGGCGTGTAACAGATTGTATCGAAATGTACCGGACCCGGCAGCGCTATTTGCGGACGAAGTCGTGGACGCCGACGGACTCGGAGCTGTTGGCGAGCAGCGTATCGTACGCGCGACGTTCATCGGTATTGTCGAACAATTGCACCCAGAAGACGATCTGGCCTATCAGCACCGCGCGCTGAACCTCGGCGGCGTGGCGGGGGATCAGCCAATGGGCGAGGGCAGCGCCGAGGTTTGTCGCCCCGGCCGCCAACCGACTCATCAGGCATTCGGCAAGTGCTCCACTCGTGCAACAGACGGCTTTCGGCGCATCGACGAACGTCAGTTCACACTCCCCGCGGTCCGAGAGTGTCGGGGGCTTCATTGCGAAGAGCTTGCGCTGCCCCAGGCAACTGAAGGCGTCGGCCGTCAGTCCTTTATCGCACAGCTCATCCACGGCTTTTTGCAAGCCACCCCAGGTCTCGAATGTCGCAACCGCAAACCGGCTCGAAGATCTCAAGGGGCAATCGGTCACGTTTCGCATTATCCAACTGGAAGCCTCGGCGCCCAGTCTGTCCCTTGATGTGCATGGTTGAATTGACATGGATCAACGCGGTCAGGCAGATAACTTTCAAGGGCCACACGTGCGGCGGCGGATTGTTCAGGTCATGATACTGATCACGCGGCGGCGGATCGCGCCTTGATTGCGATCAAGCAACACCTAGCTCTGTGCGCTGGCGCCGCCCAGGACTTCGCGTAGCGCGGCGACGAGATCGGCCTGCTGATAGGGCTTGCGCAACACCTTGAGCTGTTCACGGTCGAGTTCATCGCCGTGCACGAGCTCCTCCGCGTATCCGGATGTCAGCAGCACTTTGATGCCGGGCTTGAGTTCGCGCGCGTGTATGGCCACATCCCGGCCGGAAAGCCCGCCCGGCATTACGAGATCCGTGAAAACGAGGTCGACATGGGCGGAGGACCGCAGAATTTCGAGTGCCGTCGGTCCGTCACTGGCCTCCAGGACGGAGTAGCCGATCAGGTTGAGGCGCCTCAACGTGAGATGCCGGACGCGCTCGTCATCCTCGACGACAAGGATCGTTTCGCGCGCCTCGGGATCGAGGTCATGGGCAGGCCCTGATGTTTTGGATTCGGATGCATCGCTCATCGCCCGCGGGAAATAGAGGTTGATCGTGGTCCCATAGTCTACTTCACTGTAAACGGTGACGTGCCCGCCGGACTGCTTCACGAAGCCGTACACCATCGCCAGGCCGAGACCCGTGCCGCGGCCCTTTTCCTTCGTGGTAAAGAACGGCTCGAACACCCGATCGCGGACTTCGGACGGCATGCCTGTGCCGGTATCGGAGATCGACAGTTGGACGTAGTCGCCGGCCTTCAATTCCGGCTGAAAATCCGCATGATCATCACCGAATGTCATGTTGCGGGTTTCAACGACGAGTTTGCCGCCACGCGGCATCGCATCGCGGGCGTTCACGGCCAGATTGACGATCGCGCTCTGAAACTGACTAGGGTCCGCCCGCGTCAGCCAGACGTCGCGGGCCAGCGAGGTCGAAAGCGAGATGTGTTCTCCGAGCGTCCGGCGCAGCATATCCGTGATATTGACGACCAGATCGTTCAACTGAACGACCTGCGGGTCCATATGGCGTCTTCTCGCGAACGTCAGGAGTTGATCGGTCAGTTTTGAACCGAGCGCCGCGGCCTCGCGGGCATCCGTTAGCAGGGCACGTGAGTCTTCATCTTGAAGGCGCATCTCGAGAAGTTCGAGATTGCCGCTGATGACCAGAAGCAGATTGTTGAAATCGTGCGCGATGCCGCCCGTGAGTTGGCCGACGGCCTCCATCTTCTGGACGTGCGCCAGACGCCGTTCGCTCTCTCTGAGCGCTTCCTCGACGTGCCTGCGGTCACTGATGTCGTGGACCATGCCCGTAAAGTAGCGACGTCCCTCGACCTCGAACTCGCTGACCGAGAGGTGTACGGGGAATGTCGTGCCGTCTTTGCGGCGGCCGGTGACTTCCCGGCCGATGCCAATGATTTTCTTCGTGCCGGTGTTCACGTAATTGGCGATGTACCCATCGTGCTCCCCTCGATAGGGTTCGGGCATCAGGATTTTGACATTGTGGCCGATTAGCTCGTCCATCGCGTAACCAAACAGGCGCTCGGTCGCAGGATTGACGGTTTCTATCAGCCCACGCTCGTCGATGGTGACAATTGCGGTAACCGCTGACTCCAGAATGCTGAGCAGCTTCGCAGCTTGTGCTTCCGGCGACGGCGGCGAGCCGGGAGACTGTGTCATGGGAGATCCGCAAATCCGTTGCTAACCTCTGAAATATTAGGTCGCGTTGCGCGAGGCAAGCAACGCGGCTAGGTAGTGGGCATTGTGGCGCAGGCGGGTAACCGGCCGGATCGGACGGGCCGTGGACAAGATGACGGCAGGGCAGCAGCATATCCTCGTTGTTGACGATGACGCCAAGGTTCGGGCGCTGCTGAGGCGGTGTTTGGAAGGCGAGGGCTTTAGTGTGTCGGAAGCCCAGAACGGTGCCGAAATGCGCGTCGTTCTGGGCCGGCAGGCTGTCAATCTCATCACTCTCGATCTGGGATTGGGGAAAGAGAACGGCCTGGATCTGGCACGCGATTTGCTCCGTGAGCACGCAATTCCGATCATCATGTTGACCGGTAAGGCCGATGCCATCGATCGCGTCGTCGGGTTGGAGCTTGGGGCCGATGACTACCTCGCCAAACCGTTTGAATTGCGAGAATTGGTGGCGAGGGTTCGCGCCGTGCTGCGGCGATCCAGCGGGAGCGATGCACCCCCCGGGCGTACGGAGCAGCGCTATGCTTTCGGAGACTGGATTCTCGACGTTCCTCGCCGCACTCTGCAGCGGCAAGATGGTACAGAGCAGGATCTGACGACCGGTGAATTCAATCTGCTCGAAGCCTTTGTGAAGCGTCCGCAGCGCGTCCTGTCGCGCAGTGACATCATGGATCTTCTGAAGGGCCAGGATTGGGCGCCTTTGGATCGTTCGATCGACAACCTTGTCGCGCGCCTGCGCAAGAAAATCGAAACCGATGCTGATCGTCCAGTCTTGATCAAAACCGTGCGTAGCGTCGGGTATACGTTCACTGTTGACGTCAAGCGGCTGGGTTAATTCAGGCATCGGGCAGGGGTTCGATTTGAATCCGGCGGCCGAGGGTGTCGAAAAAATGACCCTCGTTGAGGATCATGCGATCCTCCAGCACCTTCGCCTGCAGTTCCGCCAGACGCTCCCGCGCGGTCGGGGTGTCGACAGGGCCGCCGCCATCGGCTTTCGTCGGGAAGAATGCCGCGCCATCCCAATTCTGGCCCGAGCCGGCGAACATCAGCCTGATGTCATCCCAATCAACGTCATCGCCAATGATGTGCAGAAACGTCGAGCACAACGGCGAAATCTTCCTTTCGCCGATAGCCGTCAGGATGACGAGCACCGTGAACTCGCCGTGATGACGCACCATGTCGGCGAGCCATTGATCGAACTCGGTGGTTTCAGAAATCGACAACGGGCACCTGCGGAACGTAGCGATCGAACAAGGCGTAGAATGATTTTCCGTAAGTTGCTTCGTGCCAAGTCTCAAAGGCCTGCAATTCTTGTGTGATTGCTGCCGCGTCCTGCGCGGAGTCGGCGCAGGTGGATTTCCAGATGCTGGCGGCAACGGGCTGCAGGCGATCCAAAATGGCGCTTTGCATTTCGGTTTCGCCGTTCCAGTCGAGTTCATTGCAGACCGCGCGCCGCTCGGCCATCAGCGCGTCGAATTCGGTGTCGTGCACCTCCGCAGCATTGAGAAGCGTGCGCACAAGCCGGACGCGTCTGAACGCGAAAGTCCGCTCGCGCTCGAGGCGGGCCACTTCGTCGGCCAGTTTTTTGCGCAACGCTATTTCGGTTTCCTGAGCTGCCTCTGCGGCAGCTTCGAATTGTCCGAGCAGGGCTGCGGCGTTCGGATTCATCGTCCACCTTCAGGAGGAGTTGGCGGGGAAGGATGGGAGTCGAACCCACCTGGGACCGTCTGACGGCCCCACCCGGATTTGAAGTCCGGTCGCCCCACCGGGAGCGGGACTTCCCCGTTTGCCTGCTGCCCCTCGGTCGATGCAAAAAATGCGACGCGGGCCGGATTGATACGGCGCAGATCCTGCCGGCGGATCGTAAATCCATGCCGGTCGAAAAACTCCAGGATCTGGATAGCGACTTTACGCCCGTTGTCCAAGCGATCGCGAAAATCAGCGGCGCTGAATTTGCCGTCCGGGGCGTGTTCCGCGACATCAATCGCGATATCCGCCATTTTCTGCACGATCGGCCGAAGGAAGAAATGGTCGTGAGCAATTTCTTCGACATCGCCACGCCGCGCCGCCATGCGCATCAGACGGCGTACAAACCCTTCGTCGATGTCCATCTCACGGGCGATGTCGCGGACTCGGGGCGGGCGATAGGGTTCGCCAGCAAGCCGTGGACGGATCAAAGTCCAAATCCGCTCCTCCTCGTCGGAGAATTTGACCTCATGGCCAGGACGGCGGACCCATGTGCGATCGAGCGTCAGATCGCCCGTGTCGCCAAGTTTTCTCAGCGCGGCGAGGAACAGCGGTGCCGGCAGCATCGGCGTGTTGCTTCTCCGCAATTGCTCCAGGCCGATGCCAGGAAGATCCGGCCGCTCGCCGTGGAAAGCATCCAGTGTCGTGCCGATCCGCTCGCGCAGGTTATCCCAGCTCGCCGGAAGCGTGGCCATACGCGATCCGCCAACAGTTAAGGCAATAAGGCCTAGCCCTGTTTCGATGACTGCCGCCTCGTTTCGCCCGATGGCGCGATCCCGGAAAAAGCTATCGAGATCGACCCAGCGGTCGGGCTGATCGAGGATACGCCGAAGCGCATGAGGGGCGTTCGGTTCCGACAACGCCTCGACTTCGGCGCGGCGCTCGGGTGTGCGGCGACGGCGCTCTGGCGCGCGCAGATCTATGAACGTTCCGCCACCGACTGTACGGCTCGACGACGTATCGCGAATGATGAAGCGATCTCCCGCCGCGGCCGCCAGTGGACGTTCGAGCACAAGCTGTACGAATTCCGTCTCACCGGGTTTGATAGGCTCGTCACGCAGCACCACGACGCGGCCCGGGACCTCGGCGGCGGCATGATGTACTTTGACCGGAAACCACTGACCTACCGGTCGCGGCTCGGAAGGCAGTACGCGCAGACTGCCGTCAAGGCGCGCGGTCGGCGCATGCAGCGCTGGATCAAGCGCGACATCGCCACGTTTGATGGCCTCCTTACTGATCTGCGGACCACTGAGCACCAGCGCGCAACGCTGGCCGGCTTCGCCGCGATCAGCCGATTGGTTTTGCGCATTGATGGAGCGGACACGCGCTTCAAGACCGGACGGGCTGATCAGGATGCGGTCATCGACGTGCACCGTTCCGGACAGCACAGTACCGGTAATTGTGGTGCCGAGGCCTTGCAGTGTGAACGAACGATCGACGGCAAGGCGGAATAATCCGGTTTTCGAGCGCTCCGCGGCTTCGCTGAGTGCGGCGTCGAGATGATCGGCCAGGGTGGTGACGCCGGCTCCGGTGATCGCTGAAACCGGGATGATTTCCGCGCCCTCGAGGCTTGTGCCCGCGATGGTCGCGCGGATCTCGTTGGTCACGGCTGCGAGCCGGTCAGTATCGACGAGATCGCATTTGCTCAGCGCGACGACGCCATGCTTGAGGCCCAGCAGATCCATGATGGCCAGATGCTCGCGCGTTTGCGGCATCACGCCGTCGTCGGCGGCGATCACCAGAATGACGAAATCGATGCCCGTCGCGCCCGCCAGCATGTTGTGCACGAGGCCTTCGTGGCCGGGAACGTCGATGAAGCTGATCGTCCGTCCATCGGGGCGGATCCAGTGCGCGAATCCGAGGTCGATGGAGATGCCGCGCTTTTTTTCCTCCTTCAGCCGGTCGGTATCGACGCCGGTCAGTCTGCCGATCAGCGCCGTCTTGCCGTGATCGATATGACCGGCGGTGCCGACGATCATCGCACCACCTCCTCGAACGCCAGAGGAAGCGTGGCGCGTTTTTCGGCTTCGCGGCACTGCTCGGGCGAACAGGTTTCGCGAACGCCAATATAAAACCGGTCGGCAAAGGAGCTGCGGCCGACACGGGCGCGGATCAGCCACGCTAACGCCGCGACGGGATCACGCTCGACACCGGCGCCGATATGATACGCCGCGCCGAGCATCGCCTGCCAATCGGGGTCATCGAGCATGGCCGCCATTCGCCACCATCTGGCGGCGGCTTCGACATCGCGCTCGACGCCGAGTGCGTTGTTGTAGAGCAACCCGATGCGCGTCATGGATGCGGCGACGCCCTGATCGGCTGCTTTACGCGCCCATCGCATCGCTCCGTTATCGTCCGGCGCGCGGTGAGCGCCTTCGGCCAGAATCCACGACAGCATATCCTGCGCGAACGGTTCGCCCTGCCTGGCAGCGCGCGCATAC
>JAFAFW010000100.1 GCA_023423275.1 Pseudomonadota bacterium
TCGATGGTGAGCGTGGCCATCCCGATCGCGGCCCGGTCGAACAGCGCGCGGAAGCCTTCGACGTGCTCGTCGAGGATCGACTGCTCGACCCGGGTGACGTCGAGGTCGTCCAGCGGCTCCGTGACGGGATCCGGCGACGGGACGGGCTCCGGCTCCTCAGCAGGAGGCTCGGGTTCCGGCGCTCCGCCGCGCAGGCTCCGGAACAGCCGGTCGGGGAGCTGCTCGAGGGGGATGGACTTCTCGATGTAGTCGAGCGCGCCCAGCTCGCCCAGCTCGGCCGTGAGGTCGGTGCCGCCGAAGCCGCTGAACATCACCACCGAGGTCTCGGGTCGAACCGCCAGGATGGCCGGGAGGGTCTCGAGACCGTCCATCGCCGGCATCGACACGTCGAGCAGCACCGCGTCGGGGTGGTGCCGCACCACGAGCTCGATGGCCTCCTCGCCGTCACCCGCCTCGCCCAGCACGTCGAAGAGCCCGGATGACTCCAGTCGCATCCGGACGAGCGTCCGCACGTCTGTCGAGTCGTCGACGAGCACGACCGAGACCTTGGCGGTCTCCATCCGACTCTCCTCCGTCTGCTCGCGGCCATGGAGCTGGGACGGCGGAGCGCTCTGCACCGGCCGTCCACGGGTGGCAGGTTCCCACAATCGGGCGCCGGGATGCATCGCCCACGCGGAGGACGCGCGGCGAGTCGTCGGTGCTAGGTGCTCGGTGCTCGGTCCTCGGTCCTCGGTGATCAGTCCTCGGGGTCGTACCCGAGGTTGGGCGAGAGCCACCGCTCGGCCTCGGCGAGGGTCCAGTCCTTGCGCTCGGCGTAGTCGGCGACCTGGTCCCGGTTGATCCGGCCGACCACGAAGTACTGCGACTGCGGGTGGGAGTAGTAGAACCCGCTGACCGAGGCGCCCGGCCACATGGCCATCGACTCGGTGAGCCGGATGCCGGTGTGCTCCTCGACGTCGAGGAGCTCCCACAGCGTCTGCTTCTCGGTGTGCTCGGGGCAGGCGGGGTAGCCGGGCGCGGGCCGGATGCCGTCGTACTGCTCCTTGATCAGCCCGACGTTGTCGAGCTGCTCGTCGGGGGCGTAGCCCCACAGCTCCTTGCGGACCCGCTCGTGCAGCCGCTCGGCGAAGGCCTCGGCCAGCCGGTCGCCCAGCGACTCCAGCAGGATCGCGTTGTAGTCGTCGAGCTCCTCGCGGAACGCCTGCACCCGCTCGGCCAGGCCGTCACCGGCGGTCACGGCGAAGGCGCCGACGTGGTCGCGCAGGCCGGTCTCCTTCGGCGCGACGTAGTCGGCCAGCGACCGGTTGGGTACGCCGTCGCGGTGCTCGCCCTGCTGCCGCAGGTGGTGCAGCGTCGCGTGCACCCTGCTGCGGTCGCCGTCGAGGTAGAGCTCCACGTCGTCGCCGACCGCGTTGGCGGGGAAGAAGCCGACCACGCCGTGCGCGCGGACCCACTTCTCCTCCACCATCCGGTCGAGCATCGCCTGGGCGTCGTCGTACAGCTTGCGGGCGGCGGGGCCAGAGCTCGGGTTGTTGAGGATGTCGGGGAACGCGCCCTTCATCTCCCACGCGTTGAAGAACGGCTGCCAGTCGATGTACCTGCGCAGCACCTCGAGGTCGTGGTCGCGCAGCACGCGCACGTGCTGGGTCACCTGCGTGCCGGTGACCGGCGACACGGCGTGGTCCTGCTGGAGCAGCATGTGGGGCCGGGGCGGGTGGTAGTCGCTCCAGTCGACCGGTGTCGCGTTGGCGCGCGCCTGCTCGAGGGGGACCATCGGGCGGTCGTGCTTGGCGGCGTGGCGGGTGCGCAGCGAGTCGAAGTCGGCCTGCACGTCCTTGAGCAGCTGCTCGCGCTGGGTGGGGTGGAGCAGCGCGGCGGCCGTGGGCACGGAGCGGGAGGCGTCCTTGACCCACACGACCGGGCCGTCGTACTTCTGGTCGATCTTCACCGCGGTGTGCGCCCGGGAGGTGGTGGCCCCGCCGATCAGCAGCGGGATGTCGAGGCCGAGGCGCTGCATCTCGGAGGCGAAGTTCACCATCTCGTCGAGGGACGGCGTGATGAGGCCGGAGAGGCCGATGATGTCTGCGCTGTGCTCCTGGGCGGCGTCGAGGATCTTCTGGGCCGGGACCATCACGCCGAGGTCGACGACCTCGTAGTTGTTGCACTGCAGGACGACGCCGACGATGTTCTTGCCGATGTCGTGGACGTCGCCCTTGACGGTGGCCATCACGACGGTGCCGTTGCTGCGCTCGGCGTCACCGGGCTGCTTCTCGGCCTCGATGAACGGGATCAGGTACGCGACGGCCTTCTTCATCACGCGGGCCGACTTCACGACCTGCGGCAGGAACATCTTGCCCGCGCCGATCAGGTCGCCGACCACGTTCATGCCAGCCATCAGCGGACCCTCGATCACGTCCAGCGGCTTCGACGCCTCCTGGCGCGCTTCCTCGGTGTCGCCTTCGATGTATTCGGTAATGCCGTGCACCAGCGCATGCGTCAGCCGCTCCTGCACCGGCGCCTCACGCCACGACAGATCCTGCACGACCTTCTTGGCGCCATCACCTTTGAAACGCGGTGCGGCTTCCAGCAGCCGGTCCGTCGCATCGGGACGGCGATTGAGAACCACGTCTTCGCACAACTCGCGCAGATCGGCAGGGATGTCATCGTAGACCGCGAGCTGGCCTGCGTTGACGATGCCCATGTCCATGCCCGCCTGAATGGCGTGATACAGGAACACGGAGTGCATCGCCTCACGCACCGGCTCGTTGCCGCGGAATGCGAAGGACAGGTTCGAGACGCCGCCGGAGATGTGCGTCAGCGGCATCTTCTCGCGGATCAGCCGGGTCGCCTCGATGAAGGCGACGCCATAGCCGTTGTGCTCCTCGATACCGGTCGCCACCGCGAAGATGTTCGGATCGAAAATGATGTCCTCGGGCGGGAAGCCGACCTTCTCGGTCAGCAGCTTGTAGGCCCGCTCGCAGATCGATACCTTGCGCTCAACGGTATCAGCCTGGCCTTCCTCGTCGAACGCCATCACGACAACGGCCGCGCCGTAGCGCAACACCTTGCGCGCGTGTTCGAGGAACGGTTCTTCACCCTCCTTCAGGCTGATCGAATTGACGATGCTCTTGCCCTGCACGCACTTGAGGCCGGCCTCGATGACCGTCCACTTCGACGAGTCGATCATCACAGGCACGCGCGCAATCGCGGGCTCCGTCGCGATCATGTTGAGGAACGTCGTCATCGCCTTCTCGCTGTCGAGAAGACCCTCGTCCATGTTGACGTCGATGACCTGCGCGCCGTTCTCGACCTGGCTCAGTGCGACCGACACAGCCGCCTGATAGTCATTGGCCTCGATCAGCTTGCGGAATTTGGCCGAGCCGGTGACGTTGGTGCGTTCGCCAACATTGATGAAAGATTGCGCTGCGGAGGACGTCATCAAATCGAATTCCGTGTTGAATGAGCGGTAAGCAGCCTTCACGCGAAAGCGAGCCAACCCTTGATAGCCAGTCCGCGAAAAATCGGCGTCAGACGCTGAAACCCTGCATTCGTCAGCAGGTTCTCTTCACGCTCTTCCGACACCACGGCGACGTTTTTGAAGTTCTCGGCGTTGCTTTTGGCAACCTCTTCCGCGACGCCATTGCGCATCGCGTGCCGCTTCCAAATTCGGCGTAGGAGCTCGGTCCGCGCTTCACCCACCACACCGACGCCGTCGAAGATTGCAAAAGGTGCATTCGGCTTCAGTCTGCTGCGGATGGCTTTGAAAAACGCAAGTTTCGCACCATCGTCCGGAACGAAGTGCGCGGTGAGGATGCACGTCGCAGCATCGAAACCGTTGTCTTCAAGAGCTTCGATGGTCGTCGTTTCCACGCGGCTGCGTGCACCAACCGGACTTTCGGCGAGACGCCGCCGTGCGACATCGACCATGGGCTGATGCGTATCGACGCCGACGAACGACCAGTGCGGATTGTTCTGGCCAAGGCGCAGGATTTCCTCGCCTCCGCCGGCGCCGACGATCAGGATTTTTGCGGCATCTTGTGGAAGGAGTTCGAGAAGCGCGGACTCCACGATAGCGAAGATGGCCAGCCGACCAGGAATGAACTGCTCGGCCAGCCTCGCGTAATCATCGAGGTTGGGGACTTGCTGATCCTCGAACTTCATCGCTGTCATCGCGTCACCCATGCACGAAGGGTTCGAGTCCCGACAGCCTCATCCGCGTGGTGATCTTCGGGACGCGGCGCGGCGGATGCTTCTCGACGTGCTGGCGCACGTGGGCGATGTGTTCCGGCGTCGAACCGCAACAGCCACCGACGATGTTCAGAAGCCCGTCGGCCGCCCATGGCCCGATCTGGCAGGCCATCTGATCCGGCGTCTCGTCGTATTCACCCATGGCGTTGGGCAGGCCCGCATTCGGGTATGCCGAGATCAGCGTATCGGCGATGTTGGAGAGTTCGGCCAGGAACGGGCGCATGGCCTCAGCACCGAGCGCACAATTAAGTCCGATCGCGAATGGCCTCAGGTGCCGCATCGAATACCAGAACGCCTCCGGCGTCTGGCCTGACAGCGTGCGGCCGGAGCGATCGGTGATCGTGCCGGAAATCATGACCGGCAGCGTGACGCCCAGTTCGTCGAACACATCGAGCGTCGCGAACCCGGCCGCCTTGGCGTTCAGCGTATCGAAGATCGTCTCGATCAGGATGATATCCGAGCCGCCTTTGATGAGGGCGCGCACCTGCTCGGCATAAGCAGAGTGCAGCTCATCGAACGTGACATTGCGATAGCCGGGATTGCCGACGTCCGGCGAGATCGACGCGGGTCGGTTGGTCGGGCCGACCGCACCGGCGACGAAGCGCGGCTTATCCGGCGTCTTCTTGGTCCACACGTCGGCCGCCGCGCGCGCGATCTTGGCGGCCTCGAAATTGATCTCGTACGACAGATCCTCCATCTCGTAGTCGGCCATCGAGATGCGCTGCGCATTGAAGGTATTGGTCTCGATGATGTCAGCGCCGGCCGCGAGATACGCGTCGTGGATGCCGTAAATGATCTTCGGCTGCGTCAGCACCAGCAGATCGTTGTTGCCCTTCACATCCTTGCTGTGATCGGCGAACCGCTTGCCGCGATAGTCGGCCTCTCCAAGCTTGTGCCGCTGGATCATCGTGCCCATGGCGCCGTCGATGATCAGGATACGATCGGCGGCAGCAGCTTTCAGCGCCGCGATACGAGCCTTGAGCGTTGTCATGCGACCACCGTTTGCGGCACTGCCGGTGTGCGTGCTCTCAGGCCAAGCAGATGACAGATGGCGAACACGAGATCGGCGCGATTGAGCGTATAGAAGTGAAACTGGCGGATGCCCTGATCGACCAGATCCATGACCTGCTCGGCAGCGACCGCCGCCGCAACCAGATGGGTCGTCGCCGGATCATCGTCCAGCCCCTCGAAGCGGCGCGCCAGCCATGCGGGAATGCTGGTGCCGGTCTTGGTTGCGAAGCCCGCGACCTGCTTGAAGTTATGAATCGGTACGATGCCGGGAACGATCGGGCACCAGATGCCGCGCGCGCGCGCATTCTCGACAAACCGGAGATAGTGCTCGTTATCAAAGCAGAACTGCGTGATAACCCGATTGGCCCCGGCGTCGACCTTGGCTTTCAGGTTATCCAGGTCTGCGGCCAGAGACGGGCTTTCCGGATGCTTTTCAGGATATCCCGCCACCGAAATCTCGAACGCGCCGACGTTCGCGATCCCTGACACCAGTTCGGCGGCATTCGCATAACCGCCAGGATGGGGCTCATACCGCGTGCCGACACCGCCGGCCGGATCGCCGCGCAGTGCAACGATGTGGCGAACACCGGCATCCCAATAGTCGCGAACGACCGCGTCGATCTCGTTGCACCCCGCTCCCACACACGTCAGATGCGCCGCCGGCTGCAGCGTTGTCTCACTGGCCAGACGCGCCACCGTTGCATGCGTACGCTCGCGCGTGGTCCCGCCAGCGCCATACGTCACCGATACGAACTGCGGCCCGAGCGGCTCCAGCCGCCGGATCGCCGTCCACAGCGCCTCTTCCATCCGCTCGTTCTTCGGCGGAAAGAATTCGAATGAGACCGAAATCTCGCCAGCGCCCACCAGCCGGCTTTTGCGTTCGGATGTCATGGGGCGGACCTCACGGGTTGTAAGTCTTGGAGTGGCGCGGTTGCGGCGCGTTTGCGATGTCCAGGCCGCTCCGCGAGCCATATCGAGACGGTCAGCTTGCCGGATGCGCTTTCCGGTGGCGGTGCGAGATCGCGCACGTCGCGCATGACCAGACCGGCGTCGGCGAGCCATTGCCCAACCTGGGCATGCGAAAATCCGAGGCGCTCGTGCGCGTATTGCTCGCGCAGGAACTCCAGAGAATGCGGAGCGAAATCGACGATCAGCAGACGTCCGCCCGGGCCGAGAACGCGCGCCGCCTCGCTGATCGCATCAGCCGGGTCGCTCAGGAAGTGCAGCACCTGATGCATGATGACCGTATCGGCCACGTCATCGGCGAATGACAGGTTGTAGATGTCGCCGTGGCGGACCTGGGTGTGGGACAGCCCATCCTTACTGATCTTGCTGCGCGCATACGCCAGCATCGACGGATTGACGTCGACGCCGACAGCCCGAGCATATCGGTCAGCGAACAGCTCCAACGTGCGGCCGGTTCCGGTTCCCAGATCAATCAGCAGATCCCCAGGCCCGGATCCCAGAGCCTCGCGCATGGACTGCTCAACCTCCACTTCGGAGACATGAAGGGCACGAATGCGATCCCAGTCAGCCGCATGCGACCGGAAGTAGTCCTGCGCCGCCCCTTCGCGTTCGGACTTCAGGGCCTCCGCACGCTGGCGGTCGCGGAGATAGATCGGATCCGACTGATCAACAGCGGCAACGATGCCACGGGCCACGTCGCCAAGCTGTCCCTCCGCCAGCCGGCAGAAGACCCAGCTTCCCTCGCGGACGCGCTCCACCAGCCCGGCCTCACCCAGAAGCTTCACGTGACGGCTGATGCGCGGCTGGCTCTGCCCGAGAATGCGGGTGAAATCCTTGACGTTGAGTTCGCCTGCCGCGAGCAACAGCAGGATGCGCAGACGCGTCTGGTCAGCGGCTGCCTTCAGGGCCGCGACCACTGCGTCCAGTTCAATGCCACCTGCAATCGACATCCGCCCTCCTCAACGGAGATGGAGCATATAAAGATATCTTTATGTGTCAAGTGTCATTGCTCCCCCGATGCCATCCCTTGCCTGTTCCGCCGGGAACAGCTTCCGGTCAGCCCTCGTGGTAAGCAGAATTCGCCGCCCGATTAGTGGATCGCTAAGACGGCGCAACGTACATCAGCGGCTCCAGCCAGATCTGAAAAGACCACCCCCATGACGTCCGCCATCATCACCCGCCTCGAGAGCACCTCTGCCCCACAGGCGGCAACGTCCTCTGCGCGCGCCGTCCGCGCTACAGTCCTGATGACGGCGTGTCTCGTTGTGCCGGCGGCGCTGCTGCTCCTGACACCGTTTGCGATGCTGGGACTGGCAGCCGTGGAGCAGCCGGAAGTTCTGGCCACGCTATCTGACCGGCCGGGCCTCGCGGCACAGCTTGGGCTCGCTTTGATCATATCCCTGATATTCTGCGCGCTACCGTTCCGGCTGCGCACGGCGAAACCCGCGATGGTCGAGGCTCCAGCCAGCGCGGAGGCGCCGATCCAGCCCAAAGCCGCCCCTGTGATCGCTCTCTCGCCGCGTGACGAGCCTCCCGAATCACATCCCCTCGCCGCCTGACGTCAGAGGCCGCACGGCGTCGGTCTTTTCCCCATCCAAAAGTGCTTTTCCATCACGTGGCCCGGCATGGGACACGGATTGACCATCTTTTTGGCTCTATCGGTAACGAATTCTACACTGTGACCGTGGAGACATGATTGTCATACGGCTTTACCGGGATGGTCCCGGCTGCAGTTGACGCGGATAGCAGCGGCTGGCATCGATGGCTGTCTGCTTGGCTGCGTAAGGCTGGATACGTCGATGCTTGACCGCTTCTTTTTCCGGAGCAGAGGAATGGCTACTGAAGTTCATCGGCGCGCTGAATCGCACGGTTGGCGGCTGGCTGCGTTTGCGTTTCTGCCGCTCGTGGCTGCGCTGATCGTAGCGCCTGCAAGCGCCCAGGAACCGGCCGTCGAATTCATGAAGCAGGCTTCGCGCGAGCTGATCGCGGCAGCGAAGTCCGGCAACCCGGAAGATTTCATTGAGGTCATCCAGAAGCGCGGACACGTCCCGGCGATCGGGCTTTACGCGCTTGGTAATTACAAAGTGCACCTGAAGGCCACGGACCGCAGCACCTACTACGGTGGCATGGTGCGCTTCATCGCCCGCTACGCCGCGACCGAAGCCCCGAAATATGCCGTCAGCCACGCCGAGATCATGTCACCGCCGATCAAGGAAGGCGTTGGACTGTATGTCGACAGCCGCGTTCATCTTAAGAGCGGCACGTCTTATGACGTGCGCTGGCTGCTGGTTCCGCAAGGCAATTCGTTTCGCATCCGGGACGCGCAGGTCCTGGGCTTCTGGATGAGCCCGTTCCTGAAGAACCTGTTCGAATCCTACATCGGCGAGAACGGCGGGAATCCGAAGGCTCTGGTCATCGCGCTGAACCGGTAGTTCTGCCGGCGCTCAATGCGCATGAGGATGGGACTGCGCCGTCGCGCCGACCTGATGGCCGACGGCCTGGACATGATCGCCGTCACAGCACGCTGACCCGAATTCCATTTCCAGTGTGCAATGAGCGATACCAAATCGCTCACGCGCCACGGCACGCACCCCGTTCTTGACTGTCTCGACATCCGCGCCGCTCGCAGCTGTCACGACATGTGCTTCAAGTGACACGCGCTGTTCGTCGATCGACCAGACGTGCAGATGATGGACGTCTTCCACCCCATCGACCTGCTTCAGCGCCGTCATGAGCGTGTCCACGTCGATATCAGGCGGCGTGCCAAGCATGAGGATGCGGATTGCGCCTCCGATCTCGGCAAAGGCGTGCCAGAGAATGTAGACCGAGATCAGCAAGGTGATGAGCGGATCGACGATGCGCCAGTCGTAAAGAATGATCAACGTGCCCGCGATGATCACTCCGACGGAGCCGAGCGCGTCCGCGACGTTGTGCAGGAAGGCCGCGCGGATGTTCATGCTGCTTTTGGACAGCCGGTAGGTCAGCAGCGCCGTAACGACGTCGATGACCAGTGCAATCCCCGCGATCCATACGACGATCCAGCCCGCGACCTCCGGAGGATCGTAAAACCTGACGATCGCCTCGTAAGCCAGAAACACACCGATGACGATCAGCGTCGTGTAGTTGATGAGCGCGGCGACGATCTCCGCGCGCACATAGCCGAATGTCATGCGATCATCGGAAGGCCGCCGGGCAATTTTCCGCGCCGCAAACGCGATCCCGAGCGAGATCGCATCCGACAGATTGTGGACGGCATCGGCGACCAGCGCGAGGCTGCCGGCCAGGATACCGCCAACGAGCTGGGCAACCGTCAGGCCGACATTGACGACGACCGCCCAGAGAACGCTGCGGTCACTGCCGACGTCATGGTGATGATGATGTCCGTGGCCTGCGTGTCCTGACATGGTCCGACCTGTTTAGCGCTCAAACCGCTTGTATTTGATGCGATGCGGCTCGACGGCGGCGTCGCCGAGGCGGCGCTTCTTGTCCTCCTCGTAGTCGGCGAAGTTGCCCTCGAACCATTCGACGTGGCTGTCGCCCTCGAAGGCCAGGATGTGGGTGGCGATGCGGTCCAGGAAGAAGCGATCGTGGCTGATGACCACGGCGCAGCCGGCAAAGTCTTCCAGAGCAGCTTCGAGCGCCGACAACGTTTCGGTGTCGAGGTCGTTGGTCGGCTCGTCGAGCAGCAGCAGGTTGCCGCCCTCTTTCAGAAGCTTGGCGAGGTGCACGCGATTGCGCTCACCGCCCGAAAGAAGGCCGACCTTCTTCTGCTGATCCGCGCCCTTGAAGTTGAACCAGCCGCAGTAGGCGCGCGAGTTCACTTCCTTCTTACCGAGCGGGATCTGGTCGAGGCCGGCTGAGATTTCCTCCCATACGGTCTTCTTGTCATCAAGGTGCGTACGGCTCTGGTCGACGTAGGAGATCTGCACCGTCTCGCCGACCTTGATGGAACCGGCGTCGGGCTTTTCAGCACCGGTCAGCATCTTGAACAGCGTCGTCTTACCCGCGCCGTTCGGGCCGATCACACCAACGATGCCGCCCGGCGGCAACTGGAACGACAGATTGTCGATCAGCAGCCGGTCCCCGAAGCCTTTGCTCAGCCCCTCCGCTTCGATCACCAGTCCGCCGAGACGCGGGCCGGGCGCGATCTGGATGGTGGCGCGACCGACTTCCTCGCGACCGGCCTCATCGGCCAGCTTCTCGTACGCCTGGATACGCGCCTTGGATTTGGCCTGCCGCGCCTTCGGACTGGACCGGATCCATTCCAGCTCGCGCTTGAGGGCGCGCTGCTTGGACTCTTCCTGCCCTTTCTCGACTTCCAGCCGCTTGGCCTTCTGCTCCAGCCAGCTCGAATAGTTACCCTTGTACGGTACGCCCTGTCCGCGATCGAGCTCCAGCGTCCACTCGGTGATGTTGTCGAGGAAATACCGATCGTGGGTGACGAGCATGATGCAGCCCGCATATTCGCGCAGATAGCGCTCCAGCCACGCCACGCTCTCCGCATCGAGATGGTTGGTCGGCTCGTCGAGCAACAGGATGTCCGGCTTCGCCAGCAGTAGACGGGTCAGCGCCACGCGGCGCTTTTCACCGCCCGACAGCTTGGTCACGTCCGCATCGCTCGGCGGGCAGCGCAGGGCATCCAGTGCCTGCTCCACCTGCTGATCGAGATCCCATAGATTCTGACTGTCGATCTCGTCCTGAAGGCGGGCCATCTCGTCGGCCGTCTCGTCGGAGTAGTTGGCGGCGATCTCGTTGTAGCGATCGACCAGCGCCTTTTTCTCCCCGACGCCCTCCATGGCGTTGCCGAGCACATCCTTCCCGGCATCGAGCTCCGGCTCCTGCGGCAGATAGCCGACCTTCACGCCGTCGGCGGCCCAGGCCTCGCCCTGGAAATCCTCCACGGCGCCCGCCATGATCTTCAGCAGCGTCGATTTACCCGCACCGTTGAGACCCACGACACCGATCTTGGCTCCGGGAATGAACGACAGGTTGATGTCCTTCAGGACCTGCTTGCCCCCCGGGTAGGTCTTGGAGAGCTTGTGCATGTGGTAAACGAATTGCGGCGTAGCCATTGCGTTTGGCGCCCTTTTTGGAAAGCGGCTGTCATACGGGAAGTTGGCGGCGTTTTAGACGAAATCGCCCCATTTCTCAATCGACCGGATCGACGCGGCGCGCCCGGCGGTCCAAGCTGGAATAGATATGATCGCGCGCGGAAATACCAAGCCCTCGCAACCCGGACGGCTATACTGGGAGCCGGCCAGCCGCTGAGAATATCAAGCATGACGGACCCCAACTCTCACCCGCATAAACCGCACAACGGCAAGACGGTGTGCGCCGTCTCCGGCAAAGAGTTGCCGCGACGGCATCTTGTGAGCCTGGAAACCATCCGGCCAAGCCTCGCCGAGCGCATCCGGCGCGATCACCCTGACCTGCCCCCCGACGCCATGGTCTCGGAGGAAATCATCAGCCAGTACCGAGCCCGTTACGTCGAGGAGTTGCTCGAGGCTGAGTTCGGGGAGCTGTCGGACATCGAGCGGCACGTCACAGCCAGCCTCGCCACCAATGCGACGCTCGCCCAGAACGTCGAGGAGCGATTTGCGGGCAAGCGTACATTGGGCGAACGGCTGTCCGATCACCTGGCCGAGTTCGGCGGGAGCTGGACGTTCCTGATCTCGTTCGCGATCGTTCTGGCCGGTTGGGTCGCCATCAATGTCATGCAGGGCATCGATCGGGCGTTCGATCCCTATCCCTTCATCCTGCTCAATCTCGTCCTGTCCTGCGTGGCGGCAGTGCAGGCGCCCATCATCATGATGAGTCAGAAGCGGCAGGAGGCGAAAGACCGGCTCCGCTCGCTCAACGACTATCAGGTCAATCTCAAGGCGGAACTGGAAATCCGTCAGCTGCACGAAAAAATCGACCACCTGCTGAACCGGCAATGGCAACGGCTGGTTGAGATCCAGAAGCTGCAAATGGAACTGATGGAGAAGCACAGGCCGTGACGGATCCCCATTTCATCTATGTCGCCGACCCGATGTGCTCGTGGTGCTATGGCTTTTCCCCGGTCGTCTCGGCTTTGGAGCAGCAATTCCGCGGGCGCCTCACCATGCGCATCGTCACAGGCGGCCTGCGCGCCGGCAACACGCAAGCCATGCGACCGCAAGATCGGGATTATATCCGCGATGCATGGACGCGCGTGAACGCTGCCTCGGGTCAGCCCTTCGATTTCTCTTTCTTCGAGCGGGAACACTTCGTCTACGACAGCGAGCCGCCGTGCCGCGCCGTCGTGACCATGCGGGCCATGGACCCGACGCGGGAGCTGGCATTCATGAGCCGCGTTCAATCCGCCTTCTACGCGCAAAACCGTGACATCACGTCAGGAGAGGTTCTTGCCGACATTGCAGCCGAGGAAGGCCAGGACCGCGCAGCGTTCCAAGACCTGTTTCAGTCGACTGATATCCGCAACGCCACGTTCCGGGATTTCCTGACCGCGCAGGAGATGGGCATTCGCGGCTTTCCCGCGCTGATTGTCGGCAGCAAGACGGCTGGCTACGCCCTCGTCACCAACGGTTTCCGCCCGCTCGACGGCTTACCCGAAGCGATCGAGACGTGGCTGGCGCAACATCAAAGCACCACCTAAAGCGTCGCAATCCCGGTGAAGAAGTAGCGCCCAAGACCGACCGTAAACACGAGGCAGCCGTAGAGGCTGTGCTCCAGCCACACGGCCCAGAACGAGCGCGTGCGATCGTAGCGGTAGGCGAACAGCAGTCCGGCAAGGAATGTCCCGACTACGGCAATCCAGTTGCCGAAAATGATGTGAGCAAATCCGAACAAAAGCGCGTTGACGACGATCGCCGTCCACCTCTGCCCGCCGAAGAGCGGCCCATAACGATGGAAGAAAAACGTTCGGTAGGCGAACTCCTGCGGGATGACGGACAGCAGCGGGTACAGCATCATGATCGTCAGCCACAGGTCCGGCACCCGGCGCGGAAACGACAGAAAACTCAGCGGATGCATCTCCCGGGCGCCATAGGCGATCGCCGCTCCCACGATTACAAATGTGATCAGAATTCCCGCCAAGGCCCCAAACGGAAAGCCACGCGCCAGCTCGCGGCGCACCAGGAACGTATGGTCCCAAAGCAGGTAGGCGACGAATGCCAGCAACAAAGGTGGCAGAATGAACAGCAGCGGCAGGCGCAGAGCATAAATGGCATAGGTGATGAGGATCGGCGCGCCGATGAAAATCACCGCCATCTCGGTCAACAGATACAGCTTGCGCGGCAAACTGGCCGGATCATCGCCAGTGTCCGAAAGAACCGATCCTCCAGCGCGGACCCGATCCATTCCCCTCATCCACCGACTTGCGATGCAGTCCGCATCCGCTGCGCGAACCGGCGCTCGATCTCGGCAGCAATCTCGGACGCGGAGTCGATTGGCGGATAGCTCCAACTTTCAAGCTGGTTCAACGCCGGCGGCAGCAGACGCGTCATGCCCTGAGCCCTCAGAGCCTCGTGAAAGCGGCCGAATTTCCCGGCGCGCCCGGACGGCTCGAAGACATAGACCGGCCGGCCGGTCGCGCAGCACTCTCCCGTCATGTTCACGGAATCGGCCGTGACTACCAACCAATCGGCAGCCGCAAGAAAATCCGCGTAGGGGTTCGCTCCGTCGCCCTGCCAGAAGATGCGCGGGAACGGCCGCGTCGCAGTGTCGGCTGCCTGACGCAGTTCCGCGTGAGTGCGCCGGGAGGGAGTGATCATGAAGCTCGCGCCGAGACGGCCGATCGACTCCAGTCCCGACTGGAGTCTTCGATCATCTGCGTCGCTGAAGGCGTAGCTCCCGTTCTTGCCGCCCAGGATGACAGCAACGCGCGGCTGCGGCAGCTCCAGGATTTCGGCCGGAAGATGAGTCCGGCGCTCCGCGATCCGCGCCGGTGTATGGCTGTGCGGCGACGTAAGTGTGGTGATGACATTGGCGCCGCGGCGCTTGTCGTGCTCCGGAACCCAGAGCAGGTCGGCCGTATCCGGACCGCTGCGCGGATCCTGCAGCACGACGGTATAAGTCCGGCCAGCCGACGCCTGCCGAACCGCACGGATATAGGGAATGCTGGCCCGCCCGCTGGCGATGGCGATCACAGGCCATGGGGGCGCGAACTGACTTCCTGCAGCGGTCGGCCTGTCGCAGGGCTGGACCGGCCCCCAGGGCGCCATCAGCTTATAGATGCCACGCGGAGCAACGATCCGGGACTCGTAGGCGACGCCCAGCGCGTCCGCAACGCCGCGACACTGCACCTCCATGCCGGCGCGGCCATCGGAAATGATCCAGGCCGGGGCACCGGCAAGGATACGCCGTGGCGGGGCAGACGGGTCGACTCGCTTCTCCTGCATGCCGCTCTTGTCTCCGACGCTGCGGCTCCTGTCGATGATGCGCGCCGCCGCACACGATGCGCCCAACGACCGGGCGGTTGCGATTTTCCGCTGTCCGCCCTATCCAGCACCTTATTGACCCGGCCCGGGTCCGCGGTTTCCAGCGAGCCTCATCCATGCGAGCCCGCCTCGACATCATAGACTGGCGAATCCTCAAGGAGTTGCAAGCCGACGGACGAATAACCAATCTCGCGCTTGCCCAGCGCGTCGGCATCAGTGCCCCGCCCTGCCTGCGCCGCGTGCGCGCCCTGGAGGAAGCGGGCTACATTACCGGATACCACGCCGACGTCGACGGCCGCATGCTCGGGTTCGAACTCGACGCCTTCGCGATGGTCGGGCTTCACAGTCAGGCGGAGCCGGACCTGCGCGCCTTCGAGAACCGCGTGCTGAGCTGGCCGCTGGTGCGCGAAGCCTACATGATGTCGGGTGAAACCGACTATGTCCTGAAGTGCGTGGCGCCCGATCTGACCACCTTCCAGAACTTCGTGCTCCAGGAGCTGACGGCAGCCCCGAACGTGGCGAGCGTCAAAACTTCGCTCGCCATCCGCCGCGTCAAGCGCGAGTCTGGCATTCCGATCAGCGTTCCGGAAGAGTGATCTGACGGGGAATCAGGTCACTTGAATTGGACGTTGACGATCTCGTAGGAGCGGCTGCCCTTCGGGGTCGTGACTTCCGCCGTCTCCCCCTTCGACTTGCCGATCAACGCGCGCGCGATCGGCGAGCCGATCGAGATCTTGCCCTCGCGCACGTTGGCTTCCAGCTCACCGACGATCTGGTATTTGACCTTTTCCTCAGTGTCCTCGTCGACAAGGCTGACCGTGGCGCCGAACTTCACCGTGCTGCCCGACAGCGTCTTCGGGTCGATCACCTCGGCACGCGACAGCTTATCTTCAAGCTCCGCGACCTTGGCCTCGTTCATACCCTGGGCTTCCTTGGCGGAGTGATATTCCGCGTTCTCGCTCAAATCGCCATGCGTCCGAGCCTCGGCGATGGCCTGGATGATGCGCGGACGCTCTTCGGATTTGAGACGATGCAATTCCTCCTCGAGCTTGGAGTAGCCCTCGACGGTCATCGGCACGCGTTCGGTCGCCATAATTCAGGTCTCCTCACCGGCGCAAGAACCGCCGGGACATCACCTCAGTTTCACTCACTTCAGGAAATTTGGCCAGCCCCATCAGCGCAAAAGGCCGTAGGGCGGGGAAAACCGGTCGCAGGCCGACTTACCCCACGTAACTCTGCAGCGGTGCAACCTTCAGCGTATCGGACTTCAGCGCCCTGATGGCCCTGGTCACGGCGATCGCACCAGCTAGCGTTGTATAATACGGGACGTGATTGAGCAAGGCCGTCCGCCGGATGTCCTTGGAATCGGCCAATGCGCGCGCCCCCTCGGTTGTATTAAAAACAATCGAGATTTCACCGTTCTTCATGGCATCGACGATGTGCGGGCGGCCTTCGAGCACCTTGTTGACGTGCTCGCAGGGAATGCCGTGCTCTTCCAGGTGGCGGCGGGTGCCGCGCGTCGCAATGATCCGGAAACCGAGGTCGACGAGATCGCGCACCGGCGCCAGGATACCTGCCTTGTCGGCATCCTTGACGGAAACGAACAGCGTACCCGACGTCGGAAGCGCCTGCCCGGCCGCAAGCTGGCTCTTGCCGAAGGCTACCGCAAAATCGCGGTCCAGCCCCATGACCTCGCCGGTCGAGCGCATCTCCGGCCCGAGGACAGGATCCACGCCCAGGAACCGCGCAAACGGGAACACGGCTTCCTTGACGGCGATATGATCCAGCGTCACCGGCTTCAAGCCGAAGCTGGCGAGCGGTTCGCCTGCCATCACTCGCGCCGCGATAGACGCAATCGGTTTGCCGATCACCTTCGCGACGAACGGCACCGTGCGTGAAGCCCGCGGATTGACCTCCAACACGTAGGCAACGCCATCCTTGATGGCAAACTGAACATTCATCAGGCCAACCACATTCAGCGCCAGGGCCATCGCGCGCGCCTGGCGGCCGAGTTCTTCCACCATCTCGGGCGCCAGCGAATGCGGCGGCAGCGAGCAGGCCGAGTCGCCGGAATGAATGCCTGCCTCCTCGATATGCTCCATCACACCGGCAATGAACGTGTCCTTGCCGTCCGACAGGCAGTCGACATCCACCTCGATGGCGTCGGACAGATAGCGGTCGATGAGCAACGGGCGCTTGTCGGACACGATCAGCTCGGACGGCCGGTCGAGCGTTGCCGACAGCCGCGCCACATAACGATCGAGATCCGATCCGTCGTGCACGATCTCCATGGCCCGGCCGCCCAGCACGTAGGACGGGCGGATCATCAAGGGATAACCGATACCGTCGGCGACGGCCCGCGCCTCCGCGGGCGAGCGGGCGATGCCGCTGTCGGCCTGCTTCAGGCCGAGTTTGTCGATCAGCGCCTTGAAACGATCGCGGTCCTCGGCGAGGTCGATCGCATCCGGCGATGTGCCGAGAATGGGGACTCCAGCCTCCTCCAGCGCCGCCGCCAGCTTCAATGGCGTCTGGCCGCCGAACTGGACGATGACGCCCTTCACCTTGCCGTTGGCCTGCTCTGTACGGATGATCTCCAGCACATCCTCGGCTGTCAGCGGCTCGAAATACAGGCGGTCGGAGGTGTCATAGTCGGTCGAGACCGTCTCCGGGTTGCAGTTGACCATGATGGTCTCGTACCCGGCCTTGGTCAGCGCGAAGCAGGCGTGGCAGCAGCAATAATCGAACTCGATGCCTTGCCCGATCCGGTTCGGACCTCCGCCGAGAATGACGATCTTTTCGCGATCCGACGGCAACGCTTCGCACGCCGCGGCACCGGTCAGGCCGGTCTCGTACGTCGAATACATGTAGGCCGTCGGCGCGGCGAACTCAGCCGCGCACGTATCGATGCGCTTGTAGACCGGCTCGACATTGAGCGCCTTGCGCCGGCTGCGGACCTCCGCCTCGGGCATGCCCGCCAAGCGCGCCAGCCGCGCATCCGAAAAGCCCATCGCCTTGAGCATGCGGAGCTGATCTTCGGTGCCAGGAAGACCATGCGCCTTCACGCGCTCTTCGAGATCGACGATCTCCTGAATCCGCTCGATAAACCACGGATCGAATTTGCACGACGCCTGCACTTGATCGTGGTCGAGGCCGAGACGAAGCGCCTGGGCGACCTTGAGAATGCGATCCGGTGTCGGACGGCCCAGCGCCGCGCGAATGGCGTTCTTGTCATCCCCCTGCCCCAGACCTTCGAGGACGATGTCATCGAGGCCGGTCAGACCCGTTTCCATGGACCGCAGCGCCTTCTGGAGGCTCTCGGCAAACGTCCGGCCGATGGCCATGACCTCGCCGACCGACTTCATCGACGTGGTCAGCGTGGGATCGGAGCCCGGGAATTTCTCGAATGCAAATCGCGGGATCTTGGTGACGACGTAATCGATGGTCGGCTCGAACGCCGCCGGTGTCGCCCCGCCGGTGATGTCATTCTCCAGCTCATCCAGCGTGTAGCCGACCGCCAGCTTGGCCGCGACCTTGGCGATCGGGAAGCCGGTCGCCTTGGAGGCCAGCGCCGAGGACCGCGACACACGCGGATTCATCTCGATCACCACCAGACGCCCGTCGGCGGGATTGACCGCGAACTGCACGTTCGAGCCGCCGGTTTCCACGCCGATTTCGCGCAACACCGCAATCGAGGCGTCACGCATGATCTGGTATTCCTTGTCGGTCAGCGTCAGGGCCGGCGCCACGGTGATCGAATCACCCGTATGCACACCCATCGGATCGACGTTCTCGATGGAGCAGATGATGATGCAGTTGTCCGCCTTGTCGCGGACGACCTCCATCTCATACTCCTTCCAGCCGAGGACACTTTCCTCGACCAGCACTTGTCCTGTCGGTGATGCGTCGAGCCCTCGTTCGATGATTTCGACGAATTCTTCCTTATTATAGGCGACGCCGCCGCCCGTGCCGCCCAGAGTGAACGACGGCCGGATGATGGCTGGCAGCTTCACGTGCTCCAGCGCGGCCAGGGCTTCTGCCATGGAGTGGGCGAGCATGGAGCGCGGCGTCTCGAGCCCGATCCGCTTCATCGCTTCGCGGAACAGCTGGCGATCCTCGGCCTTGTCGATAGCCTCGGCCCGTGCGCCAATCATTTCAACGCCGTGAGCCTGCAGGACGCCCTGCTTGTGCAGC
Organism: Pseudomonadota bacterium; assembly: GCA_023423275.1. Lineage (GTDB taxonomy): Bacteria > Pseudomonadota > Alphaproteobacteria > Rhizobiales > Hyphomicrobiaceae > ZC4RG25. The sequence continues at coordinate 18,837 of JAFAFW010000100.1, forward strand.
GCCAGCGACGTATTCAGCGCTGTCTGCCCACCCATGGTCGGCAGCAAGACATCCGGCCGCTCGGCCGCTATGATCTTGGCGACGATCTCGGGGGTGATCGGCTCGATATAGGTTGCATCGGCCAGCTCAGGATCAGTCATGATCGTGGCCGGGTTCGAATTCACCAGGATGATGCGATATCCCTCGGCCTTGAGCGCCTTGCAGGCCTGCGTGCCCGAATAATCGAACTCGCACGCCTGACCGATGACGATCGGCCCCGCACCAATGATGAGGATCGATTTGATATCTGTTCTCTTTGGCATGTCGGGGCCGTGTTCTATTGCAGTGCAGGGCGTTTGGCTATAGCCCAAGATCACCAATCCATGGCCGGCGTTGATACTTGTTCTCCAACGCCGCTTGTGGCGGTATCAAATTTCGCGCAGCGTACCCTGATTACTCTCACGCCAAAGGCCCGACGAAACGGCGGAGCGCCATCTTGGAGCAGAGTATCTTTCGCTTTGTCTGGAAGCACAGCAGGCGTGACCAGATCGCCATCCTGCTGCTGATCGTCCTGTCCCTGCCGTTCTACTGGATCTCCCTCGAAATCCCCAAGCGCATCGTCAACGATGCCTTGCAGGGCCACGCGTTCAAGGACGGGCACGACACCGTCCCGGCGACGGCGGTCTGGAGCTGGCTGCCCGACTGGCTCGTCGGCGGCGTCCATCTCGACCAGATGCAGTTCCTGTTCGCTCTCAGCGCTATCTATCTGCTGCTGGTGCTCATCAACGGCGGCTTCAAGTACGCCATCAATCTCAGCAAGGGCATTCTGGGCGAACGGATGCTGCGCCGGCTGCGCTACGACCTGGTCGGCCAGTTTTTGCGTTTCCGCCCCGAGGAGATCCGGTCGATCAAGCCGGCTGAAGTCGCCAGCATGGTCAAGGATGAGGTCGAGCCGATCGGCGGCTTCATCGGCGATGCCTTCATCCAGCCCGCTTTTCTCGGAACCCAGGCGCTGACCGCCATGATCTTCATCATGGTCCAGAACATCTGGCTCGGACTGGTGGCGCTGTTCATCGTTCTGCTGCAGGCGGTCGTCATCCCCATCCTGCGGCGAGAGCAAATCCGGCTGGGCCGCGAGCGGCAGATCAACTCGCGTAAGCTCGCGGGCCGCATCGGTGAGCTCGTCGAGGGCGCGCCGGCCATCATGACACACGGCACTATTCCCTATACCCAGGCCGAGATCGGCACGCGGCTGAGCCGCCTGTTCAATATCCGCGCCGATCTCTTCAAGCGGAAATTCGCAGTCAAATTCCTGAACAATCTGCTGTCGCAGTTCACACCTTTCCTGTTCTTCTCGATTGGCGGCTACCTCGCACTCACCGGCCGCCTCGACCTCGGCCAGCTCGTCGCCGTCATCGCCGCCTACCGCGACTTGCCGCCGCCCATCAAGGAGCTGATCGACTGGGATCAACAGCGGATGGACGTCAATGTGAAATACCAGCAGATCATCGGGCAGCTTGGCGATGATCGTCTGATGAGTGACGGCGAAACGCCGGACCCGGCCGCGCTCGCCAACGGGCCGATCAGCATCGAAGGGCTGCAGATCACGGATCGGCTCGGTACGACGCTGCTTGAAACCGCCACCCTGCTGATCCAGCGCCCGGCGCATGTCGCGCTCGTCGGGCCGCCGGGGAGCGGACGCAGCGCATTTGCGCGGGCGCTCGGCCGCCAGATCTCGAATTACAAGGGCGCTATCCGGGTCGGCGGCAGCAATCTGGCTGATATTTCCGCCGATTCCGCCAGCCGGCTGGTGGCCTTCACAAGCAACGATCCGAGCCTGTTCCAGGGCACCATCCGCGACAACGTCATCCTATCTCTGCACCGGTCCATCCCGCTGCGAGACCCGGCAACGGCCCGCACCAAGGAGGAACGCCGCCTGCTGGAAGAAGCGATGTTGAGCGGCAATCTCGTCATCGCTCCGGGAGACGACTGGATCGATTACGCAGCGGCCGGCGTATCAGGTCCCGACGAACTCGAACGCCGGCTCCTCGACGTCCTGACCGCCGTTGGCCTGGACAACGACATCTACCGCCTGGGACTGCTCGGACGGCTGGACAGCTCGACCGACGGAGCAGTCCGCGAGCAGTTCTTGCGCGCCCGCCGCACGCTGGCGGAGCGATTGCGCTCCGGCGATCTGGAACGCTACGTCGAAACCTTCGATCCGGCCCGCTACAACGCCAACGCTACGATCGGAGAGAACCTGCTGTTCGGTATTCCGGCCGGTGGCACACTCGATGGCGCAAAGCTGGCGTCAGATCCCCGCTTCCGCGAGGTTCTGCTTGAGACCGGCTTGCTCGATCCCCTGCTGCGCATCGGCCGCATGATTGCCGAGTCGACCATCGAAATGTTCGATGGCGTTGCTCCCGGTGACCCGCTGTTCGAGCGCTATTCCTTCATCGGCGCCGATGCGATGGAAGCCTCGAAGCAACTCCTTGCTGGTCTGCCGCCCGGCGCAGAAACAACGGCGCTGGACCGGAACGGCCAGGCGATGCTCGTCAGTTATGCCCTGGGATACATCGAGCCGCGGCACCGGTTCCGGCTGCTGAACGACGATCTGCGCCAGCGTATCGTCGATGCGCGCCCACGCATGCGCGGCAAGCTCGGCAGCAATGGAGAAGCTATCGAATTCTACGATCCCGACACGTTCATGATGTCGGCATCCATCCGCGACAATCTGCTGTTCGGCCGCCTCGCCTTCGACCTTCCCGATGCCGACCGGAAAGTCTCCGCCATCATGCGCGAGGTGCTGACGGACTGCGGACTGGATCACGTGGTGCATCTGATCGGCCTTGACTTCGATGTCGGCCCTTCGGGAAAACATCTCGATCTGCGCCAGCGTACCGCGATCGATATTGCCCGCTGCATCATCAAACGGCCCGACGTCCTGGTCGTCGACGGCGCTCTTTCCGCCTATGATCGGGGCGATGTCGTCGTGGTGCTGGCAAACCTGCGGCGCGAGATGAAAAACCGGACCCTGGTGGTCAGCCTTCCCGAAGGCATCGACACCAGCGACTTTGGTTATACGATCATGTTCGACGGCCCGCGTGCGCATGTTGAAAGCACAACGGACCGCAAAGAACTGGTATCATGAGTGCAATACGATCGGCAGGCCGGGCAGGTCTCGCCGGGTGTTGGAAGGGTCAGAGTGACGTCGTGTCGATTGAAGACGAGATCAGGACATTGCAGCAGATCCCGATGTTCCGGGACATGGAACTCAGCAAGCTCAAGCTGATGGCCTTCGCCGGACAGCGGATCACCTACAAGAAGAACGAAGTGCTGTTCGATCAGGATGCTGTGTCCGACGCGGTCTATATCGTCCTCGATGGAGAGGTCGATGTCGTCAGGGTCACGAACGCCGCCAACGTGCTGCTGGCCCGTCTCGGCGTCACGGAGCTGATCGGCGAAATGGGCGTACTGTGCGACAAGCCTCGAACCGCGCGGATCGTCGCCCACAACGATGTGCAGGCGCTGCGCATCGACAAGATGACCTTCCTGCACATCGTGCAGCAGGTGCCTCAGCTTTCGATGGCCATCATCCGCGAGCTCAGTGAACGGCTCGAGCACGCCAACGAAAAGCTTGCGGCCGCCCGTGCCCACTGACCCTTTCGCTTGACGGCCGGGAATAGAAAAGGGTGCCTCGTCG
>JAFAFW010000102.1 GCA_023423275.1 Pseudomonadota bacterium
CGGCCGTGTCAGGGTGCCCCTATGAGCGAATATCGCCTCGCCGAGAAGCCCGCGCTCGATGCCCTGATGGCGATGGGCTACGTCGTGCTTCATCACGAGGCGGCGATGACGATGCGGCAGGAGGCGAATCGCGTCCTGCTGAAGCCCGTGTTGATCGAGGCCCTTCAATCCCTGAACGAGGGGCTTGGAGCCGGGGACGCCGAGGCGATCTACAGCGACTTGTCCACGCTGTCGGACAACGAGGAATGGCAGCGACGTCTGCGTGGCGCCTATTCCCGGCGGCTGAAGGGTGAGGCCAAGGATCGGCCGGTCGCCCTGATCGACTTCAAGCAGCCCGATAAGAACCGCTACCACGTCGCGCACCAGTTCAAGGTCGAGGCGCAGCGGCCGCGGATCGCTGACCTTGTGGTGTTCGTGAACGGCATCCCGCTGGTAGTGATCGAGGCCAAGTGTCCGCTGAAGGCGGCGGATCGATCCGGTCAGGCGTTCGAACAGATTAAGCAGTATGAGCGCGACATCCCGCGCCTGTTCTATCCCAACGCCTTCAACATCGTCACCGATGGCATGGCGACCCTGTATGGCGCGACCGGCGCCCCGGCGAAGTTCTATGCGTCTTGGCCCGACCCGTGGCCGCACACACGCGAGGAGTTCGCCGACGACCTGACTAAAGACCTGTGGTGCCTGCTGGAGCCATCTCGGCTGCTGGACCTACTGGCCCACTTCATCGTCTTCGAGACCGATCCCGACAGCGGGCGCCGGATCAAGAAGGTGTGCCGCTATCAGCAGTTTCGGGCGGTCAACAAGGCGGTGAACCGCGTCGCCGAGGGGACCAAGAAGAAGGGGCTGATCTGGCACACCCAAGGGTCGGGCAAGAGCCTGACGATGGTGTTCCTCGCCCTGAAGCTGAAGACCCATCTGACGCTGGACGCCCCGACGCTTCAGAACCCCAACATTCTCGTCCTGACCGACCGCATCGATCTGGACGATCAGATTTCCAAGACCTTCGTCGCGTGCGGTCTGCCCAACCCGAAACAGGCGGCTTCGGTCAGCGAACTGCGCGAAGCCGTGGCGCGCGGCGGCTCCGGCCAGATCCTGCTCTCAACCATCTTCAAGTTCCAAGGCTCCAAGGAGCCGATCCCGAACTCGGAGGACTGGATCGTGCTGGTGGACGAATGTCACCGCACACAAGAGAAAGACCTCGGCGCCTTCCTTCAGGCGACCCTGCCCGGTGCCCGATATTTCGGTTTCACCGGCACGCCCATCAAGAAGGCCGACAAGGACACCTACGCCCGCTTCAGCGAGCCGGACGAGACCTACCTCGACAAATACGGCATAGACGACGCCGTGCGCGACGGCGCCACCGTGCCGATACTTTACGAAGGCCGGAAGACCGAGTGGTCGATCAACGAGGCCGAAATCGACATCCTGTTCGACCGCTGGTTCGTCGATCTGTCCGACGAGAAGCGCGAGAAGCTGAAGCAGAAAGGCGTCAGCCTCGCCCTGATCGCCAAGCACCCGGAGCGCATCCGGCTTATCGCGCGCGACATCTGGGAGCATTTCAAACAGACCTGTCGCCCGGACGGCTTCAAGGCCCAGATCGTCGCCATCGACCGCGAGTCGGTCTTGCTCTACCGGCTGGCCTTGGCCGAGGTGATCGGCGCCGATCTGGCGAAGGACGGCATCGGTGAAACGGAAGCGGCGGCCAAGGCCGACCGAATGATCGCCTGCGTCTTCTCCAAGAGCCAAGAGGACGACAAGCCGAGCGAAGATCCCTACATCGCAGCCGTCCGCACCGAGCTGATCGCCCACTATCTCGACGACGACGGTGAGAAAACCGCCAAGAAGGCGTTCAAGGGCAACACGGATGAGCCGAGCTTTCTCATTGTCTGCGATAAGCTGCTGACCGGCTTCGACGCGCCGAACGAGCATGTCATGTATCTGGACAAGCCGCTGCGCGAGCATGGCCTGCTGCAAGCCATCGCGCGCACCAATCGCACGTGCTCCATCAATCGTCCGGACGGCACGACGGTCGATAAACCTCATGGCCGGATCGTGGATTACATCGGCGTCACCAAGAACCTCGAAGACGCTTTGTCGTCCTATCGCGCTGACGACGTTCAGAATGCCCTGCGCGACCTTGATCTGCTGCGTCGCGATCTGCGTGAGACCCATGCGCGATTCATGCGTCAAAAGCGGCTGATGGGCCTCGACGGTATGGACGAGAAGGCCGCCGCGTACGCCGTAGAGAGGATGGTTTCGGGTGGCTGCGAGGATGACTGGTTCGAACTTCAGCGGCTCGGCCGTCACTTCGTGCGCACCTACGGCGACCTGTCGCCGGATCCGGCCATCCTCGACTTCACCAAGGACATGAAGTGGACCGCCGCCTTCCTGCGGCTTGTGCAGCAGGCCATCAGCAAGGATGAGAGCCTCGACCACCTGACCTACTCGGGCAAGATCAGGGACATGCTGGAGGAGCATGTTCGCGCCACCGGCCTGACCACGACCGTCCGCCTTCGCAACATCACCGATCCAGAGTTCAAGGACGACTTTCAAACCGAGGAGAAGTCGGAAGGGGAATTGCACGAGGCTTTCGTGCGGAAGGCCGCTGAACTCAAGCGCGTGACCCGTGAACTGGTTGACAAGAACTCGACCCAATACGGCCGCTTCTCCGAGCGGGTTTTGGAAATCATCCGCCGGTTCGAGGAAGGCCAGATCGCCGCCGCCGATGGCCTCAAGGACTTTGAAGACCTGACTGGCGGCATCGAGGCTGAGGCAGGCGCCCACGCAAAACTGGGGATGGACGAGCGCGCCTTCGCTATCCTGCGGATCGTCGAGCCGCATGCGACGAGGGCTGACCACGAAACTTTACAGTTCGCCGCCGTGGCGATTGGCGCCCTCTACACCAGCGCGCAAGCCAGCCAGCCGTCATGGTACTTCATGGATGGGTACAAACGTGACCTGCGGAAGGATGTGCGCAAGAAACTAAAGGATTGCCAGCTGGCGGAACCGGCATCGGTTTGCACAGAGATCGAGGATTATGCGGTTCACGCGTACGGCAGCGCGATGTCATGAAGCACTTACGCATAGGTCAGACAGAGATTTGCTATCGCGTACGCCGGTCAGCCAAGGCGGCCGAACGGCACATTACGGTTACGCCGGATAACGTTGAGGTGTTGGCCTTATCTACGGATGATGAACGCGACATTGAAGCTTTCCTACAGCGAAAGCGCCGGTGGCTGTTTAACACGGTTCGCGAGTTAGAGCATAAGGTCTCAAAGCGCCCAGTCGTACCGCGGTTCATGACGGGTTCAAAAATTCCGTTTCGTGGTCGGATGATGAAGCTCGCCGTTCGCCGACACGATGGACCTCAGATTGCGATTGGCTTGCGCAACGGTTTTTTCGTAGATCTTCCTCCATGGGTGAAGAATGATCAGACAGACGAGATTGTCGCCAACGAGATCAAACTCTGGCTCAAGCGGCGGGTCAGGCGTGACGTGCAGGATATTGTCGCAAAGCACACCCAGCGTTTTGGATTGGTGCCACGTGCGTTGCGCGTCGCCGATATGAAAACTGGGTGGGGATCATGCGGCGTCAAAGGCACAATCTGCATCAATTGGCATCTGATTTTCGCCCCTCGCCGCGTGCTGGAATATGTGGTGGTTCACGAACTTGCGCACCTTAAACATCGGTCGCACGGAAAGCAGTTCTGGAAATTCATAGCCGAGATGATGCCGGAATATGCGTCGTCGAAGGCGTGGCTGGACAAGCACCAAGGGATGCTGGACAGCTCATTCTTGAATGCGAGACGGAATACGATCGGTGGCACCGCGGTCTAGAAAACATCGTATAGCGGACGGCGTAGAAGCGGACATTGCTGCAACCGCGCCTAGCTTCGACATGCGACCTGTGCCGATATCGCCGTCGCCCGTTCCGCAACTTCGGTGGGTTCCAGGCGTTGCAGTTCCTTGATGGACTTCGCCCAAGGTGCCTCGGCGAAAACGATGCCATTGGCCTCAAGAAAGCTGGCAGCCGTGCCACCTTTGATCGCGAACCCGATCTGCTCCGGGATGCTGCCTGTCGTCGCGGCTACTCTCAACGAGTTCAGTTTGCTGACGACAACGCCAGCCACGTTGCCATATTGATCGAGCACGGGGCCACCGCTGTTACCAGACTGTACCGCCGCACTGATCTGAATTAGGCTTGTGTTGTCGCCCAACCCTGCCAGAGCGGTGACGGAACCGCGAGTAAAGTTTCCGGATGATGCGATCAGCGACTGCAGCGGAAAACCGAAAACCGCAATATCCTCACCCAATTGAACCTGCTGACGCCTAAGAGTAGCAGGCTGGATACCCACGGCTTTTTCTGGACTGACTTGCAACAATGCCAGATCATTCAATTTATCACGCGACGAGACCCGCGCTGAGATCGGCTGCTTTCCAGGCTGCCTGATGCTGATCTGGCGACAATTTTCCACAACATGTGCGTTGGTCAGGAGGTGGCCTTGGTCGGTGATGAAGAACGCCGTGCCTGTGGAAAGACCTTCTGTCGGTGTCGGCAGAGTAGAGGGCGCCTGTGTTTCCACATTGGGAGAGGACGGCGTTACAGCCGGTGCAATACTCACTGTAGAGGCGTTGCGCTCAAGTACCCGCATGCTCGCCCAACCCGTCATTCCACGCCACGTGAAACGGCACCAAGTCGAGCTGCTGTCGTCATCAAGCGATGCACTGCATTCGCCGAGGGCACTGAGAAGTCCCTCGCGTGCCGGGATGGCTGTCAACACTGGGCCGCGCAGCGACGGCGCGGAACGTAAGTTGATCGCCCCGTCCACGGCACCTGTCTGCACGCGGTATAAGGGTGTTCGACCCGCCGCATGCAACGGACGTTGCTCCGCCATAAAGATATCAGCCAAGCACTGTCGAACGATGCTGATAGCTTTGCCAGCTCCGGCCAGGGAGAGCGATCGGGCGCTTGAGCCCTCGGTAATCACGGTGAGCTGGTTACCTGCCCCCATGGCTGTCACGGCTGAAGCTGAAAGTGAAGCCAGTCGGATACCGCCGCCGGATAGTCGCGTGGCTGTGCCGGAATACACGAGCCTGCCATCGACGGCCACACGCACCGGTCCGGGGCGCATGTCTCGGAGGCCCTTGTGTTCTCCTAGTGCGCCGCGCCAATCTCCGTTTCGCTGCAGCATGAGCACGAACCGCGTACCCATCTGATAGTCCGCATAGGCGTGGCATCCTATCGGCTGGTGAGGCTGCCCCGTCAGTGCCACCTTCCAGTTACTGCTGCTCCAAACGATCTTCTCTTCCGCCGAAGCTCCGACCAGCGGATAACCAAAAAGACCGGACAGGCTGAGGATGCCTGTCAGCAACCGTTGGAAATAGCGCGCCAACTTCGTTCCCTCCACCCGACAGAAATCCTCTGGTCTCATAAAGAGAGCGAAGGACCGCTCTCGTCAAGAAATGGCGGCCGGGGAACAGATGTTTGGTGCGTCCTGCTCCTGGCTGCTGCCGACGAGTCTGACGGTCCGATGGCGTTGCTGCACGCCATTGGCAACATTCACCGCGTTTCATGAGCGACCCGCTGCACGCTTCCCTCAGCTTTCAGCCGTTGGACCGTAGACGTTCCAAGCCCAGACAACCGCGCCGTCTTCAATACCCCGGTCCCGGCTTGCAGCATCGCCTTGGCAGCCGCTGTCCGTTCGTCGTCGATCCGTGCCCGACCGATCCGCTTGCCCGCGGCCCGGGCTCTGGCAATCCCGGCCTTGGTACGCGCCACGATCATCTCGCGTTCGAACTCGCTGAACACCGCCAGCATCCCGAACATGGCGCGCCCGGCCGGTGTGGTGGTGTCGAGCGCCTGCGTGTGAATGTAAAGCCCGACATTGACGCCCTGGATGGTCTCAAGCACCTCGACCAGATGCGGCAGGGAGCGGCCGAGCCGACAGGACGACCACACCGCCAGCAGATCGAACTCGCGTCGGACGGCAGCCTTCAGCATGGCATCGAACTTTGGCCGCTTGTCACGTCCCTTGGCGCCGCTGATGCCGTGGTCCTTGTAGACCTGGACGACCTCGTGTCCAGCACGTTCGCACCAGTCGCGAAGCTCGCGCTCCTGGTTGATGGTGAGCTGATCATCGCGGCTGACCCTGACGTAGATGGCGACCCGATGCCTGCGTCCCATGCTGGTTCCTTGCGCTGTTTGTCCACTCCGACATGATACCATAATCGGCCATTTTACGTATATGGCGATTGCGCATCAGACACCCCCGTGTTTACGGGCTTTGCGAGGGCTCCTTTCACTGACCTTTTCCGTATAGAGGTCAGATCCATGCAACCAGCTTGCACACCCCGCCGAAGTCATGGGCGCCAACGCTATAGAGGGGTTACTTCATCTCGATCATGATGACATGCGTGGGTGTGTCGCCGACGTTCTCTCCAATGTGCGTCTGCGCCTGGGATTGAAGCATGTCGCCAGTTTTGAACTCGCGGGTGAGCACTTTGCCATCCGGGAGAGTGATTGTGCGTTTGAACGGGCTCAGCGCAAATAGAACGAAAGCGGGGTGATGGTGCTGGTTTGTCTTCTGCCCGGGAAGATCGCGATATTCGAGGATGCGAACGCGGTCGTTCTCAAACCGGACTTTATACTTGTCACCGTCTGTAATGACCGGGTCGGCAGCCAGTGCAGCGGAAGCAAAGAAGACGATCGCGATCGTAGCAGTGATCGAATGCAGCGATGGAAACTTCATGACAAGTACCTCTCTTTCCGTGGCGACCTGATCGCGAGCCTCAGATATTGTGGCAGCCACTCCATGCGCCCGAAACGAAACTATCACGAGCCGCCAACCGTTTCGCGAAGACCGCGTTGAACTTACCCTAGTCCCGGCTCATCTGCGCGGGCCGGATATTGAGATCACTGCCTCGGCCAACGTCGCCGCTTCCTCGAACCGCCGCAAGAGCGATGGCGATGCGGGCGGTAATCCTCTCACCACAGCGCGTGACCACTCGACATAGGCGACACGCCTTTCCAGCTCCCAGTGAACTGGCGGGTCTTCCGCCACCGCCGTCACGTTGCTGATCTTGTCAGCCAGCTTGATCAGCGCAGCGCGCGGTGACTTGTGGGGGGCGTTGACGATCTGCAGGCGCTTACGCTCCTCCTTGACGAGAGACTTGTCGTCGGTGACTTCGGCGACGAGATCGGCCACGTCTAGATTGAACATCTCGGCGATGGTCTTCGCGGTGACCTCCTGATCCTCGATCGCATCATGCAACAGCGCCGCGATGATGACGTTCTCGTCGCCGCGGCCTTCCGGTGAGTTTGCGACGAGTTGCGAAACCTCCAGCAGGTGATTGATGTACGGTTCCTGCTTCGCACCCTTCCGGCGCTGACCGGCATGCCAGAGCGCGGCTTGGTGCGCGGCCTTCAGCACATTGTGCAAGGTCATGATCCTTCTTCTGTTGAACGTTCGGGTGGATTGGTTTCGTGCCGGTCCTTGGGCGGATCGCCGCTCAGCAGGACACGTGCGGCCTGCAGCAGCTCCCGCGCCTTCAGGTCGCCCTCCGGTAGCTTCGCTGCCCGCTCCATCATCAGGTGTGCGGCCAGCATCTTCCCTTCCCAGCTCATCGTATCGAGCACGCTCATGGAGGACCTCCCGGATTGGCGGCCTTGCGCCGCGCCTGCCGTGCTGTCCACTTGGCCTTGCGCATGGCGTCCTCGGTGATCACCCGGGCGATGGTCTCCACATCCAGGTCGTCATCCCAGTGACCGGAGATGCTGTCGGGTGACAGCGTGAACGACGGCAGCTTGTGGTAGGTGAGCCGCCACTTCGGATCGCCGTTCCAGGCGTAGTAGAGAATCCTCTTGATCCGCTCCCGTACCCGCAGCAGCAGCCGTTCGATCACCGGATCGCCAAGGTCGGCCTCGCGGAAGCCAGTCAGCGGATACTCGACCCAGCCGGTGCCCTTGCGCGGTATCAGCCGCCATTGCATGCGCCCGTCGCGTTGGTAGGTGCGGCGCCCGTCAAAGATCAACGCGTGGACGTCCGACTCGCAGAGAAAGACGCGCACCTTCTGCCGCCGCAACCGGCGGCGTCGCGCCTCGCGGACCTGCAGGGTGGCTTCGGCGAGCTTGCTCCGGGTGATCCGATTGGCGTCACGCCACTGGGCCAGCGCCCGGCCCATCGCGTCGGCGACGATGTCGTGGACACCGAAGTCGAAACTGAGCTGGCGGCCATCGCCGCGTGTGCTTGTCATGGGATGGTTAGAGTATACGTGCTTCGCAGCCGGAAAGGAAGTCATCGGATCACTTTTCCGCTGCGACAAGACGTGTCCGCACAGCCCTGGATCGGGCTGGACAGATCCGTGAATGTCATGGCGGATACGCAAGCTGATCAGGAAGATATTCACGCCTTCCGCATGCTGCAGCAGCAGGCCGTGGCGGCGGCAAGCGGCGCACGGAACTGTGGATGAAGATCGCCGATCTGGCCGGGCCATCAGGCCTAACACCACTCAAGTTACGATCTCGAACGATGCCGATCGCACCGGGCGGGAACGGTGCCGGAGCCTACACCGTTGAGGATCAGGTATCGGGCGGGAGATAGCAGCGGAGCGCATGTGGCAAAGACGGATGGCACGGCAATGATCAACAAGCGGATCGCTTTCAAAGCCGAGATGCTGCAGGCGATTGATCTGCTGGCGCGCGAGCGCGGACTGTCGCTGCAGGACCTCGCTGACGAGGCGTTCGCCGACCTGCTGAAGAAACATCATCGTCCGGTCGGTCTGCAGGCAGCGTTGAAAGCCAGCCTTCGCACCCTGCCTGCCAACGATCAGCCGCAGACCCGCAACCGACGCTAGCCGGTCTTCTTCTTCCTGGTCGCCGGTTTCTTCTTGGCCCCAGCTTCACCTTCCAGGCTGCGCTTCAGCGCCTCCATCAGATTGACGACCTTGCCGGTACGCGTGGGTGCCGCATCTGGTGGTGCGAGGATCGCTTGGCCCTTCACCTTGGTCTGCACCAATTCCGTCAGCGCCGTTGCATAGTGATCCTCGAACTCGTCGGCCTTGAACGGACCGGCTTTGCTGTCGATCAGCTGTACTGCGAGGTCGATCATCTCCTTCGGCGGCTTCATCTCGGAGACCTTGTCGAAGAAGTTGGCCGGGTCCTTCAGCTCGTTGGCATAGCGCAGCATCTCCAGCATCAGGCCATCCTGCAACGGCGCCACGGCCACCAGCCATTCGCGGCCGGAAATGGTGAGCTGTCCCAGCCCGACCTTGCCGGTTTTGCGCAGCGCGTCGCGGATCACGACGTAGCCTTCCATGGCGAACTGATCGGCGGGCGTCAGGAAGTACGGCCGCTCGAAATAGCGGTAGTCAACGTCCTTGGCATCGACGAAGCGCGTCAGATCGAGCGTCTTCTTGCTTTCCAGCTTGATGGCATCGATCTCATCCGGCTCCAGGATGACGTAGGTGTCCTTGCCGGTCTCATAGCCCTTGACGATGTCGGAGTTGTCCACCTTGCCGACAC